>JAWKLL010000005.1:0-205324 GCA_041392765.1 Saprospiraceae bacterium
AATTACAAAACTAGAAACAGAACTCGGATTCCTCCTTTTCGACCGCCAAACCAAACCTATCAGCACTACGCCAAACGGGAATAAATTTCTGCAACGCGCCCGCCGAGTCATGTTGGAAGCACGGCAGCTTCGCGACTTTGCCCTACACATCGAGGAGGAAGACCAAGGCACGCTGTCCATTGGCATTATCCCTACACTGGCACCCTACTTGGTGCCTATGTTTATGCCCAATCTACAGCAATCTTTTCCCGGCATCCGCCTCACCATTCGCGAAATGATGACCCGCGACATCGTACAAGCCCTCATCGACAGAACCATTGATGGCGGCATCATTTCCACCCCTATTCGCACCAACTTAGACTTGGCTATAGACCCGCTTTTTTATGAAAAATTCTTCCTTTACGTTTCCTACAAACACCCATTGTACAAACAGAAACAAGTAAACGTAGAAGATATTGAATCCTGCGACCTGTGGTTGCTCAATGAAGGCAATTGCTTTAGCGATCAGGTGAACAATATGTGCCACCTTGATGGTAATAACCCAACATTTCCTACCTTTGAGTACCGGAGTAACTCCATTGAATCCTTGCGCCGCATCGTGGAATTCCAAGGAGGACTTACCTTTTTGCCAGAATTAGCTACCCTCAATGTGGCACCTAACCAAGAAGACATGATCAAGCGGTTGGCAGGCCCCAGCCGCGCACGAGAAATCAGCATGGTCATGCTACCCCATGCACCTCGGGAAAAGCAACTCAACAACCTATCCGAGTCCATCAAATATAGCCTCCCCAGTGCCATCACCCGCAAAGGGGATAAAGTGATGGTTAAAACCAATGTGAATATCCACTTATGACAACCTTCTTGGAGTTAAGTTCCCTCGAATTACTAAGTCAGCAGCTAGACGGGGATCTACTTACCGATGAGCTTTCATTAGCTATTTATGCCACCGATGCCTCTATCTACCGCGAACGCCCATTAGCAGTTGCCATCCCCAAAACAGTGGAAGATATACGCAAATTGGTGCATTTTGCCAACCACCACCCTACCTCCCTCATTCCGCGTACAGCGGGTACTTCTTTGGCCGGGCAGTGCGTGGGCAGTGGTATCATAGTAGATGTGTCTCGCCATTTCAATAACATTATTGCTATCAACGTCGAAGAACGCTGGGCGCGGGTTCAACCCGGCATCGTGCGCGACCAACTCAATGCCGTTTTGAAACCCTTGGGGCTATTCTTTTCGCCTATTACTTCCACCGCCAACCGAGCTATGATAGGCGGCATGGTGGGCAATAATTCCTGTGGCACCACCAGCATCGTTTATGGCACTACCCGCGATAAGGTTTTGGAACTCCAAACAATTCTCAGCGATGGTAGCGAGGTTACATTCGGTGCTTTAGACAACGCTGCTTTTGCCCAAAAATGCACCCTTGATACACTGGAAGGAGACCTCTACCGCCATATCCGAGATGCGCTCTCCCCCCAACAGGTCAGAGAACGCATCCGCACGCACTTTCCAAAACCCAGCATCCACCGTCGCAATACAGGCTATGCCGTAGATGCCCTTTTAGACGCAGTTCCTTTCACAGAGGAGGGACAGGATTTCAACTTCTGCCAACTGCTGTGTGGCTCAGAAGGGACATTGGCGTTCACCACCGAAATAAAAATTGCACTCGACCCTCTTCAACTCCCCTTTGCTGTCGTTGTAGCGCCCCATTTTGAAGACATCATTAGCAGCATGCATGCCACGCAAGTCGCTATGCAGCACCACCCCGATGCCTGTGAACTGATGGATAAAACCATCTTAGACTGCACGAAGGGCAATCTCGCCTACCGCAACCACCGATTTTTCATCGAAGGTGACCCGGCAGCCGTGCTCATGATAGAATTCCGAGGCAATACCGAAGCAGAAGCCCGCTCCAAGGCCGAAGCACTTACCGCCGACCTACAGGCCCAACAATTGGGGTATGCCTATCCTATCGTAGGACATGCGCAAAACGCAGCCGTATGGGCATTGCGCAGCGCAGGGCTGGGGCTTTTAGCCAATATTCCCGGCGATGCCAAAGCCGTAGCTTGTATCGAAGACACCGCCGTAGCCTTAGCGGATTTACCCGCCTATATTGAGGAGTTTGCCCATAATGGATGGCTTCCAGCAACAACCCGTCTATTATGCACATGCTGGCGCGGGAGAAATTCACCTGCGCCCCATCCTCAATCTCAAGCGGCAAGAAGACGTGGATAAACTTTACGACATTTCTTTGGCCACGGCTCGATTAGTAAAAATACGGCGGCTCGCTCGGTGGAGAGCACGGCGATGGCAGGGTACGCGCCGCCTTCATCCCCATGATGGTTGGCGAGGAAAACTACCAGCTTTTTCGCCAAATCAAACAACGTTGGAGACCTCATGGCATCTTCAATCCAGGCAAAATCGTCGATGCGCCCCCATGACCGAGCAACTACGCTATACGCCCGGCCAAGCGGATAAGCACTTCCTACCTATTCGATTACTCCCAAGACGGTGGCATACTACGCGCTGCCGAAAAATGTACAGGCTCTGGGGACTGCAGAAAACTGCCACTTTCCGGAGGCGTTATGTGTCCCAGTTATCAAGCTACACGCAACGAAAAAGACACCACCCGCGCCCGTGCCAACGCCCTGCGAGAGTTTCTCACACAAACAAGCGATGACCAAGCCTTTGCGCAAGCCGCATTGAAAGAAGTCATGGATTTATGCATTTCCTGCAAAGGCTGCACAGGCGAATGCCCCTCAAATGTGGATTTGGCAAGCATGAAAGCAGAATTCTTGCACCAATACTACCAGCATACAGGCGTGCCACTGCGAGCCAAAGCGTTCGCACATATCAACGACATCCATCAACAGGCATCACGTGTACCTCGGCTTTACAACTTCTTCCTGCGCCATCCTGCTACGTCTCACCTCCTGAAAAAAGCATTGGGTGTTGCAACGGCTCGGCAACTCCCATTGCTGCATCAGCAACCGCTGCGACAGTGGTTTACCCGCAATTTTCGCCCCGCAAGAACGCAGTACCACCGAGAAGTCTATCTCTTTTGTGATGAATTTACCAACTACCTCGATACACCCGTGGGTCAACATGCCGTGCTACTGCTCGACCACTTGGGGTACAAAGTTCACCTCATTGACCACCCTGAAAGCGGAAGGGCTGCTATTTCCAAAGGGTTGCTACCTTTGGCCAAAAGGCTGGCGGAGGAACAAGTACAACGATTCAGCAGCCTCATAAACGCTGAAACACCTTTATTGGGCATTGAACCTTCGGCCATACTCAGCTTCCGCGACGAGTACCCCCGATTGGTATCACCTCCATTCGTGGAGGCAGCACGGCAATTAGCCCCCCACTGCTTGCTCATAGATGAGTTCCTAAGCCGTGAAATACAAGCGGGACGCATCACCGCCGACGCTTTTACACAAGCACCTGCCCAAGTGCTTCTCCATGCGCATTGCCACCAAAAAGCACTCGGCGACCTACAAGACACTGTTTGGATGCTATCCTTGCCTGTTGGCTACAGCGTCGAGGTCATCCCTTCTGGCTGCTGCGGCATGGCCGGTAGCTTTGGGTACGAAGCCGAACATTATGAAGTAAGTATCCAGATTGGCGAGTTAGTGCTGCTTCCCGCTATCCGAAAAGCACCGACCCACGCTATCATAGCAGCCAATGGCACCAGTTGCCGACACCAAATTGCGGATGGCGCTGGGCGCAATGCCAAGCACCCTGTCACCATCCTTTGGGAGGCTTATGAAAACAAAAATGAATAAAAACATCTAACTTAGGTGGTACGTAGCAGAAAGGTACGTCCGTCGGAAAAGGGTATAGCTGCCCCTTGTGGGAGAGCTGCCTGGCTGTCCGGTTCGCCATGCCTCAACAGCCCGTTTTTAAGTACGGACAAAAGGCTTTCCTCTGCCGCGTGGTGACAGTACCCACACGCCAGTCAATCATGGTCTTTTACAAGACCCCAGCAACCTTTACCATGGATGACGCAAGCGGAAGAAAAAGTGGCTCGCGCATCGCCCGGAATGCTCTGGTGACAAAGCCAGAGTTATATACCTATGATGTGCAGGTGGGTTGTCAATCCACTGCTATGAGTGCAAAAATAAGCGTTTTTTTAAATAAAATAAAGTTGATACATTTTTTTTATAAAAAATTATAGACACGAGAAATAACGAAAGTCAGTACAATTAATGGTTCTTTGACAAATCTAGTGGTCGTACTGGCCTAGGGATCTCGGCAAAAGGCCGAGACAAGTTGTGCAACAGTGGCCGCGATAGCGGACAGACAGCGACCGTAGGAAGCTGGCCGATCTAGGCTTAGCCTAGAGAGCTGTGGAACGTCGTCGGCATAGCCGAGATACAATAGCGCCCGTAGGGAGAACTACTATTTGTCAAAAAACCCAATTAATAACGTATTTACTAATTTGTGCAATTTATTACGCGCACCACCTAACGCAGGCTGTTGGCATTCTTCAATAATTCCGTACATTGTGGGCATAAAAAAGGCATCAAGCGTATGTGATTTTGGTCCCCACCGTAAATCCCTTACCTGATGCCTTGTGAATCTATCCCGGTACATACGTACTGTTCCTCTTTCGAGAGGTTGTAGTATGATAATTTGGGGGTATCCCTGCCAGCCCTTCCACTTCGTTGCAGGGCTGGCAGGGTCGGGCAGTGCGTGGCTTCGGCCGACTTCGGCGCGCCTCATCGGGGCTGGCGGCCTTACGTCCGCCACCACTACCATCCCTTACCCGATTGACACAACCATCAAAAATTGCTTAGCCATGTCAATAAAACACAATACTTCAATTATCGTACCAAAATACAAAGGAGGCATTTTCTTAACATTTGCCTGCTTGCTTATGCTGCACGCCTGCCGCCCATCAGCACCTGCTGTGTATGTAGCCGACCCAACCGAAATCTATCAGGAAGCAGCCGTGGTAAGCGGCCATCCCTTAGCTTCGGACGTAGGTAAAGCCATCTTGGCCAAAGGTGGAAACGCCGTGGACGCGGCCATAGCGGTACAATTCGCATTAGCCGTTGTCTATCCCCGCGCAGGGAACATTGGCGGCGGAGGCTTCATGGTAGTACGCCAGTCGAATGGGGAAACAGATGCCTTGGACTACCGCGAAAAAGCACCCGCCCGCGCTCATAGAAACATGTACTTGGATAGCTTGGAAAACCCCATCGAAGGGCTGAGTGTCAAAGGGCATTTAGCGGCGGGCGTACCCGGCACCGTAGCCGGATTGGTGGCTGCCTACGAACGCTATGGTAGCCTACCGTGGGAAGAATTAGTGCAACCTGCCATCGACCATGGCAACCAACGGCTACTGTTAAGCCCTACGGAAATCGACAGACTGAATCAATTTCAGGCAGATTTTGCGGCGTACAATAGCCCCGATTGTCCGTTTGTCCGACCTGCTTGGGCAAGTGGCGATGCTGGTACAAAAGATTTGGCTGCTACCCTAACGCGCATCCGCGACCAAAAAACCGCTGGCTTTTACCAAGGCGAAACCGCCCAACTCATCGCAGCAGAAATGCAGCAAGGCAACGGATGGATTACCGCCGAGGACTTAGCAGCCTATACACCCATGCAGCCTCGGCCATCATCAGGCAATACAAAAACTACCGCATCATCTCCATGCCGCCTTCTTCCAGCGGTGGCATTGCGTTGGTGCAAATGCTAAACATGATTGCTCCTTATCCACTCGATGAATACGGATTCAATCACATCATCCATGCACCTAATGGCCGGTAGAAAGGCGTGCTTATGCCGACCGAGCCGCGTGGTTAGGTGATAGTGATTTTTCCGGTGCCATTCGATTCGCTGTTGAATACTTCCTGCAAGGAGCGTATGGCTGATTTTTCGCCAGACAGTGGCACAAGCGCGATTTTGCAAGCAGGTGCTTTTCAGAATATGAAGGAAAGTTTTGAAACGACCCACACCTCCATCGTCGATGCACAAGGCAACGCTGTGTCGCTGACGACCACCCTAATTCAATTTTGGCTGCAAAGTCATGGTGGACGGTGCCGGCTTTTTCCTCAACAACGAAATGGACGACTTTAGCATCAAACCCGGCACTCCCAATCAGTTCGGGTTGGTAGGCGCCGAAGCCAACGCCATACAGCCCGGCAAACGCATGTTGAGTTCCATGACCCCTACCATCATCGAAAAAGATGGGGAATTGTTTATGGTCATTGGCGCACCTGGCGGCTCTACCATCATCACGGCGGTGTTTCAAGTATTCCTCAATGTAGTTGAATTCGGTATGCCGTTGGATTCGGCTGTATGGGCACCGCGTTTCCACCACCAGTGGCTACCCGACCAAATATGGGTAGAGAAAGATTTTGGCCAACAAGCCGTCAGGGATTCATTAACCACCAAGGGTCATAGCTTCCGAGAAGTAAACCGCATGGGAGTCATCAAAGCCATCATGCGGCTACCCGACGGCACACTACACGCCGCCGCCGACACCCGCAACTTGGATGATGATGTGAGTGGGTTTTGAGGGGGTGGTTGATGAATAAAGGTAAATTATTTTGTAAATTTCACTTCATAAGAAATACCAGGCAAAACAGGGAAAAGCGATAATTGATAAGCATTCCACTCCGTGACAGTTTCCTTTAGTCCAGTTTGGGGATTTATCGTTTCCGTTTGTGTTGGCCTTACAACGATTTCATGCGGATTTGCTCGATTATAGGCATTGTATAAAGAAAACCTTATACTCTTCCTAATTTCTGGATTTTTTCTTGCCTTCCATTGGTAATTTACCCCCAAGTCTAATCTGTGGTAATTTGGCATTCTTGCACGATTATATCCTGAGAACACCAAATAAGACAATCCCCTTGCCGTTGGCAATGTAATGGCATGCCCCGTAGCATACTGCCAAAGTGCCGAAAAATCCCATTTTTCATTGGGTGAATAGCTTAGATTAAGATTGGCCACATGCCTCCTATCGTACGTAAATGGGAAGAGTTGTCCATTATCAATCTGAGGAAATAAACGATCTGATTTAGACAAGGTATAAGACAAACTACCATTCCATCGGGTGTTTTCTGGGTTGAAGGCCAACCAGGCTTCTAATCCTCGTGCCTTGCCTGTTCCACCAGCATAAACCAAGTCGCTCCAATTGCGTTCATCACTATAAATATCTTGTGTTTCAAAGGCGATTACCACCAAATTGATCATCTGCTTTGTGTAGCCTTCTATAAACCATTGCAAACCTCTATCGCCAATATCCCCGCTTAATCCTAAGTAATATTGTGATGACTTGGAAGCCCTTGCCTTTTCATCTGCCAAAACCCAAATATCATTAGGTAGTAAGGCTCCTTGAGCCTGTAGCTGGTGAACATACTGTACATTTTTATCAAATCCTGCGTTAAAACTCACAAAATCTGTGATATTGAATTTAAGGCGAACCCTCGGTTCTAAAGTCCAGTTTTTGTCTAATAGATTGCCCGTAAATCGCGATGCCCTAATACCAATATTCAAATGTAATCGCTGGTCAAAAAGCCCGCTTTCATAGTTACCAAACAGGGCTTGCTCATGTCCATCTGACAGGCTTGTAAAGCGAGATACCGTTTCTTCGGAATACGGCTTAGTGCCAACAGAAAAAGAAGAAAATCGGTGAAAAACAGAAGAAAACCCAAATTTCAGTCTTCTATTTTCTGAAAATTCACCAGATACTGTAGCATGCAAACCGTAATCATTAATAGCAGTATACGTACCCTGTGAAGAAACCAATTTCACAGTATCCGGCTTGGCAATATCATTCATAAAGCTGCTAAGATCATACCTAAATTTCGCATGAAAAGGATTGACACTCAATGACCAACCATTGCCGAGTGCATGAAAATATTTAATTGCGACAGCTCTATTACCCCAATTGAATTGTTCAAAGGATACTTGGGTCGAGGAGGCTTCTTGAATGATACCATTGTCACCACTCTCAAACCATGTAAGGCTAATATTTGATTTCTCACTGGTTCGATATACATATTTTCCAACTACGTCAAAAATTCTTAGATTGGATTTACTTCCCTCCAAGCCTTTCTTATAGTTTGCACTTTCTGCCAAATCGACCAACAAAGAAGGGTAAGCATATCTTGCTGAAAGCCCAATGGTGCTTTTTTTACCAATATGGGTTTTTACTCCCCCTCTAGCTGTCAGCGTTCCTACGGACAACTCTCCCGTAGTGCCATTCTGCTGTCCCTCCGAGAAAATCATATCCAACACACCGCTCAATCTCCCGCCTAAATTTGGAGGGATACCACCTTTATAGATATTCATGGCTTTCACACTGAACGGTGGAATAGAGGAAAGAAAACCACCTAAGTGATTGGCATAATAAATGGGGCTTCCATCAGCAATGATTTGGGTTTGATCGTAACTACCTCCTCTAACTTGGAGGTTAGCCGTGCCTTCCACTGTGGTCGTAATGCCAGGATATAACGTTATTCCCTTGAGTAAATCTACTTCTCCCGCTAAAGCTGGCAAGGATTCTATTTGTTGCAAATCAACGCTACAACGCTACCCCTATGCTATATTAACGGGGCTAGCACAACTACCTCTGGTAGCAGGTTGGCGTTAGTTAGATAAATGGTTATAGGTTTATCTGCCACCCTATGGGGAGCAATCCGCACCGTTTTGTAGCCGATATACTGAATGAGGACGCTATCTGTCTCATTCTCTGGCGTGTATTTATAGGAAAAATAACCGTTCTCGTCAGCATAGTCTCCTCCTGCATGAGAACTCACCAATGCATAAGGTAACGATTCCATTGTCTTTTCATCCTTTACGAAACCTTCAATCCTCACAGCAGTAAAAGGCTGTCCGTACAAGGAAGAAATTGACAAAAGGAAAATGGTAACAACCGTCAGTCTATTCTTCATAAACAAGAGCGTTGATTGGTTCATTTGATAAAGCGCAAAAAATTATCGCTGTATAAGTAATGTATCAACCTCAACTAAAGAAAAAATACCGTAGCCTCCGTTCACATTATGGGCGATGTAAGGATTTGGAGGAAAAAAACCACCTAAATACTCGCTGTTATTGCTAACACTTTCTTGGTAGTCCAACAAAGATTGGCTGTAAGTGAGAATAGTGACTTTCACACCATCTGCAATAACATAGCAGTTTTCCGCACAATCTGGTAGAAATTGTCCTGTAGTTTGGTCAAAACAAGTATCCAAACAACCCGATAACAATTGGCTTCCAATAGTCACATCATAATGATTGAGTGGGTAATTCACACCTATAACTGGATCTACATCAATACTCCCACCTTGAAAATATCCTATGGCATTAATGGATGGGTGCGCCATAGACCAAAATCGGTATTGTAAGTTAATCTGTTTCCTACTGTACGCAGCACACATGACATTCCACTGGATAGAAGGTATAATACGCTCATCATATTCATTGGTAATTAGCGGAGTATAGTCCAATAAAACAGGTGTAGTGATGTCTTCGTACACAACTGGTTCACTTTGTAAAACAGGGAAACCGGGTGCGTTTACCGTAATCTGATAGGTTGCAGTTGGCGCAAAAAACAATGGCTCATCTGAAACATACCTATGTTGGATTTGAATCCGAGTTTCGGTGGTATCATAAGAGATAGAGTCCATCTCGAATCGGGTAAAAATAGTATAGATAAATGTAGTATCAGCTTTGTAGTACAGGTTTACCCAAGGATTTCCATTCTCGGTAATCTCTATGGCTGCGTCTTTTACCCAACGTTCGTCTTCATTTGTCGAAACGCCTATCGGCAACGTCCTAACAAGTTGCACATCAGCTTTTTCGGTTGTATGTAGTACCGCATACAAAGATAACTTAGCCCCCTCGTAAGGTAGGTCATATTCCAAGGCTATTTCCCTGTTGTCACATGAAATGATCAGCGACAATAGTATAATCAGGCTTAGCGTTTTATCTCGGTAGGTCATCTAAATAGCAAGAAAATTAATAAAAAGAAGTAAGTTTATTTAAAATCGAAGAAAACAAGGTTTCTCTAAAAATAATTTATTGAGAAACCTTGCTAATAATATTGGTTCTTTGGCAAATAGTGTGGTGGCTCTCTCATAGTAATCCCTCGATAAAATATAGGGAGAGCCACCCTTACACAACTTGTCTCGCCTTTTGCCGAAACCGAAAGGCAGGGGATTCCACATCTTATGTCAAAGAACCATAATATTTTGCGTAAATCAATTACAACCAACTGTAATCTCTAAATGGGTCCCATCCACAGGTTGAGATGGACTAGCACTCTCACTGGTTCTTAGTCCCTTCAATTTACCTCCAGCGAACTTTCTGGTCTGCAACCAGTCAAGGTTAGAATTATAGGTTGAACTAGTTTGAGAACCAATCAACAATTCATCAACATCGGCTACATCAGTATAATCATAAGCTGTTATCACAGGAGCTGGTAAGCCAATACTTCTTGGATATCCCCCCACAGTAGTGTAAGTTGATGGTGAAGTTCTATACGCTAAATTTGCTTCGATGTTGATATATGTAGGAATTTCAAAACGAAGATTAGTCCATGTTCTAATCCATTTAAGACCTTTCTTACGCTTGTTCTCCATTATTCCTCTTACGCTCCAATTGAATTGAATCTGATCGCTAGACCATGTGGTAGTAAAAATGTAAGATTTAAGCTTCACGACAATACGCTGGTTCTGCAATGTTTCCTGATGCTCGACATCGGTTACTGAATTGCCTATACAATTAACCAATTTATTATTGACTTTTTCCCCATAAAAGTCAGCCTCCTCTTGGTTAGTGACATAGACACCTTCAATATCAATATCGCTATTGAGAATAGCTTGTTCCATCTTTTGAAAATTGCCATCTGTAACCATAATGTGCAATTGATCAGAAAAATAATGTAACGATCCAGCTATTTCTACAAGCCCCTTGTTATTAACTAGACGAGAAATTGATCCTCCACTTAGATTTGGACGCAAATCATATGCACCATCATCCATGACAAAATAATAGTTTGCAAGTTCCTCTCCAGATAAAAAAGATGTTACATCGAAAAGGTCATCAGGAGTATCTTCAAATTTGTCCAAAATACTTTGATAGCTTGAGTAGTACGATGTAAAACCTAGTTTTTCGCACCATTGAGTGTAGTTCTGACGACTAATGTTTGTAACTGCGATTGAAGCATTGATAAAATCTTCTGAACTCTGAAAAGACAAGATTTGACCATCAAAGGTTGTAGAAGAAACAAGAAATTCTAACCCTAATTTATCATCATCAACGAACTCAACATGCTCGTTTGGTAAATCATTTAAGGGAGATCGAACTTCTTTTTCACAAGAGAAAAAAAATAAAAATAAAAACAAAAAGAAAAGCGAGTTATTCGTTTTCATTTCAGTAGAGTTTAAAGTTAAAAAAATTTCGAGATAGAAAATAAAAAGCGCTTATTATTTTTCTTATGCAAATGAAAAAAAAAAAAATACTGTGCAAGCATTAACAAGCGAATATTCATATATTTATTTTATTAATATCAATACTCGCATTTAATCACATCCTCATTCAAGCAATATGAACGCGGATAATACGCACACATGGATGGTCATTTGCAAGCTGGCTTATCCATCATTCACCTAAGTATTAGTATATTTGTGGACAGGATGTGATTATGATCCAAAAGCGTATTAAATTGCGTATAAAAGGATACTAAACGCCTCCAAACATGCAACGACGACAAATACAACAATGGACAAAGTAAGGATAGACAAATGGTTGTGGGCGGTGCGTATATTCAAAAGTCGCACGTTGGCATCGGATGCGGTGAAAGCTGGGAAGGTGAAGGTGAATGGTACGACGGTGAAACCCAGCTACAGCGTGCAACGAGGTGAGAAAGTAGTGGTCGGTAAAAATGGGTTCAACTTCGAGTTCAAAGTGGTGGATCTGTTGGAAAAAAGGGTGGGTGCTGCCTTGGCGCAGCAATGCTACGAAGACCTGACACCAGCCGATGAGCTGAATAAATACAACGATTGGTTTGTTGGCAAACGCGGGGTGGAATTTCGCGACAAAGGCGCAGGAAGGCCCACCAAACGGGAGCGTCGCGAGATAGACGACTTCAAGGGTTATCAGGTATATGATTGGGATGAATGGGAAGATGATTGATGCGGGGAACTTGTACCCGTAGCACGTTCCTGTAGGCGGTGGTTGCGCGAAGGGGTGCAGCGGTACCGCCCCTGGGCAGTTGCCCGGGGTGGCAAGAGTATGTCTAAAAATTTAATTTGGTTGAATTTAAAAATAAAACCCAAATGGTTGGTGCTTCCTGATTTCCAAGGATTTTAGAACGTGGCGTCAGCATAAAAACTTCATTTAGCCCGCTAAAATCAGTTTTGATGCTTTAGCCACAACCTCAAATCGTTGAAAATCAGTTCGCAAAATTTTTAGACATACTCTTAACTCACGCGTTTACTTTTTGCCCAAAGCTGGCAAATTCACACGCAATTCCAGTGTGTATAGCCCTTTAGTTGGAGCTGAAGCGGTGAACTCTCTCAATTCCTGATTAAACAAGTTGCTAGCTGCTGCTGATAAGGTAAATTTGTCGTTGATGCGGTAACCTACACTCAAATCAACAGCAACAAAACCGCCCAAGGGGCCGTAGTTGAAGGCATCACCACTGCGGGCGTTCTCTACGATAGGAAGGCCGCGATAAACATAGGGAGACCCATCTTCGCGCACCAATGTTTCGGAGGCAATCTGGAAGCTGGAGAAGTAGTTGTACTGCTGCATCCAGCGGGCAAACACACTGCCAAACCATTGGTTGCTGCTGTAATTTACTCCGGCACCCAGCTTGTGATTGGGTGCATTGACCAAGAGGTCTAAGAAGTTCACCTGGTTATCGTTATTGATGTCATTGTCGAGGTTGTCTTCATCCACGGAGTAATCAAAATAAGAGTAATTGAAATTGGCACTCAACTGAGGAGAGAAATAATAGGTCAGTCCCAAGTCGAAACCGTAAGTATTGACCTCACCAAAATTGATGTAACTGGCAACCAATCCATTATAGAAAGCAAAGCCTGATTGCACTTCGCTCATAGGTGTTTTACCGCGCTGGGTAGCCACGCCCAGCACCACCGCAGGGCTGAGGAAGTTTTGGTTGATATTGTAGTAAGCATTTGCATCAAAAAACAGGCGGCTATCGGCCATTTTGCCACGGTATCCCAACTCAAAAGTCTTGATTTTCTCCACGCGCTGGCGGTCGATAACGGTGCCATCAATGAGGGTAAATCCTTCGGAGTTGCCGAGGATAAGGCCGCTGAATAGATTGCCAAACATATTTAGGATGGTAGGCGCAGCAATACCTTCACCGTAGGTACCCGCGCCAATGACTGTTATTTGTTGCGAAATTTATATTTGGTGTAGAGCAATCGGCTGCGAAGGTAAAACTTACTTTTGCCAAAAATAAATAATTTTGGAAGTTTTTCATCAATACGACTTAAGCCCCTACAATACCTTCGGGCTGACATCTGTGGCGGAGTATTTTGCCACCTTGCACGCACCTGATGATTGGGCGAAAGCCTTGGCTGCTTGGCCTGCGGTACTGCCTAAAAGTGGGTATTGGGTGGCGGCAGCAACGTCATCCTCCTTACCCTGCCTGGCTTGACGCTCCTCAACCGCGTTGCCAACTTGGATTGGCAGCCTGCGGGTCACGACACAGTGGAAGTAACCGTAGGGAGCGGCATGAACTGGCATCAATTTGTATTGTGCACCTTGCAACAGGGCTTTGGAGGCGTGGAAAACTTAGCACTGATACCCGGCGACCGTGGGGGCGGCTCCCATCCAAAACATTGGTGCTTATGGCGTGGAAATCAAAGATGTACTTATTTCCGTGGAGGCAATCCGATGGGGAGGACGGGCCGTATGCCACTTTCCAACGGAGGCTTGCCGGTTTGGGTACAGGGATTCTGTTTTTAAGCACAAAAATGGCGGGAAAATTTTATTTGAGTAAAATAAAATTTAAACTAACTACTTGTAATCACCAAATTTCGCACCCAGTACGGAGATATTGCGCAGTTGTTGCAGTCGTGGGGCATCACACAGCCAACGCCGGGGGACGTAGCCTCGGCGGTCATTACCATTCGGCGCAGCAAACTACCTGATTGGCATCAATACGGGAACGCGGGGTAGCTTTTTCAAAAACCCGGTTATTCCCATGCACCAATATGAAATCCTTGGTAAAAAGCCACCCCCACATCCCATCCTACCCAGCGGGTGAGGACGTAAAAAATACCAGCGGTCAAGCAATCGACCAATGCGGATGGAAAGGCAAGCGCACGACCAGTGGGTTGCTACCCCAAGCAAGCCTTGGTCATCGTCCACTATGGCGGAGGTAGCGCGGAGGATATTTTAGCTTTCAGCCGCCAAATCACGACCGACGTAGCCGACCGATTTGGCATCCAATTAGAGCGGGAAGTGAACGTATGGGGTGGTGATGCTGGCTACAAGAGAATGTCAAAAACGGTGGTTTAAGCGTATGTCAAAAACTATTCGCCGCTACTATTGGCAAGCTATATTTTGTTATGTAATTACTGTGGCCTGATATCGACTGCCAAGTTTGGTGGCAGAAAAGAAGCGAACATGAAATACAGTATTGATAAAAAAGAAAAATACGCCGTTTTCCAATTAGCTGAGGAAAAACCTCAATTCACCATCGCACCTGAGTTGAAATCGGAATTGGTGTATTTTGCCAACGAAGGAGTCCGTAACTTAGTCGACCTGTCAAATGTACAGTACGTGACTCTCTTCAGGGTTGAGTGCCATACTCACTGCCAACCGGCTTTGAAAGAGGTAGGTACGTTTATGATTTGACGGGGTGTTGTACACCCCAGCGTAAAAGAAACTGAATCGAGATTCGCGCTTAGACACGGTGCTGGTTATCATCCCAACCGTGGAAGAATCCATCGAATATATTTTCATGGAGGAGCTGGAGCGGGAATTAGATACAGAAGATGGCGATCAGGCACCTGCCGACCAGTAACCCTCGTTCATGGTATTTTCCCTTACTACGCTGGGTACTTCGGCGGCTGGGCCTACCATAGAAAGGTGGCCGAGTGGGCATTTTGTAAAAATCCACCATCGAGGATTGTTACTGGACTGCGGCGAGGGCATTCAAATAGCATTGCAAAAAGCGGGTATTGGCCAGCATAGTGTGGATTATGTTTTCATTTCACACCTGCATGGCGACCATACCTACGGCCTCCCTGGCGTGCTAAACCTTTGGGCGTTGAACGGCCGCAACCGACCGCTCACCATCTTCGCGCCGGAAGGGTTGGAGGAAATGATCAACACCATTTTCCGAATCAATCAAGCGAGAATACCCTACCCTATCCACTGGAAAACAACAGTTTATGACGATGCCCCTTGCGTGATATTGGAGGAAACTTCTTTCCAAGTCACCACTATCCCTTTGAATCACCGCATCCCGGCCACTGGTTTTCTCATTCGCGAAAAACCGCGACTCAGGAACATACGTCCGGAAGCTATCACCCGGTGGAGTATCCCTTTCAAGGAGATTCCCGCCATAAAAGCAGGTGCCGGATGGACGCATCCCGATGGGACGTTTTTGCCCCACGAAACCCTCACGGTCGCGCCTGCCCCGCCCCGTTCATTGGCCTACTGCTTCGACACACGCCCCCACGAGGCCATGTTGCCTGTCATTCAGGGAGTAGATGTGCTTTTTCATGAAGCTACCTTCCTGCACGACCTCTTGGATAAAGCCCAACACACCGGACATTCCACCGCTCGCCAAGCTGCCGAAACAGCCCAGCGCGCTGGTGTAAAACACCTCATACTCGGCCATTTTTCAGCCCGCTACCTCCACTTAGCAGAACTGCTGGCGGAAGCCCAAGCCGTATTCCCCCATAGTTCATTAGCTGCCGAAGGAAAGGTTTTTGAAATTTAGCGTACGCATTCTCCCCAAACTACTTCCCCTCCGTTCGTGGGTACTTTGCGCGTGGTTTCGTCCACTACCTCCCCTTGCAATAAACGCGCCGTGTGAGATGCTTTCCGAGCGGCTATCAATTCATCAATAAAATGCTTTGGATCCAGCGGTTTTTTATTCAGATGCCGGTGGTACATGAGCAGCAAAAACCGCGTCATATCATCAGGGTGCGTCAGCCCCATGCTGTTGAGATATACCGTCAATCGAGAACCCCCATAAAAGCCCCAATTCACCGACATCCAACGCCCCAAACCGAAAAAGGGTACCGTGGTGCATTTCGCTTCTGGCAGCCGCGCGAATTTGGTGCGGTCTTGCGCCTCTGAGAGTTGGTTCAACTGGCTAAACACTTGCGCCAAATCCATGGGAATATATACCCCATAGAGGGTCTCCTGCCGTACCCGCCAAGCGTAAGCCTTTTCGTATTCTTCCTGTGTTTCCGGTGGGGTTTGCTGCGCGACCGCCGTTGCCACACCCGCGCACAACCCTATCAACAGTAATATTGCCTTCATATATTCAGCCATTTTCAGAACAGCCCTACAACGTTTATCCTGCTTAGGAAAGTATGCAGTTATTGCTACTCTTCAGGGAAATCTAAAACGATGATGAATTATTGGGCGTGCCCCTGTGGCCTATCGGCTTCGCTTCGCCACAGGGTCGGGTGCTTCCGTGCTGACGGCCTCCGGGCGGTGGCGGCATACCGCCCCCACTCCAGCCCCCTCACGCGGGCGATGCTTGCTCCGCATACGAAGCCTTACAGGACTTATGTGTGGACACAAATGGGTGTGCCACATCACAAAACACTCTTTTCCAATAAATTGCATCTATTAATTGAGACCTGCAAACCGTTGTGCTTCTTTGCCAGAAAGCGTGAAATCCATCCTCCTCTATACCACCCCTTCGGGGTTCTAAGGCCGTTCGATATGATGGAACTTTACAATATTACCATCCCTTCGGGATTTTTTCAGTAAGGGATGTAAGCGTTTTAACCAAACCCCGAAGGGGTGAATTGATTGTAATAAACTGTAATACAAGTAAATAAAACCCCTAAAGGGGTGGCATAAAATACGCAAATGGCCTTGAAAACGCAATCTTGCGTAGTAGGATTACCCATTTATGAAGAAAAGTTCGTTTACAGCAATTGCCAAAGATGCATCTTTATTAACGAGATGTGTCCACACATAAGGCCTACAAAAGGATTCGTAGGCGTAATCGCGGAGAGAGAGGTTTGTAGTTACTGGACAACTCGGAGTTGTCCGATAACTACATAAAAAAGCCCCTTCCCGTGGGAAGAGGCCATCCCAAAAACCGATTTAAGAATACACTTGAAAACGGTTCTTGTGAATCACATACAATCCAATCGCCTTATCGTAGGTATTTTACGAAGCCTTTGTATTAAGGTTTCGTCTATATCGTTTTTTTTATGATTTTTTTGTATTTTTCTAAACAACAACATCACAAACAACTGAATAACAACTATTTAATATCATTTTACTGTTGTAAAAAAATATCCATAAAGAGCAAAAAATGACCCTATCTGTTTTGAATAGCGTGTGCAACAAATTAGTGGCGAATTAATATGACCTTCGGTAATTATCAAGAATCCACTCCTACTTGCAAGGAGTAACTAAGGGGGCAAAGAATATATATAAGTGCCACTAATTTGTAGCACACTCTTTTGAATAAATTGCACAGTTTCCGTTAGTCGTCACTAATGGCCTATTGAATGCCTCATTCAACATTCAAAAAAATCATGTAGTTTTAGAGCAATATTTTTAAATAAACCGCTTATTCATCCAATTGTCTTTGACAAATGCTGGATCTATTTTTTTCTTAACCCATAATGGAGGCTGCCGCTTTGACAGCACTCCCATTATGAACGTTTTTGCATTACTTCATCGCTGAAACCACTTGGATAAATACCTCAATATTATCCGGTATCTCTATGGCTTCTCCAGTAGTGATCGCGGCTGTTGTTAAGGTATCCGCCAATACTTCACTGCGAATGTAACTACCAAATGAAGCAACCGCCCGCTCCACTGCGGGGTGATTTCCCACCGTGACGCGGATACGATCCGTAACATTGAAATCCTGCGATTTACGGATATTCTGTATGCGGTTCACCAATTCACGGGCAATGCCTTCATCTTCCAATTGCTCGGTAATGGTGAGGTCGAGTGCTACCGTGAGCTTGCCATCGGAAGCCACTTTCCAGCCGGGTATGTCATCGGTGGTAATTTCCACGTCCTCCATACCTATTTCATACGCATTGCCACCTGCCATGATGGTCAGCGTTTCGCTGCGCTCTAGCGTGTTAATCTGTACGTCCGTAAAGGCTGCAATTTGGTTGGCTGCCTCCTTCATGTCCTTACCCAAGCGCTTGCCCAAGGTTTTGAAATTGGCTTTGATGCGCTTCTTGAGGAAGCCACTATCATCGCGCAGATAGGCAATCTCTTTTACATTAACTTCAGCCAAAATGAGTTCGCTAACGGCATTCACCTGCTCCTCAAAGCTGGCATCCAGCACAGGAATGAGAATCTTTTGCAGGGGCTGACGCACGCGGATATTGTCCTTTTTGCGGATACTGAGCACTAAACTGGAAATGCGCTGGGCATAGTCCATCCGCTGTTCCAATGCCAGGTCAATATCATTTGCATTGGCCTGCGTCATCAATGTCAGGTGAATGGACTCATGTCGCAATGGGGTTTGATTGGCAATAGCCTCGCCGCGAACAGGTTGCGTCAGGTTTTGGTACATCCACTCACTGAAGAAGGGAGCCACAGGTGCCATGAGTTGGGCGGTCACGTTCAAGCATTGGTAAAGCGTTTCATAGGCCGCCTGTTTATCCACATTCATCTCCCCTTTCCAGAAACGACGACGACACAGCCGCACATACCAGTTGCTGAGGTGTTCATCCACAAACGTATCAATAGCTCGGCAGGCTTTCGTGGGTTCGTAGTCGCTAAAATGCTGATTGACCTCATTGGTGAGGCTATTCAGCTTGGAGATAATCCAACGGTCAATCTCAGGGCGTTCCGCTAGGGGGATGATGTTCATTTCATCTATCTTCCATTGATCGATGTTGGCATACAGCGCAAAGAAACTGTACGTATTGAACAAAGTACCAAACAGTTTGCGCCTGACTTCATCCACCCCTTCCCTATCAAATTTGAGGTTATCCCAAGGGTCGCTATTAGACATCATGTACCAGCGCGTGGCATCCGCCCCGTATTCCGACATCGTAGCAAAAGGATCTACGCCATTACCAAGCCGCTTGGACATTTTCTGCCCGTTTTTATCCAGCACCAACCCATTGGAAACTACATTGCGGAAAGCAACACTATCGTAAGCCATTACGCCTATGGCATGCAGCGTATAAAACCAGCCGCGTGTTTGATCGACCCCTTCCGCAATAAAATCAGCGGGAAAACTACTATTGAATGGTGCTTTGAAGGGGCGTTCATCCCCCGCAGCCAATTTTTCATAGTCCAACCCCCACTGCGCATAAGGCATAGCCCCTGAGTCGAACCAAACGTCAATCAAATCCAATTCGCGCACCATGCGCTGGCCGTCCTCGCTCACAAGTACAGTATCATCAATGTAGGGGCGGTGTAAATCCTTGGGAACTTGCTGGTCGAGTCCGAGTACCTCGTTCGCTTTGGCTATCTCCCGCTCCAATTCTGGTACGGAACCTATGCACTTCTCCTGAAGGCCATCGGCAGTACGCCAGATTGGCAGAGGAATGCCCCAGTAACGGGAACGGCTGAGGTTCCAATCCTGCAGATTTTCAAGCCATTTACCGAAGCGCCCATCGCCTGTGTTGGCAGGTTTCCAGTTGATGGTCTGGTTCAATTCATACATGCGTTCGCGCAAAGCACTGGCTCGGATAAACCAGCTATCTAACGGATAGTACAGTACAGGCCGATCCGTGCGCCAGCAGTGCGGGTAGCTGTGCAAGTATTTTTCGGAATGAAAAAGCTTGTTTTCTTCCTTGAGTTTGATGACGATATCAGCATCTACCGGCCGTTCTTCTTCTTGACCGTAGTCTTTGACGTAGCGCCCTGCAAAATCGGTCACTTGATCCACAAAACGCCCTTGCCTATCCACCAATGGCATAGGATTGCCCCACTCATCGGCTACCACCAAGGCGGGAATATCATTCGCTTTGGCTACGCGCATATCATCCGCACCAAAAGTAGGGGCAATATGCACAATCCCCGTACCGTCCTCCGTGCTGACGAAGTCGCCCGTGATAACGCGGAAAGCATCGCCCTCGGGTTGCACGTATGGCAACAACTGTTCGTACCGCATACCTGCCAGTTCGGCCCCCGTCATTTCTGCGACTACCTCAATATAGGGGTAAGGCTTGTTGCCTGGCTGAGCATCCGAAGGTTGCATAGTAGGTTGAGCATCCGAAAAGTAAGCAGCAAGGCGCTCTTTAGCCAATATGACCAGCATGGGTTGCTGGGTATAGCGGTTGAAGGTGCGCACCTTGACATAAGTGATATTTTTGCCTACCGCCAAAGCCGTATTAGAAGGAAGCGTCCAGGGCGTAGTCGTCCAAGCTAAGAAATATTCGTGGTCGGTGCCTTGTATTTTGAACTGGGCTACCGCCGAAATATCGCGGATTTCCTTGTATGCCCCTGGCATATTGAGTTCGTGAGAACTAAGTCCCGTGCCTGCTGCGGGTGAAAAGGGCTGAATGGTGTAGCCTTTGTACAAAAGCCCCTTGTTGTAAAGTCGCTGGAGTAAAAACCAAACGGATTCTATATAGCTATTCTCGTAAGTGATGTAGGGATTGTCTAAGTCCACCCAGTAGCCCATTTTCCGCGTAAGATCGTCCCAAATGTCCTTGTAACGCATGACGGTTTCCCTGCACTTGAGGTTGTAGTCGTCAACGGAGATGCTTTTGCCAATATCGTCCTTGGTGATGCCCAATTCCTTTCTACGCTGAGTTCGATAGGAAGGCCGTGGGTATCCCATCCGCCTTTGCGATCCACCCGCTTGCCGAGCAGCGTATGGAATCGGCAAAACGTATCCTTAATCGTACGAGCCATCACGTGGTGGATGCCAGGTAGTCCATTCGCAGAAGGAGGGCCTTCAAAGAAAACATAGCTATTATCGGCATCGCGCTGATGAACGCTTTTCGCAAAAATGTCGGCTTCTTCCCAGAACTGAAGTATTTCTTGGTCTATGGCTGGTAAGTTGAGCTGTTTGTAGGTCTTATACATCGTGTAAGATTAAAAAAGGCAAAAGTTGCGCAAATATAAAAAGCTCCGGCAGAAGACAATCTGTCGGAGCTTTTTATCTACTATAAAACCAGCTACTACAGACCGCCCAGCGAACTGCTAATTATAATGCTGATAATTATGGTAGTATTTACTTGCATGGTGCAAAGGTAATATCTAATGTGGAGTCTTGCAAGTTTATAGCACAACAAAAGATGATGAATAGACGCAATGGGTAAAGGAGAACTGTTTTGAAAAACACATCCTATCCAGTCCCTACGAATACCCTTCCCCCGCGAGCCTTTGCGTACGATCTCCCGTGCTTCTTTGCCTTTTAGGATGCCTTCGTTATCGTCGAGCCAGACGATGGCACCCGTCAGGCAGCGTTGTATGGGGTTCATGGTGCGGTGATTTTTATTGTAATCCACTACAGGTAGGTTGTGAACCATTGTTATCACGCCTTCTGAATCCATGGCGCATTTACCACAAGCGGTGCAGGCTACCAGACATTCTTCTAATATGTCATCGCCTTGTTCCAAGTTTTTGCAGTTCACCCAAAGGCGGTTGCTGATGGGTTGCAGCGAAAACAGCCCCTTGGGGCAAGCTTCCACACAATCGCCGCAAGCGGTACATTTATCAACGTCCACAACAGGCAAGCCATGCGAATTCATGGTAATGGCATCAAAATCGCAGACTACGGCACAATCGCCAAACCCCAAACAACCCCAAAAACAGCCTTTCCCACCCCCGACACTAGTGCGGATGCCCGACAAGAAGCCAAACCTTGATACGCCGCTTTATTGATAGCCACATTGGTGCCGCCACCGCAAGCCAAACGGGCTACCCTTTTTCCTCCGCCCCCAAGCCTACTCCTAAATATTCAGCAATACGCGACCTGCCATCGTCGGTACTGACGGTGCATTTGCCGGGCAGCGCATTACCCCCACCAACGCTTCCGCAAACGGGCGGCATCCTGTAAAGCCACAGGCACCGCAATTGGCATGGGGCAGCATTTCCTCCACCTTGTCAATGCGAGGGTCTTCATACACAAACAGCTTTTGGTTGGCTACCATTAACATAATAGCCAGTACCAAGGTCAGGCTGCCTAATGCAATGAGTGCGGTCAGGATGGTCATAGTCGGGGAGTTGGAAGTTTTTTAATAAATGTAACTACATAGGTAGTGCGCTTTCGAGCTAAAAAAAGAAGATTTTTTCGACTGACAAAGCTCATTCAAGGAGTCATAGCAGCGCTATGGCGACGAGAATAGCTGCCGTCAGGCGGAAAAAGGGTTTTTTTAGCCGGAATTTGGTACTACCTAAGTAGTTACTAATAAATAATCTCCGCCCACTTATCGCCAGCCATCAATTCAGCTTTGCGGGTGGCCCATTTTTCCTCCGACCCCATGATGCGGGCAAAAGATTTATCCAAAACAGTCCTGATTTTTTCATACCCAGCCACATAAATGTAGGTATTGTTTTGCCGCAGCATGTCAACTATCTCCGCTGCTCGCTGAGCAATCGCCTCATCTAGTGCAATGGGGTCGTTCATGTGCGGGCGAGGGCTGATGGCGCTGAACGCTTCAAAGGTAGCCTCGTCGTAGTAGTTGGTCAGGTCGCCGTCCTTGTCGTTGAGGTACAGCAACTCCAAGCCACTGCGCGCCCCGTAAAACAGGCGTACCTTGCCCTGCCATCCCCCCACGTTTTGGTAGAGGTGCTTAATGAAAGCCCGGAAAGGCGCAATACCCGTACCCATTCCAACGAGGATAAGATTGGAAGTTTTATCCTCTGGAACAATGAATGGCAGCTTATGCGGCCCTGTGATGGTAATGGTATCGCCTTCTTGTCTATCGCAAAGGTAGTTGGATGCGATTCCGTTGTACAGCTCCCCATTAAAATCATCTACATAGTCGCAGCGTTTCACCAACATAGTAATGACAGGATGCCCGTCTTGTTGGGCAGGTAGGTCGGCTACACTGTACAGTCGATGGTGGGTAGTTTGGCCAAATTCCCCTTTGTGAGCTACCAGCACCCCAAAACTCTGATCCACCTTGCAGTGGAAAGCGGGATCTGCTTTTAGTTGCAGTTCGCGCACCTCCTCCGTGCCTTCAGGGGTGAGCCGTTTGCTGCTGAGTACGGTGGCGCTGTAGCGCTTGGTAGTGTCCAAATCTGATAAATGTGCCATGCGTGTATCTTTAGAATAGTAGTAATTTTTTGAACATGTCGGCAATGTGCCAACATGTATTATCTTCTTTTACAAGCCGTTGTACAACCGCAGTTGCCACAATCGCGCCTTTCCGCTAATACGTCGTCGTCGCTGATGTATTCTGTGAAGGATTTTTTCCACCACAGCTGCACCACAACCCACAGCAACGCAATAGAGACGATTCCAATAATGGCTACCAATAAGGAGTACAACATGCCTGTATCGTTTGTGTCATACTGTCGTCTTTTCAACAGCACAACCGTTTGTTTATCAACCACCCAACCCCGCAAAACCCATAAACGCCAGCGACAATATGCCGGCTATGAGCAAAGTCAGGGCGGTGCCTTTTACCACATTGGGCACGGGTGCCAGTTCCATGCGTTCCCTGATGCCCGCCATGAGGATAAGCGCCAGCGTGAATCCCACACCTGCCCCTAAGGCATAGATGAAGCTTTGCAAAAAGCCATATCCTTTATTCGTTTGGAACAACGCCACCGCCAAAATCGCACAATTCGTGGTAATCAGCGGCAGAAAGATGCCCAACGCCCGAAAAAGCGCCGGACTCATCTTCTTCACAAACATTTCTACCAACTGCACCGTGGACGCTATGACCACAATGTAGCTTATCAGTTGCAGAAATTCCGCATCAATGCGCGCCAGCAGTGCGTGTATGCCGTAGGCACTCATGGAAGCGATGAGCATCACAAAAGTCACAGCTCCCCCCATTTTGGTGGCCGTTCCCATCTTGCCGGAAACCCCCAAGAACGGGCAAATCCCCAAGAAGTAGGCCAGCACGAAGTTGTTCACCAAACTGGCATTGATAAATATGCTCCAAAGCGATGCGTCTGTCATCATTTATCGGTTTTAGCCCGCTCCCGGCGAGCATTGAATACCAACAACCAAGCCGCCAAGGTGAAAAAACCACCTGCTGGCAGTATCATCACAATCCACTCCTGAAAATTATCAGGCAACACGGGCAAGTTGAATAAACTGCCGTTGCCCAATATTTCCCGAACGGCACCCAAGCTCAGCAACCCCACAGTAAACCCTATTCCCATCCCCAAAGCATCCAACACACTCCGACCCACTGTATTTTTTGAGGCAAAAGCCTCCGCTCGACTCAATATCAGACAGTTCACCACAATTAGGGAGATAAACGCCCCAAGGCTTTGTGCAACTCCACGCTGATGGCCTGAATCGCGTAGTCCACCATAGTCACAAAGGTGGCAATGATGAGAATGTAGGACGCTATGCGCACCTGCTTGGGTATAAAATGCCGCAGAGAAGACACCAGCACATTGGACATAAGCAGCACGAAAGTCGTTGCCAACCCCATCGCCACCGCATTTATAGCGGAGTTCGTCACCGCCAAGGTGGGGCACATCCCCAATACTTGCACGAAGACAGGATTCTCCCGCCATAGTCCCCGCAGGAAAGTATCGGCGGAAGGGCTGCTCTCCAACTGTTTCCAAAACTCGGTTCTGTGGTTTTGCTGCTCATGTTATTCCTGTTCAAAATCTGCTTTGTGTTGGTATAGGATGGGTACCACTCCGCTGTGCTTTGGCTTATCATATTGCCGATGGCACGCGAGGAAATGGTAGCCCCCGTGATGCAATCTACCTGCCAAAGCGAGGTTTTTGTGCCGTTTTTCACAGGCTCTACTATATTTTTCAAGCGATTCCCGCCCTCGTCCAACGATACATCCAAGGCTTTGAAGTTAGCCTTATAGGCATCGTCCTTCTCCACCTTATCCCCCAATCCCGGCGTTTCCTTGCTTTCCAGCACGTACATGCCTACCACTGCCTGCTGACTCATATCATACCCGTACAGCACCCGAATCACATCCGCGTAACCTTGGCCGCTAGCAGGTATAGCTATCCCTTGCAGCGTTCCCTCCTCGCCGTATCCGGCATATACCACATATCCAGTTGCGGCACCTTGCAAGGTTCAAACCCTTTCCGGCCTCATACACAAACGCCTGCGTACGCACCGTACCCGGTATCACCTTGAAAATAGCCTTCTCCAACGCCGCCGCACGCAGCCGTTGCACCCGTGGCAGCGTGCCTTCATACGACAGCACGATCAGTAAGGCGCATATCACTCCTATACCTACCATCGCTTGCAGCATTTTCAAGCTGCCTCCTTTTTCTTCTTGTGTCGTTGTCGTATCCATTTTATTGTTTTGGGCGTGCCTGTGGCATAAACCTTGCTATTCCACAGGGTCGCTACGCTACGGGCTAACGGCTTAGCTAGGTATCTAAATTTTCTCAGTTGAGCGAAAGTGACAAATTTTGTTGACCAGGCCAAGTAGTCGGCGGAGCATCGGCGAGCATTTCTGCAGGACAGGGCATAATTGTCACTTTCAATTAAGATTTAGACATACTCTAAAACACTGGTCTGGCCTCCTTTCGTCGGCCACCCTTCGCATCGCTCACGCATGATGCCGCATGGGCTTTTTAGCATTCATATCATCCATCAACACAATGCGCAAACTCATTTTTTTGCGTGCCATATACCGTGGCCGCAACATATTATCCAAGTGGGGTGCCAAGGCATTCGCCAGCAGAATGGCATACATCACACCATCCGGCAAACCACCCCACAACCGTATCACCACAATCAACACCCCAATAAAAATACCGTATATCCACACCCCTTTTGGGGTCACAGGTGCCCTACCATATCGGTAGCCATGAAAACAGCTCCCAATATCAGCCCACCCGACAATAGCATAAACAAGGGCGTTGGATAGGCAGTAGGGTCAACGGCGTACAGCACCCCGCTCAGCACGGCCACCGTCAGCAGGATAGCAATGGGAATCCGCCAATCCAGCATTTTCCTGATAGCCAAATACAATCCTCCTAGCA
Organism: Saprospiraceae bacterium; assembly: GCA_041392765.1. Taxonomy (GTDB): domain Bacteria; phylum Bacteroidota; class Bacteroidia; order Chitinophagales; family Saprospiraceae; genus Lewinella. Next base: position 26,284 of record JAWKLL010000005.1, read on the forward strand.
AAATCAGTACGGCGTAGGTTTCCCCGTCGAACCACTCACGATTCCCAAGGCTAAATCCGTGGTATCGGTGGGTATTTTGTCAAATTTAAACAACGCCAACGGGGTGGCACCGCTAAATCCATCTATCACATCCACGGCGGGTTCCATAAAAGGAAAAGCAAAAGTACCCGCTGCCACCGTGGTAAACCTGTCTGGCAAAAAGACAGGAAACCAAGTAGTAATCGCCACCGGAAAGGCGGCCTGTAAAACGGCTCTGCCCACCAACGCCGGATTGAAGATATTATAGCCCAATCCCCCGAAGATGTATTTGCCCAAAGCGATGGATAGCACTCCTCCTACAAAACCCATCCACATAGGAAAATTGGGTGGCAACGTCAGCCCTAACAGTAGCCCCGTAATGACCGCCGATCCGTCCGAAACCGTACTGGCTTGGCCTGCCCGTTTGCACAAATAGTGCTCTGTCAGCACGGCCGCAGAGGTCGTACTCAGCATGACCATCAACGCGCTCAACCCAAAAGAGTAAATGGCAAACAACACCACCGGCAACATGGCATACACCACGTTCAGCATGATGGTATCCGTGCTGATGCCCCTTTTGATGTGGGGTGATGTGCGTATTTGTAGTGTTTTTTGCAACATATTATTGGCTAGCAGCTTTTCGTTTTCGTACCATATTTTTTGACATACGGAAATACTGCACCAATGGAATATTGGAGGGGCACACATACGAGCACGCGCCGCACTCAAAACAATCCATCAGGTTATATTCTTCTGCCATCAGGTCATACGCCTCATTTTTGGCTAATAGCCCCAATTGCAGGGCATCAACGACAGCGGGCAAGCTTCCACAAGCACCGCAGCGTATGCACGGGTATGTTTTTGAGCTTTGGGTATCTCAATTTCCGTAAATACCACTATGCCAGAGGTTCCTTTGGTAATGGAAATATCCAAGTTGGACACGGATACCCCCATCATAGGTACCCAAGAAAACCTCGCTGATTTGGCCAGAAACGCCGACTTGCTCCAAAGCAAACCGCAACGGTGTACCGATAGGAATGAGGTAGTTGCCCTTCTTGGCCACCCCTGGCCCACTAATAGTGACCACGCGCTCCTGAATGCCGCGTCCGTGTGGTAGCAAGCGCCCAATTTCTGCCACCGTAGCGATGTTCACGGTCACTACCCCCGTAGCTATGGGCAACCCTCCGGAAGGTACTTCTTTGCCTAATACCGCCGTGATGAGCATTTTTCTGAGCCTTGTGGGTATTTCACGGGCACTACTTTCACACTCACCGGCAAATCGGCAGGTAGGTGTTGCTGCAGATGGTCGGCAGCATCCTGTTTATTAGCTTCAATGCCGATGATGCAACGCTTTGCCCCAGTAGCCTTGAGCAGGTAGCGGATCCCCATATAGATATCGTCGGCCTGTTCCAACATGACGCGGTGGTCGGTGGTCAGGTAAGGCTCACATTCTATGCCGTTCAGCAGCAACACTTCACACTGGCTGCCATCGGGCACTTTCAGCTTTACGTGGGTAGGAAAGGCGGCACCCCCTAGCCCCACAATACCAGCCTCCTGTATGGCTTTCAGAATAGCCTCTGGCGAGGCATCCAATGTGGTAGGTTTCCCTTCCATCACTTCCTGCCCCGATGCGGGGAATACTTCCAAATAAATACCCTCCGACATTTTCCCTGTAATAGTGGGTACGTTGCCAATCTTGCGCACCAGACCAGATGCAGGAGCATGCAGCGGCACCGACATATATCCAGCCGCCTTCGCTAATAACTGACCACGTACCACCTCCTGCCCTTCCCGCACTATGACCTCCGAAGGAGCGCCCAAATGCTGAGCCGTAGGCAACATAATCAGTGGAGCAAACGGAAACTGCCGAATGGGCAGCCCGTTTGTCTCCGCCTTGTGTTCAGGAGGATGTATGCCGTTTTTGAACGTATTTTTATGGAAATTGAAAATGCTCATGCTGCCCCCTTCAGGTTAATTAAATTTCTCGCCCCGCTGAATCCATTTTTCAATATCCTTGGCCGAACGGTCGGCGGGCAGCCCCGGATGTATGACGCGAGCCGTGCATTTCTCAGCCGCCTTCACCAAATCTGTATATGGCCCTCCATTGGGGTCTTTGATGTAGGCTTTCTTGTCCTCGTTGTAGGCGAATATGCTTCCATTCAGCTTCACACATTCATCACAACTGGAACACTCGCTTGTGTCCAACCAAGGTGCCATGTAACCTTCCCCATTCGCAGCTATTGGCATCGGTGCCGCAGCCGTAGGGGTTGGCACATCCACCACCATTTGCGCGATGGCATCCCCGCCACCGCCAGCTAACTGCATCAGCCCTTGGGCAATCTTGCCTACCACCTCTGCGCGAATTTTTTCTTCTAAATTCTCTTCTTTTGGCGCTTCGGGTTTCACTCCGGCTATATCTCGCAGCATAATCCAGAAATCCCTTCTTTCTTCGCAGGATTCCACAATGGTGCTATCCACCATGACTCGGCTCAGTTGCTGGTTTCTGTCCACAGCCCAGATGTAGGGAAACTTGCCCTCCCGGCTATGGGTGTCCATTTCTAAGAACTCGGCCAGTGGCATCATATTTTCATTCCAAGCATCGCGGGGCACTTTGCGGAAGTGCTTGCGAAAACGCGCTTCTGTGATGGCAAAATCAGCAAAAGTCATAGGCAATTCCATGCGTTTTTCGCGCCCGCTTTCCAAGTACTTCAGCGTATAGGTAGGCCATAATTGGTGCAATCCCGGGTTGCCACTCAGGTCAAATGCTTCGGCAGCCGTTTTACCAGCATCCGGATTGTACTTGAATAATGGATAGGCACGAGATTCCAAGGCTAATTTAGCTTGGTGCGTACCCAAATCATCGCCGACCCCATGCTCAGGTTGGCAAGTCGTGTAGAGGTTGAAAAGAGCCGGACGGCGCGTTATCAATCCATCTATGAAACCTTCCAGCATGTGGCTGGTATTAGCCAGCGACCCTTGCATCACGTAGGTGTTGCGGTGCGCCATTGCTATCAAGCCTATCTCTTTGCGGGGTTCTGGTTTGCCTTTCCAGACCTTGCCGTATTGTGCCATGTCTGAAATTTGGCCAATGAAGCCAGAGGTACAAGCCTGTCCGCCTGTATTGGAATACACTTGGGTATCCACTACGATTACCTTGATGGGCTTGCCAGAGGCCATCATTCGGGAGAGATTCTGGAAGCCAATATCGTACATGGCTCCATCGCCACCCAATGCCACTACAGGTGGGCACAACAGCCATTCATGGTCTGTGAACTGATGCCAGTTGAAGTAGGTGAAAAATTCTTCGTGTTCAGCTCTGTTGTATTGTCCGTTGAGTACTAATTCCGCCTTGCGTATGGCTTTGAATCCCTCCGCCATTTTGGCCATGTGTCCTTCAAAGATACCCATCGCAACAGAGGAGAATCTTGGAACAAGTGGTTCGTCCACGGAAATGGGTAAGGATTGGGGTGCCAAGTGCTGCCCCACACAGAAGTACAGCCCGTAGAATTGCACATCCCCATATTGGAGCGTCCCTTCCCGGTAGTACCATTGGTATATTTCCAACGCAGGTTCTTCAATTTGGCCAACAGTTGGGTCATATCCTTGAGCCAGGCTCTGATTGATAGGTTCGCTGCGGTGGGTTTGTTGCAACTGGCTGGCAATGTCTGCCATTGTCAAGTCCTTGTCTTTTGAGGCTTCGAGTATTTGGCTCATGGCCGAAACGTCGCTGATATCAACAGGTGCCAGCAAGGTCTTCTGTATATGCGTTTCCAAACGCTGTATCAATTCATCCAAATAAGCCAAATGGGTTTGGATACGAGGCTGCATCAAAGACTCCACCGTAGCCGTAAACAAGTGGACTACTGATTTTTCAGAACATCCTAAACAAGCCCCATCGCCGCTGGCAAACTGTAGATAGGCATCTTTGTTGAGCAACAGCGTTTCCAACGGTAGGCCAATCTTCTCTTCGAGGCTGTCAATGCGGTTGAATTTCGGAGGGTATTGGGCAAATCCGTCCACAGCCCCCATTCCTTGCGCAGGCGGGTGATGGAATCGTCCGTTTGGGTAACAACTCTCAGCGCATCGTCGTCGCAAACCTCCACACACTCCATACAACCTTTGCAAGTAGTTGGGTTGATGGTGATACTAAACAAACCCACCGCTGCCCGCTTGGTTTTTCTCGTGCAGTTCATAATAAGGACGGGTAAGGGCAAATTTAAAATCCCCAATTCTTCCTTGAACCACTCAAACTCCTGTGCTAATCCATTGCCATTTTGATTGGTTTGCACATAATTATCAATGGCTTCATGCAACAGGCTATTGACCGTAGCTGTTTTTCCTGCCTCCGTGAACAATTTGCGCACATCGCCCTCTATTTGGCGCACCCTTTAGAAAGGTAATCCACCTTGCCGTGATTTTTGCGCACCCGCTCTACAACGGTGTTTAACACACCCGACAAATCGCTGACCAATCCGGGTATAGCCGTATCCGGGCAAACCGTTAGCAATTACCACAGGCAGTACAGTTGTTGGGCACCCATTCAGGATGTTCAAAACGGATGCCTGTCATATCCCTAAACAAGGAAGTAACCGCAGGACATGACGCTCAGGCCGATGAAAGGGTCAGTGATATTATCATTACCCAATCCCTTTGCATAGAAACTGCCCGTCTGTTCCCAGAAACGGTGAATGTCGCTTTTGGCTGACTCACTCTTAGGGGTTTGTTTCACGATGGCTGGCAAAGGCAACGGGGCTTGAACTTGAGCCGCAGCATCAGCGGTATCGGAGATAACTTTGTTTTTCACTTCATATACCTCGTCGAATCTCTCTCCGTACCACGCGCATATTGTCATCCACTACACGCTGACCTTTGGTGCCAAACTTTTTCTTTACCTGTGCTTCTATGGCATCCAGCAAGGTAGCTTCCGTCAATCCAGCTTTATCCTTGAGGGGCGAAGCCGCAAAGAAAGCGCCTTGGAAGGCAATGCCCTGCATACGCAACTGCAATTCAGGGTCGGTAGCTTCCTCCCTCGCTATTTTGAAACCATCGATGTAGAACAAATGTATCTCATTGTCGATGATGACTTTTTGGTAGGGTTTAGGAATATCAGCCCAAACTTCCTCTGGCTTGTTTTTTTCGCTTTGTATAATGAAAACGCCTCCTTTCTTCAATCCCGCCAGGGCATTGGTATGCCGAAATACATTAGGGTCGGGAGAGAGTACAACATCCACGAAGAAGTACTCACAATTCATGCGAATAGGCTCCGGAGCTGCTGCTAAATAGTAGGTAGTCGGCTGCCCTTTTTTCTCTGAACCGTACTTGGGATTGGCTTTAATATCATATCCCAGCAGGTCATAAAGGGTCATGGCCAAGTTTTTGCCCGTGGTAACAGCCCCCCAGCCTCCTACGGAGTGAAAGCGGACGGTGATAGCTCCCTCAGGCATGAGATTGGGGTTTTCTGTTCCCCTGACCGATAGCTCCTTTACATGGGGGTAAGCAGCGGCAATGGTCTCCTGATATTCTCGCTGTTTAGGTGTGTAAGGTACATCGCGAATAAAATCAATAGATAGGTAAAACTGCTTCTTGTGCTTACCTTCCGGCAACATATTTTCTATAGCACCAATCAAACCTTCCGGCTGTAAATCGCGGCTACCCATGCCGAAAGAACCAGCGTATAGTGCTGGCAAATCATTGGCTTTGTAACTTTCCAATTCAGGATAGGGATTGTTGGTAGCTTGCCCATTTTCCATGCACTTGTTCAAGGTAGCGCGCACCTCTCTGGCGATAGGAGCATCCACCGCCAAGGGTTGGTCGAGGCGCTCAAGTATAGCCACGCCTTTTTTGCCTTTGAGAACCTTGCTGATAAGGTCGGCGGGGAAGGGTCGGAACATAACCAAGTCCACTACCCCCACTTTGATACCTCTGGTTTGGCGCAGATAATCAGCTACGACATGGGCACTAGGGATAAGGCTTCCCTGTCCAAGAATAAGGTAGTCGGCATCATCTGTGCGGTAATTCATCACTCGGGCGTATTTCCTGCCCGTGAGTTCAAAGTACTCCTCAAACGCTTGGTCGGTAAGTTGCTGGATGTGGTCAAAAAAGAAGGGTCGTTGTGCGGCCACACTCTGCATATAAGAATCCTGATTCTGAACGATACCAGCCATGATAGGGTTGTCCACATCCCAAATTTCCGGTATGCGCCTACGGGTCTCGCCATAGATGATGCGCTGGGCAGGAGTTGGTGTATCAATGATATCATCGGGCCGTCCGAGGTACTCGCGAATGAGTTCCCTTTCGGGCAACAGCAAGGTTTCGATAAGGTGAGTTGTCAGGAATCCATCTTGCGCAATAGCACCGGGGGTAAGGGACAACTCTGCAATACGGTGTGCAATGATATTCAAATCGGCTACGTGCTGCGCATTATTAGCGAAAAGCTGAAAGAACCCCGTATCATCAATGGCGTGGTAGTCGTCGTGCCCTGCGTGAACATTCAGGGTAGATTTCGTCATTGCCCTGGCACCAATATTTAGTATATAGGTAAGTCGTTTGCCCACTGCGGCATACAGCGACTCGTGCATATAGGCGATACCCTGCCCTGAAGAAAAGTTAGCCGCCCGAAGCCCCGTCATCGAAAGCCCGGCGGTAACGGCAGCGGCAGCGTGTTCCCCTTCGGGTTCGATAAAAATCAGGGGGCGGTCGGAAATATTAAGGTGGCCTTTGGCCGCTTCTTCTGCCCAATATTCCCCCATTTGAGTGGAAGGGGTGATTGGGTAGGCACCAGCAGCATCGGAAGATTCACGTTCGCACATGATAGCGGCAGTATTACCGTCCAACGCCACCCTTACGCCGGGGTATTTGAATGGCCGTTCTTCTTTTTTATCTTTTCTAAGATTGAACATGGTAATGTTGATTGTAGTGTTGCAAAGCCCAACCTAAAAGGCCGTACACAAAAAATGTTGTCTATTCAAAAATGATGCTTCTCACCTGCTTCGCCAACTGCAAACAGTGGGCAACTACGCTAAGCGCTGCGGGTATATTGTTTTCCTCTTTTTCGGAAAGGCAGTATGCGTGGAGACGTTCGATTGCCAAGAAGCGGCCATCTAAGTGTTGGCAGCGCGTTAGCAACTCATCTACCGTGGCCTCATAAGGTGCGGGCATATTCTGCTGTAGTAGAAACCCCGCCAAATACATCCGCATGGCTTCCCGCGCATTGTGGGCAATGAGCTGAGGCACGGCATCTTCTTCCGAGCGGTTGAGTTCTTGGTCAGCCGTGCGAAGCAGTTGGTCTGCTTCAGCATAATGGGATTCGAAGGTGGTAGTTTGCATGGTGAATGATTTGGTGGAATAATTGGTCGCTAAGGTAGCCGCTTCGCCTGCCTGTACATGATGACTTTGAGCCAACAGGAGGGGTGACTTTTATCAATGGTCTTCAGTTATTGAACAACTTTGGGTTGTCCGATAACTACGAAACCACCCGTCGGATTCTTGCTATTAGCCTATTATCTTCCACCCAAAAAACTTATCTTTGTAGCAAATATGTAAACCATGCCAAAACGCACACCACTGGGTTCATCAGACTTCAAAGGAGTCATTGAGCAGAATATGTACTACGTGGATAAAACCGCTTTGGTACGTGCCGTGGTGGATGGTGCTAAAGTGCAACTCTACTGTCGCCCACGGCGATTCGGCAAGACGCTCAATCTTTCCATGCTCCGCTACTTCTTCGACTGCGGGGGCGAATACGGCCACCTTTTCAACGGGATGGCGGTGTCCCAAGACGAGGAAATGATGACGCTATACCAAGGCAAACATCCAGTCATTTCACTTTCGTTCAAAGATGTGAAAGCAGGGAACTATTCCGCAGCACTCGGAAGTATGGCTAAGCTGCTATACAGAGAGTGGCAGCGACATCCCTATTTATCTGGAAACACTACCTATGATGAACGCATGACCGACATGAATGAAAATATTCGGTCAGGCAATATCCGTCTGGGTCTTTTTGAGGATGCCATACTTGACCTCACCAACTTGCTATTTACCCACCACAACGCCCCCGTGCTACTGCTCATCGACGAATACGACACCCCTTTGGTAGAGGCTTGGCTAAAAGGGTATTACGATGAAATGATCGAGTTCATGCGCCCGCTATTAGGCGGCGCATTCAAGGACAACGACGAAGTACTCTTCAAAGGCGTACTCACAGGCATCCTCCGCGTAGCCAAGGAGAGCCTCTTTAGCGGGCTAAACAACTTCATCTCTGAGGCGGGGCTGGAAGCAAGTCCTTTTTGCGACAAATTCGGCTTTACGGAAGCAGAAGTGAAGGACTTATTGGCTCACCGCGACCTCAATGGGCTTCAGATGGACGAAGTGCGCGACTGGTACGACGGCTACCGCTATGGCAATAAACCCGTTTACAACCCTTGGTCGATACTGAACTATGCCTTCGCTTTAGAACCAGCACTAAAGCCCTACTGGGTAAACACCGGCGGCCACGACCTGCTCAAACGCTTGTTTTTTGACCAGCAAGCGGGGATAAAAGACAAATTGGAAAAGCTGCTACGGGGGGAAGCTATTGATATTTATGTGGACGAATTCCTCACCTTCCGTGGCTTGGAGACCACGCCTGATGCCGTTGTTAGCCTCATGTATTTTGCTGGATACTTGCGCGTAGTCGGTGAATACAGGCAAGGCGACCGTATCATCCGACAACTTTCCATCCCCAACAGGGAGGTAAAACTAGCCTACGAGGATACGCTCATGGCCTGGTTCAATGAAGACTTGGGGCGTTCCTTCAATGATGCTTTACTGGATGCGCTGCTTGCTGGAGATGCGGTGACTTTTGGAGAGCGGTTAGCTACATTTGTCTTGCAAGTAGCCAGTTTTTATGATACAGCAGACAACCGCACGGAGCATTTCTACCACGCCTTCTTGTTGGGACTGTTGGCACGATTGGATACCCGCTACCATATCCGTTCCAATCGTGAAAGTGGCTACGGTCGCTACGATATTTGCTTGATACCCAAAGAGCCTTTTAACAAGGGTATCGTCATGGAGATAAAAGCGGTACGACCGCATCGCGGAGAGAGCGTGCAATCCCAATTAGCAGCCGCTCGCGAGCAACTACTCTCCCAGCAATACGATACCGAACTCGCCGCACAAGGTGTGACGGATATCCTGCGTTTGGCCATCGCCGTGGACGGCAAAGACGTGGTGGTCGAAGAGATATAGATATTACAAGCTCTTATTCAAATATAATCATTTCAAAATTATGAAAATCTTTCCAGTCCTATTGCTATATTCTTCTTTGCAATAATCGTTCTATCGGTTGTTTCCTGCAAAGAAAAATCACCAAATGACTCTTCAGATTTTACTGCGTTTTATACCCGATTTCATACCGATAGCCTATACCAACTATCTCATATTAACTTCCCTTAGAGGGCTATCCTTCTAACTCAAAAGATTACTACCCTATTTCAAGTGGGAAAAAGAAGGGTGGAAACTGCATAAATCATTCGACCCACAGACGAGTGGCTTCCATTCAGAGTTTACCAAAGTCAGCGATGACCTTATCATTGAAATGATTATCCATAAAGATGGAAAATTAGGTATGGAACGCCGTTTTTCTAAACTCGGAGGTAACGAATGGAAGTTGATTTACTATTCAGATGTACACAACCTAGGTGTTGATGGGTGATTTTCGTCGTGTAATCGCCTTTTTTCGACTTTTTAGGTATATTTATTATTATTGGATACATTTTTTCCAAATGTTTTCACGAACTTTGAAACATCAAGCCTAAGTGGTCGTATAAACCCAAAAGTCTTCCCCCGTATTCTAACCACCATACTAAAGAGACTATACGAATTATCTGCCTGTAAAAAATCAGGCATGGTATTGGTATGTCATATTGGTAAGGGACGGAAAAATATAAACTGTTCCGTTTAGGTGGTTCACCCAAACAAACAGCATTGGTGATGTGGTGGAAGTTTTACCCAAGCAACGCAAAAACGTACAAGACGCACATGAAAAAAATGAAAAACGACGTATGCTGCCCCAATTGTGGTTGGGAGCCAGATGGTGGCGAACACTGGCAATGCCTTTGTGGGCATAGCTGGGATGTATTCAGCACAGCAGGCCGCTGCCCAGCCTGTTTCAGGCAATGGGAAAAGACACAATGCGCCCCCGCTGCAGGTGGATGCAATGCCTGGTCTCCTCATATTGAGTGGTATGGCGACTTAGATAGCTGGTTAGCTAACGAACTGGAATGTATCCCCGTTCCTGTGGATGTTCCTCGTGAAGGAGAGACAAATCCATAGACATTCTCATATTAATTAACTATTCCAATAAGAACGCGATAATCATCAAAACGGGCATCACCAGCCTTCATTTCTAGCAGTTCCATTAGGTTAGTGGTGTTGTAGTACTCCTCTAAGTCCAGCTCTGTTTGTTGGCATCTTATTTCTACCATTCCTTTGTTCAACTGTTGCTGCCGCCAATGCCAGGTGGCGAGAATACTCTCTATTAACCTGTCGTAAACAACGGTATGGTCGGATTCTTGTTTCAACGGTTGTATATTACTGAAAGCTTTCTGGTTGCGAACAAGCACTTTTCCTTTATCCATAATAAAGTAGGCCGTATGTGGCCATTCTCCCTTCGGTTCTAACAACCAAGCATAAAGGGCTAATTGTATATCTTCTTCGTTGGTCATCAACGCCGTATATCTTGCTGCGCCACTCCATTTCAGGTCTATGATGGCTCGTTCATTCCCCCGTGACAGTACCAAGTCCGCCCTACCCCGCAAGTGTAAATCACCCAATTCACCCGATAGTTCCTGCTCGGCAGCAAGTACTGTCCAGCCGTTGTCGCGAATGAGGCTCAGTAAACTCCACGCTGCATATTTCATCTGCTTCGTAAAAGCCATTTTTTCAGGTTCTCTACCGTAAAGTAACAACGTAGCACCTTCTTTTTCCAATAAAACAGGTACTTGTTGTTCAATCCACTGATCTAACCTAGGCCTTTCCCAGGCTAAGGCTTGTTCATGCAGCAGTAGCTTTTCTACCAACCTGTGAGCTAAATTCCCCATGAGACGAGGGTCGCGCACTACACTGAGGATGCTAGATTGGCGCAGCTTGATATGATGCCTCAACACCCACTGATAAGGATAGTAAAGCAGGTTTTCGAGGCTAGTAGGGGTTTCTTCTGTTCGCCCAGATAAAGCTTGTTTGATATTCAAAAAAGGTTGTGGTTTCGGTAACGGACAAGGCTGCGCTACATGAAAAAGCGGAAGCTGCCAAGATGATTGCCAAGCAGCTCCTACCTTTTGCGTGTCGATATGTAAGGTGATCAGCGACAGATCTTCACCAAAGGCCGCCATCAGGTCTCCCATAAGGGGATGCATAGCTACTTCCCCTCCGTTGTAGGCATCTGGTTGACAAAGCAACAGGGATTGCGTCACCCACAACACAGGTCTTTTCCGCTGTGCAATCAGACGCTGATTTTGCTGTTCAGGTTGCATAAGGTGCACGCCGCAAGAAGACAAATAAGCTAACTCATCGGGATACCAACGCGAAAAGAAATAATCGGGTTCTTGCTCAAAAAAATCCCACCACAATAAATTTTCTACCGGCCCTGCTACAGCGGCAGGATGAAGTGCCATATCAAAATGACCTGCTTCCGCCTGTCGGTAATGCAAGGGCGCAGGCTCGTAAATGGTGCGTACAATTCGCTCTAATGCTAAGTATCCGAGCGATTCTTCCGGTAGTGCTTCTAGTAGTTCTACAATCCTACGCGATTGGGCGGCCAGCACCATGAGGGTAGGTGCGTCTTCCTCTCTGCCTTGCTTCAGCGCCCATTGTTGCAGGTAACTATAGAGGGCAATAACCTCCGTTTTCGGCACTTTCTCCTTGCGGCTATCTACTCGCTTGCGGCTGAACCAAAAATTGAAATCTCGGCGAACATCCTCCACCGTTTTTTTTGTATGGAATTGCAACCGTTGGGGCAGTTCCTCCTCAAAGTATTCGCGGATCATTGCAAACCAGCGGTCGCTAAATAAACCAGGCGTATCCGCCAGGAAAGCAGCAATACGTTGGGAAAGCCCCGATTCCAAAGGCTTGACAGATAAAGAAACAAACTCCATGATCTTGTAAGGATCAATGGGATTCCACAGGAAAACGGGGGCTAACTTTAACACCTGAAGACCTGGCCGCGCTAGGGAAGCACTCGGAATCCCTAGACTGGGCAGCCCCTCCATAGAAAGGGCATTATCGAGGGTTCGATTGGGGTTTGGTAGAACAATACTAGGTTGGTAAAACGAATTTTGGCGCAAGCATTGAGCCGTCCAGGCTGCAAGATGGGTATCCCTGTAAGCACGCACCACCAACAGCGTACCGTCGCCTCTTAACACAGGTTTCTCTTTGAGATTTCCTGCTAAAAAAGCCTGCCATTGCTGTAGATCCGTTGCAGGATGAGGGGTAATACGGGGCAAAGCACCTCTCTCCATGGGAATCCCCTGATCAGCCATAGCTTGTAATACGCGTTGCCAACCCGGCGAAAAAAAGCTAGTATCGTCATAGATAAAAATCTTTTCGATACGACTACCCATAGCTGGAAAATCCTGTAGGAGCGCATGAATCCTATCGGCTTCCCCAGGAAAAAGACTGAGTGCCACCTCTGCATCTTGCCAATACATCTCTACGGCTGCGAGCACCTGCAACCGAGGCGAAAGGGTATCGGTATGCCGAAAATCCCAACCAGCCGCCAAGAGTTCATCGCGCATAGATAGGAGTGCCTCGGCAGTTCCTAAATCATCAGCAGTAAATGAGGCTAAAAAAAAGGCATCCTGACTGCTTGTTATATATCGGTGTAAAGCTTGGCGGTACTGTTCTACCCGCAAATGATCAACTTCCCGATCCGGATGGCTGAAGCCAAGATGCCATTCTAGCCAACGCAGCCATTGCGCAGGTGCCATATAGACATCATCAGGGTGCGCCGTTGCCCCTAATGGCAACATCCCCTCTTGAAAAGCAAGCCTAAGGTGAATACGCATACAGTGTGCAAAAATTTTGTGGAGGTAAAGATAAGTAAATATACACTACCAGCCGCGGCGATATCATCTCCGTATCATCCGTTTTCTCGTTCACCGCATTTTTATGTGCAAACAGAAATAATGATGAACGCTACCACCACTAGAGGATGATTTCCCAACTTTGAAGCTACCTTTTTGTCCCATTGCTTGTTATGTGTGTGTGGTAACCTGCTGCTTCAATACAAATTCCGGCTAAAAAGCCCTTTTTACCCACCTGACGGCAGCTATTTTCGTATACGTGTCAGCTGCTTACGACGCGGCTCTCAAATGAGCTTTGTCAGTCGGAAAAGTCTTCTTTTTTAGCTCAGAAGCACTACCTAAGTAGGTGCATTTGACGATAATATTAACTTCACGATGCCATTAATTTGAGTAACATCAGTCAATGGCATATTGGATGACTTCTTCTTTTTCCGGGTCATTGCCGAATTTCGTGGTATAACCCTTCCCATATTTTAAGGTGACATCTCTTGAACCGCTTTGTAAAAGCCGTTGTACCTGCTGGTGAGGTGATACCATCGGCACTTCCGTGCATAAGCAACAGGGTGCATCTAATCCACCACTGAAATAGTTGAGCATATCAGCCGCCTCCAACATACACGTACTTGCCGCCAGCCGGTCATGCGATGGCGGTCCTGAAATTTCGTTTATTGCGTAAACTCGGAAAAACATTCCGCATCACTTTACTAACGTTAATAATATGGGGCGCTGGCTATGGCACCCTTCACTTTGGGATGCCGCTCTAATAAATACGTCAGCAAAAGGTTGCCTCCCATGCTATGCCGTACGGGAAAATCGGCAGATGTGGATAACGACTTTCTATGGCCACCATCAACAGCCCCACGTCTCATCCCAGCAAATCGCTGAAACGAGGGTATGCCCCCGCTTACCACCACTTTGCCCGTGGCTACGCCTGTCGTAACCTACTACTGCGATACCCTTGGCTTGCATCATCTCCACGTGTTCATAGCGATGAATGTATTTCCCCAACCCGTGTAATGAAACTCTTCATCGGCTTTGGGCTAACTCCTGGATACAGTGTACACCATAATACCGTCCGTTGCCTTCCATTGAAAAGTTTCTGTCATGGCAAATGATTGTGTTTGCCCAAATTTATGACTTTCTTTTGCAGCTTTCAACAATAAAATTTCCATGCGTCCGAAAATCATCTTCATGGGTACGCCCGAGTTTGCTGTTGCCAGCTTAGACATCTTAGTCAAAAGCGGTTACGAGGTAGCAGCCGTCGTTACAGCCACCGATAAATGGGGCGGTCGTGGTGGTAAGCAATTACTAGAATCAGCGGTAAAAAAGTACGCCGTTGAGCATAGTATTCCCGTATTGCAACCAGAAAAGCTGCGCGATCCTGCTTTCTTGGCCGCACTCCGTAGCTATGAAGCCGATTTACAGATTGTGGTGGCCTTCCGAATGTTGCCAGAAGTGGTGTGGAATATGCCACCCTTAGGTACGTTTAATTTGCATGGATCTTTACTTCCTCGCTACCGAGGAGCCGCTCCCATCAACTGGGCTGTTATCAATGGAGATACCATGACGGGTGTCACTACCTTTTTTATCCAACATGAAATTGACACAGGGAACGTTATTTTGCAAAAAAAACTATCCATTGCACCCGATGAAAACGCGGGTAGTCTGCACGACCGTATGATGGCGCTGGGAGCAGAAGCCGTACTGGAAACCGTGCAACGCATAGCTGATGATCGCGTATCTCCTACCCCTCAAGATGATGCATTAGCAACCCCTGCGCCCAAACTCACGCCAGATAATACCCATTTGCGATTTCAACAACCTGCCCACCAAGTCTATAACTACATGCGCGGCCTAGACCCCTATCCAGGTGCCTGGGCGCAGCTTGGCAGTGAAAAATGGAAATTTTTCAGCGGCAGCGTCATTCAACAAGCGCATACCTTGCTCCCGGGTAGCATCCTCACCGATGGTAAATCCTATTTAGACATTGCCTGTACCGACGGCTTCGTCCGTATAGCGGAATTACTGGTGCCGGGTAAACGACGTATGTCTATTGCCGATTTTTTAAATGGATGGCGCCCGCCAAGTGATAACCTTATTTTGGAATAACCACCTGCTCGTTGAGAATAGAATCAGCACTCGGGTTGGCAAAACCACCGCTGAGCTTTTCGCCGTTGGCATAGTTGTACTCCAACACCACATTACCTTGCATATCGTAAGAGCGGAACACCCCATCTAACTTACCGTTTTTGTAGGTGGCTTCTTTGCGAATGTACCAATTGGAAGTGGAGCGAATGTAGTATTCCCGAAGCACCCCATCTAACTGGCCATCTTTATAGGTACAAGTCATCTCTGGTTTTCCGCCAAAGTATTTGGCCCATTCGCCATGAAGCATATTGTTTTTGTAATTTGCCAATAGCTGCATTTGTCCAATGCCGGAAAACTCCATGTAAGGGCCATTGTATTGGTCGTCCACATAGGTAATGAGCTTGTCTGGTATTTTATCGGCTGAACCATAGTACAACCAAGCCCCTTGTTTTTTGCCACTAGCAAATACACCTGATTCCATCACATTTCCAGCGGGATCTTTGAGTACCGCCGTGTAGGCATCGGTGTTGGGAATGGGCGACACCTCATAATTACCGACTTTAGCCCCCTCTTCGGCAGCCTTATCACCACATGCAGACAAAACAACAGCAGTTAAAAGAACAATGGCCATCCAATTCCGTAAAAGCATAACGAGTTTGTTTTATTAATATGAACTTGTCTAAAAGCCCACAAAAATACTCAGATGCAGCGAAAATTGGAAACTTAATAAATTAACCCTATTTTTAACCCCGAATTTCAGCAGGATGAACGCAGAAAATTTTTCGGCTTACTTAGACCACCCCGCTAAGTTGTGGCAACTACCCTATCAGGAAATCAAGAACCTGGTGGAGGAATATCCTTATGCTGCCAATTTGCGGTGGTTGTTGGCCATCAAAAGCAGCATGGAACACGATCCTCGTTTTCCGCAGCACCTGCATGCGTTGGCTGCTCATACTTACGACCGGGCTGCTCTTCGGGCTTTCATCAAGACCCACCTACCTGAACTTGTTGGTATCGCTACCCAGATCGAAGAACGGCTGGAACTCCGCCATTGGGAAGAATTGGAATTGGCAGCCAAAGAACCACTGCCCCCCTAGAAGAAACTGCCCCCGTCGCTACGCAAGCAATGGCGATTGCGGTTTCAACGGAACAAGCTCCAACCTACCCAACGGAAGACACCTGGATGAGGAAGAAGATGTTTCCCCCATTCCTTTGAGTGTTAACGTAGAAAAAGAGTCAACGCCTGAAAAAGTTGAAAAATCAGTTCCAGCTACACCCGCTTTTTTGTCGATGATAGCCTTATACATAATATGGTAGCCATATCATTAGCAGCCGCTGCTGATCTACAACCGCTGCCTTTGGATAAAATAAGCCTACCAACAGCGAATAAGCCCACAAACGGCAACCGCTGGAAATCATTGCGAAAATTCAACCATATAGCCATTCCCGATGCCGAACGGATTGAACAAGAGACCAATGACGATGCAGAAGAAGTCGCAGGCATAACGACCGAAACGTTGGCGCAGCTTTTCACCAAACAGGGCCAATATGAGAGAGCCATAAAAATCTACGAAAAACTAAGTTTGGTAAATCCAGATAAAAGTGTTTTCTTTGCGGCCACAATTGAAGAACTGAAAAAAAAGCATAAGATATGATCACCGGCTTGACAATTTTAACGGCGCTGGTTTGTTTGCTGCTTATGGGAGCAGTATTGATTCAAAACCCCAAAGGAGGTGGTATCGATTCCACTTTCGGCGGTAGCCAGGCCAATCAGATGTTTGGTGCTGCTAATCAGACTGACTTTATAGAAAAAGTTACATGGTATCTTGCCATTGCACTGTTTGCTTTGTGCATCATCATTTCTTTAGTAGCTGATAGCTCTGCGGCAGCAGGCACACTAATGCCACAGTAGTATCTCAACTTTATGAGTAAAAAAAGCCTGACAGCTAATCGTTGTCAGGCTTTTTTCATTTTCCTACTTTTGTAATTACGTTATTTCATCTTCAAAACACAAGCAATCGTCTATAAAAAAAGACAAAGACGTAAAAAAAAGCAGATATTTGGTTGATAAAAATGTCAACAGAATGCAGCAAGCATTGAAAAATTTTGCCACCAAAAAAATCAAAGACACGATTATGAGCAGTGGAAACAACGAGCGTTCCAAGCATGCAGACACCGTCATACGCAACCACGTAATTTGGTCAATGGGTGCCAGTTTTCTCGTTCCCATTCCGATAGCGGATGTATTCGCCGTGAGTGCTTTGCAACTGGATATGATCCGCCAATTAAGCAGGGTTTACGACCAAGATTTTTCGGAATCTCAGGGAAAAGCCATTATCACGAGCCTAACGAGCAGCACCTTAGCCCGAGCAGGTGCCAGAAGTTTGATCAAATTAATACCAGGCATCGGCACGGTGATTGGTGGTGTTACGGTATCCGCCTTCAACGGAGCATCGACCTATGCGTTGGGTGAAGTTTTCAAACGCCACTTTGAAACAGGCGGCACCATCCTCGACTTCGACACGGAACGGCTAAAAAAATTATACAAGGAAAAATTCGAAAAAGGCAAAAAAGTAGCCCAAGAATGGAAGGCCGAAGCGGACAAAGCCACATCTTCCTCTACAACTTCCGATAACGTTCATTATCAGGAAGAAACGCCTCCAACTACCGCTAACAGTAAGCCTCAAAAATCCGTTACGGATACCATTAAAGAACTGGCAGCGATGCGAGATGCAGGCCTACTTTCGGAGGAGGAGTTTGCTCAAATGAAACGCAAACTTATCGACGAAATGTAATTTTTTACGGTTTTTGTTTTATCTTCGCTTCTGCATACACCATAACGGCCTGTAAAGGCATCTGACATCCGGCAGAAGTCTAATTTATGGTTTAAGGTTGAATTTTTTAGTAAAAATTACAACCTACTCCAGAATTAATTGGCAACTTAGCCCCTCCATCGGATTATGCGATGGTGTGTGTTTAAAACAACGTTTTCATTGCATCAAAACAAAACCGTACAATGAGATTGGTAGTAAACGTCATTCTCCTACTCGTGGCAGCAGCCTTGGCCTACCTGCTTTACAAGAGTATCGAAGAACCTATTGCTTTCGACAAGGAAGCTAACCGGCGCAAGGACATCGTAGTCGAAAAACTTCAGCTTATCCGCGATGCCCAAGAAATGTACCGCGACATCACGGGTACTTTCGCCCCCAACTTCGACACCTTAGTGGATGTCCTCACCAACGGGCGCTTCATGCGTGTAGCTGTCATCGGCGACCCAGACGATCCCAACTTCACCGGAACGATAGAGTACGATACCACCTACACCAATGCTATCGATTCTGTTAAAACGCTTGGAATGGATTTGGCATCCCTGCGCTTTGTTCCTAAATTCAAAGATACCGAGCAAAGTGAATTCAGAATCGCGGCTGACGAAATCGAATATCAGTCTTCCGAGGTTTCTGTAGTGGAAGTAGGTACTACTTGGGGTAGTTTTATGGGCAAATATGCGGATGCGCGTTTTGCTAAATACGACCAAAACTACAGCCCTACCAAGATGCTGAAGTTCGGTGATATGAACAAACCAAACCTGTCTGGTAATTGGGAGTAATCCGATACGATATTACAGAGGATGCGTTTGATTTACAACGCACTTCTTCTTTTGAGCTGTCCATCCTAACCGGGGTGGACAGTTCAAGTTATTTGATTACCGATGAGAATCGCGCTGTTGTGTGTACCCGAACCCTCGCACACTCCCCTTTTGAAGAATGGTGGAAAGACGAGCAACGGATACAGCTACACTTCCAAAAAACACGACTTGCTTGGACAGGGAGCACCTTTACACTGGTGCCTGCAAGGTTATATAACGGAGAAAACAGAAAATCGCTGTTATCTGCGTTAGCAACGCCTCCAGCAACTGCCACTATTCTAGCAGACCCCATTCCTGAACTCGATGCCGTTGTCGTATATGCCATTGAGCAGGATCAGTTGACACAATGGAGGAGAGTCTTTGACGGATGCCGCATTTATCATGCAGTTACTCCGTTATTGCATCTCATGCGCCAACAAACGGTCAAGGCAGGGCGGCCTTTGGTTTTCGCCTTCCTGTTCGATAAAAATATGACCACTGTGGCTTTAAGTGCAGACCGACTGTTGTTCTGTAATAGTTTTGTTTGTAAGGACACCAAAGACTACTTGTACTATCTACTACTTACCTACGAACAAGCTGGTTTATCTCCAGAAAAAATCCGCTTCGCTTGGCTGGAGAAATCTTAGAAGATGGTGCCGTTTACAAGCTTTTGCACCGCTACATCAAAGAGATTGCTTTCGCGTCGGCCTCAGAGGGCTTGGTGTGGGGCAAAACATAGCACAGCATCCTTTGCATCTGTTCTTTGGGCTTGCAGCGCTGCATCTTTACCATTAGTGTATGTCTTAAATATACTCATTTCCACTCAATCAGGAAAAACTTAGACATACACTTAGAAAAGAAGGAAAGAAAATGCGAATCATAGGAGGAAAATTCAAGGGGCGTAAGTTTATACCACCTGCTAAAAACTGGCCTACCCGCCCCACTACAGATTTTGCCAAAGAGGGGTTATTCAATATTCTCAACAACCACTTCGACTTTGCCGAAATGCGCGTACTCGATCTTTTCGGTGGTACAGGCAGCCACGGCTATGAGTTTATTTCTAGGGGATGCCAAGATGTAACCTATGTGGACAAATTCCCTGGTTGCGTCGCTTTTGCCCAAAAGACGGCAGCGGAACTAGGCATTGCTCAGTACATGAAAATTGTCAAAGCGGATGTATTCAAATTTATATCATCCCCACAACGCCCCTATGACTACATCTTTGCTGGCCCCCCCTACCCTTTACCTAATATTCCAGCGATACCCGATTTGATACTGGAATACCAATTACTCAAACCCAACGGCTGGTTGGTACTAGAACACAATCCTCAGCACAATTTTGAAAACCATCCACGGCTGTACACCGTTAGGAACTATGGAACTACCATCTTTAGTGTTTTCAAAATAGCTGAAGCAGATGAAGAAGCGTAAAAAAAGGGATAGGAGTTATCATCCACGGTTTTTAATTAGCCTTTGTCTTTTCTTAATGGGCTGTAACGAAACAGACTTCCAACAAGGAAAAGCACTCTACGACATCCACTGTGCCAACTGCCACATGGATGACGGAACGGGTTTACGCGGCAATATCCCGCCTTTAGCCCATGCTGATTATTTAATACAGCATACCCAACAACTTCCCTGCATCATTCGCTATGGTATTCAGGATACTATTACCGTAAATGGTATCACTTACAACACTCCAATGGCGGGTATTCCCTCTCTCACCGACATTCAAATCACCAACATAATTAATTACATTCACCATGCCTGGGGCAATGAAATGGGCATTGTCAGTGCGCCACAAGTCCGGCAGCAATTGAAGGATTGTCAGTAAATTAGTATTTCTGTAAATATTTCTAACATCATTTCTGGCATAATCACTACATTGTAGCCTAATTCTAGAATTTAACAATCTGACTTATGCGGAATGTACTGCTCATCTCCTCACTCCTACTATTGAGCCTATTACTACAGGCGCAAGCTCCCGTTAATGATGACTGCGACGGGCTTATTGATTTGGGCGTTGCTCCTTATTGCCCGGATGTTTCACTACCCGGTAATGAAGCTGATATTTACGACAATATTGATGCCACCGACTCGGATATTGGTTTTGGCAACAACCCTACCTGTTTCAATGGAGGGCTTGCCACAAGGGACGTTTGGTTTGCCTTTACTACCAGCGACACCATCTTTGACTATACCATCACAGTGATGGGTGTAACAGGGCCGAATGGAGAACCTTCCATCCTCAATCCACAAGTTGCTTTGTATCGAGGTGTATGCCTAGCCAACAATCTCGCAGAGCTGCTTTGCGCCTCTGCTGAGCAGGGCGAGAATATGGTAGAGTTGAACGCAGAAGGATTAACACCCGGTATTACCTACTTTATACGCATCAGCGATTATTCCAATTCCGCCACCCCTAATTCAGGTGCTTTCAAACTTTGTATCGACCAGAAAGACCCTGTAAGCCTTATTACAGAAGGAAGTTCTTCGGCTTGCTCTGGCATCTTGTACGACTCTGGCGGCCCTGATGGCGATTACGGTGCTAACGAAAATCATGTGTTTACTATCTGTCCAGATGTCCCATCTGAGTGTATTAAATTTACACTTTCTTACTACAATCTGGAGGAAGGTTTCGACCAAATACTCTTTTTTGATGGAGACACTCCTTCCGCTAATGACCTGATTACCGGCATTGGTGGCTTTAATTTTGTAGAGGCCACCTCTGGTGTATGTATGGAAGTGGTGGCAACCAGCGGCTGTATGACCATACAGTTTACCTCGGATGCTGCCGTACAATTCGAGGGCTTTGAAGGCAACTGGGAATGTAGCACCCTCGCTTGCGAAACCTACGCCCCTATTTCCGTTGACACCGATGTTTCCAATGAGGAAATTATTACTGTACTTTCTACCCCCCAAACCCAATCTGTGATTACCAACATCAACTGTGCTGATGGCGCTTTGGGGGTTTTCACTGCCGATCAATCTGATTTAGGGTTGGGGCAAGGTTTGCTACTTACCACTGGCGAAGCACTTTACGCAGTGGGGCCTAACACTAATGACGGCTTTGGCAATAGTCCTACCGCCGACAGGGGCTTCCCCGGTGACCCGGATTTGGATTTTATTTCTGAGCTTACTGGCAATGGATCGCTTTCTCAAGATGCCTGTATTATTGAGTTGGATGTGTTTGCCAATACCGATGAACTTGCCTTCGAATATATTTTTGGTTCAGAGGAATATCCAGAATTTATCAACCAGACATTCAATGACATATTCGCATTCTTGATCTCTGGCCCTGGCATCACAGGCATCCCCGGGCTAAACGGACAGGAGAATATCGCCATATTACCCGACGGAAATAATACTTTCGTGGAGATCAACTCCGTCAACCACACCATTAACTGGGAGTACTACCGCCAAAATGAAACGGGCGTAAGTATGCAATATGATGGATTTGTTTCGGATTTTCTAGGTGTTAAAAAAAGCCTTACCGCTAGAGCGCAAGTAACCCCTTGCCAAACATACCACCTCAAATTAGCTATTGCTGACCGTGGTGACGGTATCTTTGATTCGGGAGTATTTATTTCAGACTTGCGTGGCGGCACCCCTGACGTAGATGTGATTTTTAACTCTGGGGTTGATTACCTGATCGAAGGTTGTACCGATATTCCAGATGAGATAGTTTTCAGATTTAATAACCCACAGGATGAAGCTGTTACGTATTCCACCCAGATTACGGGAACCGCTACACCTGATGAGGATTATGTATTAAATGTACCCTCAACCCTGACTTTCCAACCAGGCCCTAATATTATTTCCTTCCCTGTCACTGTAATTACCGATTTGCTAACGGAAGGCACCGAAAATATTACCATCGCGTTGGTCAATGATTTTGGTTGTGGTCTGGTCATATTAGACCAACTAGATATAGAACTCCGCGATTTCATCCAAATTGAAATCAATGGAGGACGCGATACTGCACAAATTTGTGTGAATAGTGATGTATTGTTGACGGTGGAAGGTGCTGCCCAATATTTCTGGACACCCCTTAATCTGTTTGATGATCCATTCTCCGACACCCCCATCGCTTCACCCACAGAAAGCGGATGGGTATTTGTAGAAGGATCGGTTGGTTCAGATTGTGTCGCTCGCGACTCCATTTATTTACAAATCGAAGATCCTACCATTGCTATCTTACCCGATACGATTCCAATTTGCTTAGGGCAAACCGCTGTTATTCGCGCCCAAAACAACACGTTAGGCGAAGGGCTGAGTTGGTTTCCTAATATAGCCATATCGAGCACTACTTCTCCGATTGTAGAAGCATCGCCTGAAAGTAGTACGTGGTATTTTGCCACCATAGAACTGGCCTCCGATTGTATCGTCACTGATAGTGTGTTTGTAGATGTCGATGTCTTGAATATGCCTGTTTTAGCTGCTGATACTACGGTATGCCAAAACTACGGTGTCACCCTTGCTACGCTTACAGCCCCGGATATCAGTACAAGTGTTTACAGTTGGACACCTACTGCGGGTATTGCTGAACCAGATACCCCCACTCCTGTCGCCTTCCCCGATCAAACTACTACGTATCAACTGATCGCAACGGCTACTAATGGTGCTTGTGCCGATACCGCCACTATGACCATTACCGTACTACCTGCTGATGCCAGTATCCTCAACCCACAAGATACCATCCTACTTTGCTTAGGAGAATCGGTGACACTTTCCGCCACTACAAGCTCGGGTAGTACAGAAAACTTCACTTGGCTGCCCGACGATGGCAGCCTCAGTGCTACTAACCAATTGAATGTAACGGCTACGCCACTCACCAATACCATGTATTATACCAACTTCACGGTGGGAAGCTGCTTTGTTGTTGACTCAGTTTTTGTGCAAGTGGATTCGCTGCCTACCATGATGGGCATCACCGCTATGCCGGAGAAAGATTTGTATTGCCAAGGAGAATTGGTGCAATTAGTTTCGCCCATTTATGACCCAGCTTTATATCCGAACATTGAACACCTCTGGACGGGAATAGGCATGGAAACCTCTGATACACTGTACAATATGGTATTGACAACCGCCGACACCTTCACCTACGTGCGGGTAACAACCAACGGCGGGTGTATGTCCACAGAAAATATCACCTTGAATGTAGTGGAGGTAAACCTGACAGTCACGCCTTCCGACACCTTGGTCTGTGCTGGGCAACCTGTTAGTTTGGTCGCCAGTAGTGCCAACGAAGGGGAAATCTCTTGGGAACCTGCCGATGGGCTTTCCTGTTCGGATTGTTTAACGCCTATCGCCACTGTTTCCTCCTCTACCAACTACACCATCATGTTGGATGTACAAGGGTGCGAAGCTACCGCTAATGCCAGTATTCAGGTAGTGCCCCCTTTGAATGTAACGGTGATTGAGGATATGTTTGTTTGCCCAAGTACGAATTTACAATTGCTTGCATCCGCTGTAAACCCCGATGCTGTTTACACTTGGACAATAGCGAGCGATCCGGGCTTTATTAGTAACGATCCATTATTGACTGTGGCAGCGGCTACGACTGAGACGTACAACCTCTCGGTATCCAACGATTGTGAAACAGTGACACGTTCTGTCACCCTTACAGTAGCCGAACCTGTCGGAATTCTGAGCGTAGGAGCCGACCAAACCGTGTGCGACAGCACCACCATCAACCTTACGGCTCAGTTGGATGGCAATCCTGCTGTTGGGGAAGAACTCACTTGGATTTTTGGTGGGGAAAGTACCGTAGGGTTAACAGGCAGCTTCTTGGCACAAGCATCCGGATTTGCTGTATTCAACTACACCTACGGGCCTGGTGCGAATGGATGCGGCACGATCATGGACTCTGTGTTCATTGAAGTGGTGGACTACCCTACCCTCAATCTCATTCCTAGTGAAACCATCTGTTATTCCAATACGATGGAATTTAATCTAAACAATGCTGCGGCAATGCCCGGTGTCACATACACTTGGACGCAACTTGAAGATCCTGATTTCACGGCCAACACGGCTTCAATAACGGTTTCGCCCCAAGAAAATAGCACGTATATCTTGATGGCCTCAAATGGTGATTGCGTCACCTCTGGGGAAGTAGAATTTACCGTGATTGACTCCGTAACAATTAGCGTATCTGAGGATTTAGTATTGGTAGGTGAAATGCCGCCTTACAACTTAGTAGCAACCGTAGAGGTGCCACAGATTGGCGCTACCTACTCTTGGAACGTTAACGGTACCATGGCGCAAGCACAAGCATTAGAGGTAAATAATACCATTGCATCATCGTCTTTGCCTACGGTAGCGGTGTTCACTTATATGGATGCCTGCCAAACACGCACGGATAGCGTTCGATTGTCGGGTATTGATTATCGCATCCCCAATATTTTCTCTCCTAATAATGACGGAAAAAATGATGTATTCAAACCATTCCTCACGGGGCCGGCAAGTGAATTAGAAATATTGGTCTATAACCGATGGGGGCAGCAGGTATTCCAATCCAACGATGCCGCCAATGAAGGTTGGAACGGCAAAGTCAATGGCAAGGACGCTCCTGCAGATGTGTATGTTTACAGAATGCGCATCGTCATGCAATCAGTCGTAATTGAGGAGTCTGGCGAAGTGACGTTAGTACGCTAAAAAACAACCGGAATATCGATATTTTTTTCAAGGATCAAATGACAAAGCGATGCACTGGCATCCCTTATGTTTTACATTTTTCAGCCTATAATCTTTAACAAACGTGAATTATGGATTACAAATCGAACAGCACGTTCATAAGTTACTGATAGTCAGTCAAATGTATTTCGTGTGAGGGACAGCAGCGGACGTGCCGACCGCAGGGAGGTACTGGAGCGGATAGCCCGACCCCTGTTTTGCAGGGGGCACACCACACAAATTGTCAAAAAACCTACATTTTTCACCCTATAATCTTTAACAATGAAAAACAAGCGCTTCTTAGTAGCCACCTAAGGATCATGGCAAATAAGTAGCCAGTGCTTTTTCCATCTGCAACTGAAGTGCCGCCGCCGATGAACGGGCTTTTTCGGCGAAATCTTCCTGTGTACCTGCATAGATAATACCACGGGACGAGTTCACGAGTAGCCCACAGTGATCGTTCATACCAAAGCGTGCAACTGCTTCCAAATCGCCCCCTTGTGCGCCGATACCGGGCACCAGGAAAAAGTACTCAGGGGCAAGGCGGCGTAGTTCCCGAAACTTTTCAGGGTGAGTGGCACCGCAAACGAACATCAATTCATCGGCTGATGCCCATTCTTGGGCTTGCCGCATCACTTTGGCGTAAAGCGGCTCGTCTTGCTCTTGGGGTGTTAATTGGAAATCACTGCTACCCTTATTGCTTGTCAAAGCCAATAGAATTGCCCATTTATCCTCAAAACCTAGGAAGGGTTGAACGGAATCGGCTCCCATATACGGTGCTATGGTAACGGCATCCGCCTTCATGGTCTCGAAAAAAGTACGGGCATACATACGGGAGGTATTGCCAATATCGCCCCGCTTCGCGTCGGCAATTTTCAAGTGGTTATCGCCAATATACGCCAGCGTTGCCTGCAAAACTTCCCAACCTTGAGTCCCCATCGCTTCATAGAAGGCGGTATTGGGTTTATAGGCTACACACAGATCGCGCGTAGCGTCAATAATAGCTTGGTTGAAACGGTAAATAGCGGCTGACCCGTTCCTAAGTGCGAGGGAATCATGGCAGGGTCGGGGTCTAACCCAACACACAAAAAAGACTTACGCTCTTTGATCCATCCAAATAACTTGGCGCGACTCATGGTGAAATACTCTTAGTGAAAAGACGGAAATAACCACCCCCATTTTTTCTACCGATTCGCGAATATTTTCACGCAAGCTCCTTTTAGTCGCTTGCTTAGAAAATTTTAGCGAATCAAAAATGGGGCAGTTATTTTTAATCCGTCACTTAATAAGACCCAAAATAACGGCGTAAAAACCATTCAGCCGTAAGTAGAGATAACAGCAGGAAAAATATCCATTTGATATTGATAAGCGAACGGGTTTGAACCGAATCGTATAAAACGGGCTTTACCGTTCCTTTATCTTCCAGCAATTGAGGTAAACTTCCTATCTGCGATGGGTAAACCACACCTCCCCCATAGCGCTCACCGAGCAACCTCAGCAAATTATGATCTGCTGTTAGTTCAAACAACTCCAACTGCACGGGCTGGATGCTGAACTGCCCACTGTGCTCTAGTCGCTCCAAGCCCGTATTGACCGTTGCTTTGTATCTATAATTGCCCACCGGCAAAATACCCGCATTGAGGCTGTATGAACGCCCTGAAGGATTGAAAGTATAGTTGTACTCACGCCCCGCTTCATCAATAATAGTCAATTGGGCGGCGGGGTCATTGATGAGTTCGTAATTATCGTTGTACAATTCAGCGTTGAAGATGAGTGGCTCGTTTTCATCAAAGATATTTTTAGCCAACGTCACGCGAAAGCGGCGTTTATCATCTTTCACACTCAAGTATTGGGTAATCTGGCTGACCCATTCATCGAAACGGTCATGGCGGTTACTGTCTAAATAATCGAACAAACGCCATTTCCACAACCCCGTACCCGCCAACACGACCATACGGCGGCCATCCTCCTCTCCCAGTGCTAACAGTGGATATTCGGTATCAATTCGTCCAATGCGTTGGTAGTGCATGACCGCCGCATTGCTACCTGCTTTGAACTCACCAAATGGTGCCTCCAAGGGAGGAAGTTTGGGCAGCAGATTGCGCACCTCATCGCTGATATTGAATACATTGAACCCCGCCGACATTCGCGCCTGCACTTCATTCACATTTCTACCATTCGGCGGAAAACCAAGCAATTGCTGAGCTTTATTCAGCGCAGTCAAGCCTGTTTGCTGTCCGGCAATGAACCAAACGGGTATCTTCCTATCGGTCAGTTGCTTGAGGATGGCATCCGCAGGTTGATTGATGGAGGGCAACTCATGCAAAATAACTAAATCGGCTTCTTTTACATCGCCAGCAAACGTGCTGATGTACTCGATTACTACCTCGTTGTTCCGACCTTTGCTGATGCTTTGTTTTAGCGCGCTCAAATCGGGATGAGGCGCATTGGCCAATATCAAAACTTGTTGGCGAGCTTCCAGCACATCCACGAAAATATCGCGGCTGTTGTTGGCGGTCGTCGCCTCTCCGGGCAAGGTGCCTAAAGAGATGCGATAGCGATTCACGCCGGGCAAATCGGCATCCAATACATATTCCTTTGTAGCAAAAAAATCGTTGCGATCTACATTGATAGACTCGTTGAATAACTCGCGGGTTTTGCCGTTTTCTATGCGCGCGATGCGCAAAGGAATCGTATTACCCGCCGCGTTTTGCCCGCTGATGTCCACCTGTAGCGAAAAGCGATCGCCAAGATAAGCTACCTTATTGTGAAAAACCCGCTTTACCGCTATGTCCTTGTAGCGCGTAGTGTCTCCCAGAGCGATGCTGTAAACGGGGGCATTGATTTTTGCATCCGTATAGACAGGGTTTGCTCCCTCATTATAGATGCCGTCGGTGGCCAAGATAAGGGCACCTAAATTTTGGTTGCTATACAAATCATACACCTCTTGTAGCATAGCTGACAAGTTGGTACGCTTATCGCGAAAAGCCCCATCAAGGGTATCCCGCACCACATCGCCGAAGGTAAAAGTGGCCACCTCGTATTTTTCACCCAATTCAGCCTGCAACTGGCGCAGGGCATTTGCATAAGCGGAGCTATCTTCATCCGTCATAGCGGCTTGGATAGACTCCGACCCATCCTGTGCGATAACAATAATCGGTTTCTCGGTCTTGGTGGTAACAGAACGAATAATGGGAGAAAGCAGTAGCAGTGCGAGCCAACTCACCACGATAAACCTAAAGCCCGCCAACAGATAGCTGAGCCATGCAGGCGATTCTTGGGCAACCTTGTTCCGAAAATAAAGCACCAATGCATAGGCGACACCTAACATCAGGCAAAAAATGATATACCAAGCCGGATAAGCAAAACTAATTCCCTCCATAATCGTATTTCACGCTGTTTCCCGGGTTGGATGTCCGCTCTAATAGAGGGTACTATCCTTTCTGGGCTGGGCAAAGGTAGAACAAATTGGACAAACCGAACTTTTACAGCGCTACACTTTTTTAGCTGCGAGAAAAAAATGTGTGAAACTGTAAAGTTTTAGCCCACCGTGCGCATGAGGGACGGGAAAAAATTACTTAGAGTATGTCTAAAATTTCCTCAATTGGTTATAAGTGACAAATTTCATCCTGTCCTACGTTAGAAATGCTCGCCGTCTCGGCTTAGCCGAGATCGACTGCGCTTTCTGCCTTGGACAGAACAAAATTTGCTCACTTTCGCTCAATCAGGAAAATTTAGACATACTCTTAGTCATTGGTGAATTGCTTATGCCGTGCCCCCTGCCGCCCCGCGCTAGGCCAACGCCGAGCAGGGTCGCGCTATCCACTCGTAGGCCGCCCCGGCTTGAGCTAGGGCGGCCACCCGTTTCTATCGCTCACGGGGGCTTGGGTGGGGTGTTGGGTTTGGTGGGGGGCTAAAATATAGCTGTGCTGTTGCATTTATGCACAGCGTTGTTTATATTTGCCAAGGAATGTTTCACTGACCTAGGGGCAGGCAACTAAGCAAGTGGTTAGCTGCTTGCATGGTGCGTGCCGTATGCCCGTTTTGGAATCCCTCTTTTTGGGTGAAAGTATGACAAAAAGGGGGGACTTGCGGGTATAACTAAGTTGCAGGAAATTTTTAATTGAGGGACTAAACTTTGATTATCACTATAACAGTAAATAAAATGAATAAACTAATTTTTTTTTCAGTTTTTATATCTATCATATTAATAGCTTGTATGAAAAATGAAAAGAGTAGAGACTGTACATGCGAATTAGAGAAATTTACTGATTACGAAAAAATAGAACAGGAGAGTTCAATAGATGAAAAAGATGAGTTTAATGTAGAGGCTTCTGTAAGCGAAGATTTTATTAAATATGTAGAAGGGAAAATAACTGCGAATTATTCTAATAATGTGGAATTAAGTTCAACTTCTTCTATTTTGAGAGAAATAAAAATGACTATCCTGAGTATACTAACACTACATACAGATATAAAATAGAACGGATATTTTACTGTGAGTATTACAAAAACTTGTGTAGGAATTCATCTATTCATGATTCTACATTTACCAGATTAGTTAATGATAAATTAGAAGAAATTAGAGGCGTTATAGGTGGTTTTTATGAAGAAGGCGATAATGAAAATACACCTTTAACTTCACCAAGTCCCGCTGTAGATAAAATCGAAGAGATAAAAGAAAATGAAAATGTAAAAGTAGATTCACCTCCACAAAATAAACATCCAATTTCTATAATAACAGAGCCTAGTGGTGCTAAAGTATTTATAAATAGTGACTTTGTAGGACATACAAATACAGATTTGTATTTGCTAGAAGGGCAATATAATGTATCTTTACACTTGACTGGAAAGGACACCTTTCATTCTGTCATTAATCTACCCAGACAAAAATCTTTTG
This sequence comes from Saprospiraceae bacterium, assembly GCA_041392765.1. GTDB lineage: Bacteria > Bacteroidota > Bacteroidia > Chitinophagales > Saprospiraceae > Lewinella. The sequence goes on from JAWKLL010000005.1 coordinate 56,648, forward strand.
TTCATACATTTTAACGAAAAGATGTTATTATGAATATTAAGTTAGCGCTTTTTTTATTAGTCATTATTTTCTCTATTTACATCGGCCACAGTCAAGATATTCATTCAACTATAAGAATAGTTGTACTTGATGCTGTAGTTAACTCTAGTTCCTTAAATGATGAAGATGGTACTGCCTTAGGAAGGTCAATAAGAAACTCCTTGACTAAGTATACAACAGGAACAAGTGTAGAAATTCTAGAACGGGAAAAAATTGCATCATTGTTAGAGGATCGCTCAAACGCGGAAAAACTAGAGGCCTTGTTTGATAGAGAAAGCGCAATAGCTTATGGGGAATTGCTTCAAGCAAGTCATGTGGTGTTTAGTAATGTTTATACATCAACATTATTCAATGGGATGAGAATTTCTGCAAGAATAGTTGATGTTAGAACAGGAATAGTATTAACTGCTGAAGAAATACAATATAAAAATACAGATGATTATGAAAATATGGTTTCTCAATTAGCAAAACAACTATTAATAATAAGTAATATTGGAATAGAAGCAGTAAATAGTGAAAACGAAAATAATGAGATTATTGTTTTTGAAAGCCCATTTTCTAATGAAGTTTATAGATGTTTATCCAATTTTAAAGAATTGATACCTAATGTCTATCTTAGAAACGAAATGACAAATGAAATGCTTGCAAATTGTCAAGCTAACAATAAAATTAATATTGATGCGAAAATAATTGGTGGAATTGACCTGTATAACAGTAGTTTTGAATTTCATATTGTTTTTAATTCGGAAGGTATTTATTTTAGAAGAAGGATATCTGACTCGACTAATAAAGAAGATAAAGACTTAGAGATTATTAGTAGCTATGTCGGATATTATCTTAATTATAATTCGTTTGCTGAACCTAAGCTAAAAAGAAATGAAAGAAGAAAATATTATGGTTTAACACCAGACTATAGTTCTCAACCTTCAATTGATTGGATTTATTATGGTGGTTCCACATTCAACAAATTCTCAAACAGAGATTTGGATTTAAGCAGGAACGATTTCGCTAGTCTATTTGATTTGTTCTGTTGTATAAGTAAAAGGAAAAGTACAGAAGAGTATTTATACATGAAAAATTAACTTCCTTCAATAAATATGGCTTCAATCGATCGGCACTACCCAGATTGAAGCATTATTTATTGGCAGTTGTATTTTTTTTGGGGAACATTATAGTAGTGGAAGTTGGCAAGCCTAAACGGATAGAAGGGTAAAAAAAAACCAAAAGTGGGAGTGAAAACCCATGTAAAACCCGTAACTTGCCCCTCAATCACCACGTTGCCGCAAGGAGCAAAAAAGAGATGTTCCTTTATAGTCGGTAGGGAGTCTCGATAGCTATCGGGCTGGTGTGGGGGCGTGGGCAGTGCTTAGAGTTGCGGCAACGCTTCGCGTGATTATAAGGAAATACTAATTGTGGAAAATATGAATTCGTAAAACTTTGTAAATGAACAGCTAGTGACAAGTTTGATTTTTCTTGAAACAAAAACTAAATGATAGCTGGACTTTATACAAAATAGTGTGTAACTTTGATGAGTTCATAAGTGTTTTTTGAATAAATACTTGTAAATCTGAATGTATGGACACAGTTAAAGAACTCCAACATAGTTTGTCTCAACTCATTTATTCTATTACTGATGTTAGATCCCTAAGTAAGATTAAGTCAGCAGTTGATAGATTTATAAAACCTACTGAAGATAACGTACTACCTTGGGAAAAAGCCACTCTTTCAATGAAGCGTATTGCTTCATTTGAAGATGTTGTGAAAAGTCAAGGAGATAAAAATTTGACTTTTGAAGAGCTATATCCATTTATTGATGAGTCTGAAAGTGATTACACTGTGGAAGATCTTTTAGCTGCTTTAAATTAATTTTAGATGAACTACCTGCTGGATACCAACATAATCATAATTTACAGCAAAGACAAAAGTAGAGCTAGAAGGATAGAGGCCGATTATAAAATTTTTGCAAGAGAAGTATATTGAGTGGTATGAGTAATGAAGTGAAAATGCCGCTAATCGAGTAGGGAGAGGTGAGCCAACAGAAATAACCTCAGCTATCGGGACTCTCACACCACCCCTGACTTATGGTCGGGATACGGTTCTTCCCGGCTCAGCCGGGAGCGGTTCATGGAACAACATAACTTTTCTTCTTTGGATTGGATGCCGTTTTATTGCCTCCACCTTATATTATCGAAAGAAATGGCATATAGTGAAATATACCCCCGAAAAACGGTACAAAAAACCTGAAAAAACCCGTAACTTGCCCCTAAATCACCACGTTACCGCAAGGAGCAAAAAGGAGATGTTCCTTTATAGTCGGTAGGGAGTCTCGATAGCTATCGGGATGGTGTGGGGGCGTGGGCAGTGCTTAGCGTTTTGCACTTGTTAAAAAAAAATATATGAAACTAATAATGTTCTTGACAATTATTACCTCACTTGCTCTTGGTTGCACCCCAAAAAGTGTAGTTTACAATGACCCAATACCTAATCATGAAACTTTAAAGACGTTTTCAAAATTTGTAAATGAGGAACGCACTATAAATATTTGGACACCACCCAATTATAAAGAAAGTAGAGATAGTTTGCCTGTACTATACATGGCTGACGGTGGAATTAAAGAGGACTTTCCACATATCGCAAATACAATCGACACCTTAATCCAACAAGGAAAAATACCTCAAATAATCTTAGTTGGGATAGAAAATACTGATAGGAAAAGAGATTTAACAGGTCCGAGTGAAATTGAATACGATTTAAAATACATTCCAAATCCAGGCGGGGCAAACAATTTCAGAAATTTTATCAAGAAGGAGTTATTTCCAATAATAGACCAAAAATATAGAACGACAAATAAAAGAGCATTAATTGGCGAATCCGCAGCTGGATTGTTTGTAATGGAGACCTTTATTTTAGACCCTGAAATGTTCGACTATTATATCGCAATGGACCCGGCTCTTTGGTTTAATGAACAATATTTAGTCAAAAATTATCGAGATTTAACAAGAAACAATGACTATTCAAATAAGAAACTATGGTTTGCAGGTTCAAGTGCTAAAGATATAAATCCCCACACAAAGAAATTAAAACAAGAAATTGAAAATCAGATAAATGGATTGACATTTAAGTATGTTGACGAACCTAACGAGAAACATAATACAATTTTCAGAGCAACAAAAGAAAAAGGACTTATTTGGATTTTCAACCAAAATTAGGTGTGGTAACGATAAATAAAATAAAAAAGAAAGTGAGTGCCAATACTTAGGTCTTAACCGTAAACGGTCGGTAGGGAGGGGATAGCGAAGCCCCCTCCCGATCGTCGCAGCATCCCCACTACAACAGGCTACACTCGCAGGGCTTGCAGCCCGATTTTCCTGCTAACAGCAAGAAGTGAAAAAACAACTTGCCTAATTGGGGTGCATAAAAAAATGAGTCGATACATTGTATGTTTTACACTTATAGCTTATCTTTGCTTCGATCGCGCTGCTTAGGCATGACACCGCCCCAAAACAGCTTTCTCGGCATCGATTTGGATGGATTGGTGAACCTGCAGACAGAGCGTGTTTGTGCGCAATGCGTGAGATTATTGTTGTGTGCAAGCGTAAAAAGACACGACACAGCAGACATTGACCGAGTAAAAACAGAAAAAAGAGAAACAAATTTTGACAGGTGGACAACAACATACAGACATTTTTGAAAACGGACAACGAGTAAGCCGACACTCATTGCAGACCCCTAGTTTTTTATTTTTTTCCCACCCGCATTTTTTTAAAACAATTTTAAGCCATCCTGCAAGTGGCACATTTGGCTTTGCTCCAACTCACAAAGCCGACCCTTCGCAAAGCCAAAAGAGCCACTTTTTTGCCAACGCACAAGGACATACAATCAGAATGAATAAATTAGCCATATGATATTAGACAACGAGAACGAAAATCTTAAAGTCCACGAGTGGATTTCAAAATATACACAGACAGGAAAGCTTTCAATTGTGACAGGATATTTTACAGTTGGGGCTTTGGCTTATTTATCAAAAGAAACAAAGGATAAAATTGATGAATACAAATTCATACTTGGCGACATAGTAAACTTTGACACAGACAAGGACAGAGTGTACGCTTCCCCTAAGACGCAACCATGCAAAAGTAAAGTTTTTTGTTCAGTTCCTCAAATTTATTAGGCGACAAATAACCAAGGTTTTCATGAGGTCTCATGTTATTGTAGGTTACCGACCATTCCTGAATACTGTCGTGGAGTTCCTCCATAGAGTTAAACGAGTGCAGGTCTATACATTCCAAACGCAACGTTTTGTTCAGCCGTTCCACCAATCCGTTTTGCGAGGGCTTTCCTGGTTGGATGTAGCATATTTCAACTCCGTTGTCTTTGGCCCATTGCTTGAGGCAGTTGGAGATAAATTCTGGCCCATTGTCGCATCGGATGTAACGAGGATACCCACGCCAAGCGACCACTTTGTCGAGAATTTTGGTCAGTTTCGAGGCTGAAATATTTTCGTGAGGCTCCGTCCACAAGGCCTTGCGTGAACACTCGTCCATAATATTAACGATCCGTACCTGCTTTTTGTCAGGCCCTACGACCCAGTCACTGACGAAGTCCATCGCCCAGCCCTCGTTGATCCGATCCGGTGCCAACAGTTCCTTGTATTCTCTGCGTATGACCGCACGTTTGGGATATACCCGCAGGTGAAGCCCAGCTTCGCGCCATATCCTATACACCCGCTTGTGGTTGTCTTTCAGACCATATTCATTACGCAGGAAGTAGAAAATCATCCAGAAGCCCCATGCAATGAACCGGGCGCAGGTACTTCGCAGCAATTCAGCCAGTTCCATATCCCGTTCCTCCGGACGACACCCTCCCTTACGGCTGTAATAGGTTTGGCGGCGAATTTCCAAGATGCGGCAGACTCGGCGTACGCTCCTTCCTGACTGCCCACGGATCTGATCGATCACTTCCTCATGGCATCTTGGGCTGCAAGCTTTTTTATCAGCTCATACCCTTCCTTGAGGATTTCGTGATCCATACTCAGATCCGCATACATCTTCTTCAAACGCTGGTTATCATCCCGAAGTTTCTTGATCTCCCGGAGCGTGTCGTCTGCTTCAACAGCCTTGTCATTTTTCCATTTGTACAGCGTGGCAACGCTGATCTGATACTCTCGGCTTACGTCGTCCACCGACGACCCAGCGTCTAGCTTGGCCAGTATCTCCAGCCGTTGCTGTTTCGTAAATTTGCTCGTGCGCATTGTTGTTAGATTTAGAAGGTTGTAAAATTAATGATTTTCACTAAATTATGGTTGCGCTTATTGGGGTGCGTACAGTTTGGCTTATCCATAATTCACGTTAGATATTGTCTAAATGTAATAGCACGACTATTTTTAAAGCCCCCCCCGTGAGCGATAGGAACGGGTGGCCGCACCTGGTGTTAACCGGGGCGGACTACGAGTGGATAGCGCGACCCCTACCTTGCGTTGGCCTAGCGTGGGGCGGCAGGGGGCACGGCATCATCAAGCATGGCTGTGCTACTTGGTGTGTCAAAGCTACTGAGTACGATAAGCCAGTGTGAACCCATACCCGATGCCTCGGCTGTTGCCGAAGCTGCCTGTGTTGAAGGAGGTCATCAGCCCCAGACGGATGGTGTCGCCTTTGGTGAGGCTATTGGGTAGCAGGTAGCCTGCTTGTAGGAAAAGGGTTTGGTTGAGGTTGTAGCCCAAGCCAGCCCAAAAGGCGCGGGGGTATTCGATATGCAGGTTGAACTGGCTGTTGCGCAGGTTGCGGCCAGCGGCGTTGAACCAAAGTGAAGGCTCGATGATGAGTACGCTGCCGTGGGCGTGGTAGCCTATCGTGGCGTTGCCGTGAAAAACTCGTTTCAGGTTGCCCGTAGGGGTGTTGGCTTCCCGAAAGGTGATGTCGTTGGGCAGCAGTTGGTTGGTACCTGCCCCTGCGAAGAAATAACTTTTGTGAGCTACCCCCGTGGGCTTGGACGCAAAAAAGGCACCAAATCCTACATTGGGGCTTACGAGCGTGAGTTCCCCTACGGGCTGGAGGGGGTCGCCGATGTCTTGTACGATGTAGTCGTGGTTGTTGATGAACACCTGCTGCACGGCCAGCATCAAGCCCAGCGATAGTTGTGCTTCTTGGCGGGTTTGTGCCTTGCGTTTGCGCTTGCGAGGCCCAAAACCCAACTTATAGGCATAGGTAAGACCGATTTCGTTTTGACGGATGGGGCTGATTTCATCCAGCATCAAGAAGCCGCCCAAGCTGAAACGCTGCTTGGTAAAGGGGTATGCTACATACAGATTGGTGTTTTGGGGGGCATCTTCAAAGCCTACCCACTCCTGTAGGTGGGTGATGCCTGTTTCCCACTCGTTGTCGAAGGCTGTCATAGCGGGATTCCACACGAAGCTATTGGAGGCAAACGGGCTGCGAGCGGGTAGTTGCTGCGCCTGCAATCGGTGCCAACTGCCCACCAACAAGACTCCCAAAACGAGGCACCATGCCTGCTGCACCTTGCTTACTCCCATACGATTGTCAGGGTTTGTTTGACCTCTCCTTGGCGGAAAGCCAATACGTAAAAGTAATTACCCGCTGGTAGGGGTTGCCCTTTGTACAAGCCATTGAAACGCTCCTCATCCGAGCCGTAGTTCAGTTTTTGATATACGAGGTCGCCCCAGCGGTTGTAAACCTTGAGCGAGTTCGCGCCAAACTTGGAGATACTGCCAAAGTCCAATACATCGTTCCAACCGTCGCCGTTAGGGGTGATAAGGTTGTAAGGTGTGATAGATGAAACAGGGTCGGCTGCCACTAATACGGTAATAGAATCGCGGGTGACACAGCCATTGATATCGGTAATCAATACGGTATAAGTGGTGCTGTCTTCTGGTGCCACCACGGGATTGGGGATGGCGGCATCGCTTACGGGGTAGGGAGCCTCCAACCAGTTGTAAAAAATCCCACCCGAAGCCAACAATTGTGCTTTATCGCCCGGGGCTATGCAGGTATCGGCACCGGCTGTGGCCAAAATTTCATACACCAAAAACCTCAAAGGAAAGGGTGTCGGCACCGCAATCATTGGCGACTGCTACTTCAAAAACAAAGGTAGTATCGGGAAAAACCGAGGGGTTGGGAATGGAAGCATCCGTCAAAAACGACTGACCATTCAGCCATGTGTAGCTATTACCTCCGCTTACCGCAATCGCTAAACTATCGCCCGGCATAGCTCCGGAAAATCGGAGTTTCTAAGAGGCCACGGGTGGCGTGCCCTGCACTACCCAAGTGGAGGCTGTGGATTGGCAGTCGTTTTCGTTGGTTACGGTTACAGTATATAATCCGGCTTCTGTGACTTCAATTTCGGGCGAACTCGCGCCTGTGGACCAGTTGAAAACACCTTCACCACCGGGCGAGAGCAGGGCGGTCTCGCCGCAAAGGGACAATGTATCCGGCAGACTGATAGCAGGCGCTTCGGGTGCTACTACGGTGGCTGTTCCTGCTACCGTGCAAGCATTGGCATCGGCTACGACCCAATCGTAAGTACCCGCTGCTACGGCGGTGAATGTACCCGTAGGTGAAACGCTCCCCGCTAAAGAATAGGCGTAAGGAGGGGTGCCTCCAACCGCAGTAAGGGAGATGCTACCAGTGGGGGCGGTACAATCCGTAGGCGTAACCGCTACCTCCATCACTGCCAATGGCGCAGTGGGCGAGGCGATGGTTTGCTCCCAAGTAAAGACAATATTGCCGTCGGTATCCAAGATTTCTAAAAAATAAGTACCGGGCGACAAACCCATTAGGGAGGACGCTTGGGATTCAAACCCATCAGGCCCCGACCAGCGGAAGGTATAAGCGGTGGGGTTGGCGGTAATTTGCGTTGTGATAGTGCCGTCATTGGCCTCGTAGCAAGTGACATCGGTAGCTATCGCCGTAAAACCTAAGGGCGACTCAATAGTGATACGGCCTTCGTCCTGTGCCAAGGCTACGGGTTCGAATTGCCCGGGCACACTCGTCGCTTTGAAAATTTGGATCGCTAAAGGTTGTCCCGTAAAAGGCAAGGCCGTAGTAGCACCAGGCAAACCCACTGCTGTGAACTGCAGGTTGGCAATCACCGTTCCATCTGGCAGGGATTGGCCAGCGCCCGTATTGTCGAACCAGCTAAAACGCAACTCTCCATTAGCTGCCTGAAAGTCGCCCACCGCCAACAGCGGCAAAGCCCCCAAGGTGTGGTTATCATAAACGGCAACCTCCACCTCCCAATTGACGGACAACTGAAGGCTAACGATGCTGTCGAAATCGCTGACGGTTACAGGCAGTATTACCGACGCACCCTCGGCTACCACCACTTGCGGCAGCGACAGTCGCAGGGTTTGGCCATACAAGCCATAAACACTACAAAGTAGCAAAAAATATAAAGGCAATCGTTTCATCGGTTGGGGATAAACAGCCTTCCGGTACAAAGACCGGAAGGCTGGATATAGGGTTATTTCACCACAACCATCGTGCGGGTGGCGCTGGGGTCATTGGCACGGAGGGTAGTGATAGACCCCTGCGGGGAGTTTCAAGTCTTGCAACTGTACCCTATTGTGGCCGGCAGGCATGAAGCGCTGCTGTTCCCAAACTGTTCTGCCAAAGGCATCCTGTATCGTGAGGAGGGTTTGGGCTGCATCGGGCAGATAGCAATATGCGCGTAGCATCCTGCATGGGGTTTCGGCACGTTTTGATATAATACAAAGGTGCGTTCACCAACGGGTCTTCCACATCCGTCACACTGTTATTGAAATCAATCACAGGTTCCAAGGATTCTTCGCTGCCGTTGTAGGCTTCGGGTAGCATACTGCCTTCGTCTATGCGCAGCACCTCCGACCAGTCGTTGATGTCGGCTAAAGCGCGGAATCGCAAAGCAAACAAGGGCGTTTGAGCCGATGCCGTATGGCCTTGCCCATCGAGGCTAAACCAACTGATGCGCAACTTACCGTCGGCTATTTGTGCATCCCCCGCTACGGTGTGGAAAGGTTCTTCCGTAGAGGGGACGATGCGAGGAACTCCGCCATATTGTTGGCAAATTGCAACCCAAACTGATAGCTGACCATATCTGCGAAGGCATCGCTGTGGAAGTAAAGTGTCACTTCCTCGCCTGCTTGTACCGAGGTATTGGCAGCCGTGAATGGCAGCAGTCCGGTAAATCGACCACCGGGTTGCTCTCCAAAATTAGCGGGGTTGGCTTGGCCGAGTATATCCCCTACTTTCACACCCGTGAAATTAGCCGTTTCTTCCTCCATCAGCATCATCGTATTGCTGGTAGCGTACGGGAAGACGTTGTAGGCATCAAAGTCAGTAGGCATGGGCTGCCCATCGGCTACGAACACCCAAGAAGGACAGTTGTCAAAATCTTCCGCTGCGCCAATAATGAGCCGCTGGATGAGGAATAACCAAGGTAGTAAACGCATTGTTGCAGTTGGCATCTCCTGCAATGACTTGATAAGGAGAAGTAATCTGCGGAGGATTCATGCCCAACAAGAACCGCTGACCGATAAACAAAGCGTAAGTGGACAACCCATTGGCGGGCGCTATATCCTTATGTGCGGCAACGGTATATTCCATACCCGGCATCAAATTAGGCATATTATACAAACCACTTTCGGTAGTAACCATAGAGGATGCATAGTCAGGCGCGGTAATATCAACTTCTGCATCGGCAATGCCATCGCCCCAGTAGGTAGCAATCTGCCCTACGAGTTGCCATGTTGGTAACTGCAACAGCACCTGTTGACACGGTGTAAGGTACGACCATAGGCAAGCCCGTTTGGTTCACACCAATCCTTCAATAGGCAGCGGGGTATTCACAAATTCCAACAATGTACTCTGTCCTTGTGTGCCTGTAAGCAATACATTGAGGTAGAAAAGCACCTGATCGTCGCTTACATTTAGAGAACTACCTCCGTTGTTAAAGTAACTAAAGGTATTATTCGCGGTATTAAATTGGGGGGCAATCAGCCCTGATGTAACGCCTGTAATCACCGCCACGTCGTCATTGACTACATTGATGGTACCCGCTAATGAAATGAGGTTATCGACATTGTGGATCGTCACAGGCACTTGAACGGTTGACCCGGCTCCTCTACTACTTCGCCCATATCCAACAAGACTTGCGAACCAGCGGTAGTAACTTGTATGCTTTCACAATGAATATCACTGCCACAAGAGCCACTTACCGTCAAACAAACTTGGTAAGTACCTGCCGTAACGTAAGCATGAGTAGGCTGTGTTTCGTAGGTAAAAGAGCCATCCCCAAAAGTCCAATAATAAGTACCATTGCTGGAGTTATTGTCAAAATCAACATTCAGACCTTCCATTGTGTAGTCAAAATCAGCCGCTAAGTTGCCTGTGCTGCAACTCCTGGTACTGTTACTGTAAACTGGTTGCCACAACCATTGACATCTGTGATGTTAATCGTATAAACACCACCTTGTAACCCACCTATCAAATGGCTGTTCGTATTGCTTGTCGCATTGCCGCTGGTATGTCCATTGGAGAGCGTGTAAGGCGCTTGCCCGCCTTGCATCACCAAACCAATGGAACCGGCACTATTACAACTAGGCCCACGATGGATGTCGTCAACTGGAGTTGCGAAGCGGGTGTGCTTACCGAAGCATAATCCGAATATTGACAACCATTATCATCGGTGACCCTTACAAAATAAGTGCCTGCTTGTAGGTTACCAATCGGTAAAAACCACTATGTCCACTTCCACTCGGTTGCCCATTCCTATACCAAGCTACGGTGTACCAAGGATTGCCACCGCTGATACTAACGGATATAGAACCAGTTCCCCCACACGAACCATTTTGGGGTGTAAGCCCGACCTGTAAAGTGTTAGTAATGTTCTGAACTTCGATCTGTTGTACATTAACGCAGCCATTCGCATCAGCTACCGAGATGGTATAGCTTCCAGAAGGACTGTCCTCTATATCATAATAGTGATTATTGGTGGTGAACACCCCAGATGCGGGTCACTGACCACCGTATGGTGTAGGTGCCTGTCCGTTGAAGAAATCCATCCAAATGTTATTCAGTACCACAGCCATTGTTGCTGACCGTATGCACGACATCCAAACTAGGTGTTCCTTCTACCAAGGTAATGCTGGCCAAGTCTGTACATCCGTTAGCATCTTGTACGGTTACTTGATACCCGCCTCCGGGGAGGTTGGGAATTGTGAAAAATGATTGATTGCTTGTCGCAAAACCTTCTACTGTTCCCACCCAACTGATCTGGTAAGGAGGCGTGCCGTTGGTCATATTCACAAAGATGCTTTGTCATCACCACAAATACAAGGCTGGGAGTTGAGCGATACATCAAAGATGGAATTATTGAGGGCAGCATTAGCATAAACGGCGCAACCATTGCTATCTGTTAAGTAAAAACTGTAATTTCCAGCAGGTATGTCGGTCGGGCTGTAAGAGCTACCTATCACCAAAGCCTGCCCGTCCATACTTGCCAAACCACTGTATAAGGCGGTGTTCCACTGTTGATGGTCAATATAATGGCAGGATTTGAATAGCAGTTTCCATGCTGAGGGGTAGCGTAAAAATACAAGTTGCCATTATTTTGCTGAACAGTAGTGGTAGCACTGCCTGTACAATTGCCGCTATTAACACTGACGGTGTACGTTCCTTCTGGTAAGTTGGGGATATTCCAAGAAGTAGCATTTGTGGTAGCGGTACCCGATTGTGGCCCTGTCCATGAAATTTGGTAAGGCGCAACGCCTCCTGTATAGGTCACTAATAGGCTGCCGTTGGAATTACAAACAGCGTGTTGTGGTGATACAACTACGTTGATATTGCTATTTCCGCTTCCCACTGTCACCGTTTCCACGTCATCGCAACCGTTGTTCATCACGCTCACCGTGTAGGTGCCCGCTGGCAAGTTAGGGATGGTATAAGTAGCACCATTAATAACCTGATTACCACTTTGCGGCCCCGACCAAATGACGGTGCTGGCACCAACGGTATTGCTGATATTCAAGTGAATAGCACCTCCCATTCCACATATTGCATTGGTTGCTGTTGCCGTCAAGTTCACATCTGGTAAAGGGGCAGGTACTACTCGGGAAATGGTAGCAGAACAAGTACCAGAAAGGACAGTAATGGTATAACTTCCTGCTAGCAAATCGGGAATAATGACGTTGTTGCTATTCGTGACGGTAGCTCCTGTTTCTGCCCCTGTCCAGTTGATAGTATAGGGTGCGCTACCACCTGTGACAGTCAAGTTGATGAATCCTTGACCGCCGCAAACGCCAGCAACCGGAGTCGCGTTGAGTACTAAAGCCCCCGTAGCTGGTGCTACTTGGGTGGTGGCATTATCGAAACATCCATCAGCAGCTACCACATTGACGGAATAACTGCCCGCTGGCAGGTTGGGAATAACAATAAACTGACCACTAATGGTAGAAGTGCCACTACTCGCCCCTGACCAACTGACTGTAAACGGAGGCGTACCTCCTAAGATATTCACAGCAATCTGGCCTGCGGAGGTACAAGTACCTGCGGAGGGTGTCAGTGAGATAGTGAAGTCGTCTTCTGGTTCCGTTAGTGTCAAATTGTCGGAGTCATCACAACCGTTTCCGTCATCCACCGTCAGGGTGTAAGTACCCGGCATCAGGTCGTTGATAACAAAAGGAGCCGTACCAATATTAGCCGATCCGCTTTCAGGCCCTGTCCAAGCCAGTACATAGGTGCCATCGCCTCCTGTAGCCTGAGCCGTAATGGCCGCCATAGACAAGCAGGTAGCATTTTGTACAGACGTCGTCAGAATAACGCCGTCTTCTCCCGTGGTGACTGTTACTGTTTCCACCTCTGTACAACCGTTAACATCGGTCAAGGTAAGGGTATAAGTACCTGCTGGCAAATTAGGAATCACGTAGGAACTGCTATTCAGGGTAGCAGTACCTGCTGATGGACCCGTCCATGTTAGGTTGTAGGGAGCTGTACCCGCCAAAATATTGATCTGGATACTGCCTGGCCCTGAACAAATGCCACTGATGGGGGTAGCAGTAAACAGGTTGATGGGTGCTGGATACACAATGATATCCTGTTGCATATCCATACAACCGTTGGCATCCACCACGGTCACTTTGTAAGTACCCGGAGGCAAATCGTATATTTCAAAAGCAGGGGTTGGTGTCACACCAGTGCCATTTTGACCGCCCTGCCATGTGATAGTATAAGGAGGTGTACCGCCTACTAAGTCCACCCAAATGGTGTTGTATTGGCCACATTCGTTATAAATGAGTGCCGTGATAATTTCCACAGGTGTGCCCGTATCCAGTACCACCGTTTCGGTATCGGTACATCCGTTGGCATCCGTCATTACGAAGGAGTAAGTACCACCGGGCAGGTTGTTCAGGATGTTAATACTGGCACTGTTGTAAACTTGCGTTCCACTCACGGGGCCATTCCATGTCAATGTAAACGGAGGCGTGCCAAAATTGATGTTCACCTGTACGCTGCCGTTTTCCCCACATTCTCCATGATTTGGTGTGACGGTAAATAGATTAACAGGTGTGTTATAGATGATAATATTGGGTTGCATATCCATACAACCATTGGCATCCACCACAGTTACCTTGTAAGTACCAGGAGGTAAATCCATGATTTCATACTCTGGCAGATTGGTGGTAACGCTACCATTTTGCCCGCCCGTCCAGGTAATCGTATAAGGAGGCGTACCGCCTACTACATCCACCCAAATCGTATTGTATTGACCACAAACGTTGTAAATCAAAGACGCGATAATATCGATATTGCCGTTGGTGGTATTGATGGTGGTCGTCAGGGTGCGCGTACAGCCCGCGTTATCCGTGATGATGACCGTGTAAACACCAGCAGGCAGGCCATTGATCACATACTGGTTACTACTAGTTGAGGTATTGCCGCTCACCGGTCCCGACCAACTGATATTGTAACCGGGAATACCTTGCATAATGTTTACCAAAATACTGCCGTTACTGCCACAGACACCATGAGTGGGTGCCAAGGTTGCAGTCAAGTTATTTTGCACTTGCACCTGAACCGTGCCCGACGTAGCACACCCGTTAGCATCGGTCACTACTACGGTGTAAGTACCAGCAGGTGCGTTGTTGATTTGATAAACAGCCGAGCTTGCAGTCGCAGAACCAGAAATTGGTCCCGACCAACTGATTTGATAAGGGCCGCTACCATTAGTAATATATACACCGATATTACCGAACTGCGTACAAACACCATCGTTTCCGGTAAGGCTTACATGCAGGTTACTACCCATGTTTACCACTTGCTGCATAGTACTCACGGAACAACCATTCCCATCCACTACATAGATGTTGTAAGAACCTGCGGCCAGCCCTGGGATGGTAGCCGAATTAGTATTTACAGTAAAAGCACCCGATTCTGGCCCCGACCAACTGATTTGATAAGGAGCAGTACCACCTGAGGTAAACACCCCAATGGCGCCTTCTGACCCACAAACAGCCCCCGTCATGGTGGTAAATACCTGCAAATTGGAAGTGGAAGTATTGATCTGCGTTACCGCGTAATCACTACAACCCGCAGCATCCGTAACGGTCACGCTATATGTTCCCGCAGGCAAGTTGGGAATATTGACAATATTGGAATTGGCAGTTGTCTGGCCATTCATAGGCCCCGTCCAAGAAACGGTATAAGTAGGCGTTCCTCCACTGACACTCACCAAGATAGAACCATTTTGGCCACAAATACCGTTTTGGGGTGTCAAATTGATATCTAAATTGTCGCATCCTGTAATAGTAGCCGTGTGACTGGTGCTACAACCATTCATATCAGTAATGACCACGGTATAAGTGCCGCAAGGTAAATCGGGAATATCCAAACCATCATCTGAGGTTGTAAGGATACCACTTTGAGGCCCTGACCAACTTACGGTATAAATAGGTGTTCCGTTGAAAATATCAATCCATAGGGCACCCAATTGGGAGCAACTTCCCGGCAAGGGGATGAGATTGAATGTCAACCCATCTGCTTCGCTGTTTGTGACCGTTACCGCTTGGTAATCCGAACAACCGGCACCATCTTGTACTTGTACGGCGTAACTTCCTGCTGGCAAATTCGGGATTACGTAATTGGGGTTGGTCGTGCTGGCGGAACCATTTTGCGGCCCCGTCCAACTGATAAGGTAATTAGGTGAGCCGTTTCCAATATTAAGGTTAATCTGCCCATTTTGACCACAGATACCTCCTTGAGCAGTTGCCTGTAAAGAAAGATTGCCATTAGGCACAATGATCGTGCGCGTGCTGGAACACCAGTTCCCATCCTCTACCGTCACTTGATAAACACCGCCTTACAGATTGATGATATTGAAACTATTGGAGTAAACCGTAGCACCACCACTCACTAGCCGTGTACCACCACGTTGTAAGGAGGTGTCCCGTTATAGGTATTAATATGGATGGCACCGTAGCCGCCACAACTAGCAGCCGTGACGGTGTTATTCCAAATAAAGTTGCCACTTGTTTGCTGGATGGTTAATTGCTGAGAAATAGCACATCCATTGGCATCGGTTATGTAAACAGTGTAGTTTCCGGCTTCTAGGTCATTGATATTAAAGCTACTGCCACTAACGGTAGCTGCTCCTGAAACGAGCCACTCACCTGTAAATGATAGGGAGCTTGTCCATTACTAATATTCACGCTAATATGGCCGTCCATCATACAGACGGCGTTGTGAGGGGTCATCGTTGCTGACAGGTTGCCACCACCCTGAATCGTAACAGTACCTGATATGGAACAACCTTGGGCATCTGTTTTTGTAACGATATAAGTACCCGGAGGCAGGTTGTAAATGGTGCAAGAGTTGCTGCTGGTGGTAAAACTACCGCTAAGCGCCGGAATAGGTCACTAAGTAATTGGGTTGCCCTCCAAGGGAAGCAATATTGATAGAACCACTTTGCTGCCCACAACCACTGGAAGTAGCCGATAAGTTAGCTAAGTTGAAATTGCAACTGCTGCTGCAATCCACGGTAAGGGTATAATTGCTCACCGCGCCATTGTATCCATCCACTACCACGTAGCAGGTGCCTGCTGGCAGAAAAGCGTTGATATACTCGCTATCCGTTCCTGAATGTTGGCTAAATTCCAAACAAGAGCCTCTGTCACAAGAACTAAGCAAAAACAATTCCAAATTGGCAGAAAGCCCGGTAAGACTTATGTTCACGGGCCACTCTGGGTAGTGGTAAAAGTATGTACAATCTCTGTAGCCATTATTCTCCACATTGAGGGTATTGCCACAAGTATAGAGCGATACATCGTCTTGTCCATTGAGGTTCGTACCTTGATAGGATTGGCCACACTGAAAGCTACGGCATCCCCGCAGTAGAGGTAGCCGCAGCTGACCTCCAAGCGGAATGCCCCTTGTGAAGTAGCATATTGCCCATCCACTACGATATAGTAAGTACCAATGGGGGCATCTTCTAAGATAATACCTTCGTTATTGGTAATGCTGTTATTCGTAGTACTCTTGGCTAGACAGGTAACTTGAGAGCAGTTATCAGCTAAGAGAAAGGTCTAAATCCATACCAAGGTAAGGATTTCCAACCCGATTTGAAGGTCGCCTGCCGATTGTTTGTGGATAACATATACCTTATCCGTATTCCTGAAAGGTGGTACTTAGGCAAGAGGGATACTGAACGATATTATTGCCTGCGCCAACCGTCGTTTCATAAGGAAGGAAGTCGCCACACTGTACAGGCACCGCTTCCGCACACCAGCCCGAAGTGCCGCCACAAGAACCATTCGTATAAGAAACCACCCCGGCAGCATCTGCTTGACAAGCATTGGTATAGGTAATGCCATTGCATCCACAAACAGGTTCATACGTAGTGGGGCAAGTGGGTGTTAAAACCATTTGAGAAGGATCAATACATGCACTCTCGCAAGTACCTTGGGTATAAACCGTGATACCTGAAGCTTCCGCTATGCAAGTATTGGTATAGGTAACTCCATTGCATCCACAAACAGGCTGATAAGCCGTAGAACAATTGAAAGTAATAACACCCGTGGTGGCATTTACGCTAGTCGCATCGCTTGTTACTACATAGGTCGGATCATAGCAACTAGTAGCGCTACAAGTACCCGAAGTATAGCTTTGCACCCTGCCGCTTCCGCTTCACAGGCATTCGCATAGGTGATGCCGTTACAGCCGCATACTGGTTCATAAACAGTAGGGCATACCACAGTCGGATCAATTTGAGCGGGATTAATGCAACTGTCGTCAAAGCAGGTACTGGGTGTGTAATCAAATACCCCAGCCGCTTCAGCATAGCAAGAATTGAGATATGTCACCCCATTACTGCCACAAACAGGGCTAATCGTATTAGGACAAACCCCGCACTCGCAGTCGTATAAAAACTAAAGTTGGAAGCCTGAACAGGTACGGGGTTCATATCCTTGTCGATCGCCATTACATCCGTGACTTGGAACGCCAACCTTGCGGGATACCCGGCGCTAAGGTCTCCAAAGTTAAATTGGAAGGTTCCCACCTTACCACCACCACTACATCTTGCTGATTAGTTCTCACCAACGTAACCGTGCTTTCGCCTTCGGCCGTGTTATGCTCGATAAATGCAGCCACATGAGTATTTTCGGATTTAAAAAAGCACCCGGAAACATACTAAACTGCACGCCATCTCCTACTCGTAATGAATGTGGTGGATACTTCATTTTGAACGTAAGACCATACAACTCTTCAAACCTATTATTTTCATTGCCTAGCGCGAAAACAACACTCGCACTCCCATTGGTTGCAACAGTGCCTCCTACCCCATCAAACAACATAGCTGGAGCAGCAACGCCCATGTTTCCCGTAAAGTTATCGGGGGTTTGTGTGCCGTGTAGTCGGCCAAAATTAGCACCTAAAGCAATAGCATCATTCGCATTGATAACGCCATCTCCATTGATATCTCCATAGGCATAGTTAATACTGGAAGGATATTGCTGCACCCAAGGTGTACCCATGGTATATGCTTCCCAATCAGCACCAGCGGTTGGTCGGGCAGGCCCACTAGATTGGTTGCCCCTCCCCCAGAAGAGGTAGTCCACTCCATTTACAATTCCATTGTTATTGATGTCCCCCGGCCAAATAGCCTGTGCTGAAGATAGTAAAGAAAAAAACAGAACAGCCCCTACTGAAAGAGCTATACGAGTAGTCGTCTCGTTCATAGTTGTGTAGTTAAACATGTTTCGGACGCAGCAATTCCATGATAGTTACACCTTTCCTTTATTCATCTAAGAAAAAAAGAAAGAATGAAACCGCACGGAAGTACCCCCGAAAGGGATTAAAAGTATTATGTTATTAAGGAAGAACACGACCATGAGCAACGAAAGATGCATGGCATGCCCGCAGGTAGGAAGTAAAGGGATGTTCGTGCAAAGTTAATAAATAAACCAAAAACATAATGGAGACCCGTTTGAATAAAATTACATATTTATTTGTTTAATGTAACAAAAACCCGTAATGATCTGTTATTTTTGGCGCTCGATTTCCAATCATCATCCAAAATTGTATGAAAGCTATACAAATCACCTTACTGGCTGGCCTAATAGTTTGCTTTTTCGCCTGTGGCACCTCTACTACCAGCCAACAAGCAGAAACTAGCCCAAAATCAATAGCCTCCACTTTACCACCCGCTTACAGTACAGAGGTGGTAGAAGCGAAGTTGGCAAGCCCCCGCAAGGAAATGAAAACACAGCTTGACGAGGTGAGTGTAACCATTAATTACGGAAGCCCTGCTGTTAAGGATCGTGCTAGATGGGGTGGCTTAGTACCTTGGAATGAAGTATGGCGTACCGGTGCCAATGAAGCCACTCGCATCACCTTCGATAAGGATGCACAAATCAACGGCCAACCTATCGCAGCAGGCACCTACGCATTGTTCACTTTACCCAAACAATCCTCTTGGGAGATAATATTCAACACCATATCCGACCAATGGGGTGCTTATGATTATGACCCAGCTAAAGATGTTTTGCGGGTAACGGCAACGCCCCAAACGGTAGAATCCATGGCAGAAACGATGGATTTCATGGTGGAAGATGGTCAGGTCATCCTCATTTGGGAGCACTTGAGATTACCATTCAGCGTTACACAAAATTCTAAGTAAGTAGTTGACTACAGTAATGAGCAAACGAAAAATTAGAATGGGCATGGTTGGCGGAGGCCGTGGTGCCTTCATCGGTGCCGTACACCGCATGGCGGCTGCCTTAGACGGGCAAATAGAACTCGTGTGTGGTGCCTTCAGCAGCGACCCCGAACGCTCCCGCCTTTCCGGTGAAGATTTCTTCCTGCCCCCGAACAGAGTATATCCTAGCTACGAAGAAATGATACGCCGTGAAAGGGAACTACCCGAAGGCGAGCGTATGGATTTTGTGTCTATTGTCACCCCCAATCATGTTCATTTTGGCACATGCTAAGATGGCATTGGAAAACGGTTTTCACGTCGTTTGCGATAAGCCACTCAGTTTTACCATAGCGGAAGCCGAAACATTGGTAGCATTAGTACAATCGACAGGCTTGTTATTTGCGCTGACCCACAATTACACAGGCTACCCCATGGTCAAGCAGGCACGCGCCATGATTCAAGCAGGCGAGCTGGGTACTATACGCAAAGTAGTGGTAGAGTACCCGCAAGGCTGGTTGAGCACCAAATTGGAGGACTCCCATCAAAAACAGGCCGATTGGCGTACCGACCCCAACCGCTCGGGCGTAGCAGGTGCTATGGGTGATATTGGCTCCCATGCGGAAAACCTGGCAGAATATATCACGGGGTTGAAGATCACCGAACTTTGTGCCGACCTTACTGCCTTTGTACCCGGTCGTAAACTCGATGATGATGGCAATGTATTGTTGCGCTTTGACAACGGGGCAAAAGGGATTCTCCATGCCAGCCAAATCAGTGCAGGAGAAGAAAACGACCTCAATATCCGCGTGTACGGTACGAAAGGTGGCATCCACTGGCGGCAGTTGGAACCTAATACACTTTGGGTCAAATGGTTGGACAAACCCATTGAGATGCGCCGCACAGGAGTAGGGCCACTTTATCCTACCACCACTGCCCATCACCGCATCCCAGCGGGGCATCCAGAGGGGTATTTGGAGGCTTTCGCCAATATTTATCGCAATTTTGCCTTTTGCGTGCGAGCAAGATTGCAAGGCATAGCACCCGATCCACTCTACACCGATTTTCCCACGGTGGAAGATGGCCTTAGAGGAATGTTGTTCATTCAAAAAGTCGTCGCCTCCAGTTCCTCGGATGCTAAATGGACAAAGCTGTAGCGTGTAAAGTCTTTCTTCAACAGAAATGCAAGTCACCCGACCATTGACGGGAATAAGTAAGATTCAAGTCGGTTGTACGACAATTATTACCTACCTTCGCCTTGTTTTAAATTGACCAGCAACTATTCACCCGTGTATGGGTGTTTTATTATTGAACCTGACTTGTTCACTAAAAATCGTTTTAAATGCAAATGAAGAATTACATTATCGCGTTATGCTTGATGCTTATGGCCGGGACGGCTGTGCAAGCGCAAGACTTTTTCACAGAGAGCTTTGCTGGAGGTATTCCTGCAGGTTGGTCTAACATTATGGTGCAAGGTAACGGTGCTGCTAACGCTGTTTGGTTATACACCACTGCTGGCCCGACAGGAGACTTTGCTACCGACCCCATCGCTTCTGAAACTGCCGCTGACGGCTGGATGATGTTCGACTCGGATGCCAACTGTGCGGCTGCACCACAGGATGCATGGCTCATCACCCCTGCCATCGATTGCTCTGATAAGAGTGCTGTATGGATTCGCTTCAGCACATTCTACCGCAGCTTTAACTGCCGTCCACAAATCCGCGTAGGTACCGACCTCAACGATTTGGCTTCTTGGGCTACTTACGAGGTTTTCCCTGGCGTTACTGCTAATAGTTTCGGCGGCAGTATCCTCGGCGAACCTGATTTGAATCCACAGCCCATTCAGCTTGATCTTTCCGAGGCTGCGGCTGGTGTGGCGGGCGTTTACGTGGCCTTCCAGTTCCTTTCAGACGCTAGCACCGCTAACGGTGGAGACCTCACAGGTTGCGCCTACAACTGGCAAGTGGACGATATGGTGCTGACAGAAATAGACCCTCGCCCAGCTAACCAAATGCAAGTCAACTCTTTTGCAGCGGTGGCACCTAACGCCATCACGCCTGCTTCTCAGGTGGAGCCTATCGGTTTCATCGCCGATATTGCCAATTTTGGCTCTGCTACCCAGCCCCAGACCACCCTCAGCATGCCCATCACCAACAACAACGGTGATGTTGTTTTCACCGATCAATTGATCTATGGTGAAATCGCGCCCGACTCTACAGCGGAAAATGTATTCTTCCCCAATGAGTTCGACGTACCTGCTGTACCAGAAATTTACACAGCTACCTATGCGTTGGACTACGAAGGGATTGAAGAAGATGCCATCCCTGGCAATAACGAATTGACTTTTGTTTTTGCTGTATCTGATACACTGTTCTCCAAAGACATCGGTGCAACCCGTGGTGTAACACCCGCAGGAGAAAACAGCTACACTTACGGTAACGTTTATTACATCAATAGTGCAACAGACCTCAATGGCGCCCCGCTTTACGCCCGCTATATTGAGTTTGGCGTGACCAATGCAAATAACCTCGCTGGTCGTTTTGCTACTATCTTTCTTTATGAATGGACGGGGGATGCCAACGAAAACTTTACTGCGGATCAGGACGAATACAATATTGCTGGTTTCAACTCTTACGAGTTCTTAGGCAATGAAGGCAACAACACCATTCGCGTATTAGCCAATGATGGCCTGGCCTTCAACTGAATGAAGGCTCATACTACATTGCAGCCGTACAGTACACTACTGACGATGACCAACCGATGTTCTTGCAAGCTTCTGAAGACTACGATTATGCTGCGATGACCTTCTACACCGATTCATTGGAGCGCATCCGTTACTCTGCGGCACTTAATGTGAACAACATAAGCGAAGAAGGCGCATTAAGTATGACGGGCTTTGGACAAGATATTGTTCCTGTGGTGCGCCTAAGTATTGGTGCAGACCCTAACACAGTATCTACTTCCGAGCCTCAACTACCAGAAACAGCCGTAGCAGCTTTCCCCAACCCTGCTGATGCTTTCGTAAACGTGGACTTCAACCTCGAAACGCCAACCAATGGCACTTTGCTGCTGTTCGATACAAAAGGACAGATTGTATATAGCCGTACGTTGGATAATGTTTCTCAGGATCGCATCCGCGTAGAGACTACCGAACTACCTGCTGGCACTTATCTGCTACGCGTTAGCACCGAGCAAGGTGTGCGTAACATGAAAATTAGCGTACAGCACTAAGATAAAAGAGGCCTACGCCTTTAGAGTATGTCTAAAAATTTTGCGAACTGATTTTCAACGATTTGAGGTTGTGGCTAAAGCATCAAAACTGATTTTAGCGGGCTAAATGAAGTTTTTATGCTGACGCCACGTTCTTAAATCCTTGGAAATCAGAAAGCACCAACAACTTGCTGGGTCTGATTTTGGAATACAGCCAAATTAAATTTTTAGACATACTCTTATATCTACAACACCCCGGTCACCTGATAGGCGATCGGGGTGTTGTGTTTTGGGTTATATGTATCATGGGGGTATGTTACGACAAAAGCCGCACCGCCTGCGAAGCCTTTTGTAGGCCTTATGTGGACACAAATGGGCGCACCAAATCAGTACTATTTTTCAATGAATTGCATTTGCTATTTACGGACTGCAAACCATTGTGTTTCTTTGTCAGAACGCATGAAGACCATCCTCTTCTATATCACCCCTTCGGGGTTCAATGCCGTTCGATATGATGGAACTTTACAATATTGCCATCCCTTCGGGATTTTCTTCATTCCTGATTTAGGTGGGTTTGTCATACCCTAACCCGAAGGGGTGGAAAAGTAATAGCTATAGCCATTAGTTGTATTAGCGTATGAACCCCGAAGGGTGGTATATTGAATGTAAATTTTCGCAAAAACGCAAGTGCAAATGGAACTTTACAATATTCATCCCCTCGGGATTTTTTAGAAGTGCATGTAGGCTTTTTAAGCCAAACCCCGAAGGGTGAACTGGTGTAACAAACTGTAATACAAGCAAATAAAACCCCGAAAGGGGTGACATATAATATGCAAGTGGTCTTGAAGACGCAATCTCGCGTAGTAGCGTATCCACTTATGAAGAAACGTTTGTTTACAGCAATTGACAAAGACCTATCATTGTTAACCAACAGGTTGACGAGATGTGTCCACACATAAGGCCTTTTGTAGGCTTCGTAAACGAACGTCTCGTGTTTTTCACCCTAAAGGAACGGCGTATATGTAGGATAACGTGAATTATGGATAACAAATCGAACAGTAAATACGCAAGTAACTGATAGTCAGACAAATGTATTTCGTGTGAGGGGTAACAGCGGACGTGCCGACCGCAGGGAGGTACTGGAGCGGATAGCCCGACCCCTGTTTTGCAGGGGCACACCCTAATATGTTGATTTTTAATTTTTTACATTCCGTTATCATCCATAATTCACGTGAATCAATTATTTCCCCCATACTTAGGCTACATAAATCCGCTTTTCCTGTTCATCTGTGACAATGCCGATAGGAGATAATTCCAGCCCTTGCCCATGCGTAACAGATAGGAAATCGGCCACGCCATCGGGGGCAACCGCTACCAGTAAACCTCCGCTGGTTTGAGGGTCGCAGAGGATATGCTGTTGGCGTTCGCTGAGCGCAGCTATTTTATGACCATAGCTGTCCCAGTTGCGGAGTGTACCGCCGGGGATACACTTTTCATCGAGGTAGTAATGGATGATTTTTTCATCTAAGAGCGGCACCTTATCAAAAAAAACGGTTGCACTCGTACCACTAGCGTCCATCATTTCGCCTAGATGGCTACATGAGGCCAAACCCCGTCACATCCGTCATCGCGTGAATGTAAGGCAGTGCCCCTAGGGTAGCACCAATGGTATTGAGGCGCACCATACTGTCGCGGGCAATGTACTGGTCGGCTTCCCGCAATTTATTTTTCTTCTGAGCCGTGGAGAGGATGCCCACACCAAGGGGCTTGGTAAGAAAAAGAGAATCGCCGGGTTGAGCACCGCCATTTTTTTCAACTGTTGTATCGGTACGCGCCCCGTGACGGCCAATCCAAAGATAGGCTCAGGGCTATCAATGCTATGCCCACCCGCCAAGGGTATCCCCGCATCGCGACAGGCCTGCCTGCCGCCTTCTACCACTTGGCGAGCTACTCCAGCGGGAATGGTATTGATAGGCCACCCTACACAGCAATCGCCATAAGAGGCGTACCCCCATGGCATAGACATCGCTGATGGCATTGACCGATGCTATGCGGCCAAAATCGAAAGGATCATCCACGATGGGCATAAAAAAATCGGTCGTACTAATGATAGCAGTACCGTCCTGTAAGTCCATCACCGCCGCATCGTCCCGTTCTTCGTTGCCTACCAATAGCGAAGGAAATACTTGGTGCAACTGGTCGGAAGCCAGTATGGTATCAAGTACTTTAGGAGAAATCTTGCATCCACAACCTGCGCCGTGGCTATATTGTGTAAGTGGGTATTGCATATTTTTTTGATTGTAACCGCTGCTTAGCTATCTTGTATAAACAGCCATATACTTAGCAATATACTTGCCAATAATATCAAATTCCAAGTTGACTGTATCGCAGGCTTGATCTGGTGAAAGTTGGTATGTTCCCATGTGTAGGGGATGATGGCCACGCTGAATTGGTCTTCAGTGGGTTCTACCACCGTAAGGCTTACACCATTGATACAAACCGAGCCTTTGTCCACTAAAATATGTGCGGGCGATGCTTCGTATCGGAAGCGAAAATACCAACTGCCACCCACTTCTTCAACCGATACACAGTGTCCCGTACCATCTACATGGCCTTGTACCATATGGCCATCCAATCTGCCGTTGGGGTGCATGGCGCGTTCTAAATTCACTTCAGTTCCTACCTGCCAGTGACCTAATTTGCTGCGCTTCATCGTCTCCTCAATAGCGGTCACGGTGTGGCTTCCTGCTGCCAATGCCACTACCGTGAGGCAAACGCCATCGTGAGCTAAACTCTGGTCTATCTTCAACGATTCACTCAGCGGACTATCCACTGTAAAATGGTAATTGGTACCCTCGCGGCGTATGTCCGTGACAGTTCCCAATGCTTCAATAATGCCTGTAAACATGGAATGGCTTTTTAATCAAGCAGTACAGTTCAAAGTACTAAAAGTTCAATTAAGAATATGTCTATAGCCAATCACTATCATTAGCCGCAACGGGATAGCCGTCATCGGAAGTATTGGCAAAATCCCAGTTGTATTGATCTAGATGGCTTACGCAGCGTTCCAGCAAATCAATACAGTGCTCGATATCCCCAATATGTGCCATTTCAATAGTTTGGTGGATATGCCGCAAAGGAATAGACACGGCTCCTGCAATAGCTCCTTTTTTACCGTGCCTTTGCACGCCTGCTGTGTCGGTTCCCCGGCTGGCAGCAACTCTGCTTGCCAAGGTATTTGGTACTGGTGAGCCATCTTCTTCATATAATTCACCATGCGATAATCGCTGATCACCGTACCGTCCATAATTTTAATAGCAGCTCCTTTCCCCAGACGGGTCACCACCTCATGCCCCTGCGCGCCTGGCACATCGAAAGCGATAGTAACATCCAGTCCAAACCCAAAATCCGGGTCGATCAGGTGAGCCGAAGAAATCGCCCCCCTCAAACCTACCTCCTCTTGTACCGTGAATACACCGTAAATATCATAAGGTACACTAGCATCCTTCAAATGACGCAGCACTTCTAATAGAATAAAGACAGAAACGCGGTTATCCAACGATTTGCTGTTCACACAATCCCCATCTGTATGAGTTCGCGCTCGCGGGTAATGGGATCTCCTATCCGCACCCACTTGAGCACCTCTTCTTTGGTCATGCCCAAATCGATAAAATAATCGCCGATGGGTACCTGCTTGGTGCGTTCCTCTGGTTTCATGATATGAATGGGCTTAGACCCCATCACACCTATTACATCTTTTCTACCGTGCACTATGACTCGCTGGGAGGTAAGCGTTTTTGGATCAAACCCTCCTAAGGGAAGAAAGCGTATAAAGCCATCTTCATCAATATGGTTCACAATAAACCCTATCTCATCTATATGAGCCGCTACCATCACTTTTTTACGAGCTTGCCCGCGTTTGATAGCGATGACATTTCCCATGTTGTCCACCAACACCTCATCCACTAATGGCGTGACCTCTCGCAATACCACTTCGCGGATACGCTGTTCAAACCCCGGAGCGCCAGGGGTTTCGCAAATTGTTTTCAATAAAGGAATATTAATCATAGCCAATCTTTTCTTAGTAATTTGACGGAAATAACTGATCCCATTTTTCTGAAGGCTTGTCTTTATACACACGCTTTGTGCAAGTATTCCTACGCTTAATGCATAAAGCCAAGCCAAAAATGGGATCACTTATTTTCCCGTCCCTTAGTGTATGTTTGATTGATGAGGTAATACAAACGCGGTAAAAGTACAGCTAAGTTTGGGTATTTTGTAAACGCATAGACAAAATCAGCATATAAACATTCGTTTTAGCGATGCGGTTGGCACAAAACACTACCATCCCCAAACGGTTATTTTGTACCTTTGTATTGTTATTTATACTTTTAGAATACCACATCCTTTTGTTATGTTCAAAATGTTATTTACGGGGTTGCTTATATATTTTATTTATCGGTTCTTCATAGCCCCCCCCGCCATAGGAAACCGCGAAGACCACTTTGATGACACCCCTCCAAAAACAGGCACAAAGCCCTCCCCCTCCGATGACGACTACATCGACTACGAAGAAGTCGATTGAACGCTCAACAAATGAAAATGACTTCACGTGAAGTGTCCGCTACGTTAGTGGGCGTATTCGTTCTAATTTATTCGCTAAGGTTATTTCTTTGCACCCAAATGGGGATCATGCCACAAGATGCTTACTACTACCTGTATAGCACTTGGCCCGATTGGTCATACTTCGATCACCCCCCTATGGTGGCATGGATGCTTAAAGCAGGAACAACCCTGATGGGAAAAAGCGTACTAGCTATTAAACTCACAGATTTTCTTGTGAGTGGGTTTACGTTCTTTCTTTTTTACCGGCTTTCACTGCATTTTGCGACTACTAAACAAGCCATTACAGCCACTATCTTATTTGGATCGACACTCATGTTATCCGTGCTTTCCATCAATACTACACCGGATGTCCCCCTTTTGCTTTGCTGGACATTAACCCTCATACTATTTTATCGAGCTATCTCGCAGGATCATTGGTATTGGTGGGCCTTGAGTGGTATGCTAGCTGGGCTCGCTTTCGATAGTAAATATACGGCTGTATTTCTATTAGCAGGCATGACAGGGTTCTTGCTAATCTCGCCATTACATCGGCATCGACTATGGTCGTTTAAGTGGCTGCTCTTATTAATAGGCTTTGCTATTGCCATCAGTCCGGTTGTTTATTGGAATATTGTTCATGAATGGGCTTCGTTCCGGTTTCAATCAGCCGAGCGGGCTTCCTCTATTTCAGCACTCCAACTAAAACCTCGTTTTTTTGCCGGGCATATAGGTACTCAACTCCTACTATTACTTCCTCCACTTTTCGTTGGGTTAATGGCTACACAATATCGGTTGGTTGTACAAACCATTCGTTCATGGCAATGGCCCGACACCCCCACTCTTTTTTTGTTGGCCTTTTCATTACCCATGATTTTTTTCTTTTATGGTGTTTCAACGGTGTATTGGGTAAAATTAAATTGGATCATGCCAGCGTATCTTAGTGCTATCATCCTCACTGTTCTTCATTTCCCACGACCTCTCATCCGTTGGCAAATTGCATTTTCAGTTCTATTGCATATTATCGTAGCCATACAAATCATCGCTTACCCCATTCGCATAAAAACAGATGACACCTGGGTAGGATGGGATACTATTCGTGAACAAGTACAATAACTACAAAAAAATTACCCCGAACACTTCATTTTCTCCAATGATAGCTACAAGACTTCTGCCGTCTTGCAGTTTTTGCTAGATGAACCTGTCTATGCAGGAAATGTAATAGGTGCTCCTGCCTTTCAGTTTGATATCATCTACCCTGACTTGGCAATGCTCAATGGAAAGAATGCGTTGTACTTGGATACTGACAAACGCATGCGCGATGCAACGCACATGGGGCGCCCCCCTAGGGCTTTGCGCAAATGGTTCAGAGAAATAAAGGAACTGGATCCTATCATTGTTTACAACCATCAGGGCACGATACTCCGTAAATACTGGGTCTTTGAATGTCGCGGGTATCGTTCAACCCCTTTGCTACCACTCGAGCCCATTAAAGAGGAATGAACAGAAAACCATTTGTCTATCCCTCTGTTTCATCCTGAATAATACTAATATTTGGACATCTTTATTAAATAGTTGACCACAGTGCACAAAGCATTCACTCCCCTTCCTGACGACGACCCTACTGCAGCCACTCGCAAAAAGGATCACATTGAACTGGCACTCAAAAGCCAAGTGGAAGCAGCCATGCTGGATGGTCGTTTCAGCTACGAACCCCTGTTAGCCGCACACCCCGATACGAGTAATCGCCCAACAACTAATTGGGTCGGTAAAACATTACGGCTGCCCCTGTGGGTATCTAGCATGACGGGAGGGACGGAAAAAGCCTACCGTATCAACCACAACCTAGCACAAGCCTGTCGTGATTTTGGCATGGGCATGGGACTGGGTTCCTGCCGCCCGCTGTTGTATGGCGATGAACGCTTGAAAGATTTTGACATTCGCCCCATTTTAGGTGACGACCAAATACTGTTTGCCAATTTAGGCATTGCCCAATTAGAAACCTTACTAGCTCAAAATGAAATATGGAGGGTCAGCGCATTAGTGGATAAACTGCGCGCCGATGGCCTCATCATACACGTCAATCCCTTGCAGGAATGGTTGCAACCAGAGGGCGACCGCTTCTTACATCCGCCTATTGATACGATTCAACGGGTCATGGAGGCGTTGCCCGACCTACCTATCATTGTCAAAGAAGTGGGGCAAGGTATGGGTCGGAAGAGTTTGGAAGCACTGCTTCAACTTCCATTGGCAGCCATCGATTTCGCAGCAGCTGGCGGTACTAATTTTGCCCGTTTGGAACTACTCCGAGCTGCTCCTGCCCGGCAAGCGGTATATGGCCCACTATCCGTCATCGGGCATACAGCCATTGAGATGACGCAGATGGTCAACGAACTCATCACCACATTAGGCGACCGCCGCCAATGTGGATTCGTCATCATCTCAGGCGGCATTGCCAACTTCCTCGATGGTTTTTATTTGATGAAAAAGCTAAATATTAGCAGTATATATGGGCAAGCTTCCGCATTTTTGCAGCACGCGCAGGGAGAGTACGAAGCACTACACGCCTATGTGGAAATGCAAGCACGCGGCTTAGATGTAGCCAACGCCTTCCTTCGCATCAACCAATAACCACTTGGGGGTGATTGTAAGAGTATGTCTAAAGCCATTCATTGGGTTGCCCCATTACTTTTTCAGCTATGCAGGATAAAGCTATCTCCGGATTTTCCAAACTGAGCAGGGAACAAAAAATAGCTTGGTTGAATACCCATTTTGAAGATGCCGACATTGACTTGGCCGCGCAATTGGAAAGTTTTAGGCATTCAGATGCCTCGCTTCAGCAAGTATTAGACGGGTTCAGCGAGAATACCCTCAGTAATTTCCCCCTCCCTTATGGGGTCGCACCCAACTTTCTAATTAATGGCCAACTCTACACCATCCCCATGGTCATCGAAGAAAGCTCGGTGGTAGCAGCCGCCGCATCGGCAGCGCGATTTTGGTTGCCGCTTGGGGGCTTTCACACTCGTGTTATTGATACCGTCAAGTTGGGACAATTGCATTTCCGCTGGAGCGGCAGCCAAGAACGGTGGGACGCACTTTTTCCCGCTATTGAGCGAATGTTGCGCGCAGAAACCGTCCACCTGACGGCCAACATGGAAAAAAGAGGGGGCGGGATTTTGCAAATACAACATCTGCGAAAACCAGAAATAGCACCAGATTATCACCAACTGCTTGTCAGCTTTGAAACCTGCGATAGCATGGGTGCCAACTTCATCAATTCCGTCTTGGAAGAATTCGGCATCCTACTGAAAGACTGGGCCGCCACTTCGGATGACTTGCAGGAAGAAGAGCGCAATCTGGAAATCATCATGGCCATCCTGAGCAACTACACCCCGGAATGTGTCGTCAAAGCATGGGTCACGTGCAGCCTCAGCGATATGGAAAAAGTGCTGCATACCCAAGATGATGTCCGCCATTTTGCTCGCAAGTTTGAAACCGCCGTGCGCATAGCCACCCACGACCCCTACCGAGCTGTGACACACAACAAAGGCATTTTCAATGGCATCGATGCCGTCGCTTTGGCTACCGCCAACGATTTCAGGGCAATAGAAGCCTGTGGCCACGCCTACGCAGCGCGCTCTGGCCAATACCGCAGCCTCAGCAGTTGCAGCATAGCGCAAGACACTTTTTATTTTGAACTGGAAATTCCCCTCGCATTAGGCACCATCGGTGGACTGACCAAACTACACCCATTAGCTAAACTCAGTTTATCCCTACTGGGGCACCCCTCGGCTCGTCAATTGATGGAAATTATTGCCGTCACAGGATTAGCACAGAATTTTGGGGCACTACGGTCGTTGGTCACTACGGGCATACAAGCTGGCCACATGAAAATGCACCTGCAAAACATCCTCAACCACTTCGGCGCTTCCCCCGAAGCAGCAGAGGCCGTGCGGCAGCACTTTGAAAACCAAACCGTTTCCTTCACCGCCGTGCGAACCTTCTTGGAGGGTTGGCAGCAAGCCTAGCCACCATGTACGCCCACGGAAAACTGCTGCTCACAGGAGAATATTTTGTACTAGACGGCGCACTGGCATTAGCAGTCCCCACCCGCAAGGGGCAGTCGATGCACGTTGTGCCACGCCCCACCCACCCCTCATGCCTGCATTGGGAAAGCTATACGCACGATGGCATTTGCTGGTTCGCAGCGGAGTGGGAATGGACGGGGCAAGCGCTTTCGTTAATCAATACCAACGACCCCGCCACCGCCGACCGTTTAGTGCAACTCTTGCAATCCATCCAGCAGCAAGGCAAACAGCTCCCGCTTGGGCAATCCATTCGCACAACGCTCGAATTTCCCCAGGATTGGGGGCTTGGCAGCAGTTCTACCCTTGTAAGCCTCTTGGCCCAACACACCGACGCCAACCCCTACACATTGCTCAAAGACAGTTTTGGCGGCTCTGGATATGATATTGCGTGCGCCACGGCTCATACTCCCATCCTTTACCAATTAAAAGAAGGGGCACCCACCGTGCAGCCCCAATCTTGGGAACCTGCCTACTACACCCATATCTATTTTGTCCACTTAGGGCAAAAACAAAACAGCCGAGAAGGCATACGCCGCTACCGGGAGCTATGTGGCATACAAGCGGGTCTAATCGATGCCATCAGCGACCTCACCCTCCAAATATTAGAAGCCAATAATCTAACAGCAGCTATGGACGGTTGGAAACAACACGAGGCTTTAGTGAGCCAAATCCTGCAAATCCCTCCTGTGCAAACCGAACGCTTCCCAGATTTTCCCGGCCAAATAAAATCATTAGGTGCATGGGGCGGTGACTTTGTAGGCGTGCTAAGCCCTTGGTCTCCCGCTGATACCATTCACTACTTTGCCCATAAAGGCTACCCCACCCTCTTCACATGGGAAGAGATGATACACGATGAGCAAATAATGTAAATGAGGGGCAACTAATTGCATCAGGGCGCTCCCCCGCATGAGCTATACTGTTCCATTCTACCATTTGGGCGGGGTCAGGTGCTTAGAGTATGTCTAAACTTATCTGATTGAGCGAAAGCATACAAATTTTGTTCTGACCAAGGCAGAAAGCGCAGTCGATGCCGGAAGCATCGGCGAGCATTTCTAACGCAGTGCAGGATAAAATTTGTAGCTTGTAGCCAATTGAGAAAATTTTAGACATACTCTGAGGGGCTTCGCTGCGCTCGTCCCTCCCTGCGGTCGGGAGGTTAAGCCCCTTCCAGCCCCTTAGCGCGGTTTATCCATCGTTCATACGAAACGAAAATATCAGTAGTAAATATACGTCTTCAACCACCCCCAGTAGTAGTAGCGGTGTTTGAACAACCAAATCGCCAAAATGGCTGCACCAAAAAGCAATATCAGCCCTGTATTGCGTCTGACGATTGCATTCTTTTCCCGAGGGCTTCTGTAATTTCGCTGCCTGCTTTGATATCCCATTGTTTTACATTTTTGGCGTGAATGATGGATGAGCCAGATAGCGAAAACCGCACCGCATACGAAGTCTCCAAGGATTCGATTCTTATGCGTTAATATCTCTTACGTTTACGAATCCTTTTGTAGGCTTCGTAAACGCAAGGTTTCCATTTGTTATCGGACAGGTACGGCGCTCGTTGAGCGTATGTATATATTTTCCTGATTGGAGTGAAAAGATGCACTGAAGAGGACGTTCGTATTACCTCATCGCTACCTTCACCCTAAAAATCCATATCGTCCATACCGCCACCTTCACGACGGTCGTTTTTGTCCCTGCCTTTCCGCTTATCTTGGCGCAAGCTGTAATTGAAGCCCAAAAATACAATACGGCTTTCACGCTGGAAAGTGGCATCATCAATTATTCCGCCAGAAGTACTCACAAAACCAAACCGCCGCGTATTGAAAATATCCGTAGCCCGTAGTGTGATACTTGCTTTATCCTTGAGAATAGGCTTTCTAATGCCCATATCTATGGAATACATCGGGCGCATATCTCCTTGAGCTTGCACACCCCTCGAACGATAAAAGCCCGTCATTTGGATGCCCCAATCCTTGCCAAGGGTATAGTTGCCCTGCAATCGCCCCGAGAATTGGTATCCGGATGCGTTGAGATCTGTCTCCAAGTTGTTGCCATCTATTTCCGAGCGATAGGCATTGCCATTGAGCACTATTTGCAATTTCTCCACGGGCCGCAGCGAAACAATCGCTTCCAAACCATAATTTCTTCCGCTATTCAGGTTGGCCACCGTGCGAAGATTGACCGTGCCCGTCTCGTCGGGTTGGATAATACGGGTAATCATATCGCTAATCTCCCGAAAATAAGCACCAATCGTCAAGGATCCTTTTTCCTTGGACCACAAGTAGTTCAACTCGTAACTATTGATGAACTCGGGGCGCAAGAAAGGGTTTCCTGTGCGCGGGTTCAATGGGTCGCTTTGATCAATGAAAGGGTTGAGTGAACGGAAGTTCGGTCGATTGATACGTCGGCTTACATTCACCTGTATGCCCGCCAAGTCATTTAGTTTATACGTCAGGAAGGCGCTGGGAAAAACGCTAAAATAGTCGTTTTCAAACGTCTCCTGTCGAGGTGCCAAGAGGCGGGACGTGGTATTCGTTTGCTCGGCTCTTGCGCCCAATTGCCAGCCCCACTTACCGGTGCTACCTTTCAGGATACCATATACAGCATAAACATCCTCTTGGTAGTCAAAGAGGTTGCTCAGACTGTCGATGAATTCAAAATCATCAGTCGCTGGGTTGTAATCCAACAAGCGACTATCGATGGCAATCCCTCTCAACGTCACCCTGCTGCCCGTTTCTAATGTCACTTTATCATTCACAGGATGGACGTAGTCTGTTTGGAAAATCCACACATCGTTATCCTCCAACGCGGGGTTGATTTGGCGGTCTGTATCAAAAAAAACTTGGCCGGGATAAAAGAAATCTTCTACATAATTTTCTTCCTCTTCTTCATCTGATATCGTGTGCTGAGCACTGACGGTCAGCTCCCGACCTTCTTGGCGAAACCGCTGCCGGTAATCTACATTCACTTCCCACGAATCATCGAAGGAGACTTCATCCTCCGTTCTTTCCGAAGATAAGAAAAGGATATTTTCCCTATCCAAAAATCGGTTGGAGCGCACTGAAAAACCGCCTCCTTCTTGGTCGGAAATCCGCCCACTCAAAGTAAGATTAGCCCTAGGCGACACAAAATACTCTACACCCGCTTGTAGGGTATGGCTTTTGCGCAACCGATCCCCATCCGAAAACTGATCCAAACGCCAGAAGGTATCCACTGTTTCAGTAGTACGCAGTCGTTCGCCCCTGAAAAAGCGATTGTCGTAATTATAGCTGTACCCCCCTTGCAGATTGAATTTCCCTACCCGATAGTTGAGGTTCAAATTGCCATTGTATTTATCGTTGGTACCGACATTCACGGAGGTTTGCAGGTTGAAACCCTGCTTATTTTGTTGTTTGGTAATGATATTGATGATACCTCCCATCCCTTCCGGATCGTATTTAGCAGAAGGGTTCGTCAGTACTTCAATGCGTTCGATGGTGCCAGCGGCTATTTGCTGCAATAGTCCTTGGCGGTTCATGCCTGTCAGAGCAGATGGTTTACCATTGATAAGAATGCGCACATTGCTGCTACCCCGTAGGCTGATATTGCCATCCAAATCCACGGTTACAGAAGGGATATTGCGCAACAAGTCTTCAGCCGTACCACCACTGCTGGCGATATCTCGTTCCACGTTGAACACCTTTCGGTCTAAACCAAATTCTATAGCCGCCCGTTCGGCAGTCACCTCTATTTCTGCTAAGGTATTGCTACCCGAAGAAAGCATGACGCGCCCAATGCGTGCTAAGCGTTCTTCATCGGTCAGGGCGATACCCGTTTTCACCCAATCATCATACCCTAAATAGGATACGGCAATATCGTATTTACCATAAGCAATATCGGTAATGCGAAAAAAACCACGCTCATCCGTTGTAGTTCCCGTGAGCAACTGCTGTGTGCCTTCTTCAAAAACAAGTACATTGGCCAATAAAATAGGCTCTTCCGTCTGCTGATCCAACACAACACCCATCAATCCTCCTTTGCCCTCTGCCAAAGCAATATCGGCACGGCTACCAGCAGGAGGCTGGGCACCTACATGCCAGGGAAATAAGCAAATCAAAAGCACTAATCTGTTCACCAACCGTTTCATACCGTCGTTCTTCATTGTTTTTGGAATAATCCCCTTGGATAAACTTGTATAGAATAACTAGGGGAATAACAGACAAAAGTAACCCCCGTACCGAATGTTTGTTCAATCCGATACGGGGGTGATACAAGGTTCTTAACTTCATTGATGCGGAGACACAACCAATTGAAGTGGATATTAATCCATCAGCAGTGTTTTTCTCAGGTATCGGCCATACTTACGGCGATATACCTTGTAAACCCGCTTCATATAATGATAGCTATACGGGTTGGGCGCCTCGCCTTGTGGCGACAGAAATCCCTGCTGTTTCATCCATTCGTCGTTGTAAATTTTACCGAGGTAACGGCTGCCGTGGTCCGGGAAGAGTACCACCACTACGTCCGTGGGTTTCAGTTGATGACGCAGTTTGAATACGGCATCCATAGCTGAACCGCTGGAGTATCCGACCATCAACCCTTCGCGGCGTGCTAAGGCGCGGGCACGCAAGGCACTGTTGCGATCGGTGACTTTGATAAAATCATCGATGATATCAAAATCCACATTGTCGGGGATAATAGTTTTCCCCAAACCCTCGACTTTGTAGGAGTAAATCTCGTTTTTATCAAAAACACCCGTTTCCCAATATTTCTTCAGCACAGAACCATAGGCATCCACGCCGATGATTTTAATATCGGGGTTCATCTCTTTCAAATACCTAGCTGTTCCCGAAAGGGTTCCTCCCGTACCTGCACAACAGACATAGTGGGTAATTTTACCCTCGGTTTGTTCCCAAATCTCAGGCCCGGTAGAGGTATAGTGAGCCATGAGGTTGTCTTTATTCCAGTTTTGGCGCAGGTAAACGGAGTTGGGAATTTCCTTCTCCAATTGTTCTGCTCTGGAATAATAAGAACGAGGATCCTCTGGTTCTACATCAGCAGGACACACGACCACTTCAGCCCCAAGGCTGCGCAACATGGCCAATTTTTCCTGCCCCGCCTTGCTCGTTACCGTCAATACACAGCGATAACCTTTAAGTGCAGACACCATTGCCAAACTATAACCCGTGTTGCCGCTGGTAGCCTCAATCACCGTGCCGCCTGGTTTCAGACGCCCCTCTATCTCGGCTCGTTCTATCATGTGCTTAGCGACCCTGTCTTTAGCAGACTGACCAGGGTTAAATGCTTCCACCTTGCCGTAAACGGTGGCAGGGATAATACCCTCTGTGATGTGGCTTAGTTTAATAAGCGGGGTATTCCCAATCGTTGCTACTACATTTTCGTGATGCATAGGCGCAGTTTTTGTACGGTGGCGTTGCATACCAAGGCACACATTGCACACCAAATGTCAAAACATAATCTGCTTTTCAAAAGTTTGAAGGCATGGTCGTTATGCCTTCATCAAAATGACTACTTTTGCTACCGAAAGGTAAGCGAAATCTTTGGAATGCACGGAAAAAGCTGAAATAAATCACTTTTTCTAAGCTAAAGTTATTTTCGCAGTATCCCTTTGTGTTGCTACTTTTTCTGATAGGAAATAGAAGGCACCGAGGCTACTGTAGTATTCCAAGGCAGGGTTTGTGAGAATTTGACGGCGCTATTTTTCCTACTCACAAACTTCGCATTGGAATACTATAATTCACAAAAGTATAAAAGCCTGCTGTAACAAGGCAGGCTATCACGTATAAATTTGCATGGCACAGATAAAAACAGTGATTAAAGCGCGCGTGATTCTCTACGATCACGGACGCATTCTACTGCTTAAACAAACCAAGCCAAACGGCGGGAACTATACCCTAGTGGGCGGCACTGTGGAAGATGAGGAATTTGCTGTCCAGGCGTTAATACGTGAAAGCAGAGAGGAAGCTGGTATCATACTCCATCCTAAAGACCTCACCTTGGCGCATGTCATGTACAAGAAAAAAAAGGATGAAAACAGAATAGGCTTGTTCTTCCACGCCTCCAAATGGGAAGGCAACCTACGTGCCAGAGAAAAGGAAAAGTTCAAGTCCACCAATTGGTTCGACCTCGACCACCTACCCAAAAATCTTACGGCAACGGTTAAACACGTATTGCGTTGCTATCGTAGGGGGGTGTTTTATTCGGAGGAAAGTGTGAAGCAAAAGTAAGGGGTGGAAAAAAACAAATAGCTTCCATATAACAATACATCAGGCGGATTTTATAACTAACTGATCATCAAATGGTTTTATTTTTTCGAGCATCAAAACATAAAACACTACAAATCAATTATTTATATCTTTAAATGTTTTCAAAATAAAAAAACGCATGGACTATTGATATAAGATATTTATCCGAAATTCACCCTTATTTATGTACCAAGTCATTAAAAAATCGTTAACTTTGTATAAGGGACGGGATAAAAATAAACTGTTCAATTTTTAGTACAGGAAAGTATTATAAACCGCTGACTGAAAGTAAATTGCATAAAAACAGTTGCGGGTCTTTCAGGAAAAATTTGGAACGTTTTATTTCCGTCAAATCACTAAAGTTTCACTGAAAATAATATGACACTACCACAAAAAAAAATAGGTATCATTCAATGGATACTCAACATAGAAGATGAATACCTGGTTGAGCAAGTCGTTGCTTCTATAACTGCTATTCAGAAAAATACGCAGCATTTTTCACAGGATGTGGATGCTGTCCACATAGGTGATATATTCCAACATGTTCTTGACATAAATACCTTGAAAAAAGAT
Organism: Saprospiraceae bacterium; assembly: GCA_041392765.1. GTDB lineage: Bacteria > Bacteroidota > Bacteroidia > Chitinophagales > Saprospiraceae > Lewinella. The sequence continues at coordinate 94,581 of JAWKLL010000005.1, forward strand.
CAAGAAGTATATGCTTTAAAAAGAGATGAAGTAGAACGCCTTATTAAAGAAGCCGACATTCAAGAATCGCTACCATCTCTTCTATCTGTATTATAAGTTATGAATTATGTATTTGACACAAGTGCTATTCTTTACTATCTTAAAGATCCAATAACTCGTGAGCGTATTATCAGTGATTACCAACCATTTGAGGAAGGAAACAATGCAATAATTTCTATTGTAACATTAGGCGAAATTATGGCCATCGCGCAAAAAAATAGCTGGGGGAACTTGCGTATTGAAGCGGTAAATAAAATATTAAAACAATTTCTGGTAGTTGAAATAAAATATGGAAAATTATTAGAGAAATACGCGGAAATTGAAGCATTTAGCCAAAGAAAACACAAACGAATAACTACCTCTTTTACCGCAAGAAACATGGGGAAAAACGATGTTTGGATAGCAGCAACTGCGGCAATTACTGATGCAATATTAATAACTTCAGATAAAGACTTTGCCCATTTAGAAGGGGTGTTTTTCGAAATAGTACTTATCAGCTAACACATTGCAGCTAAATTCCTTCCTAATTCCAATTAGCTGCCAATTTCACTCGGGAAGACCTACTAGGTTGGTCTTTAGCGTCTAAATCATTTATCAATTTGCGCTGCTGTATCCCTAAACTATCCGCTGTGGCATTTCGGTTGTTTTGTTGAGAACCGCCTTCTAACTTCCCTTCTCCTCCTTGTGCATACTCATCACATTCTACAAACTGGTCTTCTACGGGATCATAGCGAAGCAATACAGTAGCCACCTCACCCGTAAAGGGGTGTATATAGGAGCGTAAGTAGGAAACACGACCCGTGCGATGGTTAACCCGTTTCTCAATGGTTTCATCTTCTTCAGCTAACGCCTCAGCCCTTTCCGACCAACTTTGTGAAAACAATTGGGAATCCCCTTGGAAAGCTCTCTTGCTACATTGTGCCTGCAAAGCCGTCCCTCCTACCACGGAGAGGATAAACATCAGTGCCAGTGTTTTCATGATAGACGAGTTTTTCTATAAAATGTTGAACAGATATTAATGACCGATCCGATGCAAAAAGGTTGCATGTTACCAACTCAAAGCGAAAGATAGGGAGAATTGGTATAACATGAAACCTTTAAGCAATCGGAAAGGGGTAAAACGCTGTGATTTAACACATTGTTTAGAAAAATATATCTGGTACTTGCCAATTTACGTCTAGAAGAAAGAACTTAGCAACGGATAACATTAGAACTTCACCCCTACGCTTAGGCTCAATACGTTGTTTTTACCAGCAGCATCGTTGAAAAAGTCAGTCAGCCCTTTTTCATAAGTCAAATCGGCTGTGAGAAAAAGTAGGTCAATCCCCAGGCCTGCATTTGCGCCCCAAGTCAAACGATTGAGGCGATCGACCGAAAAGTCAAAATTATCCGTTTCTTTTACCCCCATTACATAGGTAGGCACTACACCACCTTTTAGGTACAAACCTAACAGGCCGTTATCCCCTGTTATTCGCAATCCTACGTTCAGCGGTGCTTTTAGGCTTTGGATAGTTGTTTCCTCTTCAAAATTTAAGCGGGTGTCTTGGTCTATGTTCTCTACTAAGCGAGCCGTTAAGCTGTTGTATTGTAAACCAGGATTCAAATAGAACAGCCCCTTTCCCATCCTAAAATCCACTCCTGCATGCCATCCGGTACGAGCCTGTGCCGTGAAGTCATCCGGTGCAGCGTCTAAAGCAGCAACATGTACACCCACCTTGGGGGATACCCTTACTTGTGCCTGCGCCAACAGACTAAAAGAAAAGAAAGCAACAAAGAATAAAGCAACTTGATAGGTTTTCATCTCGAAATGTTTTTTGGTTCGTAATATAGATGTGCCAGGAAAACGCCTCCCCCCATAGGTATCTTTCAAAGGAAAAGTTAAAGTGATACATTTTAAAATTTTGGTTCTTTAACTTTTTTAGTGGAGGCTACCCTTCGGGTCGCTATCCCGATAAAAAATCGGGACAGCTCTCTAGGCTGACCGTGTGTCGGCTAAGCCGATAGCCTAGATCGGCCCCGGCAAACCCGGGTCTGTCAGCTAAAAAAGCTGCCACTGCTACACATCGCTAGCCCAGTACGACCACTAGATTTGTCAAAGAACCAAATTTTTTTAAAATTCTATCAAATATCCCGTTGTTTTGGAGGCGGTGTCTTATCTTTGCCCGCAATTTGGGCTGAACCTTCTTTTTCAGCCGCTGTCCTACCAGATATTTACCAGCAGGACCTCAAAAATTGCTTCGTCATGCCAAAAGATCAGTCTATTCGTTCCGTCCTCATCATAGGGAGCGGCCCTATTATTATTGGCCAAGCTTGTGAGTTTGATTACTCTGGTAGCCAAGCTTCCCGTTCCCTCCGAGAAGAGGGCATAGAAGTGACGCTTATCAATAGCAACCCGGCCACCATTATGACGGATCCCGTCACAGCCGACCATGTCTATCTGCTACCTCTTACCGTCGAAAGCATTGAAAAAATTCTTCAGGAAAGACAAATTGATGCGGTACTGCCCACGATGGGCGGGCAAACGGCGCTCAACCTTGCTATTGAGGCCGATAAGGTGGGGCTGTGGGATAAGTACAACGTGCGCATGATCGGGGTGGACATTGATGCGATCGAACTCACTGAAAACCGCGAAGCTTTCCGCCAACACATGGTTAACATGGGTTTAGGGGTAGCACCATCCTATATCGCTAACTCTTTTTTGGAAGGGAAAGAAGCGGCTCAAAAAATTGGCTTCCCCTTAGTCATTCGCCCCTCTTACACCTTGGGTGGAACAGGCGGAGGATTCGTACACAACGAAGACGAGTTTGATGCCAAGCTACGCCACGGCTTAAATATGAGCCCTACCCATGAAGTGTTGGTTGAAAAAGCAGTGCTGGGTTGGAAGGAATTTGAGTTGGAATTACTTCGTGATGCCAACGACAATGTGGTCATCATTTGTACGGTGGAAAACCTCGACCCGATGGGTATTCACACGGGCGACTCCATCACCGTCGCACCTGCTATGACGCTGTCCGATACTGCTTATCAGAATATGCGGAATCAGGCTATCGCCGCCATGCGCTCTTTGGGTAATTTTGCGGGGGGGTGCAACATCCAATTCGCCCTTGACCCCGCTACGGAAAACCTTATCGTCATCGAAATCAACCCGCGTGTGAGCCGCTCTTCGGCCTTAGCCAGCAAAGCCACTGGGTATCCCATTGCCAAGATTGCTGCCAAACTCGCCATTGGTTATACCCTTGATGAGCTTAGCAACCAAATCACGAAAACCACTTCTGCCTACTTCGAACCGACCCTTGATTACGTTATCGTAAAAATGCCCCGCTGGAATTTCTCAAAATTCCCAGGCGCCGATCACGAGCTAGGTCTCCAAATGAAATCGGTAGGAGAGGTTATGGCCATCGGGCGCAACTTCCTCGAAGCATTACAGAAAGCCTGTCAAAGTCTTGAACAGGGCCGTGCTGGATTGGGTGCCGATAAAAAAGAATGGATTAAAACCGACGATATTCTTCAACGGCTCGAAAAGGCCAGCGACGACCGTATTTTCCGCCTTAAAGATGCCCTCCGCCTCGGCGTACCTTCCAAAACCATTCACAACATTACCAAAATCGACCCTTGGTTTATACAACAAATCAAGCACTTGGTCAAAATGGAAGAGCGGCTCATGCGCTTCAATGTAGCCGAAGATATACCAGAAAGCTTCATGCGGGAACTCAAAGAGGCTGGATACTCCGATGCGCAAATCGCTTGGGTTCTACGGGTGGATGAAGAACAAGTGACCCGTCATCGTAAGCAATTAGCCGTCCTACGAACCTATAAGATGGTGGATACTTGCGCTGCTGAGTTTGAAGCGAAGACCCCCTACTTTTACAGCACTTTTGACAAGGAAAACGAGAGCATTCCCAGTGCTAAGAAAAAAATCCTGGTGCTGGGTTCTGGCCCCAACCGTATCGGTCAGGGTATTGAGTTCGACTATTGCTGCGTACACGGCATCATGGCCATCAAAGACGCAGGCTATGAAGCTATTATGGTCAACTGTAACCCCGAGACAGTCTCCACCGATTTCGACATCGCCGATAAACTCTACTTCGAGCCTGTGTATTGGGAGCACTTACAGGAAATCATCGAATTGGAACAACCCGAAGGCGTGATTGTACAGTTGGGTGGGCAAACAGCTCTCAAATTAGCTGAAACCTTCGACAAAAAAGGGATTAAAATCATCGGCACCGATTACGCCAACATGGATTTGGCAGAAAACAGGGGTGCTTTTTCCGATTTGCTAAAAGAATTAGAAATCCCCTACCCCAGATACGGCGTGGCCTACGATGCAGATGAAGCACTAGAAGTTGCTAACAAAGTGGGTTATCCCGTACTTGTACGCCCCAGTTATGTGCTTGGTGGCGAGGATATGCGGATCGTGATTAACGATAAAGAATTAGAACGACACGTACTTCATATCTTTAAACACACGCCCGACAATAATGTCCTCATTGACCATTTTTTGGATCGCGCCAAAGAAGCAGAAGTCGATGCGATCTGCGATGGAGACGAGGTGCACATTATGGGCATCATGGAACACATTGAGCCAGCGGGTATCCATTCCGGTGATTCGGCGGCGGTATTACCTACCTACAGCCTTTCCGTGGATGTGGTAAACACCATGGTGGAATACACCGAAAAATTGGCCAAAGCGCTCAATATCCGAGGCCTTATCAATGTGCAGTTTGCCATCAAAGGCGAGCAGGTTTACGTGATTGAAGCCAATCCACGTGCTTCGCGTACAACCCCCTTCATTGCCAAAGCCTACCAAGTGCCTTACCTTCAGATTGCCACTCACGTGATGATGGGCACCAAAAAACTGAAAGACTTCAACATACAGGCACGCCCCAGCGGTTTTGCCATTAAAGTACCTGTGTTCAGCTTCGATAAATTCCCGAATGTGGACAAACAATTAGGGCCAGAGATGAAATCTACGGGTGAAGCCATTCAGTTTATCAAAGACCTGACCGATCCTTTCTTCCGGGAATTGGATCGCCAGCGCAATATGTACTTGACGCGGTAAAATGGTAAAAAGTCGGATATAAAGTGGTGATGTCAGCCCTTTCCACTCCAGCCCATCCAAGCGATGAACAGGCCAAAAAGAGAGGCGATGACACCCATAAACATCAACCGGAAGCCCAATATTTGTGCTCGTTCAGGCTGTCCTTTGGGCATGACTACGGTGACTGATTGGTGGAGGTCATAATGGCCAAAAAGGAGGAATCCTCCCGTTCGGCTACGCGTATCCAGACTGTCCTTAGCCCCCAAGGCAACAGGATGCCGGAATACGGGTCGCCTGGCCAGTCTGCGTCCCTTTCGAACGCCTGTAGGTTCGGGCTGAACGGAGGGCGAATGTTTGCCAGCCAGAAAACCAATCACGCGGCCTTCCACTACAGTACCCGTAACACGGTACCACAGCGGAGCAACAGCATCAAAGCCAAAATAGCCAAATATGCCCAACCCTAAAACAACAAATAAGATACGGAAAATGAAACGTAGCATGACCTATTACAAATTGGTTTTAAAAACGCCCTCGGTGATGATGGCGGGTTCGTGTACATTGAGCCAGCCAGGCAGGGTGCCGCTGAAGGTGCCTTCTGTCTGAAAGCCCTCCGCTCGGGTGATTTTAACGGTGAAATTGCCATCCTGTTGGCTCTTGTAGATGCGCACATCGCCATTGGTCGTTTGACTCACAGCGTATTGGACGGCGTTATACGTTTGTCCCACAGCCGTGGAATAAGTACCTGCCCCAGTTACCTGATGAAGTACGATGTTGAAATTTTGTTCCTCTCCGTCTGCTAGGTGCGTACCACCGAGAGTGAACTGCCCTTCTTCCATCATCCCTAGGTTGCCTATGATTTCCGAAGTGGCCTCCCAAGGTATTCCGTTTATTTTCATCTTAATGTAAGCAGATGTTGATTGATCGCTGGTCTCAGCAGGCTGTCCCCCATTGGAAGTGGTGTTGCCGCAGGAGAAATGTAGGAGTAGGGTCAGAAAGCATAATAAAACTGTAGGTCGCATAGTGCTCTATTTTGTTGGGTGAATGAAATTAAGACTTTGCCAATACAAAGACAACGCCTTCATATTGTATTGATTTTCATACAAATATGCACGACCGATGAAGCATCATCAATATGGTTTTTTTGTTTGGTCGGTTTAGGTTTTTAATTGGCGATGTGGATGCTCTATCCTAAGTAATTTGACGGAAGCACATGAGGTGTTGATTCGTATATTCAGCAGCTAGCAGCCTGTATAATAAATCGTCCTTGCTCCTTGAAAGCGCTCCTTTTATTGTTCTCAATCCGCTACACCTTCGCTATGCGGCTCATGAGTTCCTGCTTTTTAGCTCTTGCCACTGGTAGCGAACGTCCATTGGCCATCACCACTTCGCCGCCATCTGTGCGGATGATTTTCTGTATGTGCCGCATATTGACCAAATAAGAGTTGTGTACCCGAAAAAACTGGGGATTATTAAGCAATTCTACAAATTCCCGCAGCGATTTGGCCAGCAGCACTGGCTTGTTTTGCCCCACTAAATAGACCGACACATACGCACCGTCAGACTCCATATAAAGCAGGTCAGCTACATTTACAAACAGCAGTTCGTGCCCTACAGGCAAGGCTATGCGCTCCGGGGTGGGGTGCTTGTGTAGCAGGGACAGGGCGTCTAATTGTTGGGCGTTGGGCACATTGTTTTTAGTTACTTTTTCAACGGCTTGTATGAGTTCGTCTTTGTCCACGGGTTTGAGTAGGTAGTCCACTGCATTGAACTTGAAAGCACGCACAGCATATTGGTCATACGCTGTGGTGAAAATAACAGAAAAAGGAGGCTGAGGGCATTGGCGCAGCAAGTCAAACCCATTGAGCCGTGGCATTTCAATATCCAAAAAAACCAGATTAGGTGGATTGTTTTGCAGGTTTTCCAATGCCAATACAGGGTCATTATATACACCTGTGACTACGATGTCTGGGCAATATTTTTCCAACATAATGCGCAATACATCGGTGCTATACGGTTCGTCGTCGATGAGGAAGGTTGTCATGGTTTATTTTTTTCAAATTTGCAAAACGACCTTGGTACCAATGGCCTGCCCCAGCTCACCTGTCAAATCGATGATGGCAACGGTGGCATCCGTGCCGTAGAGTTGGTTAATGGCTGCTATACGCTCAGTGGTCACCGTCATACCTAGTGATTTGTTGGGCGTGGCAGATTTGCTTTTAAGCTCTACTGCTTTCGTACGGCCTACGCCGTTGTCCTCAATGGTAATGGTAAGTTTGTTTTGTGCAGCCAACTCCACCTTGATGGACAAAAGCCCTGGTGTAGCGCGGTGCATAAGGCCGTGCCAGATGGCGTTTTCCACAAAAGGCTGGATGAGCAAGGGGGGTATCTCCAACAACGCTGGCTGCACCTCAGGTGCAACATACAGTGTGTATTCAAATCGATCAGAAAAACGCATTTGCTCCATTTCGATATAGAGCTTCAGCGCGTCTAATTCTTTATCCAAAGGAACAGTATCCGTGCGGCTGTTGTCGAGAATAAGGCGGATGAGGCGGCTGAATTTGGTAAGGTAAGCTGAGGCTTCCTCTGGTTGGTTCACCAAAATAAAGCGGTTGATGGCACTCAGACAATTGAATACAAAATGGGGATTCATTTGCGCGCGCAGTGCGGCCATTTCGGTTTGGGCCAATTTTTGGTTGAAGGCATTTTTCAGTGCTTCCTCGCGTCGTACCCGCGCTATCCGCCAGCGGTAAGCACTCCACACAAGGGCCAGCCCCGTCAGCGCCACCAACCACTTAAACCACCCTCTGAGCCACCAAGGCGGCATGATGCGAATCGCTAGGGCATAACTCACGGGCTGCCATTCGCGCTCGCGACCCGTTTTTATTTCCAAAATATAGTCGCCAGGTGGCACATTGGTATAGCTGGCGCGGCCTTTTCGGTGGGTATATACCCAATCTTTATCAAAGCCCTTGAGCCGATAGGCGAAGGTGTTTTTGGTCGATTGGAAAAAATCAGTTGCAACAAAGTCTATGGTAAAGAAATTCTGCGTCCAGTCCAAAGTTATCGCTTGTTGTTCATTCAGGTTGGTGTATGAAGGGTGGGGTTGATCAAAAACCTTGAAATCTGTTACCAAAACGCGGGAAGCGGGTAAGTTGGTCAACATATTATCAGGATGAAAGTGTTGAAAACCTTGCTTCATACCAGACATTATGCTGCCGTCTTGCCCCAATGACAAAGGTAGGTCGAAAAAGGTGTTCAGCAAGCCATCTTCTTCCCCGAAACAGTGTATTTGCAGGGTTTGGTGATTGATCCATACCAAGCCCTTGGCCGTACCAGCCCACACATGGCCGCGCTTGTCGGTACAAAGGGTGTAAACTTGGTTGGAGGGTAAGCCGTCGTCGGTATTCAGGGTGATAAAGGCATTGTTTTTACTGGGATCATGATCGTATCTCGATACGCCGCCCGGCTCGGTGGCTACCCAAATATTGCCACTGCCATCTTGGCAAATGGCGTGTGTGATGTAGGCACCCAGCGAAGTTTCAGGCTGCGACTCGTCGTGCCGAAACAGCGTAAATTGGCCTTTATTCAGGTCGTAACGGAACAAGCCGTGGTCATGGGTGCTGATCCATACGATCTGCCGAGTATTATCGCAAAAAACCTGACTTACAGCTTTGGCCATGAATCCATCTTTTTCCAATGGTTGCCAACAGGTTTTCCGTGCAGTGTCCCAAACCAGCAAACCTTCCTGATTATTCCCAAGCCAAAAACGCCCCTGTGCATCGCGCCCCATTGTTACCCACTGCGACTGCGGATCAAGTGCCAATTCCAATTTCGGGAGAGCCACCGCTTGTAGCGTCAACTGGCGTTCATTCAGTAGGAATAGCTGCGTATTGGAAGCTACCCAAATGCTATCGCCTATACGTTGTAGGAGGCTGCCCTGCCGGGTAGTCGCAAGGTTTTCAAGTGCTGCGCGTTTTCAAAGACCCACAATTTGCTACGGTAATGATCTAACATATACCGCCGCCCGCTGCTAGGCACATCCACAAATGCGCTGTAGGTATTGTAAACCCCTTCCTCTTCGGGGATTTGCGCTAATGGGTATAATCAATGTGTTGTGCCCGTGGGTCGTATAGCCAAAGCCCCTGCTCGCCACCCAACCAAACGGCGTTGTTGGCATCTTTGAAGTAGGCTTTAAGTAGGCCAATTGGCATTTGTGCCGTCGTTGCTGTTTCCTGTTGATGCCACAGTGTTTGCCAATCCTTGCTAACCACCCACAAACCCGCTCTGCCCAAAGCCCAGTAAGTGTTTTGATAAGGAAATACCCAGCCCACATACCGCTCCCCACCTAACACCTGCGGCGGCAATGGCTGGCGCACTTGCCGCCACTGATCGAGGCAGGGGTTATACAGGAGGAGGTCGTCTTGCCAAGAACCGAGGGGTAGTGTTTCGGAGCAATCATTGTCTGATGCCGTGATAGGTTGGAATACTTGGGGAGTTTCATGCCAGATAAACCGACTCGTCCGTTTGTCAAAACTGAACAACCCTAGGTTGGTTGCTAACCAGAGTTGGTGTTCGCCACGAGGTTTAAGGTAATGAATGGTTTGGTAAATTTTGCTATTCGTGGGGAGCGTATCTGCCACAAAACGCTTCCACGGGTAGGTGGTGAAGGTTTGCTTTTGGGGTCAAATACGCAAAGGTCGCGGTTATCGCAGGCTAACCATATCAGGCCATCTTGGTCAATGAGTAAGTTATTAACCAAGCTATTGGGCAAGGTGTTTGAATTGCTTTCGCCATTCGATTTCCACACCTTAAAAGTAGCGGTGGCAGGGTCGTATCGGTTGAGGCCGTTGGCGGTGGCCATCCAAATATAGCCATCACTGTCTTGCGCCAGCGCATGTATGACCTCGCTACTCACGGTTTGAGTAGGGCGGCGAGCATCGGGTAGGAAGGTTTTGAAATGTACCCCGTCGAAGCGGTTCAGCCCTTGCGACGTACCTACCCAGAGATAGCCCTCTTTGTCGCGCAGCAAGCAGGTGACATCATTGCTGCTGAGTCCGTCGCGAGTTGTCCAGTGGGAGAAATGACGCAGAGGCTGCTGGGCATGCGCAACCAGCCAGCCAACCAAGAACAAAATAATAAGTGGTACCCGCATCATCCTGACATTGGTGTAACAACCACAAAGTTGGCACAAAATCATGGTTGTGCGGTAGTTGGATTTCTATTTGGGCGAATTGGCTTTTTGACTGTGGTATTGGTGAGGTGAAGGGCGTATTGAGCCTGTTCAATGAACTTTGATCCTTTAGGTCGCAAAGTTGCAGAGCACTAGATTTGCATGGGACTATGGGACGAAAAAAATAGATTCAGAATAGGGAAGCTAAAAATAGTTTAATAAGTGGTTCATGATAAACGCTTTAACCATTTTAGCTTCCCCTAAAATTCTGGATCTATTTCCGTCAAATTACGAAGGTATGCCTTTCCCAATCAGCCCGCAGCAGGGATAGGCGGGAGCCTGCGACCAGATAGCCCGGCCTCTCGGCTCAGCCGAGAGGGCTGCCCAAAATAATATCGCACGAAACTAGCAGCTATTTTACTGTTTCTTTGGCAAATATCAGTACATCTATCCCCGTGCCGTCGTCGGAATTCCAGAGGTAGTCGTTGATCTGGGGTTGTGGGCCGGCTAGGTTGCTCAGGGGACAGACGCGGTAGCAAAGCCGTCGGCTGGTGGGGCCGAGTTCGCACTGATGGTCGGGGTCTTGGTTGATGAAGGAGAACTGGTCGTCGTCGCCCGTACCCCAGTCGGTATTGGCATCTTGGTCGAAGAAGGCGTAATAGATGTAGAGGTAGCCCCCTTTGGCCTGCCCCGGCGGGTAGGTGAAGCTGACCTGTGCACCGGGCCGAAACCCCGCTTGGCTGTCGAGGTCTATTTCTTGCATTCCGTCCACGTTCATGAGGTGGTTGTTGCCGTTGTCGCGGATGGGATGGCCTGCGGCATTGAAGGCTTCTACCCATATTTTGCCATAGAAGTCGTAGTCGGTTTCCGCGTTTTTAGGGGTAATGAGGGTGCCGTCGAGGGTAATGGTGGTGATGCTTTCGTCGGCGATGACTTTGGGTTTGCAAACCTCGTAGGTGAAGTTGTCGGTAGCATCCATAAAGCTCATGACCCGACCTTCGAGGGTGGAAAACTGCAACTTGATGGGCTGTGCCACCTGGTAGTTGGCGCTGAGGAGGAAGTTGCGGATGGTGGATTCGATGTTGTCCACGGTGCAGGTGCCGATGCGGTCGCTGCGCCCGCCTACGGCGTAGAGGGTCACGATGGTTTTGGCGGTGCTACTGGCCTTGTAGTTGTTCAGACTGACATTGACCCCTGCAATGCCGGCTTCGAAGGAAGCTTTGAGGTCGGCTTGCATGGATTCGCTAGTGTTTTCGACTTCTACTTTGGCAATGATGCGCACGCCGTAGGTGACGGAGGAGATGTAGCCTAAGTTGGAGGTAGATTCGGACGCGGACTCAAAGAAACCAGCCTCGGAAGCGGGCCGGGCGGAGATGGTAAACAGCTCTTTGGTGGCCTCAAAGTAGAGAGTTTTGTAGTCGCGGGCGTTTTTGATTTCCAAATCTGCCTGTGCGCTAAAGACCGTGTAGTGCGCCCCCACGCCTACTTTGAGGGCAAACTCGGAGCGGTTGGTGATGGCGCAGGAATAATAGCGCATGTTCTGCATGGAAGTACGCTCGGCTTGGGTTGTATGGCGGGCGTAGAAGTTGGCTACGGCTTGGTTGAGGGAGGTGCGTTCAGGCTGGTTTACGATTTCTTGGATGGAATTGTTGAGGCCGTCGAAGTTGCGCACCGTGGTGGTGAGCTGCATGGGCAGGCGGCCTTGGCCGTAGGGAAATTTATCTTTCTGGAGGAGGTTGCCGTTGAAGAGGTCGCGCACGTCGTAGATGAGGCCCGGCGCGAAGAACTCGATAAGATTGCCGTTGGAGATGGTCATGATTTCGTTTTTCTCCACGCTGCTTACTTTGGCGGTGTAGGTTTGGCAGTGGCCGTCGTCGTTGACTAATTTGGGCGTGGATTTGGTATCGGCGGTGCGCTTGATGTAGTCCGCTGATAGCCCGCCTACGGTGCGCCTGACATTGCCGCCACCGGAAGTACGCTGAATTCATAAGTTTGCTACAGTCGGATGATACTGTTTGTATCTCATCCCCAACCAAGCGGTTGACGCGCTCAAAGAAGAACCACTGCATAGCGTTGGGGAATTGCACCACACCGCGCCCGTTTTCGGTGATGTGGTTGCCGCCGTGAATGTTCCAATACATGCGCGACTGCTCGCACTCTATGGCGTGGCTGCCGTCGCCGTTGATGTTGCTGGTGAGCCAGAATTTGAGGTTGCCTTGGTTCACGAAATCCCACTGGATGATGCGGGCGTTGGCGTCGCGGCTTTGGCCTTCCACGTTGAGGTAGCGCCCGCTGTGAACGACCTTGATGAATACGGAGCCGTCAGGTTGGTTCTCGACGACGAACTTGTGGTTGTCATTGGTGGAAAAATCCCACTGGACTAGCGCGGCACCGTTGTTTTTGTCAATGCCTGCTATGGCGAGGTACTTGCCGTTGGCGGTTTTGATGTAGTAAGTGCCGTTGGGCACGGTTGCCGATAGGTGAAGGCTTGCTAAAAAGAAAAGCGAGGCTAAAATGAAACCTCTGATAGAAAAGGGATGTGCATATTGCATAAAATAGGCATTTGGATTGTGAATAAAATGCAAGTGCAAAAATGTGCAACCCAAGCCTATTGGTGCAATATTCGGTTTTTGGATGGTTCATCCGAGTTTTTGGATGGAAGCAGTTTGATGGTCATTCGGAAATAATAGAGTTGGTGATATGGAGACGATATGGGGACAAAATTCCCACTTGGCATTTTCCTACAGTCCCCCTACCATACCCCTAGAACTCCTTACCTTCCCACAAAGAGCATGACCAATGTCAGCACAATGCCAGCTAATACAAGTACAAGCCTTTTTTGAAAGTTGTAGTACCGGGCATGAACATCCAAAAAGAAGAAATAACGAAGAAAAGCAAGGCTAATCCAAAGAAAATATTCAGGTAAAACAAAGGGCTTTCCGTGGTCGCTTTATGCATGCGCTCCATTTTTTCTAGTAAAAAAGGGAGTTCCTTTTTGGTGTAATCCGCTTGCCCAGTAGCTGGATTATAGGTTCCGTCTTTGAAATAAAAAATACCATCTTTCACCTCTTTCACCTCTAATCGCTTGATTTTGAGTGCAGGCCCAAGCTCTTGCGCAGTCAAGCCAGGCTGGATGGTTTCGTGTATTTCTGTTTTTATTTTAAACGTATCTGTGTTTCTAAAAATCATCAAAATACCGCTAATAGAATATACAGCCATGATGCCTACTAGAAAAAAACCTAGATAACGGTGGTAAACCCTCATTTTGTAAGAAGTGTTCGCATTCATATTTTCCATTTTTAAAGTGCAAATGTAAAAAAAAGCCGACTATCTGTACAGATAGCCGGCTATTCAGTCGTACAATCCTTATCGTAGGGATGCCGACCTATTCGGCCAGCATCCCATCAATATCCTTAATCTCTGACGATCAACATCTTGTTGCGCTGTGTTTCACCGTTGGCAGTTACCTGATATTGGTACACTCCTCCGTTGTAACGAGATGTGTTCACCCTCACTTCATTTTCCCCTTGTGGGTACTCACCTGGTTGGATGAATACGCGCTTACCAAGTGCATCGTAAATTTCTATTACTGCACGTCCTTCCTGCGCCATAAAGAAGTGGATGGTAGTTTCGTCCACTGCAGGGTTCGGGAAGTTTTGGTACAGTACCAGATTCTGGCTAACTCCATTCGGATTCAAGTCATTCGGATTCACACGTGTTTGTGGTATCGTTGGAGTTGTCTCGTCACCGCCACCAGCATTGCCGCCACCACCTGTCTCACAACCTACGATTGTGATCACTTGCTGGAAGGTAGTTGCTGATTCATTGCCTACTGCATCGATGGCTACAAAGTTCCGTACGATGACAATGTTGCCGTTTTCGTTCGTAATGACAGGTGCATACTCTACTGCTTCAGCTGAACAGTTGTCGAATACATCGGGTGTTCCGAAGTAAGTAGCCAACTGGCTCAAATTCGTAGGATCGAAATCACCGGGTAGTTCATTGCACTCAACTGTCTGATCTACGAGACCTACACAGTATGGCAGTGTCTTATCCTCTACGAGTACTTCTGACCAGCAAACGTTGTAGTTGCCATAGATATCAGTCACACGCATTTCTACCGTCACGTAAGTGCCTGCGTCGCAGCAGTTGAACTCTACGTAAGGTCCCCAGTTGCTATAAGTTGGGTTAGCCAACTCGTCGCAAGTTTGAGGATCACGGTTGTAAATGCGGCGTACTTCAATGCTGGCAATACCGCAGTTGTCGTAACTACCGTTGTTGATGCTGGTTGTATAGAGGCGTGCTAATCCCCAGCCGCCCAACTGTACATTGAGTAAGCCGTTGCACACCGCTACGGGTTCGCCAATATCTGCTACACGGATGCGGCAGTCTTGGGTAACCGTATTTCCACAAGTATCGGTCACACGGTAGCGGATGAAGTAATCACCTGGTACAACACCATTGAATACCATCGGTTGCCCTGCGTCAATCGTCGCAATGACGTTACCAAACATGTTCACCAAGTCAACACTTACCGTGTAAGAACCATCGCCACAAGCACCTGTTACATCTGGTGTGGTCACGACTACCGTAGCAGAACAATCGAATGGATCAGTCTGGTAGAGCATGATGTCCTGTTCAATGATCGGGCAGAAGTGGTTGCTAACTGGGCATCCTACCGCCAATGTGCCATTTGAACAAGGTTCAGCAGGTGCTACGATCAACATATTGTGTGAACAATCAGTATTGTCACAATCCACCACTTCAAAGATCACATTGCCACCACTGATTGGGAACGGCCCTACTGTGAACCATGCTCCATAAGCTTGCGTGAAGCTCTGACCGTTGATGGTATAGGTGAAACAAGAACCTGTGTTCTGACCCACAACCATTACCTGTGTCGTGTACGTATCATCGCTGCCGTCGAACGGCGTGCCATTGTCATCACATACCGTAGGCAGTGCTGTGCAAGAAGACACACATTCTGGATCCTCATCACAATCTGGTGCATTTACCGTCAAGGTATAAGTACAACCCGTATCATCCAGATCGTGGAAAGTGATTACGATTGGCGTACCAGATTCCACATTACTAAAGGTAAGTACAGAAGTAACATCGTAAAATCCTGTGAACACGCCTCCCCAGATTGTCTGTTGCATACCATCCGATGCTGTTATTTTCTCCTGTTATACGAATATGTAACCTCGAAATTCTTAGGTGGTGAAAGGCATACGGTCTCCACTAAGGAAGCGGTAATCTGCAGGATTCACAATCGGTAGGCACCGTTACTGAACGAGTAGCAGTACATCCACCATCTTGCGTATCTTGGTACACTGATGCTCCAGTAGGAGCAGTACCCACTGCAATTTGAGTAGATGTATAGGTAATACCATAAGTGCCATTGGCTGGCATACCTGCCACCGTACCTGTCCAGTTAGTACCATCTCCTGTATTCACTACGGTAAAGCGGATGGTATAGAAACCATCACCAGCACACTCTGTTACGATGTTTGTGATGCTGATATCGCAAGGCACTCCCGTCTGGAGCAAGATGAAACAGGAGAGAGTGTCACACTATTGTGCACATCCCGTCACTACTCCACAAGATTCGCGGAAAGTAAGTATATCAGATGTACCATCTGCATCTACTACTACCGTTCCGCCATTATCTCCGTAAGTACCTGTGTAAACAAGCACGCCATTCAACAACACTTGATACTGATTGCTACATCCGTTCTGTACCACAGGGTGCAGTGAAGGTAGCTATGTAGTAATCATCAGATGGGTCATAGGCGTACCATTATCCATTGCAAGCTCCTTGCGTTACTACACCAGACTCCATGCTACAAGGATCAGGTAAACACTCGGTAGGTACCGTTACTGAACGGGTAGCCGTACACGCACTATCTTCCGTATCCTGCACATTGATACTCACGATAGGTGCTGTACCCACTGCAATCGGTGCGGTGGTCACCAGCTGGCCGTAAGTGCCACTCAATTGCTGGCCGCCACCGTACCTGTCCAAGTTGTATTAGAACCTGTTGTTCACCACAAAGCTGATCGTGTAGTAACCATCCTGCTCAGCACATGATGTTGACACATTGGTGATCGACAGATCACAAACAGGGCCACAATCGGTGAGAGCGGTTACCGAACGGGTAGCACGACAGTCGTCATTATCTGTATCCACTACACTATATACTCACTGTTGGGTCACCGATAGTAGGTGATGCAATCGGTGCAGTAGTTACGGTCTGGCCGTAAGTGCCGCTCAATTGCTGGCCTACCCACTGTACCAGTCCAGTTTGTGTTAGTACCTGTGTTGTTCACTACAAAGCTGATCGTGTAGTAACCATCCTGCTCAGCACACTGAGTAGTAATGTTGGTAATATCAACTCACAAGGATCAGGTATGGGGCAGTAACCTGCATCAATATCTGTCCTTGTCTGGCCAGACATCAGCACAAAAGTAGCCGTCATACCATTCATGCCTTGCAATACATCACCCTATCCAACAGATCGTTGCCTTGGTTGGATGGTGCGTAGTTCTGTAGCCAGCAGGCAGTGAGAAAGTGACTTTGTATGCACCACCCGCTTCGATATTCTCGAACTCGTAGTAGCCGTTAGCATTCGTAGTCGTCGTAAGGTTTACGGATACGCCAGACTGGTTCATGCCCGTCAACGTAACCGTTACTCCTCCCAAACCTTCCTCGTCAATGTCCTGTACACCATCACAATCCTCATCAACCCATACGAAGTCGCAAATCTTGCCAACACCCGGTTTGCGGATCATATAGCAGCAGTCCGTGACGTTACATCGCAGATGGATGCACTGAAGTCTTGTGAACTGTTGATGCCTGTAATCGTAACAGGTACGTTGTATGGGTGCGTCTGTGTAACGCCATTCACTGTGATCGTCCATGCACCACCGTTGGCACCACTATTAGTTACTACCACTGTCATGTCGTACATGCCGTTCATCGGTGAAGACCAAGTAACATCTGCAAAGATGGCACAAGGATCACTACAACTTTGTACAGCAGGAGCGTAGCACTAGCAGCACAAGTAGGATCGGTAAGATCTCTCCAAGTAACTGTGTGAGTCCTGGCCATTGGCCGATACTTCTACCGTTCCGCCCTGTCCGTATGGACGTGTGGCTTCAACAACACCATTTATTAACAACTGGTAACTGGCCCACTGGGTTTTGCACAACGGGCGCGCTGTGTCAATACATAGTAGTCATCAGCCGAATTATTCGGCGTGCCATTATCGCTACATTCACTCTGTGTGAAGGTACCAGCCTGCATGCTACATGGGAATGAACATGGGCAAACGCTCAATCAGTAGTTTCAACACTACATTCAGGATTGTTAGCATCCTGCCATGTAACAGTATGCGACTGACAATCTGCGGGCACCATAATCGCGCCTGATCCTGTACTGTAAGTGCGGGTTCTGATTAACACACCGTCTAACAGGATGCGGTAAGAAGATCCTGCTGGGTTAAGAACACTCGGAGCACCGAAGCTAACCGTGTAGAAGTCATCACCGCTGTTGTTAGGCGAGTTATTGTCATCGCAGTCCGTCTGCGAAACAAGCACCCCTGGGGTCATCTCGCATGCTACTGAACAAGGAGCTGGTGGCTCTATGTACAGGGTTCGGCTACAGGAATAATCCGCATTATCGAACACCACAATTGTAATCGGACCAGCAGATATATCAAAACCAGACAGTACTACTGGTGTACCATAAGTTCCGCCAAAGGAATGAGTGCTGCTGCCTGACAAACGCCATCTCCAGCCTGTACTTGATGCATCGCCTAGTGCCATGGCCGTCAACGTCACACTGTACGTATCGTCACCCGGGGTCGCTGTGTTCCCATATCGTTGCACACCACTGCTCCTTGCGTTACCTCCAGCGTACAGCCGTCAGAACATGGGCTTGGGGATGGCAATAGTATCTGCGCTTCGCATCCATCGTATAGCGCATCGCGAATAGTCAACAAGTGGTCTCCGCCACTTACTGGGTATGGACCAAAGCGTTCAAGACCATATGCCTCGTTCTCTTCGTAACTCTCGTATCCGATATCATCCGTTGTCCAGCCATAGAATGACGCGTTGTTACCGGATATATCAACCCATGCGTAGAACACATCATCCGGAAGAATCCCAGTTGGTGCCGTTGTCATCACATGTCACCGTGTACAAATCCAACAGAATACTCACCTGTGAACAAGACTCTGATGGCACTTCCAGTACCATCGTGCTACTTCCGCAGGTAGGATTCGTAACATCTGTTATTATCAATGTGATTGCGGTGCCAGCATGGTCTGCGTAGCTGTACGGCCCTATGTAGCGGTTCTGGTTGTACAAACCTGAATACTCCGTACCAAATTGGTCAACTGCACGCCAGGTGTTGCCACCTACGTTCGTACCACTCACTCTTATGACAAACGTAAACGCATCATCCAAGGCACTATTCGTTTCATCTCCGCTGCAAATAGGCGTTCCTATTTCTACAGGCACCAGAATACACGCTGGTGAGCAGCTTTCCTCTGGCGTATCTACTCGGATAACCGTTCCACAGCCAGCATCCTCAGCATCGTTGATCATAATCACTAATTCAGAACCTTCATGGCCTACTATGCTGTAAGGCCCAAAGGTATAGCTGCCGCCAATGACACCACCGGATTTGACCACGGTTATCTTCTGCCGTCCAACTTCCAGAAGTGTTAGTGCCATCAATCTGAACCGTAACTGTGAAATAATCATCGTTCGGATTCGATGGTGTTCCGTTATCATTACAAGCATTTACCTCGTAGTCCGCTACAAGCATGCAAGGAGGCGTGATAGATGCATCATCTCCGTCGTCCTCATCATCTGGGTCGCGAGTACCATCGTTGTCCTCGCTACCGATACCACCGTTGCCATTCGTATCTGCACCATTACCAAATTGCAGAGTCATCGTCGTACTGATCGCTGTCGGTAATTTCAGCCACATTCACGTAGCTTACGCCATCATGGTGCTGCCACCTCTGCATTAAATGTAAGACTGATCTGATCTCCTGCAAGCAGACAAGTTGTTCCAATTCGATCACACCTGCGTTGAAGACACCTCCATTGGAAAATGTTGGTGATATTCGTGTAACCATTTGGCACCAAGTCTTCCACCGCCACCCGTAGCCGCCATATGCATCGTTTGTTACGGTGATGGTGAACGTTGACAGTTCCTCCGATAGCAGCGTCTATTGTTCACACGCTTGATGAGCGGACAAGTCAGCCGTAGGTACATCTACACAAACGTCATCGGTAAGGTCAGCTGTGCCATCGCCATTCAAGTCAAGGCTAGCCATATTGAATAGACCTTGACCCGGTTCGCTACCATTACCACCTGTAGCATCAGCACAAGAAGTGTAAACGTTATCACCTCCATCCGTGCTATTATCACTCAAGTCAAGTGACGCACGGTAGTCAATCACAAAAGTGTGAGTCGCTCCAGCTGCTATCTCTTGGTTGGCAACCAACGTCAGCGGGCTTGGATCACCTGTAAACTGTCCTGCTAGTGCAGGGCCTCCCGTGCTGATGGTGAACCCTCCATTGAGTATGGTCACATCATCATCGAAAGCAGCCTCGTCCACCAGTGTGTAGATACCTGTTGCACCACCGTTGTTACTAACCGTGATCTGGTAGCTTACTGTGAAGGTACCATCCGCATTGGCTACAACGCCTAGTACTGTCTTATCTAAAGTGATGTTCGGAAGGTCGCCACAAGCATTATCCGTAAGATCTGTTTGGCCATCGCCGTTTAGATCAAGATCTGCTTGATTGTACAACCCTTGTCCAGGCTGGCTAATAGCACTACCTGATTGGCCTCCACATGGTGTGTAAACGTTATCACCAGAAGAAGTCGCTGTCCAAATCCAACGATGCTCATCAGGCGAGATACCATGTGCTGACCAGGCAAGATTCCTCTGTTACCTGCAAGACTAATTGTACCCGGATCTCCGAAGAATGTGTAACCATTACCAAGCGGCGGGTTGCTGCTCAAGAACGTTACCCCTCCATCCAAAATCGTAATATCATCGTCAAATGCAGGTGTATCGGTTAGACTATAAGTGCCTTCCACACTTCCTGTATTCTCACAACAACTTCATAGCATACATAGTATGTACCATCTGCATTAGGTGTCACGCTAGTCAATTCTTTATTCAAAGTAATGAAACGCAGATCACCACATACATCATCTGTAATATTCACAATACCATCGTTATTCGCATCTAGTGCAGCCTCATTGTAAGACCTTGCCCCGGAGTGCTGCCTCCTGCGTTACATAGGAACACTGCATGGTGTGTAAACGTTGTCTCCACCATCGGTGCTGTTAGGTGCTAGGATCCAACATCACGTGGAAATCCAACGTGGAGTATGTGTTGCACCACCTAAGATGTCTTCACCACCAGCCAAAACCGATTGGAACAACAGGGCTTCCAAAGAACGTGTAACCATTGCCAATAGCAGGATTGCTGCTCAAGAACGTTACCCTCCATCTAAAGATCTTACCACGTCATCATCGAAGGTAGGCGTATCTGTAAGCGTGTGTACCTGTGGCAACACCTGTATTTTGTGACTGATATTTGGTATGTAACCGTATAAGTACCATCACCTCAGGCGTAACACCTACCAATGTTTTCACCATATCTAAATTCCGCTTCAGGAATCAAACCAGCGTCGATAGTGGTATTCACCTCACCGGCGGTTACCGTAACAAGTACCGTGAACCCGTCTTCATCCGCATCGCTATCGGTAGCATCGTTGCCTTGGTTTTGTGTGGTAAAAGTTACCAATTGATGGTACGAATTGTACTTGGTAGCACATTTCAACTACAAACTCAGTATCCATCTGCATTTGTCGTGGTAGTTGCAACAATGTTTTATTATTGTCCAACAAATTCACGGTTACATTAGGTACACCATCCTCATCGACATCCTGCTGGCCATCTGCATCGTCATCTGACCACACGAAGTCGCCGATAACGGCAGTAGCAGGTACCAAACCTGCGTCGATGGTGGTCTATCACATCACCGCTCAACGGTAATCTGTGGTGTATCACCATCCTCGTTGGCATCGCTGTCAGTAGCATCGTCACCTTGGTTAGGTGTCGTGAATACCATGCCGTCTGGAGCTACAAACTCAACGCTGTAGGTACCAGGCGTCACCGTAAACTCGTAACCGCCATCTCCGTCCGTAGTGGTAGTTTGTACTACGTTGCCGTTCTCATCTACAAGTTCACTGTCACCCACCAGGGATACCAGACTCGTTGGCATCCTTGTTGGCCGTCGCCGTCCTCATCTTCCCATACGTAGTCACCGATGGTGGCGGAGATGTAACCAAACCGTCGATGGTGTCTATCACATCACCGCTTTCAACGGTAATCTGTGGCGTATCACCATCCTCGTTGGCATCACTATCTGGCATCGTCACCTTGGTTAGGTGTCGTGAATATAGTGCCGTCTGGAGCTACAAACTCAACGCTGTACGTACCAGGCGTCACGGTAAACACGTAACCGCCATCTCCGTCCGTAGTGGTAGTTTGTACTACGTTTCCGTTCTCATCCAGCAAGTTCACTGTCACCAGGGATACCAGACTCGTTGGCATCTTGTTGGCCGTCGCCGTCCTCATCTTCCCATACGTAGTCACCGATGGTGGCGGGGAATATCAAACCAGCGTCTAAGCTGTCGTCAAAATCACCGGCAGCCAACGTAGTGGTAGCTGTTGTGCCATCATTGCCAGCATCGCTATCTGTATCATCGTCACCACCTTGGTTGGCATCGGTAAAGGTGCTACCTGTAGGCAATACAAACTGAACGCTGTAGGTGTGCAGACAATCCTGTAAACTCGTAGTAACCCCTTGTCCATCCGTGGTGGTTGTTTCGATAACATCGCCGTTTTCATCCAGCAAGTTCACATGGTTACACCCTGTACGCCTGGCTCATTGGCATCTTGGATACCATCGCCATCTAGGTCGTTCCACACGAAATCACCTAAGCCTCCACAAAGTGCCTCATTGACTGTTACCGTCCAGTCGTCCATATTCATGGCTTCTCCCACTTGGAACTCTAACCCAGAAACTGGATCGACAAACCAGATTTCAGCCATATCCTCAGCGTGATTGGTTGTTGTCTGATCGTAAGTAAGCGTGTACTCCCATACAAACTCTTCATCTGAAACGCCGTCACCATTGTTGTCGATAAAGTCAACAAAACCATTACCATTGAGGTCACTTGATGTTACGAAATACATTCCATAAGGCACTAATTCCCCTTGGAGATTTGTATCATGTACACCAATTCCTCTCAACTGAATACCAGGAGCACCTCCCAAAATACGCATTGTCAACGTGAAGTTCACTGGCTCTCCTGGGCATATCTCCGACTTATCAGCCTCCTTATCTATATTGATATAGATACCTGTGTAGTTCGATGGGTCGCTATCTGTTACCGGATTACCCGTAGGCGTACCATTGTCGTCCACCGGCATCGCCGTTACGGTACCCACATTGTGGTACATACCACGGATAGCCGTTTCCGTAAGGGTCAATGTCGTACTCTCGCCCGCTGCGAGGAATGGAATGATGCCAATTACACCTTCTTGGTCGTCTGTAACAACAGCATTGATCAAATCAAGCGTACCTGTATTGGTAACTACATACGTCCAAGTTACTGGCACTGTACCTGTAGGCGGAACAAGGATGAATACGCCAGGTGCATCATCTGCGTCTTGTCCGTTAGTATATTTCTCAATATCTACGTTAGCTGTTTGGGTAACGGGGATCTCCTCGTCATCCTGATCGTCTTCCGTAGGCACTTCATTATCAGGTGTAGAATCCGTATCATCTCCATCGTCCGTAGTAATCTCTGCAACATTCGTAAGAGATGTACCTTGGAATGTAGCGTCAATTTGAGTAATGACACGGAAAGTCTTACTCTGGTTGATGGCTAAGGATGGGATAGTGAACGTTCCATTGCCGTTGTTGATAGCTCCTGATGTTAGCGCATTGAACCCTGTAATGGTCAATCCAGCTGGTATCCGATCCGTCACAACAACATTGCTTGCCACTTGGCTACCTTCATTAGTCACTGTTATATCAAAGGCAACAGTGCTACCAGGTGAGAATGGCCCTGCTGTAACCAGTGATTTCGTCAACGATAGGTCATACGTTGTCAGACCCGCATCCACTGTGCGCTCGTCTTCTCCGCTTGACAGGTTAATAATTCCTGTTTGGCCGTTGCCCGTATTGGCATCACTATCGGTAGCATCCACTCCTTGGTTAGCACCTGTAAATTCATTGCCCGTTGGCAGTACAAATTCTACAATATAATCACCCGGTTCTAAGCCAGTAAACAAGTACAAACCGCTTCCGTCCGTAGTCGTTGTCTCAATGAATGCACCGTTGGCATCCAATAGATTAACCACTACACCTTCCACACCAGGTTCGTTGCCGTCTTGCTGACCGTTACCGTTCAAATCAGCCCATACATAATCTCCTAAGCTAGCACAAGCTGGACCTTCAATAGTGACAGTTCCTGTACCTTCACAGCCATTGGCATCCACTACAGTTACTTCATAAGTACCTGGGGCAAGACCTGACTGCGTAGCACCTGAACCTAATCCATTACTCCAAGAGAAGGTATAGGGTGCTGTGCCTCCTTGACCCGAAGCTGTTGCTGATCCGTTGCTTGCATCACATGTTGCATCTACTGTCGTAAATGCTACTGTTGGGTTCGGATTCACTACTACTGTCACTTGTGCTGTGGCAGTACAGTTATTCGCATCTGTCACTGTCACGGTGTAAGTCGTCGTTGATGCAGGGCTTACTGTCTTGCTCGCACCTAATCCCAGTGTATTGCTCCATGCATAAGTATAGGGAGCTGTACCACCCGTAGCCGAAGCTGTTAGTGTAGCACTTTCTCCTACACATATCGGTGATACAGGAGCGATATTCGCCGTAGGACCACCGATGTTGTTGATGGTTACGTTACCTGTTCCCACACAACCTTTTGCATCAATAACGGTAACGTTGTAAGTACCCGCTGCCAATCCACTGATAGTAGAGGAGGTTTGACCACCACCCCATATGTAGTTATAAGGTGCGGTACCTCCTTGTCCTGCTGCTGTCGCACTGCCGTTGGCATTACCACAAGTAGCGTCAACCGTTGTGAATGCTACTGTTGGGTTCGGGTTCACTGTCACCGTGATCTGGTCGGTAGCAAAGCAACTATTCGCATCCACCACAGTAACAGTGTAAGTTGTAGTCGTGGCAGGTGTAATAGTAACACTTGCGTTAGTACCCAAGCCAGCACTCCAAACAAAACTGTATGGTGCTGTTCCATTAGTAGCGGAAGCCATAATTGTCACGCTGCTTCCTGCGCAAATTTCCACATTTGGCCCCGTTGTGACACTCGGACCTCCGATGTTGTTGATAGTTACAGTGCCTGTGCTGGTACAACCATTTGCATCCGTTACCGTCACTGTATAAATGCCAGCCGCTAAACCGTTCACAGTAGCTACCGCTGCTCCTGTTGACCACAAATAAGTGTAAGGAGATATTCCCCCCACAACAGTAGCACTTGCGCTACCAGTAGCATTACCACAAGTGGCATCTACTTTCGTGATGTTTGCTGTAATCACTGGGCAGATATATTCAACACCTGCATCAACTGTAGTAATATTGCTACCACTAGTTAATGTGTAAGAAGCCGTAACTCCAGTATTCGGATTGGCATCACTATCTAGCGCATCATTACCTTGATTTGCTGGAACAAAACTAAAGCCCGTTGGTAAATCCGTAAACTGAACGGTGTATGTTCCAGGCACAATTCCTGTGAACAAGTATTCACCATTGGCACCAGTAGTCTCAGTTTGAACCACGATTCCGTTTTCATCAATCAAGTTAACGGTAACACCTGCTACTCCATTCTCGGTAGGATCCTGGAGTCCATCGCCATCCTCATCTTCCCAAACAAAATCACCTAGTGTCGCTGGCAGATAAACGCCTGCGTCAATAGTAGGATCGTTGTCACCGCTTTCCAAGGTTACAGCAGGAGCTTCACCTGTGTTTACATTCGCATCGCTGTCAAATGCATCGCCGTTTTGATCGGCAGGTGAGAACTCATATCCGTTAGGTGCCGTAAAGACCACCGTGTAAGTGCCTGGCTCAAGGTTGGTAAACTCGTAGAATCCAACACTGTTCGTAGTCGTTTGATCGATTTGAGTATCGTTTTCATCTAGCAAGATAACCGTTACATTACCAATGCCATCTTCTCCAGCATCCTGCATACCATCAGCATCTTCATCTAACCAGACGTAATCGCCAAGGCTAGCAGGTGCATAATAGCCTGCATCTATCGTATTGTTTTCGTCTCCACTTATCAACGTCACCACATCGGAACGACCTGTGCCTGGGTTAGGATCACTATCCGTTGTGTCATCTCCTACATTGATTGGAGTAGGTTCGAAGCCAGTAGGAGCTGTAAACTTCACGATGTAGTTACCAGGAACTAAGTTATCAAAGCTGTAAGCACCGTTTTGGTCTGTTGTTGTAGAAGTCACCATAGTACCATTAGGACGCAGCAGCATGACTGTTACGCCTTCAATACCAGGCTCTCCCATATCTTGCTGACCGTCGGCATCCTTGTCTTCCCAAACAAAATCACCAATGCTGGCAGGTTCGTAATAACCTGCATCGATGGTAGGATCGTGTTCACCAGCTACTAAATTAACAATCGGACTAATTCCTGTTGTTATATTAGCATCGCTATCAGTAGCATCGTTACCCGTATTTGCAACGGTTGGTGTAAAGCCAGTAGGTGCCGTGAATTTAACACGATAATCACCAGGAATCAATGTATTGAATCCATAGGAACCATCTACCGCAGTTGTCGTCTGGTCGAGCATATTTCCAGCTGCATCCAGCAACATTACTGTTACACCCTCAATACCCGGTTCGTTCGCATCCTGTTGGCCATTCGCATTCAGGTCTTCCCATACGAAATCACCTAAACTAGCGCACAAGTCTTCATTCACGGTTACCGTCACATTATCCATATTCATTGCCTCCCCGATTAGGAAGCTAGCACCTGTAGCTGGATCAACATACCAAACCTCCGCCATATCTTCTGCGTGATTCGTAGTTGTTTGCAAGTAGGATAAAGTGTATTCCCATACGAATTCTTCGCCGAAGTCAACAAAATCATTATTGTTAACGTCACTAGCATCTACAAAATACTGGTCGTCAGGCATTAATTCAACAGGTAAGTTGGAATCTGTAACACCAATTCCTCTCAACTGAATACCAGGCACACCTCCCAAAATACGCATGGTAAGGGTGAAGTTCACTTCCTCCCCAGGGCATATCTCGGTGCGATCTGCTTCCTTGTCGATATTGATATACACACCCGTGTAGTTGGATGGGTCTTCATCGGTAACAGGCGTTCCCGTAGGCGTGCCGTTATCATCAACAGGCTGGCCAGTGACGGTTGCTATGTTGGTGTAGGAACCACGCATGGCCGTACCCGTCAACGTCAATGTCTGGCTGGCACCTGCTGCAAGGAATGGAATTACACCAACGACTCCTTCTTGATCGTCTAGTACTACTACGTTGATCAAATCTTGATCACCTGTGTTAGTTACTTCATAAGTCCAAGTCACTGTAACAGGCGCATCAGGCACTAGTATCAATACGCCGGCAGTATCCGCATCTTCTCCGTTGGTATATTTTTCAATATCAACAGAAGCTTCTTGAGGGATATAACCCGCATCAATGGTATTATCCATCTCACCACTAGTGAGATTGACGATACTAGACTCGCCAGTTGTTTCATCCGCATCACTATCAGTAGCATCAGCGCCTTGGTTGCTAGTTGTTGTCGAGAAACCATTTGGTTCTTCAAACACAACAATGTAATCACCAGGTGCAAGGTTGGTAAAGCTATAGGCTCCATTCGCATCTGTAGTGGTTGATCCTACTACGTTTCCGTCTAGGTCTGTCACTGGTGCGCCGTTCTCATCCGTCAGGCTTACTGTTACGCCTTCAATACCTTTACTTCGGTGGCATCCTGCTGACCGTCTTCATCCTGATCTTCCCAAACAAAATCACCCAAGCTAGCAGGTTCTACTAAACCTGCATCGATAGTGTCGATATTGTCACCGCTTTGTACAGTGATCGGTGCTGTCTGGCCGTTATTCTCGTTCGCGTCGCTGTCTGTAGCGTCGTTGCCTTCGTTAGGCGTTGTGAATTCGGTACCGTTAGGATTCACAAATTCTACAATGTATGTACCCGGATCTACAATGAACTCATAGCCGCCGTTAACGTCTGTTGTTGTCGTTTCCAGCAAGTTGCCGTTTTCGTCCAACAGATTTACCGTTACGCCTGATACGCCCGGCTCATTGCCATCCTGCTGGCCATCGCCATCCAAGTCTTCCCATACAAAGTCGCCGATTCTAGCTCCTTCAACATAGAATCCCGCATCGATTGTAGGATCATTTTCATTGGGGCTTAAATTGATCACACCTGTACGGCCTGTCGTTGGGTTAGCATCGCTGTCCGTAGCATCATTACCTTGGTTTTGTGGGCTAGCCACATATCCTGAAGGCTGCTCAAACCTACAATATAATTACCTGATGCTAGGTCTGTAAACTCGTAAAATCCATTTACATCTGTAGTCGTAGTTTCTAAGAAGTTACCGTTACCATCAAGCAAGTTAACGGTTACATCAGAGATACCAGATTCACCATTATCCTGTTGGCCATCTTGATCTGAGTCAACCCAAACGAAATCTCCAAGGCTGGCACAATCTAATACAGTTATCGTCACATCAGCTGTATCCGTACATCCTGTAGTTGCTACTACAATAACCTGATACGTTTGCGTTTGTGAAGCCACTGTGGTTGGGTTATCTGCAAATTGGTCACTCAAACCTGTAGCTGGTGTCCAGAACAATCCTGCTATTCCAGTAGTAGGTTCAGCAGGAGGAGGCGTAGCAGTTGGGTTTCCACCTAGTGTCACTAGGGTACCAGGACATACTTCCACATCATCACCTGCGTCAGCAATGGGGTTTTTGTTGACATCAACATCTACATGTACGGTAGAAGTACGTGAACAACCATTCAATGACACTGTCATTGTGTAAGTAAGGTCAAATGGTGGATTCACGAAAGGTTGAGCCACCGTAGCATTGCTAATAAAGAGATTTGGAGACCAGTTGTATGTAGCTCCCGAAGGTGCTGATTGGCCTTCAGGTAAACCTATTTGTACTGATCCACCTTGACACACACTTACGTCGTCACCTGCATCTCCAAATACCCCTTCGGTAATATTAATAACGTGTTGATAGGTTTCAATACAATCTCCACGTTCTACTACCAAAGTTGCATTGTAAACACCTACTTCTGACCACAAAACAGTAACGCTGGCACCTGTAGCCGACGATGGTGTTGCTGGCCCTGTAAATGTCCAGCTATAGGAAGCTCCTGATACAGCGGGAGAAGCAATAAATAGTGCTCCTTCATTAGCACAAACTGTAGTAGGTGCATCTATTCCAGAAACTATAGCAGGATCAACTGTAACCGAAGTAGAAGCAGTTGCACTACAGTTATTAGCATCCGTAATTGTAACTGTGTAAGTTGTATTTACTACAGGACTTACGGTGATAGAAGCCGTGTTTTGGCCACTACTCCATGCATAAGTAAACGGTGCAATTCCACTAGTCGAATTAGCAGTGACTACAGTGGACGAACCGACACAAATAACGGCAGGTTCTGCCACAACAGTCGCCTCACAAACACCATAGAAACCTGCATCAATCGTAGGATCATTTTCACCGCTTTGGAGGTTAACTACAGGGGATTCTCCAGTGGTAACATTTGCATCGCTATCTGATGCATCATTACCTACATTAGCGGGTGAGGGTTCAAGGTTTGCGTTAGGAGCATTGAATACCACAATATAGTCACCTGGTTCCAGATTATCAAAGGTGTAAGCTCCGTTTTGATCTGTCAATACAGGCAGTACGGGGTTACCATCAAAATCAACTACAGGGTCACCATTTTCATCGGTTAAGCTCACTTGTACGCCTTCAAGGCCTTCTTCATTGGCATCCTGTCGGCCATCTTGATCTTCATCCAACCAAGTGTAGTCCCCAATAGAAGCAGGGAACTTCAGGCCAATATCGATAGAATCAATAGGGGGTGTTCCCGGAGGAATCATCATGCTAGGTGTTGTACCTGACTGATTAGCGTCACTATCGTTATTATTGTTCCCAGTATCGCTTAACGTGGTTTTACTGCCATTTGGTAATGTTACCTGAACATAATAATTATCCCCACTTGGCACACAGATCTCGTATTGTCCATTATCATCTGTAGTATCAGTACCTTCTGGCGTACCACTACCCGGTGTTGGTGTTTCGCCTGGTGTAGCACAAGTATAAACAGTAACAACTACTCCTGGAATACCCGGCTCACCTGGGTCTTGAATTCCATCGCCATCAAGGTCATTCCAAACAAAGTCACCAATACACGTTTCGGCAGGAATAAAGCCCGCGTCTATCGTAGGATCGTTTTCGCCACTTGCTAAGTTCACAATCGGTGAGCGGCCCGTCATTTCGTCCGCATCGCTATCGCTTGTGTCGTTTCCTTGGTTATCTGCTGTTGGCTCATAACCCGTTGGTGCCGTAAACTTCACAATATAATCGCCAGGTGTGAGGTCTGTAAACGAGTAGAAACCACTCGCATTCGTTGTTGTCTGATCCAGCATCGCGCCATTCTCGTCCAACAACATCACTACTACGCCTTCTATACCTGGCTCATTGCTATCTTGCTGCCCGTCCGCATCGCGGTCTTCCCATACATAATCGCCTAAACTAGCTGGACGATAAACACCTGCATCTACAGTCGTGTCATCTTCTCCACTTGTCAGGTTCACTATGCCTGTTTGGCCAGTTACCGGGTCTGCATCGCTATCTGTTGCATCGTTTCCTTCATCCTCTGGGCTAGGTTCAAAACCAGCAGGAGTCGTAAATTTAACGATGTAGTCGCCTTATGTCAAATCTGTGAACTCGTAATAGCCCGCTCCATCCGTTGTGGTCTGATCCAGCATCGCGCCGTTCTCATCCAACAACATCACTACTACATTGGCTACCCTGGCTCATTGCCATCTTGCTGACCATCGGCATCCTTATCTTCCCATACAAAATCTCCTATGCTTGCTGGACGGTAATATCCCGCATCTATCGTCGGATCATTTTCACCTTCTGTCAAGTTTACTATCGGTGAGCGACCTGTTACTGGATCTGCGTCACTATCTACTGCATCGCCTACTGCATTTGCACTCGTAGGCTCGTATCCGTTCGGTGCAGTAAATTTAACGATATAATCTCCCTGAATGTGAGGTTCGTAAACGAATACAAGCCGTTCATATCCGTAGCAGTCTGGTCTATCATCGCTCCGTTTTCATCTAAGAGCATTACCACAACTCCTGATATCGCAGGCTCTCCTGCATCCTGACGACCGTCTGCATCTGTGTCTTCCCATACGTAGTCACCCAAAGAGGCTAGTCCATAGAAACCAGCATCCACTGTCTCATCATTTTCTCCACTTTCCAAATTAACAACTCCTGTACGACCCGTTATGGGGTCTGCATCACTATCGGTTGCATCTGGAACAACGTTCTGTGGGCTAGGTGTCAAGCCTGTTGGCGCAGTGAACTTTACTATATAGTTGCCTGGTGTTAAGTTCGTAAACTCATACGCACCTGCCATATCTGTTGTGGTCTGATCCAGCATCACGCCGTTTTCATCCAAAAGCATTACGGTTACGCCTTGGATACCAGGTTCATTCGCATCCTGTTGGCCATCGGCATCTAAATCACGCCATACGAAATCTCCCAAGCTAGCAGGGCGGAAGAAGCCCGCATCTATCGTAGGATCGTTTTCGCCACTTGCTAAGTTCACAATCGGTGAGCGTACCAGTCATTTCGTCCGCATCGCTATCGCTTGTGTCGTTTCCTTGGTTATCTGCTGTTGGCTCATAACCCGTTGGTGCCGTAAACTTCACAATATAATCGCCTAAGGTGTGAGGTCTGTAAACGAGTAGAAACCACTCGCATTCGTTGTTGTCTGATCCAACATCGCGCCATTCTCGTCCAACAACATCACTACTACGCCTTCTATACCTGACTCATTGCTATCTTGCTGCCCGTCCGCATCGCGGTCTTCCCATACGTAATCGCCAAGTGAGGCGCAAGGTGCTTCCATTATTGTCACATCAGGCGTTACGTTTACAGGACAATCATCATTGCCCCAACGTGCCCAAATATCATATGTACCTGGTGCTAAGCCTGTAATTTGATATGATCCAACATTATCTGGCGTGCTAAATGGATAGGTAACACCGCCGTCGATACTAAACTCAATTCCCGTGCGCGTAGATTCGTCGGGGAAAGTCAATGTAATGATGCCATTAGTCAAATTACAAGTTGCAGGTGTACCTGTAGCGATTACATCAGGTAAAACCAAAACATTTACTACCACTTGATCGGTGCTTGTACAGCCGTTGCCGTCTGTTACGGTTACGGTGTAAGTGGTTGTGGCAGCGGGGGTTACTGTCTTAGTAGCTCCGTTACCCAAGCCGTTGCTCCAGCTAAAGGTGAACGGTGCTGTGCCGCCCGTGCGGGTAGCCGTCAGCGTAGGTTACTGTCTTAGTATACCTGTTACCCGTTGCTCCAGCTAAAGAACGCAAAGCAGCCGCCCGTGCGGGAGCCGTCATGCAGCGTACTCGCGCCTGCGCAAATCGCTTGATCGGGACCCGCGTTGGCCGTCGGGCCGCCTACGTTGTTTATCGTTACGGAGCCGGTGCCTGTACAGCCATTCGCATCCGTTACTGTCACGGTGTAAGTACCTGCTGCTAAACCTGTCTTGGTCGCGCCTGCACCCAAGCCGTTGCTCCATGCATATGTATATGGAGCTGTACCGCCTGCACCGCTCGCCGTGGCACTACCATTGCTGTTGCCACAAGTAGCATCCACTTTCGTGAACGTCACTGTTGGGTTCGGGCGTACCGTTACTACTACTTGATCCGTGCTTGTACAGCCGTTCGCGTCTGTTACCGTTACGGTGTAAGTGGTTGTGGCCGAAGGGGTTACTGTCTTAGTAGCACCATTGCCCAAGCCGTTGCTCCAGCTAAAGGTGAACGGTGCTGTACCGCCCGTGCGAGTAGCCGTCAGCGTAGCACTCGCGCCTGCGCAAATCGCTTGGTCGGGACCCGCGTTGGCCGTCGGGCCGCCTACGTTGTTTATCGTTACGGAGCCGGTGCCTGTACAGCCATTCGCATCCGTTACTGTCACAGTGTAAGTACCTGCTGCTAAACCTGTCTTGGTCGCGCCTGCACCCAAGCCGTTGCTCCATGCGTAGGTATAAGGTGCCGTGCCGCCTGTGGCACTAGCCGTAGCAGTACCGTTGTTGGAACCGCACGTCGCGTCTGTTTTCGCGATGCTTACCGTTGGGTTCGGACGTACCGTAACTACCACTTGATCAGTATCAGCGCACCCTTTGCTATCGACAACCGTAACTGTGTAGGTGGTAGTAGCAGATGGAGATACCGTTTTATTAGCACCCGCTCCTAAGCTCTGATTCCATACATAACTATATGGAGCTGTACCCGAAGTGGCACTGGCGGCAAGATTGGTAGAAGAACCGATACAAATGGTTCGGTCTGCCCCCGCGTTAGCTACTGGAAGCGGGTTAACATTGACCACAATCTGATCAGTTGCCGTACAACCATTAGCATCTGTCACGGTAACCGTATAAGTTGTGGTAGAGGTTGGTGAAACAGTTTTGCTAGCACCTGCACCCAACCCTTGATTCCACGCATAGGTATAAGGTGACGTTCCATTAGAAGCAGAAGCCATGATAGTAACATTGCTACCGCTACAAATTTCTACGTCTGGCCCCGTGGTAACAGATGGTGAAGTGCTACTATTTATAGTCACAGAACGCGTTGCTGTACAACCGTTTGCATCAGTAACAGTAACGGTATAAGTACCAGCAGCCAAGTTGTTTTTAGTGGCGCCTGCGCCCAAGCCACCACTCCACGTGTAGGTATAGGGGCTTTGACCACCAGAAGCAGAAGCCGTAGCAGAACCATTATTAAGCCCGCAAGTAGTATTGTTTTTAGTTACATTCAATGTTATGTTAGGACATACACATTCTATTTCAGCGTGTACAAGTCCGGCGATTACCCAAGATTGACCGCACCAAGATCCACTAGGATTAGAGGAACTTCTGGTATCTACTTCAATATTGATAGAGGTAGTTCCAGCAGGCACGTTATTAAAGGAGAGGGTAACAAGATTCAAACAACATTGACCTCCTGCCGTATTAGGGCCAAAGATAGTTGTCTGGGCAGTAACGCCGCCCGCATTACCACGCAATGTTAAGAAACGGCCGTCATTTGTCAATTCAGAAATAGGTACAGTAACAACTACATCTCTTGCTCCCGAAGTAGAAGCAGGTATAGGAAGCGTAAAAGTTTGCAAATCACAGTAACCACTTTGCTCTGTGAATCTACCAGAAGAAGTAGTACTGGTCGCGTTATTATAAAAAGGATAAACTACCAGAGACTGGAATCCATTGCTATCTCCACAGTTGCTCGTTTGAGAATTGTGCTGAAGATAGGAAGGGTTAGCCGAGATGGTTGCCCTATAAACATACACGCTACTACTAGTTCCCGAGATATTGACTTGTGGTAAAGTGTAAGAAGCTCCCGTATTACTTTGAATAGTAATAGAAGACCCAGGATATTGGTTTTTATATACAACTTCTGCCACTACCTGAAAGACATTGGAAGGGTTAGGTATCGTAACACGTGCGTCAGGATTGTTACTACAAATAGCGCCTTGACCAAGTACTCCAACAAACACATTATCACTGCAGGAATAACTAAACTCTGTATTTGTAGGTGGCGGAGGTGTACTAGTTGAGTAACGTAAGCAAAAGCTAGGTACTTGTAGCGAGTTTTGAGTCGCCTGATCCCCTTCCCCCAAAGATGAATCTTCATAATGTACTACGATAATTTGATCAAAACCATTAGTAAGTGAAGTTGAACCTAAGTCTGATATGCGATGAGCTGATACGACATTATCTGCTAAATCCTGAGTATAACCTGTTTGCCATACAGTGTTACCGTTTTTTCTAAAAATAAACTTCACTCGTTCATAAGATTGAGTTACACTCTGCCGCCCCTCGTATCCATCCCATGTAATAACATTATCCAATTCTATATTGACAGCCCCACTCTGTACAGCAATAGGAATACCCGATGTAATAGAATATTGGGTGACTCCTCCGCCCCAAGTACCCATTCGAGGACCAAAATCTGTACCCTGCCAAGTCCATACATTGTTATAAGTACCATTAGAACAACTTGGAGCTGGTGGAGGTGTGATTGCCGTAGAGCCTCCGCCGCCACCTGTGACAACACAAACATCATCGACCCTAGAGTATCCTGAAGAACCACC
Source organism: Saprospiraceae bacterium (assembly GCA_041392765.1). Taxonomy (GTDB): domain Bacteria; phylum Bacteroidota; class Bacteroidia; order Chitinophagales; family Saprospiraceae; genus Lewinella. The sequence goes on from JAWKLL010000005.1 coordinate 129,394, forward strand.
TCTTCCGATCCATATTGTTACGTTTGCTGTACCCGCCGGGGCGGTAGCAGTCACAGAGGCCAATGCCCATGCACTGGTGTGTGTTACCACAGCTCTATGAGTTGAAATAACCCCCCAGCTTGCGTTCTTGAATTCTATCTGTACGTCAAACCACGAAGAAGATACGTTTTTATAACGCGCACTCAAAGTCAACGTTTGCCCAGCTGATACACCAGAGATACCCTGAGAAACTCCTGACTGGCCTGTCAAATTGGCGGATTTACTTCCTGCGAAGGCATCTGTACTAATCGTAACCAGTGACGTATTAGAGTTCCACCAGCCAGAGAAATTACTTTCAAACCCTGGATTAGTAAGTGTGCATGCGGTAGCGCTGGTTCCACTTAGCATAATGACTAGCAGCAAAGCACTGCCGACAAATGTTTTGAAAGTTTTGTTGGTTGAGAAGTACAGATTCTTCATGTCTGTCGTAATTGAACTGATGGAAAATTGGTTCTCATCGGATTGGAATCCAATGTTGTTGAAAGTATCGAGCTTATTGCTTGAATTCATCCGATGTGTCTTTAAAGCAAAAAATTTATTAAAATAAGCACAAAAAGGGCATGCCATTAAAGGTAAACTTCAATAGCTTTCAGCCTTATTGCGGCTAGTTTTTCTGACTTTTATAGTCACAGCGAAATTTCAAAGTCTGAAAGGTATCCCCTATTGCTTTAAAAAAAGCTGTGTTGTCCAAAGTGTTAGACCTATACCACTGGATGTTTTACTTCCAATGTATTTTTTAGTATTTGCAGGACAATATAAGGGGGGAGAGATGTGAACTAAAAGAATTTATCTTTTGTCACGGAACAAAGGTAAGAGTATTTTTAATAGACATATCTAATTTAATTCAATAATATTTAATTTTGTGACATTATTAAAATTACAATTTATAACATTATAATACAAATATAACTGAAAATCAATATATTGAAAAATATATAATACATAAAAATGCGCAATTTTGTTACACTAAAATCATTTTTTTTATTTAAAAATTTCAAATATGTATAATAAAAAACCACTTCAAAACATATATTGCTATATTTATATCCAGCGCTCTTGTCCCGAAAATTCAAAAACATCATTTTCACTCCTCCTCTAATCCACTCGAACAATGTCACAAAAATAACAAGCAAATAGAACAACATTCGTTTAATGCTCTAAAAAGCAGCACCCGCATTTATATTCGACATCAAAAACAAAATCATCGACCACCATATCAAAAAAAATAAAATTTAAACAGGTACAGCACAAATAGAAAAGACCAGTCGGGGTATCCCGACTGGTCTCTCTGTTAAACTTAACAATACACACAGACTAATTTGATTAATTAGCCGCCCGTTTTCATGTGATAAATAGATCTTTCCGCTGATACTGCAAAGCTACGTCTTGAATTGAAAAAAAACACGACATTTTACGCTATATTGATCCATTCTAAAAATATTTAAAAAGATCGAAAAAAAGCATAAAAATCTGTTATACAATCAATTAAAAAACATAAAAAGGCCCCGTTGTATCAACAATAATGATCTTTTTTTGGCTTTCGCATACAGGGATAAGCTGCATGCTAGGTAGTTTTTTTTTCATGTGAGTTTGATTTACCCGTTTGATGCCAAAAGACACCAACTTAATTAAACAATCAAAAAGTAGTATATAATTGATGATAACTATTTTAAGTAGTCACCACTATTACCGAACAACAGAACCGATTGTGTCACAACTTATACATAATTGCCTACATGCCTAATCACATCACCCAAATAGCGATGCATAGTTATTAGGCATAAAACAATAATGATTGCCTTAGACAAACGAATCATTGACCATTAGTATGGGGAGAAAAAATAAGGCCAGAATTTTCTTAGTCAAATAAATCGGATAAAACGCTTTAAATGGACCGCTTATTCATCCGATTGTCTTTGACAATCTGATTCTATTTTTTTCTTATCCCTTAGTGTAAGAATTCTCCTTCTCGTGTTGCTTTGCAAAGAATATGCCAAAACGCACAACATAGCAATGCCAGTGCTATTGATAAATCAATTCACACGAATAACATATACAAAGCAACAGGTAATGCCGTAAAGTAAAAAAGCAAAAATCTGTAAAACAGACTTTTAACTATAGCATCACAAGGAAACTATAAGGCGAATGCCTTTTTGTGGTAGGTAGTATAGCTTTTGTGCTCTTGTTTGGATAAGGCAAATATACATATAAAAAACTAATATTAAAAAATATTATTCATTTTTTATAAAATTTGTGCTCTAAACTCCCTAGGATTTGCTGCCAAAGTGCCTCAAAAGGAATTACTTCTATCAAAAAACTACTCATACCTGCTTCTTCTAAAGGGTAATCAGCCATTTTATCTAGATACCTTGTGGCCTTTCGCTTGACAGCCTCCCTGTGAAATGCGTTCTTGGGTAGCTCCAATAATGCCTTGATAAAGTAATACGCCCGCAATGTATCCTTGCCGAATAAATGCCTTCGGCAGTATTGTTCGATAGTACCTATCTTCGTATATGCTTCAAAGAAGTCTTTTCTGGCTATATAGAATAATATCTGAATGATTAAAATAGTAACATTAACACCTCGTTTATCTCTGGAAAATAGGGGCGTTTGGTTCAGAAAGCGACCTATTCGGAAACGACTAAATGTTTCATCCGCAGTTGGTGGTAGCAGCTCTAACACAGCAAGATAATGAAGATAAGCTTCTAAGATACGCCAATATTCCTGTACATCAGCCGGTTGATATGCAAAACGAGGGTGTTGTTCTACTCGCATAAAAATACGATACGCCATTTCGTATTGTGCGGTATGGAGAGACAAGAGTAGATAAGTTTCTTGAAACTTGAACCAATTGTACGTTCCCTCCTCTATAATAGAAAGCCCGCGCTCAACAAAATCAACCGTAAGCTCAAATTTCCTCAATTGAAAGTAACAAACAAGTTTTTGATAATAAGCCAGTTGTAATGGGATATTCGCTGTATAAGGTTTATGTTCAAAAAAATCAATCATCTTATCACAAACATAGATAGCTGCTTCATAATCCGGCACAGCGGTATAGCGGTTCATTTGCATAAGGTGATAATACAAGTGCAAGGTATAGGAAGATACTACGTTTTCAAGGTATGGCTGCAACCTCTCACACGATTCTTTTGCTACTTCTACCACTTCTTGTGATGCAGTGTGTTTTCTTACATACACCAAAATAAACTTGGCATAAAGCCCTTCTGCTAAAGATTCTGCATAAACACATTGCTCTAATTCTTCCGTAGCAGCATTGTAATAATGATACTTGGCAGCATCTCCCAGTACCGTAGCAAACTGCAACCTCAACGCTTTTGCTATATCCAGTGCAATATCGTTAAACTCGAATTTCCTAGCTTGCCGGAATGTTTGCTCAGCCAGATGGATGGCAGCTAATCGCGCTCCTTTTCCTAATAATATTTTAGCTGCCGCCCAGTTTTTATGTACTTCATAGTAAGCAACCTGTCTATCATTGTAAGAAGGTAAAGATAAATCCACTAGAAACAAGGATGCTATTAGCCGTCCTGTTAAATCTACTTTTAATCGTCTGAATGCTCCAGATCGATGGCTAGTCCCTATCAAATCATTTGCTATCTTCTCTTCAGCTGTATCATTGGCTACCATTTCATACATCTCTGACAACCGATTATCTGTTTCAAAAGGAAAACCAATCTTTCGTATCGCCCTAAGCTTGACACGTGTAATGACCTTGACTAGTTCCTTGATTAACAGCATCTAGTAGTGTTGATCAGATCAGATGTAATAATTCCAGAATATCCGGATAGTATGTTTTACCGATAGGTAGTTTGGTATCTCCCAAATGCGCTTCCCTCGTTTTTACTTCCACCTTTTCCAAATAGTCTAAGTTCACAATGCAACTTTTGTGTATCCTTAAAAATTTACCTAATGGAAGTTTTGATAGCAGCTGACGGAGGGAGGCCTTGAGTTGAACTGTTCGTTCATCAATCAAATGTAACGTACAGATATTACCATCTGCAATTACATACTTAATTTCATGGATGTTTACCCGTTTGAGAAATTCTTGCTGCCTTACAAAAAAGAATGTGTTGTCCATATTATAGCCTAAGTGATTTGACAGAAATAAACCTATTTTCTTTTTCTCAACATTTACCTTTTTTCGCACACCTAGTTCTAAGTATTCCTAGTCTATGCAAAAAAAGCTAAATCAAAAGAAATAGGTTAATTTTTTCTCCGTCATCAATGGTTTTCTGTTCACATTTATTTTTAGGATATTCGGTATGAACAAAACAATATAAACCGCACCATACCTTCTCGCTTTTCTTTCTTGAATAATTAATTATTCAAGAAAACAATGCAAGACATCTTTTAATACGGTTGAGTTTGCAATACCGAAACACCCTAAGTACTCGCACGAAAAAACCAGACTACTTTTAGACAGATAGGGGTGAAAAGCATAATTACACCACAAAAGTAGTAGAAAAACTGAATAGACGGCAGTTATTAACTAAAAAACACTACATCATTTATTTTACACCTCCTTCTCTACTCCTTCCTTCCATGCACTTTCTTTATTTTGGCTAACGGTTTGTAATGATTTGATTGACAGATTGATGTAAATAATGCTTTCAATCATTTCCCCCGGTAGCCAAGGTTTTTTACGACCTTTTGTCATACTCTAATAATTGCTAAAAACGGTTTATCAATGGTTTTCCTTTTCAAAATTCAGCTCTATTATTTGCTGTAGTTTTTCACTCATCTGCTTGTGGCCTTTCTTTCCTAAGTAATAAACAGCACCTGCTCCTTCCTCCCAGCAATCGACTGAACAATGGATAGTTAAGTCCAGCGCTCTTACATCGTATTGTTGCAAAAGCCCTGTGGGCGGACACTGTTTCACTTCACCTTCGGGATAACTAGGGAACGTACAGGCTACAAAAATGAGCGCATCTGGGTTCCCCAACCGTATTTTCTCTAATAATTCCTCCCATAGCTCGTCTTGACCGTCATTTTTTTTTGTAAACATAAGCAATATCGCATCAAATCGCTGTTGCATTAGCCAATGAATACGCTCATTTACCCCCTTTAGGCTTTCCCCTTGTATGGCAGCATTCACAACCTTTATCTTATGGCCATTTTGCTGCATAGTACGCTGTGTTAAGTTAGGATACGCATCCTCAGGTGCAACGCCAATTCCCGCTGTCAACTCATCACCTATGCAAATCAATTTCCAGTAAGGTTTATTCTGCTCAGTTGTGTTTTCACCATTGGTTTCTTTATCAGATACACAAGAACTGACTAAAAAAAATAGTGTTATCCAGACATTTACACAAATTATTTTCCTCATTTCACTAAAATTTATGATTTTGCACGCTCAAAATATACTGGCGTTTACGCTCGTATCAGTTATTTTGATACTTGAGGTATTAACTACACTACCAATGAACAACCCAAATGGCATAATCTTCATAGACGACAATCCCCAAGATGTAAGCCTAGTAAAATATGCTATATCCCAAATCGACACTCCTGTCCAATTTACTTCCTACGAAAGTGGAAAAGCTTTTATTGATGATCTTGAAAACTTGTATGCACCATCAATCGCATGCCTACTCATCGACATTAATATGCCTTTAATGGATGGATTCGAGGTTTTGAAAACAATAAGAAACCACAACGATTTCGAATTCACCCCTGCCATTATTTTTTCTTCTACCAATAGCTATGAGGAAAAAGCCAAAGCCTATCAATCAGGAGCTAATGGTTATGTATCAAAGCCTCAAGATATTGAAGACATCGTAAAAGCAATGCAATCCATTGTCGATTTTTGGGTAGCCACTAATGAACGAACACTCTAAGCTACTTGAAAAAACGTTCACTTTTTTCTAAAAGATTCACGAGCATTTCCCCAGAACTCCTCTCAATCAAATATAAGAAGCCCCACACTGGACAATCCAATGTGGGGCTTTTCGTTTGTACGTCCCCGCTATTATGTAGGAGGAGTATGTATCCTAGTAATCTTCTAATTCTTCCATTTCCTCTCTGCGTGCTTCCCAAGCACTTTGTGCGGTCTTGGTCGTAACGAAGAGGTTTTCGTATTCGCGTAATCCCGTACCAGCAGGTATGCGCTTGCCAACAATTACGTTCTCCTTCAAACCAGAGAGTGTATCGCGCTTGGCGGCAATGGCAGCAGTACTCAATACTTTCGTCGTTTCTTGGAAAGACGCAGCCGAAATCCAGCTCACCGTTCCCAAGGACGACTTGGTGATACCTTGCAATAGAGATCTAGAGGTGGCAGCTTGGGCATCTCTAAATTCTACCAATTTCTTGTCACTACGCTTGAGGTAAGAATTTTCTTCCCGCACCTGGCGCAAAGTAACCAGCTGACCCGCTTTAAGCTTCGTCGAATCACCTGCATCCAATATTATTTTCTTATCGAAAATCCAGTCGTTGGTTGCCAAGAAATCAAGCCTTTCAGCCGCTTCGCCTTCCAAGAATGGCGTATCACCTGGATCTGCGATCTCCACTCGGCGCATCATTTGGCGAACAATCACTTCAATGTGCTTATTGTTGATCGTGATACCCTGTGAGCGATATACCTCCTGAACACCATTTACTAAGTACGTTTGTACTGCAAACGGCCCTTTGATATCCAGAATATCGCCAGGTGCGATGGCACCGTCAGACAACTGGGTTCCGGCCCGCACGAAGTCACCTTCCTGCACCAAGATGTGCTTTGACAAGTTGATAAGGTACTTGCGCTTTTGTCCATCCTTAGCGGTAATAACCACCTCGCGATTACCTCGCTTGATCTTTGCACTGAAACTTACAATGCCATCAATTTCCGATACTACCGCAGGGTTAGATGGGTTACGAGCCTCGAAAAGTTCCGTTACACGTGGCAGACCGCCTGTGATATCCGCAATCTTACCCATCTGACGAGGTATCTTCACTACTTTTTGGCCGGAATTAACCTCCTGTCCGTTTTCAATAGAGATGTAAGACCCCACCGGCAGGTTATAAGAACGAAGTTCCTCTCCAGACTTGCTGACAATGCGAATCGTGGGGATTTTACGCTTGTTCTTAGATTCAATGATGACTTTCTCGGCATAGCCTGTCTGGTCATCCCTTTCTACGCGGTAGGTAACCCCTTCTTCTACATCCTCGAACTTAGCTACACCTGAGAATTCAGATATGATTACCGCATTGAATGGATCCCATTCACAAATAGTGTCACCTTTAGCTACCGTTTGCCCATCCTGTACATAAATAGTAGCACCGTAAGGTATGTGTGTGGTACCGTACTGGCGGTTGGTTTCATCATCTATGTAGCGGATTTCACCTGTACGTGACAATACTACTTTCTGCTTAGTACCCGAATCATCAACATACTCCACCACACGCACACCATCGAATTCGATACGCGCATTGAATTTGGATACAATTTCTGATTCCGTTTTGCTAACGCTAGCGATACCACCCACGTGGAAAGTACGAAGTGTAAGCTGTGTACCTGGTTCACCAATGGACTGAGCCGCAATAATACCCACAGCATCACCTTTCTCTGCAATACGGCCAGTAGCCAAGTTTTTACCGTAACACTTGGCACAAACACCTTGCTTCGACTCACACGTCAATACGGAGCGAATATAAACGGTTTCCACCCCTTCCTTCTCGATGTAGTTGGCTATCCGAGTAGTCACATATTCACCGGCACCGATAATCAATTCCTCGGTAACAGGGTGATAAACGGGGTGAAGCGTATAGCGGCCTTCGATACGGGAAGAAAGCGGCTCAATGACTTTTTCATTGTCTTTGAGTGCCGTTGTTTCTAACCCACGTAATGTATCGCAGTCCTCCTCCAACACTACCACATCTTGAGCAACATCTACCAAACGACGTGTCAAGTAACCCGCATCGGCAGTTTTCAAGGCCGTATCGGCCAAACCTTTACGGGCACCGTGTGTAGAGATAAAGTATTCCAATACAGAAAGACCATCCACAAAGTTAGAGAGGATTGGGTTTTCAATAACCGCTCCACCAGAGTCACCAGACTTCTTAGGCTTGGCCATCAAACCACGAAGACCGCACAACTGCTTAATTTGCTGCTTAGAACCACGGGCACCAGAATCGAGCATCATATACACAGAGTTGAAGCCCTGCTTATGAACCGACAACTCTCTCATCAATGAATCAGTGATGCGGTTGTCCGCATACGTCCACTTATCGATGATTTGGTTGTAACGCTCGTTATTCGTAATAAGACCCATGTTGTAGTTATCCCAAACTTCGTCCACCTCAGCCTGCGCCTGTTCCAACATACTGGACTTGATAGACGGGTTGATAAGGTCGCCTAAGTTAAAGGAAAGACCTCCCTTAAATGCCCACATAAAGCCCATATCCTTGATACTATCAAGGAAGGCGGCTGTTTGAGCAAAATCGGTACGCTCTAACACATCACCAATTACATTCTTCAAGTTGCGCTTAGTCAACAACACATTGATGAAAGGAACCGTGGCAGGGGTAGCCTTATTAAACATGACCCGGCCTGTTGTCGTCTGAATCAGTTTGGTTACTAACTCGCCATTGTCACCTTCTACGCGGGCACGCACCTTAATAGGGGCATGCAAATCCAACTGTCCCTCGTTATAGGCAATTAAAACTTCTTCTTCCGAATAAAAGGCGCGTCCTTCTCCTTTCACCTTAATTTCGGCAGTAGATTTACGCTCTTTCGTAATATAATACAGACCCAATACCATGTCCTGTGAAGGAAGTGTAATGGGCGTTCCGTTTTGTGGGTTGAGCATGTTGTGCGCAGACAACATAAGCACCTGAGCCTCCAAGATAGCCGCTTGGCTCAAAGGCACGTGTACCGCCATTTGGTCACCGTCAAAGTCGGCGTTGAAGGCACCACACACCAATGGGTGCAATTGAATGGCTTTACCCTCAATCAACTTAGGTTGGAATGCCTGAATCGACAATCGGTGCAGCGTTGGGGCACGGTTGAGCATCACAGGGTGTCCTTTGAGGATATTCTCTAAGATTTCCCAGATGATGGACTCCTTACGATCCACTAATTTCTTAGCGGATTTGACCGTTTTCACAATGCCGCGCTCAATCAACTTGCGGATAATAAATGGCTTGAACAACTCCGCTGCCATTCCCTTAGGAATACCACACTCATGGAGTTTCAAATCCGGCCCGACTACGATCACAGAACGGCCAGAGTAGTCAACACGCTTACCGAGCAAGTTTTGACGGAAACGCCCCTGCTTACCCTTCAGAATATCGCTCAATGACTTGAGTGCCCGGCCACCTTCTGCTTTTACAGCGTTGGACTTACGCGAGTTATCGAACAAGGAGTCAACCGCTTCTTGAAGCATCCGCTTCTCATTGCGAAGGATTACCTCAGGGGCTTTGATCTCCAACAAGCGCTTCAAACGGTTGTTACGGATAATCACCCTGCGATACAGATCGTTGAGATCAGAGCTAGCAAAACGGCCACCATCCAAAGGTACCAATGGACGCAATTCGGGTGGCACCACTGGCAGATATTCGATAATCGTCCATTCCGGGCGATTCTCCATACGGGTTTGCGCTTCGCGGAATGCTTCTACAACGCGCAAGCGCTTGAGTGCCTCCGACTTGCGCTGCTGGCTGGTTTCTGTATTAGCCTGATGACGCAACTCGTATGAAAGCTCATCTAATTGAAGACGGTTCAGCAAGTCGCGCACAGCATCTGCGCCCATTTTTGCGATGAACTTGTTGGGGTCTGAATCGTCCAACAAATGGTTTTCAGCAGGTAACGTGTCTAATACATCTAAGTATTCTTCCTCCGTCAACGTCTGGTGCATTTCCAGCCCTTCCTCAGCTTTGATGCCAGGTTGAACGATCACATAACGCTCGTAATAGATAATCGATTCCAATTTCTTGGAAGAATACCCCAAGAGGTAGCCAATTTTGTTGGGCAAAGACTTGAAGAACCAGATATGCACCACTGGCACTACCAGCTTGATGTGTCCCATGCGTTCGCGGCGTACCTTTTTCTCGGTAACTTCCACACCACAGCGGTCACATACTATCCCCTTATAACGGATACGCTTGTACTTGCCACAGTAACATTCGTAATCCTTTACAGGGCCGAAAATCCGTTCACAGAACAAACCATCACGTTCTGGCTTGTAGGATCGGTAGTTGATCGTTTCCGGCTTCAACACCTCACCATAAGAGCGCTCCAGAATCTCATCCGGAGAAACCAGACAGATCGTGATGCTGTCAAAGTTCTGCTTCTGTACAGGATTATTCTTTTTAAAAGACATATCTGACTATTTTGAGAAGGATATTTAAAATTGAAACGGTGAACAGTACTGGCACATTTATGCCAATACCTTGTTGTTAACCAACGCTGGCTATTCGAACTTTATGTCGAGTGCCAGCCCCCTCAATTCGTGCATCAATACGTTGAAAGATTCAGGAATATTAGGTACAGGTAAATTATCACCTTTCACAATGGCTTCATAAGCCTTGGCACGTCCTTGGATATCGTCCGACTTGATCGTCAACAACTCCTGTAGGATGTTACTTGCACCAAAAGCTTCGAGTGCCCACACTTCCATCTCCCCGAAGCGCTGGCCACCAAACTGGGCTTTACCACCCAATGGCTGCTGCGTAATCAACGAGTATGACCGATGGAACGAGCGTGCATCTTATCATCTACCATGTGTGACAGCTTCAGCATGTAAATCACACCTACTGTTGCCTGCTGGTGGAATCGGTCGCCTGTTTCACCATCGTATAAGTAGGTCTGTCCCAAGGAAGGCAAATGAGCCTTTTGTATCCATTCTTCGATTTCAGCCTTACTGGCTCCATCAAAGATAGGCGTAGCAAATTTGACACCCAATTTTTGGCCAGCCCAACCTAATACCGTTTCGAATATCTGTCCCAAGTTCATACGAGAAGGTACGCCCAACGGGTTCAGAACAATATCAACAGGGGTGCCGTCTTCCAAGAAGGGCATATCCTCCATACGGACGATACGCGAAACGATCCCTTTATTACCGTGACGACCCGCTAATTTATCACCTACTTTCAGCTTGCGCTTCTTGGCCAAATAAACCTTAGCGAGTTTCAGTACGCCAGCTGGCAATTCATCTCCGATCGAGATATTGAATTTCTCACGCTTATAACGGCCTACTTCTTCATTCACCTTGATGCTGTAGTTGTGCAGCAAACGAGCAATCAATACGTTCTTGTGTGCATCTTCCGTCCAGTTGGTATAATCCACCGTGGTGTAATCCAACTCGCGTAAGATAGCCTGCGTGAATTTCTGCCCTGCGGGAACCAACATTTCGCCATAGATGGTTTTCACCCCTTGCGAAGTCTTATCCTGCACCAACAGATTCATCTTATCGATGAGAATGGTTTTCAACTCATTCAACGCAATCTTATGTTGATCATCCAGCTTTTGAAGTTGCATTTTTTCTTGCTCCTTCTGCTTCTGATCTTTTTTTGCACGAGCGAACAACTGTTTGTCGATTACCACTCCGTTGAGTGATGGAGGTGCTTTCAATGAAGCATCCTTCACGTCTCCCGCTTTGTCGCCAAAGATGGCACGCAGCAGTTTTTCTTCAGGAGTAGGATCGCTTTCCCCTTTCGGAGTAATCTTACCAATCAGGATATCGCCTTCCTTTACCCACGCACCTACGCGAATGATACCGTTTTCATCCAAATCTTTGGTGGCATCTTCGCTGACGTTGGGAATGTCATTGGTCAGTTCTTCTTCTCCTAATTTGGTATCGCGCACATCCAATTCAAAGTGCTCAATATGAAGAGAGGTGAAAATATCTTCACGTACGACCCTTTCAGATAGTACAATCGCATCCTCGAAGTTGTACCCTTTCCAAGGCATGAATGCCACTTTCAAGTTTTGGCCTAGTGCTAATTCTCCGTTGTCTGTAGCGTAGCCGTCGCAAAGAATCTGCCCTTTCACCACACGCATACCTTTCCGTACGATGGGTTTTAGGTTAATGCAGGTACCTTGGTTTGTACGGAGGAACTTAGTCAGGGTATAAGTTTTACGGTTATCCTCGAAGGAAACTAACTTTTCTTCTTCCGTACGGTCATAGCGGATAATGACCTCTGTCGCATCCACGTAGTCCACTACACCGTCTCCTTCTGCATTGATAAGCATCCGGGAGTCACGAGCGACTTTGCCTTCCAATCCTGTACCAACGATAGGGGAACTAGGGCGAATCAACGGCACAGCTTGGCGCTGCATGTTAGATCCCATCAAGGCCCGGTTGGCGTCGTCGTTTTCCAAAAATGGAATCATGGAAGCAGAAACCCCAACAATCTGGTTGGGTGCTACGTCCATGTATTGAAGCTCATCAGGAGTCAATACAGGGAAATCACCATGTTCACGAGACTTTACGCGGTCATTTTCAAAAACACCTTCCTCATTTACAGGCGCATTAGCCTGTGCGATCCGCATATAGTCTTCCCCCTCGGCAGAGAGGTAGATGGGGTCGCCACTCATGACTACTTGGCCATTTTCTACAGAGCGATAAGGCGTTTCCAAGAAGCCCATCTTGTTGATCTTCGCATGTACGCAAAGCGTAGAGATCAACCCGATGTTCGGCCCCTCTGGAGTTTCGATCGTACACAAACGCCCGTAGTGGGAATAGTGAACGTCACGAACCTCGAAACCAGCACGTTCTCGCGACAGACCACCAGGCCCCAGCGCAGAAATACGACGCTTATGCGTGATTTCAGACAGCGGGTTAGTCTGGTCTAGGAATTGTGACAACTGACTGGTGCCAAAGAAAGAGTTAATGACGCTAGATAATGTACGGGCGTTGATGAGGTCAACAGGTGTAAACACCTCGTTGTCGCGCACATTCATGCGTTCGCGAATGGTTCTTGCCATCCGTGCTAAACCTACACCAAACTGTGCGTACAACTGCTCACCTACGGTACGTACGCGGCGGTTTGACAAGTGGTCGATATCGTCGATTTCAGCACGTTGGTTCATCAAAGACACCAAATAAGAGACGATAGCGATGATGTCTTCTTTGGTCAACACCAATACTTCGTCTGAAGTGTCCATGTCCAACTTGCGGTTGATCTTGTAGCGGCCTACTTCCCCTAAGTTGTAACGCTTATCGGAGAAGAAGAGCTTGTCGATGATACCGCGAGCAGTCTCATCGTCTGGTGGATCAGTGCCACGCAATTGACGATAAATATGCTGAACCGCCTCCAATTCAGAACTGGAAGGGTCTTTTTGCAAAGTATTATATATAATGGAGTAATCCATTTCGATTTCATCCTTCTGAAGGATGATGGTATCCATGCCTGCGTTGAGGATCATCTCGATATTATCCTCATCAAGGATGATATCGCGTTCAAGGATGATCTCATTACGTTCGATGGTAACTACTTCACCAGTGTCCTCATCTACGAAGTCCTCTGTCCAAGAGCGAAGCACGCGAGCAGCGAGCTTACGTCCGATGGCGTTTTCCAAACTCTCACGCGTAGCTGGTACTTCATCGGCCAAGTCAAAGAGGTCGAGAATAGCTTTGTCGGTATCGAAGCCGATCGCGCGCAATAGCGTAGTAACCGGGAATTTTTTCTTACGGTCGATGTAGGCATACATGACCGTATTGATATCGGTAGCGAACTCCATCCAGGCACCTTTGAAAGGAATAACTCTGGCTGAGTATATTTTGGTACCGTTGGGGTGGAAAGTCTGGCCGAAAAACACGCCTGGTGAGCGGTGTAGCTGAGAAACGATAACCCGTTCAGCCCCGTTGATAACAAAAGTACCTTTGGGGGTCATGTAAGGGATATTGCCTAGGAAAACATCCTGCACAATCGTTTCGAAATCGACGTGTTCCTCATCGTTACACGACAACTTGAGCTTAGCCTTCAGCGGAACGCTGTAGGTGAGGCCGCGTTGGATACACTCATCAATAGAGTAGCGGGGCGGGTCAATAAAGTAATCGAGGAACTCAAGCACGAATATATTTCGCGCATCAGTAATAGGGAAATTTTCCTGAAACACTCGGTAGAGCCCTTCACTTATCCTATTTTCAGGCGTTGTTTCCAACTGGAAAAACTCCTGAAAAGACCTCAACTGGATTTCCAGCAAATCAGGCGAAGGAGAGCCTAACTTGATTTTGCCGAAGTTTACTCGAGCTTCTTCGGCTTTTAGCAGCTTGCCGTTTGACGTCATGTGCAAATTGCGTTTTATGATTTCATCCGCAATGGCGGAGAAATGGTTTATCAGACCGTAAAGGGAGGGTTCGAACCATTGTAAGAACCGAGCCAACTAAGTGATACAATTTCACTACGAAAAAAGTTCACTTGGAAGGCAAAATAGTAAGACGACGATAGGCTTAGCTAAGCGTTACCCGATAGCTAAGCCTAAACATGCTTCTAACCGGCAGGTTTTCCTTGTAAAAGGGCTGCCCGCCGGTTAGGAAGCAAAATAGGAAGAACTTACTTCAGTTCCACAGAAGCACCTGCTTCTTCCAATGCAGCCTTGATCTTCTCTGCATCAGCCTTAGGAACACCAGTTTTGAGGGTAGCCGGAGCACCATCCACCATGTCCTTAGCCTCTTTCAGACCAAGACCCAGAAGTTCTTTCACTTCTTTCACTACTTTCAATTTAGCAGCACCACCAGAAGTCAGTACTACGTCGAAGTCGGTTTTCTCAACTACTTCTTCAGCACCACCGCCACCAGCAGCAGGGCCAGCAGCCACTGCTACCGCTGCAGCAGCAGGCTTGATACCGTAGTCTTCTTCCATGATTTTTGCCAACTCGTTTACATCTTTGATAGTAAGGTTGACGAGTTGTTCAGCAATTGCTTTAAGATCTGCCATTGTAAAATTATTTGTAAGTGTTGGACGATTAAAATAATCGTGCGCGAACAGCTTGGAAGCCAAAAAATAAATGTTGATGACACTTTTTTGCCTGAGTGCCGACAGGGAGGTTTATCCTCTTTCCTCCAACGCTTTGAGCAAGCCCATAACGGTGTTGCCACCAGATTGAAGGCCACCCAATACATTGCGGATAGGAGACTGTAGTAAACCGATCAATTCGCCCAAAAGATCCTCTTTTGACTTGAGTTCTTTGAGTGTTTTGAGTTGGTCGTCACCCAAATAAACGGCTGTGTCGATATAGGCCGCTTTAAGGATCGGACGTTCGTCTTTGCCACGAAAATCACTGATTACCTTGGCTGGCTCGTTAGCCACCGAGGTGAACATCAAAGCCGTTGCCCCTTTAAGGGCTTCATAGACCGCTTTGTAGTTTTTCTCTTCTGGGAAAGAGTCCATCGCTTTGCGAACCAAGGAGTTTTTCACTACCTGCATTTCGATGCCTTTCTCAAAAAGCATACGACGGAGTTTGTTAACCTGCTCCACGGTAAGTGTGGAAGCATCGGTAACGTAAAAGAATTCCGAATTAGACAACTTCTCTTTCAGCTCTTCTACGATAGCGCTTTTTTCTGCTTTAGTCATTGCGAGACAGTTTTAAGAAGTTTAACGGAATACTTTTGGATCAATTTTCACCCCTGGGCTCATCGTACTGGCGGTTGTAATCGACTTTAGGTAGGTACCTTTAGCCGAAGAAGGCTTCATTTTCACCAGTGTTTGTACCAGTTCGGCAGCATTTTCTGCCAATTTTTCTGCGGAGAAAGAGGTACGCCCCACAGAGGAGTGAACGATACCAAACTTGTCCACACGGAAAGAAATCTTACCTCCCTTTACATCTGCTACGGCAGCGCCTACATTGGGGGTAACTGTTCCCGTTTTGGGGTTTGGCATAAGGTTACGAGGGCCGAGGATACGACCTAAACGGCCGATCTTAGCCATCACTTGAGGCATAGCGACAACTACGTCGAAGTCGGTCCAGCCACCTGCCACTTGGTTGATGAGTTCATCCAAGCCTACAAAGTCAGCACCTGCTTCTTTAGCTTCGGCTTCTTTGTCTGGCGTACAGAACACCAGTACACGCTTTACCTTACCCGTACCGTGAGGCAATGTCACCGTACCACGCAACGCCTGATCGGCTTTACGAGGGTCGATACCAAGGCGGACGTGCACATCAACGGACGCATCAAACTTAGCGAGGTTTACCTCTTTGACTAAGTTCATTGCTTCCGCCAAATCATAGAGCTTATTAGCGTCCACTTTCGTGTTGGCTGCTGCTCTCTTTTTGCTTAACTTGGCCATGAAAAAATATTTGAGGTTATACCGTCCCCGTTAAAGGGACTCCCTTCAGTGAATAATTAAAAGACTTAGTAATTTGACGGAAATAAACTGTTTAATTTTATCCCGTCCCTTACTCTTCCCAAGGAGGTGTGCCGCTAACAGTAACACCCATGCTACGTGCCGTACCTGCTACCATTTTCATAGCAGATTCTTCGGTGAAAGCATTCAGGTCGGGCATCTTGTTTTCAGCGATTGCTTTTACTTGATCCCAAGTTACCGCACCTACTTTGTTACGGTTAGGTTGTGCACTTCCTTTTTTGATTTTTGCAGCTTCCATCAACTGGATAGCAGCTGGAGGAGTCTTGATGACGAAGTCGAATGACTTGTCTTTATAAACAGAAATCACCACAGGTAACAACTTACCGGGTGTTTCTTGGGTTGCCGCGTTGAAACGCTTGCAAAACTCCATGATGTTTACCCCTTTAGAACCCAAAGCAGGACCTACTGGGGGAGCAGGGTTGGCTTGACCGCCTTTTACCTGCAATTTAATAAAAACTTCAACTTCCTTTGCCATTGCATTTTTGCTTTTCGGAAACCTGCGCTTATAGATGATACTTGTTCTACAAGAACCCCTCCTATACCGCTTTTTCCTACCTCAATAAATATTAAGAGGTCTTTTCAACCTGCATGAAATTCAATTCTACTTCCGTACCCCTGCCAAAAATTTTCACGATCACTTTCAGCTTCTTCTTCTCCTCATTCACTTCTTGTATGTCACCAATAAACTCATTGAACGGCCCGTCAATGATTTTAACCGTTTCTCCAACAATGAATGGTTCGATAAGTGATTCGCCAATATCCTGAGAGTCATCTACTTTACCCAACATGCGGTTGGCTTCCGACTCTCGCATCGGGATAGGTTCGTTTTTTCCCAAAAAGTGGATAACATTGGGCACATTGGCTATAGCCTGCACAATTTCTCCTGTAAATTTGGCGGGCAGTGCCTCAATAAGGATGTAACCGGGGAGTATGTTCCGCTCGGATATTACCTTTTTGCCATTACGGATTTTATATACTTTCTCTGTGGGAACCAATACTTGGGTGATGAAATCGCTCCATCCCGCACGTTGAACTTCCAGCTCAATGCGTTCTTTGATTTTGCGCTCTTTCCCGCTAATTACCCGCAAAGAATACCACTTTTTGTCTTCAGACATCGTACTGAATCAATTTCTTAAAGTCCGTAAATCAACCCTGTGCCGTACTTGGAAATGGCATCCATGACCAAGATCAGCAAAGCGAAGATGATAGAGGCTACCAACACCAAGATAGTATGGCTCTGAAGGCTTGACCAGCTTGGCCAGCTTACCCTATGAACCAACTCGTTGTAGCTCTCGGAAAAATAAAGTTTGATCTTATCCATTATCGTACGTTCTACATCTTCTAAATAGAAGTAAATCTGCCATCCAAACCCGAAGATTATGGGGCAACAAATTTGCTCTCTGCACGGGTGGAGGGGCTCGAACCCCCAGCCTACGGTTTTGGAGACCGTCACTCTACCAATTGAGCTACACCCGTAACTAATAACCTAAACTACTCTCTTTCCCAAACATGGCTTTCACGATAGGAAAAGAGAGATTTTCAAGATGAGAAAATCGGAAGGCGATAAATAAACCACCTTCCGATCTCTATTTTATCGCAGAAATTAACAGCTTATGCTATTATTCTAAGATTTCAGTTACCTGACCTGCGCCTACGGTACGGCCACCTTCACGAATCGCGAAACGAAGACCTTTGTCCATGGCGATGGTGCTCAACAGAGTTACTTCCAAAGTAACGTTGTCACCAGGCATTACCATTTCTACACCGTCTGGCAATTTAACATCACCAGTAACGTCCGTAGTACGGAAGTAGAACTGAGGGCGGTATCCGTTGAAGAATGGCGTGTGACGGCCACCTTCGTCTTTACCCAAAACGTAAACTTCGCACTTGAACTTCTTGTGAGGAAGGATAGACTTAGGCTTGCAGATTACCTGTCCACGCTTGATGTCATCTTTGTTGATACCGCGCAACAACAAACCAGCGTTATCACCAGCTTCGCCGCGATCCAACAATTTGCGGAACATTTCCACACCTGTGATAGTAGAAGTCAAAGGCTTCTCGCCTTCTTTCATCATACCAACGATCTCGACAGGGTCACCTACGTTGATCACACCGCGCTCGATACGACCCGTAGCAACTGTACCACGACCTGTGATAGAGAAAACGTCTTCGATAGGCATCAAGAAATCCATATCAACGGCGCGAACAGGCTCTGGAATATGCTCATCTACTGCGGCCATCAGATCTAAGATCTGCTGCTTAGCAGTAGCATCTCCTTCGAGCGCTTTCAATGCAGAACCCTTGATTACAGCAGCGTTGTCACCATCGTATTCGTAAGAGCTCAACAATTCGCGAACTTCCATGTCAACGAGTTCCAACATTTCTTCGTCGTCCACCAAGTCAACTTTGTTCATGAAGACTACGATGTTAGGTACACCTACCTGACGAGCCAAAAGAATGTGCTCGCGCGTCTGAGGCATAGGGCCGTCAGTAGCAGCACACACAAGGATAGCACCGTCCATCTGGGCAGCACCCGTAACCATGTTCTTTACGTAATCCGCGTGACCAGGACAGTCAACGTGAGCGTAGTGACGGTTAGCAGTTTCGTATTCTACGTGAGCAGTGTTGATCGTGATACCACGCTCTTTTTCTTCAGGAGCACCATCGATAGAATCGTAATCCGTTTTCTTTGCCAAGCCCTGTTCTGACAATACAGAAGTAATTGCAGCAGTCAGCGTAGTTTTACCGTGGTCTACGTGGCCGATGGTACCGACGTTAACGTGAGGTTTGGTCCTCTGGAAAGTTTCCTTAGCCATCAGTTGAGTTTTTTGGAAACAAGTTTAAAAATTAATGATCCATTTGGTTCGGGAAGCAACCGACACCGGCCGACCCGGCCACGCACAAACGTGGCTGCAATAGAGCCAATGGCGAGAATTGAACTCGCGACCCCTTCCTTACCATGGAAGTGCTCTACCCCTGAGCTACATTGGCAAGAACTATTGTTCATCACAGGGCAGAGGACTTTGTCGATCTTTCCTGGTTCTATTTCAATATCCTACTTTATGTAGAAAAGAGCGGAAGACGAGACTCGAACCCGCGACCCTCAGCTTGGAAGGCTGATGCTCTACCAACTGAGCTACTTCCGCTTGTATTGGCAGTGTATAATAAGGTGTGCAACTTTTTGAACAACTTATCTTCACTTCCAGTTCGTGGGGGTGATAGGATTCGAACCTATTCAGCCTAAGCAACAGATTTACAGTCTGCCCCGTCTCTCCAACTTCGGCGCACCCCCTTTCAAAGAACAAGAAATGAGAAAAATCCTTCGATTTTCCTCATTTTCAAAGAGCCAGCAGAGGGACTCGAACCCCCGACCAGCTGATTACAAATCAGCTGCTCTACCAACTGAGCTATGCTGGCGTATTGGCTAATTATTGCCCACTACTTTGGTAGCTTACATTAAATAGCTAGTTTCATTATGCCCAAGTTTTTTGAAGCAATTCTACCTTATTATTAGGTAGCATTTTCGTCATTTTCAACTGCCTTTGCAGCCTTTCAAGGGCGTGTTTTGAGATCATTTTCTCAAAGCGATTGCAAAGATATAGCTATTTGACAAAACAAAAAACTTTTGCAATTATTTTTTTCAGCAAAGGAGGCAGTTTTTTTCACTACCTCGCTTTTTTACTTAAAAAGTACGCAAAGGTATGGAGAATAATTCAATATAACATGAAAAAGTTCCCTTTTTTAGTAACAAAAGAGCGGTGATAATTAAAAAAAATAGAAAATCCCCGGTACCCCTCGTCAAGGGCATCGGGGATTTTGTATAGGGATTCAAATATCTTTGGTTCTTTGACAAATCTAGTGGTCGTACTGGGCTAGCGATGTGCAGCAGTGGCAGCTTTTAGCTGACAGACCCGGGTTTGCCGGGGCCGAGCGAATAGCGAGCTGCGAAACGTAGCGACCCGAAGGGTAGCCTCCACTAAAAAAGTCAAAGAGTCATATCTTTAAAAGTTCACGCGGCCATAGCGCACTCCATCGTTATACTGAACGATATAAGCATCCTTATTGGTTTTGCGAACTGCATTCAAAATCAGTGTTGCTTCTTCTTGGCTGAAGTAATCACCTACCAAAACGCGGGTAAGCCCCTTATCGGTTATTTGCTCTGTGCTCATTACCCCGTATTCTGCCATATTGCTGAATTTGGGGTGAGTGGCATTAAATTTTTTCACTGCCGCCAATTGCACCCGATAGTAAGTACCTTCGTATCGGGGTGCATCTGAGGAGTAAAGTAGATTGTCTTTATCGGAGGTTCCCCTTGCTGTGTAGGCTTCCCCCGGGGATGACAATAAATTGCCGGAGGAAGTAGTACTTGCTCCCCCACTCGTAGTAGGTGAACTACCCGTTATAGCGGATGTATTCTCTGACATGATTCCGTCTTGCGAAGTAGTTGAAGTACCCATACCCGTAGTTGGACTGGTAGTGGTTGCTACGGCATTGGGCTTTAAAAATAGGGGTTGCCCATAGGTGTATGTTGTAGGAGAATCCGTAGCAAAAGTATAGCCGCTGGTTTCATAACCATCGCGCTTCACTTCTACGCGAAAACGGCGATTGGGCAACAGCTCAAATAAATAGCTGCCAGATGAAAAATCTTTCGTAATCAACATATTTTCTCCACCATCGTCGAATACTTGAAAAAGGGATACGGCAACGTTTTCCAATAAATTGCCAGAATCCTCCGCATAGACATTCGCTTTCAGGGTAATCTGGCGCCCGCCAATGGTGTATTCAAAAACATCATCGTTGCGGGTGTTTGTTTTTTCACCTCCAAAAACGCGGTTGGAAGTAAAAAAGCCACCGAAACCGGAAGCATTGCGTACATAGCCATAGTCGTCGGCACCTGAGTTGAGTGGTAATCCTGCATTGATAGGTGTCACCCAAGTGGTTTCACTGCCTTTGGACTTGAATATATCAAGCCCGCCTATGGACGGATGCCCGTTGGATGCGAAATAGAGCATTTCCTCTTCCTTGTCAAAGAACGGGGTTACCTCATCTCCTAAGGTGTTGATAACAGACCCCAAATTGACGGGGAAGGTAAAATCCAAGTTATCAAGTCCTTGGTCGCGGGTGACGTACCAAAGGTCTAATCCGCCACGCCCTCCTTCTCGGTTGGATGCGAAGAAAAGGACTTCTTGCCCGTCGCGTTGCCAAACAGCAGGGTGCGTCGTATTCACACCTTTAATATTAATATAGTCAGGCAGTCGTTCTGGAGCCGTCCAGCCGTTGGCTGATTTTTTGGTTACGTATATCTCGCAGCGGGTGTTGATGGCATCCCATCCAGCGTCGTTATTACAGATGGTGAAGTAGAATCGCTGGCCATCTTCCGTCATAGCACCGCTGGCATACTGGCCACCTTGTACCACGGGAAAGTTAGCTGGGGTAGTTGCTTTGACCAGTTTCGGCCTTGCCGCAGGGTTTCATAAATCCGTGCTTGGCCGCCCGTGGTGGAGGTGAAATACATTACATCATCGCTCACTGCCACGGGCCGAATTCCTCCCCTTCGGTGTTGACACCTATTCCTGATGGAGTACTTCCAAACGGCGATCCGCGTTGGTAGCCATATCGCGTGTGAGGTCGATGCCCCGTGTTTCCATGCGCACAATATCTTGTAGGATAGCTTTGTCCGTACCCGTGTAAGTATCAAGCAGTTGTTGAAAAACGGTGCGAGCTTTGTCATATTGGCCATCCTGTTTGAGTGCCCGGCCATATTTCAGTAGTACTAATGGGTCTTCAGCCTTGGCTACATCCACGTGCTGGTAGGCTTCGGCAGCACTCCGGTAATCACTTACCTTGGCGTAGTTTTCCGCTGCGAGGTAGATTAACTCGGCTTTACTTTGTTTTTTCTCCCAAGCCATGCGGTAGTTTTCCGCTGCAGCGTAGAAATCGCCTTCTTTGGCTAAGGATTCGGCCAAGCTTTTGTGCTTGCGCCAAGAAAGCTCCTGGGCGTGTAGTATAGTACTTGTAAGCCCTAGTAGGAGGAGTAGTGTGAACAATCTTGTAGTCATCATAAGGGGATGCCCTTTTTTAGTTTACACAAAAATAATGGTATTCAACGATAAATAGGTTAAAAAACTTATGCTTGCTGTTTAAAACTTATCTTTTCACTATTGTCTATGACTGCCGCAACTCAAAGTAATTTGACAGAAATAACTGATCCCATTTTTTCTGAAGGCTTGTTTTTATACACACGCTTTGTGCATAAAGCCAAGCCAAAAATGGGATCACTTATTTTTCCCCATTCCTAAGAACTATTTGTGCCCCTACCCTACGCACCGCAAGTTTACTTGTACACTCCTATTGTAGGCACTCACTGCGGCTGTGTATGCTCCCAGCGCAAATGAAAAACAGTCGCGCAATCCGCTTATTTTGCTAGTCGCAAAGTTAGCGCTGTTGTTATCTGGGCTTCGCACCTCCAATAATTATCGGGATTACCAGTCGCGCACGCCAGATTAGGAAGGGATGGCAGTATATCCGATTAAATTCGTTTGAAATTCTGCTGTAAGGTGTTGGATTTCAACGATCTAACTGTGTTTAGAATGGGGTTCTTGTCGTGCCGTTGTAGCCTGTGTTGGGCGAATTTTTAAGGTGCATATAAAAACTTTACTATTAGTACAGTTACTCCCGTGAAAAACGCTATTTGTTTTGTAGGAGAAGGCAATTTATTCATTCTAAGACTTAATTCAAAAAACCAACTAAACAACATTGCTATTAACAAAAAAAACAAAATCGGAATTAAGTACAATGGGATAAATATGAGGACAAAATAAGGTGTTAACATTACCATTTGAATAATGTACCCTGAAGGGTCTGATTTTCCCCTCCAATTAAGTTTTGTCCTTCTCTGATTAAAATAGACACAAATAAGAATTGCCGCAATGATATACCCGATAAGAAATAAAAACGAAGAATGTTTGGTGACCCTAAAATACTTGACAATATTTTCTAGTGTAAATGGTATGTCATGTAAAATGATCGGCACAAGATGAGCAAGGATGAACCCGATAAAAATATTTAAGTTGAAGAATGTACAATAACTTCTAACACTATCGAATTTAGCTTCTCTTAAAGTCCTCTCTTCTGTTAATCTTGGTGTTGAGTATGTCAAAAAGATAAATATAATTTGTATTGAGCAAAGTGCCCAATTCGATTTGAAACTATTTACAATTTCATCCTCCAAGTCATTGTACCAACTCGAAATATGCTTTATTAATTCTAGGTGCTCTAATTTAAAGGCTTTTGTCACTTCAAGGCCCATGGGAAAAATAAAGACAAAAAACAGCAACGGGAATACAATGTAATTCCATTTAATCCTATGCGCAGATTTATCAGAAAGGCACAGGTTTCTTTTTACATTATACTTGGTTCGTTCAATAAAAACAGCGAGTATTAACGAAATCCCTTCATCAATTTCTCGCAGTTTTTCTTCACTCACATATAAACTCAAACCTGTTAGGATCGTATAAGAAATTAACGTTCCTAATATAATCACTTTCAATGGATCCGCATCAATAATCCAATTATAACAAGAGCCCAATAAAAGATATATTCCTAGCGTGGATGTTATTGCACCCAAAAAAAATCGATGCTGTCCATAAAATGATTCTACAAACCTTACGTCATAATCGGATTGAGGAAAAAGTCGATTAAGGAGTGAAAATTCCTTCGACTTAAGATGCATCCCTAATATTTTAGCACCATAAATCCTTTTTTCACTTACTTTAAATTCTTTACTTTTTGTTTTCAGTAATTTTAGAATCTTCATTTGACGGAGGTGTTAGTTAGGAGGCGTTTTTTATTTTTTCAAAGACAGAGTGACTCATAAGTATTTCGATTTATTTTTTGATTTCGCCCAACTCTAAGGACTGTCTGCGCCCCAACCCCACGAACCACTCTCGTCCGACTGTCCAGCGCAGACAGTTCAGTTGAACGAACCGACCGCTAGGCTACCCACTTTCGGCTATAAGGGAACATCGCTTTTTTGCTCCTTGCCGCAATGTGGCGATTTAGGGGCAAGTTACAGGTTTTACATGAGTTTTTAATCCCACTTTTGGGATTTTTTTCACCCTTCTATTCCGCTAGGTTTACCCACGGCCACTGACACTCTGCCGCAAGCGACTGTACACTCCTGTATAAACACTCACCGTGGCCGCACTATAGTTCCGCAATACCATCCATTCCCGCAGATCATTGACATACCCTTCTTTCGTTTTCATAACCCTTTGTTTTGGTGAAAAAAATTCACCAAAAATAGAACTACTAAAAACTTAAAAGCAATGATATTCAATGTGTTAAGGGTATAATTTGTAGGAGGTTTGTTCAACTCCTAGCCTAGCTGCAGTGCGACGAAGGAGCATTGTCAGCTAGGCAAAGTTGTTTTCAGTTTTTTTATTTTTCTCTTGGAAGAAGTTAATTCCAATATGTCGGAATTCATAAAACATAAACCTCACTTCATCTGATAATTCAATTGATTGAATGAGATGTGTTTGTTCTTCTTCTGTAAGTGAATCATAGATTCTTGGAGAAATGAACGTATTCTCAATATCATTAACCAATATGCTACTTGTAATTTCACCAATTTGCTCTTCTTCTAATGTTTCCAAGTCATCCAGAAATTTCATAGATTTCTCATCACTTGGCAGGCAAGCATATAAAATATGAGTTTTAGTCATTGTTGGAATAACCGTCAAGTAAATGGATTCATATTTCACATCTGGGTCATCTGAAAAATTGAAAATAGAATTGTCCAAATGAAATTTAGGAGTTGTTATTGAAGAGCAGGCTATAGGAATCGTATAATCATAGGTATGACTAAAATATCGCAACTTATCAAAATCATTATTTTTAAGCATTTCATTTAAGGACGTTTTATGTTCCTCCAATTCATCTACAGCAGTTTGGCTTCCTTGTATTCCACTTTCTTGCTGATTTTTCAATTCAGGTCTATTTAGTAATGAATTGTTTTTATAGGATTTTACTTGCTCAACTTTTCTATGATATTCTTTTGCAACCGCTCTGTAACATAAAAGAAATTTGTGTTGATTATTCGACATATCAATTTCATTATTTTCTATTGGCACAAAAATATCTGTGTCATGTTTGCCGCAAAAACCAAAAAATGTAGAAGCATTTCCTTTTCCAATTTTTTCAAATCCTTCATATTGTCCAAATGGATTTTTCTTCATTCTTTGAAAACAATAAACAACCATATTTCCGTCAACTTCTTCTTCAATAATACTTAGAACTCCATTTCTTTGAAGCGAATGAGCCTTAATGATTTTGCCATTGCATTCATCATGATTAAAATGAAAACAATCTTTTGTTCTTCCATCTCTTTCAAAACTTCTTAATGCGTTTCTAAAGTCCTGAAATATCTTTGAGAAATATTCGAGCATTTTTCTTTTTTTTAATTGAAGGAAAACTCTAAGGACTGTCTACGCCCCCACACCAAGAACCGCTCCCTACTGACTACAAGGGAACATCCCTTTTTACTCCTTGCAGGAACGTGGTGATTTAAGGGCAAGTTACGGGTTTTTTTCAGGTTTTGTGCCGTTTTTTTTCTTTATTTCAAGTACCGTGGATTATAGATTATTGGTGGCAATTTTTTTTCTTCTTGCGGCTTGATTCTTATCCGCTTTTTGCCCGCCGGGAAAAGAATCTTAAAATATCCACCAATTATATTCCCTCTCGGTTCCAGCCTCCTAATTGGAATCCGTTTGTCAATTTGACAAAATTTTCTTGCCCATTCCGATTTAGAAAATTGTAGGAGAGGCAAAATCCAAAACATAATTCTCCACCTTTCCATTATTTGATTCTCACATAACTATAACTGTTTCTCATAAAGCGTTCATCTGAGTCTTCAAATTGAACCTCTTTTTTGACCTTGTATGAGTTTTCATTGAACTCATAGGTTACATAAAAAGTGGCCTTTTTATTGTCGTCCTTGCCTGTATAGGATGTTACAATTTGCAGGATGCCATCATCTCTCATGAATTTTTCAATCACTTTTTGTTTACCCAAAAACCGTCCTTTTTTCCTGATTTTCGTTTTTGATAAAATGTTTTTGTGAGGTTCCCAAGTATATTGAACGTTTTGCTCAAATAGGTTATTCGTTATTTTCATTTGCATGGTTGTAGCAATTGGCACAAGCTCACTGGTTTGGTAGTCCAAATAAGTGAGCGTACCTTCCCATGAGGTATTGTTCAATATCTCAAAGTCTTCCGTTGAAACTGTTCCCTGTGCATACGTTGAGTTGAAGGCAATCGCGGAAATGCACATGAGTGTTGCGAATAGATATTTTTTTAGATTTTTCATAATTACGATTATGGTTTTTTATTTTGATTGTGAAGTGATGTAATTCTTCATAAATTCAATTTCCGTATCCAACCCTTTGGAAATATCCTTAGGGTTAGGCTTAATGTAAATATCAGGCTCCACCCCCTCGTCCTTTTCTCCCGCAGCAATGGTGCTCATCACCGGAAGGTCTATTTCCACTTGAGAATTGGGCAACTTAAGGAAAAAGTAATGACCCGCATTAATTCCTTTTTTACTGGCTCCTGTAGTTTGACCCGCCAAGGTTGCCAGCCCCATTTTCCTGTAGTTCATGGCCATATAAAGGATAAAAATGATCTTCTCCATGATAATACTTAAATAAAGTTTATCAAGACTGCTGCTCATCCGGAATACTGGTGCCGAACTGAATAGCGGACTTGTGTTCGTCGAGAACAAAACTGGGGACTATTTGCGGCTTTGGCGGCTTAAATTGTCAAAAAAGCGTCTCAAATTACATTTGAGACGGCTTATTTTGTGATGGATAGCAGATATTCAGTTGGCGAGTAATTGGTAAGCTTCTTAAAGACACGATTAAAGGTAGCCTTACTATTGAAGCCGCATTCATAAGCCATTCCTAACAGGGACAACTGTTTTTGTTTGTCTTCCTCAAGCATTTTTTTAAAAGCCTCTACACGGTACATATTGATGAAATCATTAAAATTCTTTTGAAACCCGGCGTTGATTATTTCTGATAATTCTGCGCGGGACATGTTGGCCATTTTAGCCAGATCCGACAGGTTCAAATCGGGGTTCAGATATGCTTTTTCAACTTCCATCAACCTCTTTACAGTTTCAATATCCTGCGGCGAGACAGTTTTTACATCTTGCTTTTCTTCCACATCCGGAATGGTGACAGGATAGGGCGAAAAGCTGAATTTCAATTTTTTGAGTTTAGTCGTATCTGTAAAATAGCCCTTGATCCCTACGTAGATGATGGCCAGTCCCGTAAAAAACATAAGCCACCACCTTTGCTTGTAATTCAATTCGATTCCCAAGACAGAAACCAACATTTGTATAACTCCATAGAGGAATAAGAAACTAAAAACAACTAAAAAGCTCAAAATCCAATTCAGCTCTAGATTATAGGTGTTAGAAAAATACTGGTTTATTTTTTTACGGTAGTTATAGAATAATTGAAAGATAAAAGATAAATAAACCAACATTTGACCTATTTCAACAAAACCCATAACAGGCAATACAAATGCTTCGTCTATTTGTGTTTTCAGAACCCCGTTCTGTGTTGCATCAAAACCAGGTTGAAGGGCATCATAACCGTAAATGACAAACCTATACGAGATCAGAATGGCAGCAGGTACAAAATGCCAATAATCATTTTTCTTGAAGATAAATTCTGAGGTAGTTATGGATTTGATATAGAAATAAATCAAAGGGGCAAGGGCCACAGACAAGGGGATCAGAAAATAATTGATTTTGGTATTTTGATAAGTATCATACCAGCCCATGAAACCAATGGTATAGCATGTTTCTTGATAACAGGTAAGGAGAAGAATAAAAAATAAAAATAAATCTGAAGAATTTCCTTTTTGAAAAAAACGGAACAATAGTAAAAACGCAAAAATCAGTCCCTGCAAAGACAAGAACAACAAAGGGGTGCTGTAGATATTGAAATTGGGAAACATCGGATTGTTTATGCTGGCTATTCTAAAAAATATTCACATTCATCAATGTTAAACACATCGAAAAGTTCCTTCCTAACTCCAATGTTCATGGGATTCCGAAGGTCTCTTTTCATCCCAAAAATGTTTTGATTCCAATAAGGTGTATTGCTATTTTGATTAATGCAATCTAAAATAGTTTGCTTATTTATATCCAACTGAAATCCTACGCCATTTTTGGAATAGGGATTACTGATATTGTAACTGGGTGATTTTTCTGAAACCAATTCATTTATGCCGCTCAAATGTTTGTTGTATAATCTTAGCGGTTTTTGTTTATGGATTATTCCCCATTGTAAATACACTTGGGAGGAAGCATTTAACACCATTCCGTAGGAAATTGGAAAATCTATTTCGTTTTTAGGAATTTCAAAGTTTCCAATAATTGGATATTCCCGAAATTCCTGATAGGATGTTTCAGTTGAAATGATATGTCGTTTTATCGTTTCGCCCTCAAAGACTAAAATACTGTCCGGGCTATAATGGTCTCCTTCAAATTCAACATACTCCCAATCTGGTTGGATGGGTCCAAGTCCTACGAACTGTCTTTCTGTATTTGAAAATTGGTAATTCATTTTTTTATTAGCTGGTGAGTGCAGTTGCATACGCTGTGTTTTATTTCATTCTATCTTTCCAATTTATTATCCGAAAAGAAAAATCTAAAGATTTTATATCAAGTTCAAGAGGAAGTAATCCCCCATCAGGAGCTTTGGCCTGCCCCTCTACAATGGCTTCAGCATCCCAGTTTCCTCTCGTAAATTTAAACTTGGCAGGTAAATGTACATCCACTGTAATCTCTCTTTCAAAATCCGAGATTCTTTTTAAGCGAAAAACAGAATTCCAATTAGCCAAATTAGGTTGGTCGCCAGCAATATAAACTTCGTCTTCTTTGTTGGGTACTGTTACCCGAATGGTTTTTTCGTATTTTTCCATAGAGGTGTTAACCCCAATTCTATGCAGTTTTGAAATACTGGCATTAAAAGCACTGACATTCGTGTAAACCGGCGTTTGCGAATCAAGAACTTTTTTCCCATCCACCACGAACTGATAATTGTAGATACCTTCCGGAAGATGGACTTTGGTCATCCATCTACCATCTTTTTTTATCATAAAATCGTAAACGCCACCCTGGAGGCCAATTACGAATACATTAGTTGCATCCTGATGACCATTTAATTCTATGGTAGTATTTGCATCTGCCGGGAACACACCTTCGAATTTTGCCAATACAGCCTCTACGTCCATGCTGGTCTCAGGAATCCTGTTTTTATATTCTTTGATAATTTCAATGGCTTTGCTTTTGTTTCCGTGATTAAAATAACAAATAGCCCTTGCCCCGGTCATCCAATGACCAATCGGGTTGGTCTTAAGGTATTCTTCCAAGAATGGAAGGGCTTCCATGTCATAATCACTTGCAATCTGGTTGTTGACAAAAGCTGCCAAATAAGCATCTCTACTATTCGGTGGAAGTTCGAGGTTATTAAATTTTTTAAAAGCCTGCTCTCCTCCTTCGGCGACATAAGAATTATAAACTTCTGAAATTGGATTATTGGGGAAGAGTTCTCTTAATAAATAAGATTTTCTTCCTTGTGCCAAAAGGGCCTTAATGTTGGTCTTATAAGGATGCTCATAATCCAGCGCAAAGTAAAACCAGATGTCACCGGTGTTAAGATTTTGAATGTTAGTGTATATGGTTGAAATATAACCCCGTTGGGCAGTTTTTTCACTTATATCCCTGAATACATCAAATCCAGGTTCATTTTTATCCAAAATATCCTTAGCAATTGGAAACCTCCAACACCCATAGGTTTCTTCGTTACCGCAGATACTAAAATTGGTCGATAGCTGATACGTTTCATTTGTTAAGATTTTGCTTCCGGTGGGGTCTATCATTGCGAAATGGCCATTTTTATCCGCTATATGCATCTGTGCTCCCTTGAATCCTATCTCAAACCAATAGACTTCAAAAAAAGCAACCACTTCTTCCACTGTTTCGAAATTTGCCAGTAAATGGCTCAATATGGCAGCATCACCCTTAGGAAATTTCTTTTTCTTGTCAAGGTCATGAATAATATATTCTCTGCCCGACATGTCTAGTGTGTTGAAATCATAAAACAATCCCGCTTCGTTCATACCTCCTTGAACCAAAACATTCTCACCATTTTCGGGTGTATGATAGGATAACGTAAAGTATCCAAATTTTGCCTCCGGAGTTTTTGGAAATACATTGATATAGTTGTAAAAACTAAAAATATTGTCCTCGTTATTTCCTGCCCACACATTTCCGTGTTTATCCTTTCCGCAGAAAATGGTACAGGCATTTGAATAATTCGATATACCGATAATGAATAAAAAGAGTAGTATTTTAAGGTTTCGCATTTTTGTTGTTTATGATAAAGACATCGTGACTTTTAAAAAGTTACAGTTATTCATTCAAGAATGAAAAATTAATTGTTTTCTATTTTACCTCCAATCATCTCTTTTAAATCATCAATAACCTTTGAAGCGCCCGTTTTTCCATTATCATCAAAATTGGACAATACCACAATGGTAATCCCTGAATCCTTGAAATCCATCAACTCTGTACGAACGCCGAACCAGCCTCCTGAATGTCCAAAAATTACCTCACTGTAGCGTTGGTCAATATCTACCCCATATCCTAAATGGGTATTGTACCCTTTAACTCTGGGTGTGAGCATCATCTCTTTCGTATTCTCACTGAAGAACAAGTTGTTTCTAAGCGCCCTTGAGAAAAGGTATAAATCTTCAACGGTCGAATAATGGGAACCTGCAGGTGATGCCTTTGACAGGTAGTAGTCGTTTCTTGAATAATAATTTTTGTCCCCAAAAGTGCTTGTATATCCACTTGCTTTATTGCTCACTATGGAATCCGTTTCAATGGCCAGCGAGTTTTTCATTCCCGCTTTTTTAAACACGTTTTGGTCGATATAATCATAATAATCCATCCCTGTAATTTTCTCTATGATCAACCCGAGAATTACAAATCCAGCGCCATTATATTTATAGCTTGTACCTGGAGAGAACGCCAATGGCTCATTTACGAACAATGGCAAATAATCAGACACTTTTTTGTAATTCAGTTTATTTGATTCTAGATAATTTCCTCCATAGAATGGTTGTAGCCCAGACGTATGTGTCAATAATTGCTCGATAGTGACCGAATCCCTGACTGTACTATTGGGATAATCGGGCAAATAGGTTCCCACAACGGCATCCATTTTTAGTTTTCCCTGTTCAAATAATTGCAAGACGGCAACCGAAGTGATCATTTTTGTAATGGATGCAATATTGAATTTGGTATCCACTTCATTCTTTATATTGTATTCGATACTAGCATTACCAAAAGCCCTTTTCACTAGGATGGAGTCATGTTGCGCAATCAAAATCGTTCCTGAAAAATCATGTAGTTGGTCTAAATATTCCTTGCATTTTGTACTTAAGTCCCTTTTTGCCTGCGCATTTGAAATAGTAGAAAAGGCTAATAGAAGCAATACAGTAAGTATAGTGTTTCTCAAATTCATTGCTATAGGTTTGTTTGATTTAGTATTTCAATAATGCACTGTTGTAGTTTCTCGGGTTCGGTATTAAACACGGTATGTCACGATTTCCTAAACCAATAGAACGCTAAGGACTGCCCACGACCCCACACCATCCCGATAGCTATCAGGACTCCTACTGGCTCTATAGCGCCAACAGCTCCCTTGCACGAACCGACCGCTAGGCTACCCTCTTTCGGCTACAAGGGAACATCGCTTTTTGGCTCTTTGCGGCAACGTGGTGAGTTAATGGCAAGTTACGGGTTTTACATGGGTTTTTACGCCCACTTTTGGGATTTTTCACCCCTTCTATCTTTGTTAGGCTTACCTACGGCCACTGACTACTCTACACTCCTGTATAAATACTCACCGTGGCCGCACGGTAGTTCTGCAATGCCATCCATTCTCATGAATCCTTTGGATATACTCTTCTTTTGTTTTCATACCTTTGTTTGGGTGAAAAAATTTCGCCAAAAATAGGACTACTGAAAATTTAAAACAGTATTCAGTGTATTAAGAGTGGAATTTGTATAAGATTTGTTCAACGTTTGGCTTGCTGCCGTGCCGCCGATGCGTTGGATTTGCCGGGCTAGCTGTTCGGCGGCATGGACAGCAAGCCTTTGTTACTCCTTTTTGGAATTATTGTCTCTTAGTTGTTCCAAAACTTCTTGTACGAATTCTTTTCCTTTGGCAATTGCACGTTGTTGCCACCATAGTATCGCAAATAAGATACACAGTTTCAATTGATTCATTAAAGTTCAGGGGTCAATAATGTTAAATCTAATGTTTCTATGTCACCTTTGGTCGCCTTTTGCTTTTCAGTAATCTGCAACATAAATACATGGATACATGAAATTTAGCCAATGTGAGTTCTGCTTAGTATAGGGGAAGCAAATTCTTTAAAGCAGTCTCAACGGCTAAATGTAGTTGAACAGCCTTTAAATAGATTTTTATTGGCAATTCGACTAAAATATCTTCATAATCAGCATTATTTTTTATTAAAGTTGACGGGCGTGCTCTTGCGTAATCTGGTTTTTGATGAAGTATCGACATTATTATTTGCGCTAAGAAAGGGATACTAATTATCTTTTTGATTGGTTTACCCTGATTTTTATGATAGTTTTTACGTCTATCATAAAAGTATCCATTCGACAGTAAAATCTTCAATATCTCTATGAATTGGGTCGGTGGCTCTCAAAGAAGCAGGTGGAATATTTGTCTGGCTATTAGTAGCCTTGATTACTTTTAGTCTGCTTTTTTCGTTATCTGCTTTAATTACTCTCACTAGGACATTATAGGGTAATATCAATCCTGTTATTTTTAAAATAATTATATAAATTTCAAATGATGTCTGTAAGCCATTGACTATTTGTGGGTCTTCAATATGCAGTTTCTTACTTGTAAAAGTTGCATTAGTTACTGTGATAGTAATACCATTATTCAACCACCAAAATCTTCTCCTAGATTAGTTACAGTTAAGGTTTCTCTTATGGCAACATTAACTTCAACTTTACCTTGATAGTCCCTAATGTTTGCATCAAAAATACTTAATCAAGTCACCATTTTCAGATTTGATAAAATTGTAGTAGTTTTTAATGGAACAATCGCAATGTAACCCCCATCTTGAGTAGAAATTGGATTGTCCGTCAATAAAATATCTTTAGATTGTAGCTGTTCTCTCCTTGATAACTCAATCAATCTTTGAGCAGTAATGAACTCAAAATTCACTTCTGCTTTATCGAAAAGTCTTATAAGTGTTGTTTTCAAATTTTCAACTTTACGTTCAACATTCTGGTGTATCTCTGTTCCTTTCGTGACGTAATAGTAATTAAATTTAAGAACTGAAATTTGACGCTAAATGCAAGTATTGTTTTCTAAATATATCAATATTTTGTAACAAATCTGCATGTAAACGCCTTTAAGGCTTTCAACAGATTTTGAAAAATCAAATAAATCCAAGGCACTTGAAATAAATTTTTCTACTGCCGTTTCTCCAAAACCAGTTGTATTCTTTGCTTGAATTATATTGATTTCAATAACTGAATTCCTCTTGCCTTCAATCAAATCAGAATCTTTTTGTACAAGGTCGGAATTTACAAAAGTGTAAATAGTATCTATCCCGCCATCGCCACCATTATCAACAATACCTTGTTCTATCTCATCATAAGACAATTCTGCGTCTTTAAGAAGTTGCTCGGTGACAAAAAATTCAAAAAATCATCCGAGTTAGAAGTCGGTTCCTATCAATTCTCTTTTGTTCAAGTAGAGTGTCTAAAATTATCTGCTGGTTGCTTGACATTTTTATTTTTTTAAAGTTAGGCCTAACAATAATTTCACGCATCACGCATAAACCCACTGCCTCTGCAGGTTAACCTATCCATCCAAAGCGATGCCGAAAGCTGTTTTGGGGCGGTGTCATGCCTAAGCAGCGCGATCGAAACAAAGATAAGTTATCCATGCAAAACATACAATGTATCGACTCATTTTTTCTATACCCCAATTATGCAAGGCATTTCGCGGCAATTACAAACAATCAAGGCCATTATTATGGTATCATCGAATATAGACAATGAGGCGCTTATCCGTTGATAAACGTTTGTAAACGATTATATCGGATAATATCTTTTACGCAGTTTCAGTATGGGGAAAAACACGAGATGTTCGTTTACGAAGCCTACAAAAGGATTCGTAAACGTAACGGCAATATGATCCAAACGTTTTTTACCGCGATTACGCCTACGAATCCTAAAAGGCCTTATGTGTGGACACATCTGGTCAACCTGTTGGTTAACAAAAATGTGTCTTTAGTAATTGCTGTAAACAAACGTTTCTTCATAAATGGATACCCTACTACTCATGATTGCGTATTTTCTGCCACCTTTCAGGTTTTATTTACTTGTATTACAGTTTGTTACAATCAGTTCACCCCTTCGGGGTTTGATTAAAAAGCCTACAAGCCTTTGTAAAAAAATCCCGAAGGGATGGCAATATTGTAAAGTTCCATCATCACGAACAGCCTTGAACCCCGAGGGGGTGGTATAGAAGAGGATGGACTTCACGCTTTCAGGCAAGAAGCACAACGGTTTGCAGGTCTTAATTAATAGATACAATTTACTGAAAAAGAGTGTCTTGTGATGTGGCACACCCATTTGTGTTCACACATAAGGCCTACAAAAGGATTCGTAAACGTAACTGTAACTATCGGACAACTTCGAGTTGTCCGACAGCTACCTTGTTTAGGGAGATTTTCCGAATCACAAGTTATAAATTTTATTTTCCCCCATACTAGCATGGTGTCTATGTCAGGGACGTTGCTGGATTGGGACGACCCTGCCCGCGTAGGGGGCTGGAGTGGGTGGCGCGTTAGCGACACCGCCCCTGGAGCCGTTAGCACGTAAGCACCCGACCCTGCGGCGCAACGAAGCGGTTGGAGCCACAGGGCACGCTACTCAAGCGTATTGACATCACTTGCCTTGTTTTTTCAAATCGCGCCTGCGTACACGGGTGTCTTTTTCTTCACTTTGGGTGCCTGTGTTTTCACCCTTTTGATGCGGGTATCGTACTTCTGTAAGATGGAATAAGCCTGAGATACGGTGCTTTCCTGATGCGCCTTGTTGACGGATGTGACTACATAGGTGTAGGTTTCGCCCACGTCAGTACGGGTATCAAAGTAGGTGAACCGCTTGGCGTTGCCCTTGCCGATGGGGGTAATGGCTAATATGTTGGCGGGTTTTCCAAGTCGCCGGGTTTGGCACCGTTGAAGCGGTAGATGACGTGATAGTGGGCGTTTTCGCGTATGCGGTGACGGCTGTTCCGGGTTTCCACTTGAGGCGGACGGCTTCGTTTTCCAACGGGGTCGCCCCAGTTGCACTGGCATGGGGCGGGTGTACTCGAGTTCGGGACGTTCGAGCCATAAAGCCGGGTAGCGGTAGTGAGTGGCGCAGGCTGTCTTTGAGCCGCAGGGGCGGGTTTAGCAGCGACTTAGCGCTAAAGTAAGCACTACCGGAAGTTTGGAAGTTGCGGCGATTGAGGTCAATTTGACGGGGAATTTCCGCAGGATCATGCCAAGCCGCTTCTTTGTTGTCGCCAACTTTATAGGCAGCATGACCGATGTAGAGGGCAGTCCACGAGCGTTCTGGCTCCACCACTGTACTAGTTTTTGGTGATCGGCGGGTTCAAAACCAATATGCCAATAGAGTTGCGGGATAACGTAATCGATCCAGCCCTTGTTGATCCAGTTGAGCACATCGGCGTGGAGATCGTCGTAGGAGGTTACACCCGCACGGGTATCAGACCACCGCTGTGGGTCGGTGCTTTTTTGCGCCATACGCCAAAGGGGCTGACACCGAATTGAATATTCGGGCTAGTATCTTTGATGCGATTGTAGAGTGCCTCCACTAATTTGTCGGTATTGCTGCGTCGCCAGTCGTTGATATCGTTGAAAGGCTGGCCGTAGAACCGGAAGGTAGTGCTATCGAGGAAGGGGTGTCCTTGACGGGATAGGGGTAGAAAGTAATCGTCGATGTGGATTCCATCGAGTGTATAGTTATCTACGAGTTCGCCTACGACATCCTGAGGTGGTCTCTGACGGCAGGGATACCGGGGTTGAAATACAT
Source organism: Saprospiraceae bacterium (assembly GCA_041392765.1). GTDB lineage: Bacteria > Bacteroidota > Bacteroidia > Chitinophagales > Saprospiraceae > Lewinella. The sequence continues at coordinate 165,970 of JAWKLL010000005.1, forward strand.
TTTGCCGCCATAAGCAACCATCCAATCGGGGTGAGTAAATACGGGGTGGGTGAGGAATAGCTGAGAAGTATCCATATTCATGGAAGCCCTGAAGGGTTGATGCAGGCGTGGAACTCCATAGCGCGGGCGTGGGTTTCCTCAATCATAAAGGCGAGCAGGTCGAACTCGTCTTTTGGCGGTGCTCCTTGCCTGCCTGTGGAGTAGGCAGACCAAGGTGCGTACTGGCTGGGATAGATAGCATCAGCAGCGGGGCGTACCTGTACGAACACTGCGTTTAGGCACAAGTCCTTGAGTTGGTCGAGCAGGTTTTGTACTGTTCCTTGAGGCGATAGGGTCGGTAGATGGAGATTTGGGGTTAATCAATATTAAGCACTAGTGGCTACCCATGCAGCGCGCAATTCTCGCTTAGGCGCCTGAACTGCTTGTTGGGGCAAAGCCGTTTGGGCTACCAAGAACGTACTAAGGAAGAGCAGACAGCATAGGCTAGTGACTGCGAGACGAAATACACGCATATTGATAGATTTGCAAAATTTCAAAAGGGTAAAAGTACAATATGTATGGGGAAAAAAATAAATTCAGCATTTTCTGAGTCAAAGAAATCGGATAAAACACTTTCAATGAACCGCTTATTCATCCGATTGCCTTTGACAATCTGAATTTATTATTTTCTTATCCCTATTTCAGGATTCTTTCGCAATAGCTTCTAATGCCTCGCCAGCTTCTTCGCGGCAGGTTTTTTCGAGCCAGTAACGGTTTACGATATTAGAAGATTGTTGGATTTCTAGATAAAGTTTGGCAAAGCGCTCTTCCTTACGCACCCCTGCTACTACCTTGGGTTGTTGCTTGATGGTGGTCAACTTCTTGGCGTAGCGCAAGAAGTTGTTGTATTGCTTTTTCAAATCCACGGTCATTTTTCGGTTTCGGATGACATATATGCGGAAGGTATCGATGAGTGACATCAAGGCTTCTGTATCGCCCAATGCGTAGTAGGTAGCAAGGAGGAGGTTATTATAATTGAGGTGGTATTTGACATCTGAAAATCTAACTTAGTAGCAAGTGATCGAGGGCTTCACTGTATCGTTGCTTGGAAAAATTGAGTGAGCCATATTGTAATTGTAGGAGTTCTCTTTCCTTTTTTCGGGTAGCTTATCCTTGTAGGTTTCCAGAAAGTATTCCGTCCATTCAAATTCACCTAGGCTACAGCCCAAGACTGTAATGTTTTTATAGTTCCATTCATTCAGTAGGCCATTGGTAAGAATAAGATTGGTATTCAAGCCTTCTTGATAAAGTTCAAAAGTTCTTTTGGAAATTGCGCTGTCCTTTGTTGATTTGTCGTACACAATAATTATTGGCGAAGAGTAGAGATCCCGCTGCTCGGTGGGCGAAAGCTGGGGGATGTTGTGCTTGAGCATGGATTTCAACACTTGGTAATGCGGGGTCGTCGTCGTGCCTGAGGCTCATCAAAATGGTGTAGTAAAGCTTAATGGAAACATCCTCACTAAACCGATCAGCCTGTTGGTGATAGTAGTCAATAATCGTGTCCAGCGCACCATACTCAAAGTGCGAATTCACGAGTATCTGGTTAGCCGTCATTTCGCAACTGTGCGAGTTTTTCCAGCAGAAAGAACTTATCGATTGCCTCGGACAATTCTTGTAGAGAATCCGTTTTACTGCGGTCTTCGTGGTGGGTGTTGTAATAAGCGATGGTATTGAGGTAACGATATTGGGCATATTGGTACTCGCTATCGCGGTAGGGGTAAGCCTCTAGTTTTTTGGCCAACAGCTTGGCTCGGTTGGTGAGGAGATTAAACTGATTGTCTTGAAAGGCCGCTTCCAACAAGAGAATATCTTGCGTAAAGGCAATTCTTCAAACCGCTGCTGAGCCCTAAAACTATGATAAAGTTTTCAGGTTCGACATCAAATTGAAAAGCGTTTGCTCATCATAGCCTTCTTTGGGAAATAATTTCTGGAAAACTATCTTTCTATCCAACTTTTCTGGCCTCTTATCCACAAAATTGTAGATGTAATCCAACAATTCAATAGTTTTGGTATGCTGATTAAAATAAGGAGAAATAACAAACTGCCGAAAGGCTTGGCGGTCCTTTGGGGATAAATTTTGTATATTAACAATGAGTTTACTTTCCTTCATAGTTGTTTTTTTAATCAGAAATGAGCTATTATTTTTGCATAAAACAAAGATAAACAGCAACTTAAAAAAAATACACACCTAAAATCATGCCAGAAAGTTAGTAAAAAGTACGATGTAAGGGTGAAAAAAAATTTCACTTTTGTGTCAGCCTTTTGGGAGACACTATGAAACGTTCCTTCAAAACGGCGCTTATTATTGTTCATGGAGCCTCGAAACTGGACGTAAGCACAAAAACTAACCCCCATTCCACATCGGGACGCTTACCTGTCTGTAAACGGATTAACAAACAGTATCGAACTCCGGTTTGTGCCAAAAATTGCAAGGATGTTACCTACGGGTAGCATCCTTTTTTTACGTCTATCTCGTAGCTTTGTTCCGAACAGGCCGTTGTTTTGATTATATGTCGAAAAAAATAAAAAAAACACCGGAAACTATAAACAATCTTAAAGTTTCCTGCGTTCCTTTGCGGTATCTTTTCAGGGACTACGAATGTTTACACAGCAGGTAATAGAAAAAGCGGAGGAACTATTCCTATGTTATGGGATAAGAAGCGTAAGTATGGACGATATAGCGAGGGAACTCGGCGTATCGAAAAAAACGTTGTACCAACATTTGGACAACAAGTCTGACTTAGTAAAGCAGATTATTCAAAAAAAAGCGGAAGAAGATGTTCGTGTCATATCGCAAAAACAAACGGAAGCAGCCAATGCGATAGCGGAACTGCTTTCGGTGGCGGGTTACCTGATCGAGCAGTTGAGGAAGCTCACGCCTACTTTCAGGTATGACTTGGAGAAATACTACCGGGAGGTACACGAAGAAATAGATAGCCAACACGCTGCCTTTTTCCTAGCGTTGACCGAGGCAAATTTAAAGCGGGGAATCCAGGAAGGATTGTATCGGCAAGATTTGAATATTAGCATAACAGCCAAGGTTATTCCTATCTACAGCCAACCAAATAGGAAAGGATCAATTTTTTCCTATCGAGGATTTTGATTTAGAACAATTGATTCGGGAGTTATTCCGCTACCACATCCACGGTATTGCTTCGCTTAGCGGCATAGCCCTTTTGAACCAGTTAATAGATCATTAATATATACCATTCAAACGACCCGGCATCATTTTGATGGTGATGCCAAAATAAAAAACCAGATGAATCACCGACAATGTCTCCTGCTCTTTGGTAGCTGGATGCTGTTTTTCCCGATGTTGGTTTGGTCGCAACCTACCGACCTGACCTTGGAAGCAGCCATTCAAATGGCTATGACCCACAACCCCGAAGTACAAGATGCACGACTGAAAGTATTGGACGCTGAAGCGCGTATCTTAGAAAGCAAATCGACAGGATTACCCCAAGTCAGTGCCAGCGGAAGCTACCAGCGTTACTTCAAAGTACCGTTAGTACCCCTTCCCGCAGAATTTACGGGTGGTGAGCCACAGAACGTTTCTTTCGTCCTGAAGAATAACCTTACGGGAGCGGTGAACGTAGATGCGATGGTATTCGATGCGGCCTACTTAGTAGCCCTGAAAGCTTCGCGTGCTGCCCGCGAGTATGCACAATTAGCATTGGCCGATCGCCAGCGTCAGGTGCGCCAATCGGTACGGGATGTCTATTTACCGCTGCTCTTCATCAGTGAAAACCTTGTTCAGTTGGACAAAAACATCGCTAACCTGAGCGATTTGTACGAGGAAACAAAAGCGGTATATCAAGCTGGTTTTGCAGAGCAATTGGATGTAGATCGGCTGGAGCTTTCACTAGCGAATCTCAACACGGAGCGTTCCAGCTTAGCCCGCCAATACGAGAATGCCTTGAATGTTCTCCGTTTTACCCTCAATACTCCTTCCAGTGATAGCCTAGTCATAGTTGATGATATGGAAGCATTGCTTGCGGTTACTAACGAGGAGATGCTAATGGCGCAAGTAGATGTATCAAAGCGGAGCGAAACAGTACTATTAGATCAGGCGCTGTTGTTGAGCGACTACAATATTACTGCCATACGCTCCCGCTACTTGCCCTCCTTGCGTGCCTTCGCGGGCTACCAATACCAGTATCAAGGCAATGATTTCACAAATGGTTTCTGGGCACCCACGGGTTTTGTAGGCGTTTCCATCAACCTGCCTATATATGATGGAGGGTTCAAACGCTCGCAGGTCGATAGAGCGCGTATATCCAGAGACCAAGTTCAGCTACAACGCCAAACCATAGAACGGCTTATTCATTTAGAAGTAGCCAATGCTCGCGCCACTGTGCAAAACGCGAAAGACCGCATGGCCGAGCGCGAACGCTATTTACAATTAGCCAACCGGATTTTTGAAACTACCCAAATCAAGTATCGCGAAGGCGTAGGCTCCAGCCTAGAAGTGAATCAAGCGGAACAAGCCCTTTACACGGCGCAAAGCAATCTAATGCAAGCTCGATATGACCTATTGAAGGCGCAGATAGACTTAGCCGAAGCCTTGGGACTCAACTAAAAAAATCGTTTTTGCCAACCATGTCATTCTTTCAAATATGAAAAATATCGTTATCCTCCTGCCTTTGTTGTTGATATTGGCAACATGCAGCCAACCAGAAAAAAGCGGAGAAATTCCAGCAGGGCTTCAAGAGAAAAAAGAACTCCTGAGGAAAAAACAAGCACTCATCAAAACATTGGGTGATGAAATTACCGCTTTGCAAGAAGCTATTGAGGCGCAAGACCCTGATGCCAAAAAAAAGGGTAAATTGGTAACCGTGTCGCCAATTGTACTCAGTGACTTTGCCAGCTATAGCAGCCTTCAGGGTAGCGTGGCAGCCGAAGACCTCCTCGATGCGACAGCAGAAATAGGGGGGCGTGTATTGCAAATGACCGTTAAAGAAGGTGATGCCGTACAGAAAGGCAAACTCATCGCTGTATTGGACGTGGAAGCCATTCAAAAGCAGCGGGCGGAATTGGAAACAGCCCTCGACTTGGCTCAAACAGTCTATGAAAGGCAGCAACGTTTGTGGGAACAAAATATAGGATCTGAAATCCAGTATCTGCAAGCCAAAAACAACAAGGAGCGGTTGGAAAAGAGCTTAGCAACCATCGACTACCAACTATCGCGAAACAAGGTGTATGCCCCCGGCAGTGGCATCGTAGAACGCGTAGTAGTGCAGGCGGGTGAACTAGCATCGCCCGGCATGCCCATTGTGCAAATCTTAAACACCAACCAACTTAAAGTAGTGGTCAACGTACCAGAGGTGTATATCAAAAAAATCCGTACGGGGCAACAGGTGGACGTATCCATACCTGCTTTGGGTATGGAACGAGGTGTGTCTGTTTCGCTCATAGGCAAAATGGTTGACCCCGCCAACCGCACCTTTAAAGTAGAAGCCAAACTGCCTTCCGACCCCTTGTTGAAGCCTAATTTGCTGGCAGAAATGAAAATCAAAGACTTTGAAGCTAAAGGTGTTGTCGTTATCCCCTTGGATCGCATCCAACAAGAAGTAGGCGGCAACCGATATGTCATGCTCCAGCAGGATGCGCCCGAAGGCAAAATTGCCAAAAAAGCATACGTGGAAATAGGGCAGAGCTATGAAAACGACATCATCATTACCGAAGGGCTGAAAGCTGGCGATATACTCATTATGGATGGTGCAAGAGGATTAGCGGACGGGCAACTCATTGATATTAAGTAATTTGACGGAAATAAATCAACCATGTCTGAAAATAAGAAATACCGCTCGTTTGGGCTAACCGAACTGGCTGTTGACAATGCAACGAGTATTTTTATCGTGTCATTGATGATCCTGTTGTTCGGGCTTCAATCGTATGATGCTGTACCCAAGGAGCAGTTCCCAGAAATTGATTTTCCGCAAGTATTCGTTAATACCCCCTATTTTGGCAACTCGGCGTCTGACATTGAAAGCTTAGTGACCCGCGAGATAGAAAAAGAACTGCAATCGGTAGATGGTGTTAAGAACATAGCCTCTACCTCTGTGCAAGATTTCTCTATCATTACGGTGGAGTTCAATAGTGGGGAAGACATCGACGAGGCCATCCGCAGGGTGAAGGATGCCGTGGACAAAGCCAAGCCCAATTTGCCCAACGATTTAGACACCGAACCCTCGGTGCTAGATATCAACTTGGCAGAGATACCCATTGTAACGGTCAATATTTCTGGTGATTTCACCAGTGATGAGTTGTTGCATTATGCAGAGTTCCTTCAGGAGGAAATTGAGGCTATTGACGAGGTAGCACGTGCCGAAATTAAGGGTGAGATGGAGCGGGAAGTCAAGATTGACATCGACCTGCGCCGTATGGAGAGCATGGAGGTGAGTTTTTCCGATGTGGAAAATGCCATTGCCATGGAAAACATGACCATGTCGAGTGGCGAGATCGTGAACAACAACTTCCGCAGAGCCGTCCGTGTAGTGGGTGAATTTACCAACATGGAGGAACTGAAGAACATGATTGTGAAGAGTGAAGACCTTCGCCCCGTTTACCTCAAAGACATAGCAGATGTTACTTTCGGCTTTAAAGAACGCACCAGCATCGCCAGAGAAGACGGCTTCCCTGTTATTTCACTGAACGTCGTCAAGCGGCAAGGAAAAAACCTGTTGACTGCCGCCGACCGACTAAAAGAAGTCATAGCGGAAAGCTCCAAAAAGCTGCCAGATGGACTAAAAATTAGCCTTTTCAACGACCAATCAGTCAACACCAAGGATCAGGTAAGCAACTTGGAAAACAGCATTATTTCTGGGGTTATATTGGTAACGTTGGTGTTGTTGTTTTTCCTTGGGTTGCGCAATGCCATGTTTGTGGGTATGGCTATCCCCTTGAGTATGCTCATGGGGATTCTATTCATCTACCTCAGCGGCGTGACGTTAAATATCGTGGTATTATTTGCGTTGATTTTGGCCTTGGGTCTTTTGGTGGACAACGGCATTGTGGTGGTGGAAAATATTTATCGCTACGTACAAAACGGCTACCCACTGGGGCAAGCTGCTCGCAGAGGTGCTGGCGAAGTGGCGTTGCCGATCATTGCTTCTACGGCGACTACCTTAGCAGCTTTCCTGCCGTTGGCATTCTGGCCAGGTTTGGTGGGTAGTTTTATGCAATATATGCCCATCACGCTCATTATTGTATTGACGAGTTCGCTTTTCGTAGCCCTAGTTATCAATCCTGTTTTTGCGGCTACTTTTATGAAACTTGAGCCTACCGAATTGGAACCCCAAGCCGAAGCCAAGGTGCGGAGGAACGTACTCATCGGGCTAGCCGCCATGCTTGTAGTGGGGCTGTTGGGCTGGGTGGCAGGTGCTTTATGGCTGCGCAACCTAATGGGTTTGAGCATTATGGTGAGTGCTGTGCAGTTTTTCCTTTTCAGGGGTGGGCATTCCGTTTCCAAAATTATTTCCTACCCAGGTTAGAGGCTGCTTATGACAACTTCGTGAGTTGGGCACTCAAGCACGCTGGTTGGATCTTTGCGGGTACCTTTATATTGCTATTTGCTGCTCAGGGGCTGTTCGAAGCACGGAAGCCCAAGGTGGAACTCTTCCCCAGTGCCGACCCTATCTATGTAAACCTGTTTGTGGAACTACCGTTAGGAACTGATATTACCAAAACGGATGAGGTGCTCATGGAAATGGAAAAGCGGGTACTGAAAACCATCGAGCCTTACTCAGGTATCGTAGAAGCCGTGCTGACGCAGATAGGAGAAGACACCGCTGACCCAAGTTACCACCTGAACCTGATGCATCCCCTCACCGCGCCCGATTGACGGTATCTTTTATACCCGCCCGCGACCGGAATGGTATTTCCACCTTTCAGATCATGGAAGAAATCCGCAACAACACTAAAGGCATCCTGGAGTGGCGGTCGTAGTAGATAAAAACGCAGATGCTACCCACCGACTGGTAAACCCATCAATTTGGAAGTATCATCCGATGACATTGACCTGCTGGTTGAAACCTCCGAGCGGCTCATCAATTATATCAACGATCAAAACATACCCGGTATAGAAGAATTGCAGGCGGATGTGAAGATTGGAAAACCCGAACTGATTGTCCGTATCGATCGGGAGGCGGCACGGCGTTATGGGATTTCCACGTACAACATCGCCAGTGCCATACGCACCTCTGTATTTGGCAAGGAAGCCAGCACTTTTAAAGAAGGCGAGGATGAGTATCCTATCATGATCCGCTTATCGGAAAGTTCGCGCAACAACATCACCGAGTTGATGAACCAACGGATTACTTTCCGCAACCCTGCCAACGGACGCATCGTGCAGTACCCGTTTCCGCTGTGGCCAGCGTGGAGTACTCTAGTACTTATTCCGCTATCAAACGCAAGGATTTGGAACGGGTGGTAACGATCTACTCCAATGTAATAGAAGGCTACTACCCTACCGAAATCATCCCCCGCATGACCGAAGCGTTGGAGGACTTTGATTTCCCGGAAGGGTTCAAATACGAGTTCACTGGCCAACAGCAACAGCAAGCAGAGGATACTGGCTTCTTGGTGGGAGCTTTCACTGCGGCTCTTTTCCTGATTTTCATTATACTCGTGGCGCAATTCAATAGTATTTCCGATCCCTTCATCATTGTACTATCCGTACTATTCAGCACCATTGGTGTATTCCTCGGATATGCTATTACGGGGCAAGACATCTCCATTGTATTTACAGGTGTGGGTATTATTTCCTTAGCAGGTGTGGTGGTAAACAACGCTATCGTACTCATTGACTATACGAACCTCTTGGTTCGAGAAAAAGAGAAGCCGCAGGTTTGGAGTCCAAGTACGAACTTTCACCCGATGTAGTACGGGAAAGTATCATCCAAGCAGGTGGTACTCGTTTGCGCCCTGTGCTCCTCACGGCCATTACTACTGTATTGGGGTTAGTGCCATTAGCTGTAGGATTCAACTTCGACTTCTTCTCCTGATTACCGATCTCGATCCCCAGATATTCATAGGTGGTGATAACACCGCTTTTTAAACTATGGCATGGACGGTTATCTATGGTCTTACTTTTGCCACTTTTTTAACACTAATTGTGGTGCCTGTCATGTACTGGATAATGTTCCGTTTTCGTTATTGGCTTGGTAATTTGTTCAATTGACCTATTTCTTTCGTAATTGTCCGCAAAAAACGGGCAATTACGAAAGTTCTTTTTTGTTACAAAATGTGAAGGGATTTTTACAAAAAACCACCTCTTCTCATCCTTTTTGAGCTTAATTAAAATAAGTTAAATTAAATATTTAATAAAAAAAAATACGTAAAAACTTGCACATATCAATTAACGCCTGTATATTTGTGTTGTTATTTAACAATTGTGTTATTAACGCTTTATCATTGATATATACTTCCTCGTAAGAGGTTTTCATATAAAGTCGTAATTTTTTTCATGTGATATGATTTTCCGCTGGAAACGAAAGTTTCCAGCTTTTTTTTGCCATAAAATCAAGTATATCATGTCACAAATATTAATTTTATTGCAATATAATAATCAACCACTTGCTTTCCTTTGTGTCAACGAAGGTGATTCAATTTTATCACTTCGATACGATACAATTGGGTGAGTGTTTGTTCACAATTAGAATCCCCCTGCTATACTTGGGGGATTTTTTCCCACCCTTCTAAGATTTTATGTGTTGTTCATAGTGTTTTAGTAGAACCCCGTATGTGTTTACGGGGTTTTTTTATGTGCTGTGCAACTGACGGTGTAAATGACTTGTTTTATCTTTGTATTGCGATAATGCACGCCCCCAAAACAACCATTTATGCAACTTGATATTCACCACCTCCGCGAGGATTACACCAAAGATTCCCTCGACATCTCTACTACAGCAGATCATCCCTTTCAGCAATTTCACACTTGGTTCAAAGAGGCGCAAGCCTCCTCTGTTGCAGAACCTAATGCTATGACATTGGCTACCGTCACCCCTGAAGGGCGACCCAAGGCCAGGATTATGCTGCTCAAACAATTGGATAGTACTGGTTTTGTGTTTTTTACCAACTATGGTAGTGCAAAAGGAAAGGACTTAACTCACAATCCTCAGGCCTCATTACTCTTTTTTTGGGATGCTTTACAACGGCAAGTGCGCATCAGCGGCGTGGTAGAACGCATCAGTCGGGAAGAATCCATCGCTTATTTCCAGTCGCGCCCTAAAGGTTCCTGCGATCGGCGCCATCGCTTCACCTCAGAGCCAAGTTCTGGAAGGCAGGCAGCAGTTGGAGGAAACAGTTTCCTTGCTTGAGCAACAATATGCCCATAATGAAGCACTCCCCTGCCCTGAACACTGGGGAGGATTCCGACTACTGCCCGATGAAATAGAATTTTGGCAAGGTCGTAGCAGCCGATTACACGACCGCATTCGCTACCGACTCGCAACAGGTAATGCGTGGATAAAAGAACGGTTGGCACCTTGAAAGAAAGGAAGAACGAACGGTTCACATCATGGAGCGCATCAACTAAGCAATTTGACGGAAATAATTGCTTCTTGCTAGTTCAAGTTATCTCTTGTTACTGCAACATGTCTTTGATGTGCAATACGATATTGAGGAACATAATAGCCGCTAATGCTAACCCCATAATACGCATCCAGCCAGCATTTTGCATACGGAAAGCCTCCGCTCGTTTTGCTACCTCCTTGTCTTTGATGGAAACTAACCCCCGAGCAAATAAATATAAGTAAGTCCCCATACCGAACAGGATAAGTTCCGATAATAAGCCAAAAATTTGCATAATATTACCTTTTAGAAGCTCTACAAACTTCAAAGGTACTGAAGATAGAGATATTATACTTCCCTATTAATTCTCTTTTTGAAATACTTAGGATTTACAATCAACAACCCAAAAGATTCCCCCGCATCCTTCTCGCGATTGGCATGATGCGCCCCATGTGCTCTCAGAATAGCACGACTGTAGGGTGTGTCCAACTGCCGAAACCATTTGAATCGCTGGTGGATATAAACATCGTGTATCAAGAAGTAAATCAAACCGTATATGGAAATACCGATTCCCACAAAAGTAAGCCAAAACCATCCGGGTTGGCTGAGTCCAATCATATAACAAGCTGCACTGGGCACTGCAAAAACCAAAAAGAAAAGGTCATTTCTTTCAAAAAAATCACCTGATTCATGATCTGGCTGATGATGGTCTCTATGCCAGCCCCACAAAAAACCATGCATGACGTACTTGTGCGCGAACCATGCCACAAACTCCATGAATAATACACTCGCTATGGTAACAAAGAAATAAAGCATATAAATTACCCTGTTTTTGTATGAAACAAGAAAACCTAGTGTTGGTTCTTAATAGGTCGAAACTAAGTTTATACCCTCGTATAATGCAACACCTCAGGTGCTTGCGCAAAAAAAGGTCCAATCAAAGCGCGCCACTGGGTGAATAATTCCGATTCGCGGAAGCCTACCGTATGAGCTTCCAATGTTTCCCATTCGATGAGTAATACATAACGATGGGGATTTTCGATTCCGTGATGAAAGGTATGCCCTATGTAGCCTGGCGATTGTGCTAATAGGCTTTGCGCTTGCCCCAAGGCGGCTTCAAAAGCATCTTGCTGGCCCGCCATAATGTCTATCGTTGCGATTTCAAGTACCATAATTTTATCATCTACATGGCGTTCAACACCGTGTGTGAAAGAGAAATCATTTCAAGACCCGAAGGTAAAAAAGTTTAATAGCTTGCATCAGAGAGATGTTATTGAAATGGTTCAATTGTAAAAAAAGCACTAATTTTCCCCCATGAACTGGAAATCACTATTACCGGAATCGTTACAGCCGTTCCTACCTGAGTTGGAAGCTACTGAGCGTGCCTGCGTGCGCCTGCAAGTAGAAACGACTCCACCGAGCCACCCGTGGCAGTCCATGATGGGGGCAACGCTGTTTTGGCCACAAGGTATGGACTGGCCCTGCTCGCCACAAGGTCGCCCGCTCTTTGGCTTATTGCAATTGAATTTGGCAGAAATGCCCTCTTTACCTACGCTACCCACAGCAGGCATCTTGCAATTTTTCATCAGCGACAACGCCTTCTGGGGTGCCGATCCCCATGCCCCGAGCGAGCAGCAGCATTTTCGCGTAGTTTTCCATGCGGCAACAGCACCGGAATCAGTTGTTTTAATCAACGATTTTAGCTTTTTGCCCCCTTTTGAGGGTCTTCCCTTACAGGCGACAACGCCCTTGCGCGTAACGGGCTTAGCCGATACCATGCCTATGACTCCCGATGACTACCGTTTCTACGAAACACTAGGATTCATATTCGAGGAAATGGGGGAAGATAAATGGGCAGCCCTTTTTGCTTACCGCAAAGCCATTGGCTCCGTTGGTCACCGGCTAGGGGGTTATGCCAGTTTCGCCCAAGATGACCCCCGTACACCCGAAGATGAGTTGGAATTGCTATTGCAATTGGATACCGACTCCTCATCGCAACTCCACTGGGGTGACATGGGGGTAGCACACTGGTTTTATTCCCCACAACCTACCACCCGTGGGTTGGAAGAAACAGCCCCCTTTCAGCACGTTTGGTATGAATGGCAAAGTGCTTAATAACGTTCCAATATTAGTAATATGACGGCAAAAGAAATACTCTCCCAGTTGGTATCATTTCCGGTGCTGGGTGGAGAAAGCAACCTCACCATCATTTCATGGATAGGTGATTATCTCCAATCATTTGGTGTTGATTATCAATTAGTACCCAACCCGGAAGGCACCAAAGCTTCCCTTCACGCCCGTATAGGCCCCGCCGTTGATGGCGGTATTATCCTGTCGGGGCATACCGATGTCGTACCCGTAGAAGGGCAGGACTGGCATACCGATCCGTTTCAGTTGATTGAAAAAGATGGTAAACTATACGCCAGAGGCAGTTGCGACATGAAAGGCTTTCTCGCTTGTGTCTTGGCGGTAGTTCCGCAAATGGTAAAGACGACACTAACAACCCCCATCTACCTCGCCTTTTCTTATGATGAAGAGGTGGGTTGTGTAGCCGCGCCGGAGTTGATAACCGCTATCAAAGCCTATTATTCCGAACGCCCCCGTTATGCTATCATTGGAGAACCCTCGGAACTACAGCCTGTTGTGGGGCAAAAGGGTATTTGTGTATATAAAACCACCGTATGGGGTTCTGCGGGGCACAGTTCGCGTATCCGCACCGAAGTAAGTGCGATACACGAAGCAGCTCGATTGGTAGGCTGGTTGGAACAAAAAATGAACAACTTAGTGGCAACAGGCCACGTGGATGACCGCTTCTCCCCAACCATACCTCCCTACATGTCGGTATGTTCAATGGTGGCATTGCACATAATGTCATTGCCGATCGGTGTGAGTTTCTCATCGACGTGCGCAATATCCCCATGGATTCTATTACGGACATCATGATGGATTATGAACAGTACTGCCGGGGACAGGAGGAGAAACTACAAGCACGCTTCGCGGGGCGCGAATCCATACCGAGCTATTCCACCCGTTAGTGCCCGCATTGGATACGCCCGAGCACTTGGATGTAGTCCCATTAATAAAAAAACTGACGGGGGTCGAGCAATTGCAAACCGTCGCCTATGCAGCTGAAGCTGGCCAGTTTTCCGAAGGTGGTTTCCAGAGCGTCATCTGCGGCTCGGGTTCTATTGCACAGGCACATCGCGCTAATGAGTTTATCAGCGTGGAACAGTTGGAAAAAGGCGTAGCGTTTATCGAAAAGGTGGTAGCGCATGCTGCTACAACAGAGAGCAACGGCTAAACATTTACTAATACAGCCTGTTTACATGCATAAAGTGGCCGCATGAAAGCCGATTCAGGTATAGAAAAACAACTGGGGACACCCGACCTACTCCACCATGAGCTATATCTCAAGGGCACAGATTTTCCTTGGATGGTTATGATTCATGGGGCGGGTGGCAGCTTGGTTTCATGGAAACATCAGGTCAGCGGCTTCAAGCACCTTTTCAACCTGTTGCTCCTTGACTTAAGAGATCATGGTCAATCAAAAAACTTGCAGCCCCATTTTGATACCTACGATTTCGACATCGTAACGGACGACATCGTACGCCTATTGGAGCATCTCGCGATTCCCAAAGCCCACTTTCTTTCTCTTTCACTTGGCAGCATCATCCTACAACGACTCCACGAGAAAAAACCAGACTGCATCGCTTCTATGATTATGGCAGGTGGGGTTTTCAAAGCGGACTGGAAAATTCATTTTTTCGCACATTCCGGTAAATTTTTCAGCTACATCATCCCCTTTCGGTGGATTTATGACATCTTTTCATGGATCGTATTACCCCGAAAAAACCACCAGCCCTCCCGACGGCTATTTCGTTTACAGAGCCAAAAACTCAGTTCTCAGGAGTTCCTCAAGTGGTTGGGGTTATACCGAGATTTCTTCAAAGTCGTTAAACGTTTTTACCGCAAACGGTTAGAAACAGCCAGCTTAGTCATCATGGGAGGCCAAGACCACGTATTCCTACAGGCCGCAATCCACTTTGCCCACCAGCAGGCGCATTTAGCTAAATTAGTAATTCTCGACGGGTGTGGGCATATCTGCAATATCGAGCAAGCCAAGTTGTTCAACACCGAAGTGTTACACTTTCTACAGCTCATCGATCCCTCCATGCAACAACTCCCCGGTTGGAACGGCCACTCCCTCCTTGCCAATACGAGTGGTGGTGAATAGCGATCGATCCGTTTAGGGAGAATTTTATCACAGTACAGTGGTTCGATATTAATGCGAACAACGCGTATCCCGACTGACCGTTATGCCTCGTTTTTGAAGCACATTATTCGTTTTTCCTCGCAAGGTAAAAACCGTAGCTGTAATACTCCTTGAATTTCAGGTACAAGTCAATTTCAGCTTGGCTTTCGCTAACGACCTCTTTGGCGAGGTCTGAATGGTTATGGCGTTTCAGGAAAGCCTCAAATCTTGCTTGTAAAGGCTTATAATAGGTTTCCAACCAACTGTCTTGGCTCAAATAAAAATATCCGACAAGCGTGTAACCATTGTTTTCCAATTGCATGATTTTATTGGAAGCAGTATCAATTTCAGGATATGCTGCTTCCCAAAATGCTTCAATTTCCTGTGGTCGAGATTGCGTTATCCAAGTAATTTCGCTAACTGCCAGATAGCCGCCTACTTTCAAGAAATCCCTCCATTTTTTTACGCCCGCTTCAAACCCCATATTATAGATCGCCCCTTCTGACCAAATAAGGTCAAATTCATTTTGATGAAACGGCAAATCGTCCATTGATTTCTCAAGGGTTCTTATTTTATCTTCCAACCCTAATTTTTCGGCTGTTTGGTTCAATGCTGCCAAAAATTCAGGAAACAAGTCAACGGCTGTTATTTGTCCCTGTAGTTTTTGGGCCAGCGAAATCGTCTGTGCACCAGAGCCACAACCGATATCCGCTATTTTCAAATATTGGTCGGTCGGAAAATTCAATAAATCAAGTGCTCTCAGTGTGTCCTTTTCACTTCCGGGGCCTTGCCGCTCGGTGTTTTTATGTAAGTCAACTATCAATTCTAATACGGTCATTCAGTCATTTTTTTGATGTAACTACTTAGGTAGTGCGCTTTCGAGCTAAAAAAGAAGATTTTTTCGACTGACAAAGCTCATTTGAGGAGTCATAGCAGCGCTATGGCGACGAGAATAGCTGCCGTCAGGTGGAAAAGAGCTTTAGCCGGAATTTGGTACTACCTAAGTAGTTACTTTTTGATAATCAAAGAGGCTAAAAAAGCTTCCAGCATACTAAGCGGAACGGCAAAAACTAATATCCCAAAAGGTAATACATTCATATTACCGGTTACAATCCACATAAGCACAAACCCCATAAACCAAGCGATGGCTGTAGTTTGTATCAATGAGAACTTTTTTGCGATTACATAAATCCCAATGGCAAAACATAACGACCACAGCCCCCACACAGCGCCATTAATCGGTTCTGAAGGAAAGATCAACCCTAAATTTTCATAGTGGTCTGTCAAATAAGATTTCAAAAGAAACTCATTGCGAACAAATTCGGAAATACTAATCCAAACAGTCGCTAAAAAGATGGGGAGCACCGTGTTTTTTAGGTCGTTCATTTTATAGGGAGTTGTTATGATTATATATTTGAAAACACTGGCGTTGAACTTGTCTAATAAAATTCCACTCGTGTAAAAAGTTATTAGACAAGTTCAACTACAAACCTACCCCGCTTTCGCCTTCATATTCCGGTACTCACGGAAGGTAATCATGCGTTCGCTTTGTTCATCCCAGAGTTTGTGGAACATAAGGGGCAAGCTTTCCCAAAAAGTCACGGAGGTGACGTACTGCTGCAAGTCTGGATTTTCTTTGGCACACTTAGGCAGGTGGTAGCTAGGTATGAGGCTGTTGAGGTGGTGGATGTGGTGGTAGCCAATATTGCCCGTAAGGAAATGCAGCCAACTCGGCAGGTTGTAAAAACTGCTTCCGCGAATGGCACTCAGCAGATAGTCCCAGTTGTGCTTCCAGTGCTTGTAGGCGAGTTCGTGCTGGTGTTGCACATAAAAGAACCACACCGCCACAATACTGAACAGGAATACAATAGGCAACTGTATCATCAGGAAAGCCTTCCACCCTATCAGCGAACCTGCGAGCACGTAAGCCGCTATCAGCAATACGTTATTGAGCAACAGCCACTTGCGATTGCTCTGCCAACCCTGAAGCTTGACGAGCATAAAACGGTTATTGCGCAACAAATAGATCGTAGGGCCAATGACAAAAGTGATTAAGGGCATACGAAACAAACGATAGGCCAATTTCTGACCGGGAGTAGATTCGTCGTATTCCTTCACCGTCAGGGTATGGATGTCGCCTATATCGCGCACCTCCAACTGACCGCTATGGCCGTGGTGAAAATCGTGCACCTGCGCCCAATACTGGTAGGGAATAAACGTAAAAATGCTGCTCACCCATCCCCAAAACTTGTTGTACCGCTGGTCTTTGAAAAAAGAGCGATGCCCACAGTCGTGCTGGATGATAAAAATCCGTACCGTAAAAAAGGCATTGACCAAAGCCAATAACCAAGTAATAGCGTAAGACCATTGCAGACTGTAATACATCAGTACCCACACGGCGAAGAACGGGCCAAAGGAGGTGATAATCTGCCAAGTGGCCTTGCTGGCATCAGACTGGGCATACCGCTTGAATCGAACAGGCCAGTCCTTCAATGCATCCTTGATCTCTTGATCGGAATAATACTTCATACGTTAGAACAAATTAAATAACTCACAAAAAAAGGGAACATCAAGGTGCTGAAAATAGGGGGGGCTGCCAGGTTACACCGGCATCGGGCTATCCGGTCGCAGGCTCCCTACTATCCCTGCCCCTTCCGTATCGGCAGAGCCGATACGGCGTGCTCACGGCGTTGCCGTTCGCACTCAACTTGGAATCGTGAGCCAGACTGCTGAATATCCTATCAACAAGCCAAACACTGCGCTCAGCTTTCGTACTCGCCGCTATAGATCACACCACTGTTGGGGTTTTCGCAAACCTCCACTCGGCACAATTGGGGCAACTGGGGCTTTACCTCCCGCCAAATCCAAATGGCCAAGTTTTCTGCTGTGGGGTTTTCCAAGCCCGGTATATCATTGAGGGTGCGATGATCCAACCGCTCCTCTATTGGTTTCCAAATTGCCTTCACATCACCAAAATCTGCTACCCAGCCCAACACAGGATCCAACTCCCCGCTCAGGAATAAACGTACAATGTACGTATGCCCGTGCATACGCCTACATTTGTGCCCGTCGTGTACATGGGGTAAGAAATGTGCAGAATCGAAAGTGAACTTTTTGAAAATCTCCATACCTATAACAAACAATTTAGTAACTACCTAAGTAGTTACACAATTTATACCGCAAGGAAGAACCATCGCTCCATTGCGCCGCAAAGTTAAGGTATAAAGTCAATATCTCATCCTTTGCTCCTAGGATGTGACATAAGAGTATGTCTAAAATCCCCTCAATTGGCTGCAAACGAGCAATTTTGTACTGTTCTTCGTTGCATCCCGATAGCTATCGCATATGCGTCAACTTAAAAAAAGCTAATATGTTTAGGCAAAAAAAAAGTTGCTGTTTAACTTTGTTCAATAGAATCAAAACAGAACAAGCAAGCAGCAACCATGAAATATAATACGGTGCAAATAAAGAAAAAACTTGGGGAACAAGCAATACTTACGATTGCAAAAGAATCTGGTTTCGAGATGCGGCAGCCGAGAAAAATCGACGGGGTCGGATTTTTGATTGGCTTCTGTATGATGATGCAGTTCAGTCTGAGAGGTTTGAGCGATTGGGCGCGGGCGATAGGAAAATTTACTGGCAAACACGTTAGCAAACAGGGTCTGCAAAAGAAGCTGCAATTCAGGCAGGAATCCTTCGTGCGCGACCTTCTGATGCATGTAATCAAACAGTCGGCAAAAGGGAAGCCAAAGAATATTCCGCTGTTTGATGCCTTCAACAAGGTGTATGTGGAAGATAGCACCTGCTTGAGCCTACCGAAAAACTTGGCTAAATTTTACCCTGGGCACAGCAAAAATGAAGGGCAGTGTGCTACGGCTCGTGTGCAGTTGCGCATAAATCTAAAGGACAATTCCTACCAGAACATACAAGTCAACTCATTCAGGGATAACGACCAAAGTTTTGCCCATCAGATTTTGGAAGTGCTGGAAGAGGGTGCTTTGGTCATCCGCGACCAAGGATACTTCGTGTTGTCTGTGTTCAAAAAAATCATCGAGAAGAAAGCCTTCTTCCTGTCCCGTTTACGTTTTGGGACAAACGTCTATGATGGGCAGACAGGTGAAAAGCTGGATTTGCTCAAATTACTAAGCGAGTGTAAGAAAGAAGGCAAGAAGGTATTGGATATCAATGTATTGTTGGGTAGCACGGACAAAATACCTGTACGGCTGGTAGCGGTGGAAGCACCCGAGGACGTCAAGAAAATCAGGCGCTTCAAGGCCAAGAATGACAGGAATGGCAAGGCTAACCACAGCGATGAGTACTTTGAATTGCTGGGCTGGACAATCTTCATCACCAACATTGAGGCCAAAGTGTGGGGATTTAGAGACATCATCAGAGCGTATCGTTGCCGTTGGCGTATTGAAATCATTTTTAAGTGCTGGAAGAGCAGCTTTAATGTGGATAATTTTTTTGACGGCAAAGAGTCTATATCCCCACCAAGGGTGATAATCACCATTTATATGATGCTTATATGGTTGACGATGACGATCTCTTGGTACGGTATCTTTGTCGAGCGGGTGTATGAACAGACCCAAAAACACTTGAGCATCATTAAGTTCTCAGAGTTCATCAAAAGGAACTTCTGGGAGGTGCTGCTGGCAGGAAAACCTGATCAGTTCATTGAGGAACTCGCCCGACATGACTGCTATGAAAAGCGAAAAGACAGGCAGAGTTACCTCGAATTGTTATATATGAATTTTTTAAGTTGACGCTAATGCGATAGCTATCGGGACGCCGATGCTTCCGGCATCGACTGCGCTTTTCGCCTTGAACAAAATAAAATTTACTCGCTTTCGCTCAATCAGGAAAATTTACACATACTCTAAATCATACAATCACCTTGTTTTCACAATTCGCAGGATGCCTAGTGGTTGCCCCGCGCTGACGAACGTCATCTGGTAAATTCCCGCCGTCCAACTGGCAACATCCATCCATTGTTGCGAAGTGCCTTCCGGCCAATATTGCCTTGTTACCTCGCGCCCCAGTGCGTCGGTAACGATCCATACGCCTTCTCTCGACAAAGGTTGCCCTTCCATCCTGATATTGATTCCGTCGTATGCGGGGTTGGGGCTAGCCACCCACTCAAGAAGGTTATTGGGCAGGTTTCGCGTATTTACCGTACAGGTGTTGAAGTCCAGCATGGTAAAAGACTCGCTATTGACCCCAGGGCAAAGCGCACGGACGCGGAGCGTATAGTTTTCACAACTATCCAACCCCACAACTTGTAGATTATTGCCGTTCACGGCTAACGGCATCCAAGCTACGCCAGAGGCAGAACGGTAAGCCGCCTCGTAATCAAGCGCCACACCCACCGGCTGCCAAGAAAATGAAGCAGAAGCATAATCCGCATTAGTCATCTCTAAACCTTCTACTTCGGGACATACTTGCAATGGTGAGATGTTGACACAATAATCTTCCATTTCACCAAACTGGTTGCTACCAAAAGGGCAAGCCTGTGTAGCCGAATTGAACTGCATAAGAATTCGCATCCTCGTATTGCCTGTAGCCGCCGTCAGCGGGACGGTGATCGTACCATCCACGGGCTGAGTAGAAGACTGGGGCGTATCAAACACTATTTCATTAGAGGTGAAGCTGCCATTCTGGTCAAAGTCTATCCAGATGCGCCAATCTTGGCCAAACATATCATTAGTAGGGTATCCGGGGGTCAACCGCAAGCTGTAGGTATTACCCACTTCTACGGCTATCGCTTCAAGGCTTGCACCAAAATCCTGATAGCCAGTGGCACTGCCCGCAGAAACATTGCTAAAAAAGCCACCTATCTCTACCTTTTGTATGTATTCAGCATCAGCATCTAATACATTGAGGTTAACACAATAATCTTCCTCCAAACAAGCACCGCATCCTGCACTAAAGAAACTAACTATGGGTGTCCAATCGGTCGCTGTCCCCGTGCAAATAGTGCGCACCTGATACTCGTACAGCACACATGGAGATAACCCCACCAATTCAGCCATTGTCGTGCTGGTTGGCAGCGTTGTCCAAGTAGGCGTGCCTTGTGCGCGGTATCGCACTTCGTAGAATTCGGCAGCCAGCACAGAAGCCCAGCTTACCACGGCCGTCGTAGTGGTAATGTCTGAAACCGTAACATTGGCGGGCGGTACGCAACACCCATCCGTTTGGAAAAAACGACTTTGTTGAAAAGGAATGACATCGCCCGCGCAGTTGGAGCGAAACTGGTATTCATATTCTTGGCAGGGCGTAAGCCCCGTAAAGACCACAGGATTGGGTACATCTAAGACCGTCACCAACCAGTCGGTGCTGCCCACGGGTCGCAAACGAACATCCACAGAAAGCAAACTGTCGTTGGTATTCCAATGTATTTCGGCATAGGTATCTGTGATATTTTCTACTCGTATGGAACTGGCAGGCAGGCAACCATTGCAGGTAGCCAGCAAGTACTGCATGCTATTGTAAACGTTCAGTCTGCCTCCTGTGGCGGTGATGCCTTCCAAAGCAGGCAGGGGATCTACACCCTGTAAAATAGCCTCTCTGAGCAGTAAGGCAGCAGCACCCGGGTCGGATTGGGTCAAGGCCATCAAATTAGGGCAGTTTAGGCTATACAATAGGGCAATAGTACCCGTTACATGAGGAGTAGCACCCGATGTACCACCGAATGTGCCGTAACTGCTGCTATTAGTGAGCGTGTAAGTACCCTGTCCTGGCGCACCGAGGTCGATGGTAGTGCTACCGTAGCCGGCAGACATTACTTTCTCATCATTGTGATTGGTGTTCGTTACCGCAATGAGATAGTCGCTGGCACAGGCCGTAGGCAGGTCGCCCTCCACATCTACATCCACGTTATCATTGGCGGTGGCCCCGCAATTGAGGATACCAGCCTGCCCCAAAATATCGTAAAACCCGCACCACAGGGGAGCATCTGCGGGGTCGCCGCCGTCCACGCCCCAAGACGCATTCGTCGCTACCACAAAAGCACCTTCCGTGCCACCAGATGCGTTGTATCGCAGCCGTTGCTCCAGTGCATACGAGTAGGCTTCCAAAACTTTGGATTCGGTGGAATTAAAATTGTTGTGAATAGTCATCACTTTCACATACCAGTTTACACCCGTCACACCCTGTGCATTATTGCCATCGGCGCCGATGATGCCTGCTACAGAGGTACCATGCCCGCCTCCGCTGATGTTGTCATTATCGGTATTGATATTCCAACCAGCGTAGTCATCGATGTAGCCATTGTTATCGTCGTCGATACCGTTGTTGGGTATTTCGGCATGGTTGTACCAACGGTTGCGTTGAAAGTCCACGTGATTGACATCAATACCGTTATCCAAGACCGCGACCACGATGGTATCCCCCAGCAGTGTGGTGCCACCGGTAGCTAAATCCCATGCTTCCACGGCATCAATATCGGCATCAGGCGTCCCGCCGGATTGGCCTGTATTTTGGTATTGCCATTGTTCATCAAACACGGTATCATCCGGCACCGCTCGCAGGAATACGTGATGGTTGAATTGAGCTACTATGCCGGCTGTGCGGCGCAGTTGAGCCAACAAAGCTTGACCATCAACCGAGGCAGGACTGAAATGCAGTAGCCAAATATTGGCAGGTCTTGATACCAAATCGGGATGATGAAGAGGTTCATCCGGATGGTGAGCATTCCAAGTCTTCAACCAATCAGAGGCAGTGGTATTGGCAGGCAACTGCACCAGTACCTGTCCTGATTCGTACGATTGGGCAGCAAGTGAAAAGAACACACCAGACACCAGCAATAATACCAGCGCGGCTACAATGGAAAGGAGCTGTTGTTTCATGGGAAATAGTTGGTTGATGATTGTGTACAAACAGAAGCTCGTGCTGACTTAGAGTATGTCAATAAATAACACACGAGCTTCTGCACAACACGTGAACGCCCATACCAACTGCTTGGTGTAGGAAAGTGAAAATTTAACCCCTCCCTATACTAAAGGACTTACCCTTCGGTTTTTCCGTTTTCTTAGGCTCGTCCTTCATGCCGTCTTTCAATTCCCGTTCGAGGGAATTACGGGCATCGTTGAATTCGCGAATTCCTTTACCAATGCCGCGCATCAGTTCTGGAATTTTGCGTCCACCGAACATCAGGAGGATGGCGAAGAAGATAACAAGCATCTCGGGGAGGAAGTTAAATAAAAGCAGACTGGTCATGCTGAATTAGATTTAAATATAATAGAGTTGGTGATATGGAGACTATATGGGGGCAAAAATTCCCACTTGTCCCTACTCTTCGTTGCCGAATTGGTCACTTAGCTTAGGCTAAGCTCCCACTCCGCCGCCTCGATTAGTACCAACTGGGCTATTTTTCCCACCATAGCCCCCCATATCACCAACTCTAATGCCAGTAAGATCGATTTTCCGGATGAACCACAGGATTGCCCACTCATCTACTTGTTGTTTTGGCTTAATAAACAGCCCTTGATTTACACGCAAGTGTTGAAAAGAACAAGTATTAAGTGAGCCAAGAAATAGTCAGCATCCCATAGGAAAACCGAAACTGGATTTGGAGCACAAAGATAGTGGTTTTTTGCTTAGTAATTTGACGGGAATAAACTGTTCAATTTTTTTTATCCCGTCCCTTAATCCCACTTTCTAAAAATGTGCCACGTGACTATACAACGACGATTTATATTACACTAAATCATCTCGGTAAGCAGCCTCTTTGACCGCATCAGAAGGTTGAGCGGTAAATTCTTTCAACTCCAAGTGTTCATCAATGCTGAACCCTTTCTTCTGAGGTTTTGGCAAAAGCGGTCGGAGTTTTTCCAATTCCTTTTCCAATTGTTTTTCTTCCCATTCACGGGTACCCGCCTTTGTAAAGGGCAACCCATACACAAAAAGGTAGTGAATCGCTAAGGGCACCCCCCATACCATAGTGGGAAAGATGAACCATACTTCACCGCCCGTAGCCATATTCATAAAGAAAAAAAACAGGTTGACCACCAGAAAAACAGAGAAGTGCCTGATAAATCGTTTTTTGTTCCTTACTTTCTTGCGCGCCAGCGCGATGTGTTCGTGTTCCTGTAGCTCCATGAGGTGTAATGGTTGAGTGTCTTATACTAAGTCATCATTTTTGTATAACACTTCCTTGCGTTGGAGGGTTGTTGGTTGCTCTAATTCGAGGTGATCGTCGCTGTCCGAGGATACTTCATCCTCCTCTTCAAACGCACCTTTGAATACGAACAACTGTAGGTACTCTGCTACGATGCCCATCCCCCAGCCCAAGATGGGCCAGTAGAACCACAAGTGGTTGGGAAGGTAAGCAGATTGAGTACGACGAAAAAAATACTCATCGCCAAATAGGTGGACAAGTGGCGGAAAAACTTCTGTCGCCTGATTTTCAGGCTTTCCGGCTTCTTGCTGTTTTTACTCATCGTACTCAGTTTTTGCTAATTTTTCTACGTCTCTTACACCAAGTCTTTATCCCGCCAGCTTGGTTTACGAGGGCGGCCATATTGCTCACGGGAGTGAGTCGTGGGTTCTTTTTCCTTGCTATTCGCGGGCACATCTCCGTATAGGGAATAACCCTGAAAGCCAAAATTGTCCCCCATATCACACTGATTTTCCACAAGAAAGACCCACCTATGCCGAACATCATCAGCACAAAGATGAACACATTGTATTTCAAAAAACGACGCAGACTGCTGCGAAAACGCCCTTCCCGTGTAGTAGATTCCTGCCAGTAGCAGGCAGATGCATGACAACTTTTCATTTTAATTAATGATTGATTGCTCCAAATATGCACCCTTTGCTATCTTAAAGGCTATAAATCTCGACAAATACAAGCAAAAAAACTATTGACGCGCCCAAATTTGCCGAAGGTAGTAACCGGAAACTGCTCCTAATCCTGCATAAACACCTCCTAAAAGAGAGGTAATGGCAACGATTCTCCAAGCCGCCAAGCCGCCCAGCATATCTCCTATCTTGCCCGACAAGACGCTACCGTTTTGGGCATCTATCCAGCCGCTATAAGTACCCCACAACACCCCACCCGCCAAAAGCCCCAATGCAAACGCTCCGGCAAAGGTGCCGTTTCGCATAGTTAGCCCTCCAACGATACCCGCAAGGGCGATGCTATACCACGGCAAAAAAAGGCATAATAATGCCCCTAATGCAACAATGACCAAAAAGGGTGTCGCTACTTTCATGGTGGAAATTTTTTCTTTTTATAAAAATCAACCCAACAACTTGGTTGATTCGTTGTAAATTTGAGGCTATCTACTACAAGGGGTACATTGACCCGTCATGACCGATAGCGCAAATGTAGCCGAAATAAACCAACGTAATTATTATGGATCACACCATCAGTGCCAAAGTTAATGGAAGTTTTCAATTTTCACCAGAAGATTTGACCGATATTGATTTCATCGCTTTAGATGATACGCACTTCCATGTTCTTTCCGGCAATACATCTTACCGAGCCGAATTGCTGGCAGCGAATCCGCTGAAGAAGACATTCACTATCAAGATCAATGGCAGCCGATACGATATTCAGTTGGCGGATAAGTATGATATGATGGTTGAAAAATTAGGATTAGGTACAGTTACTTCCAAAACAGCTCGCAATATCAACGCACCTATGCCAGGATTGGTGTTAAAAATCATGGTAGAACCGGGCCAAGCGGTCGAGCCAGGCCAAACGCTCCTCATATTAGAAGCCATGAAAATGGAAAACGTCATCAAGGCGGTAGCATCTGGCGTAGTAGAAACGGTAAAGGTAAGCCAAGGTGCCGCCGTGGAAAAAGGCCAGTTGCTGGTGCAAATGGAAGCTTGAGCCATGTCCACACGCCTTCCTTTTCTGTACATCATGCACATTGAGGGCAAAGGGCGGGGTGTCTTTACCGCCGAGCCTATACCCGAGGGTAGCAGTATTGAATCCTGCCCCGTTATTGTCGTGACCGCTGATGATACTGAGCGCATCCACCAGACCTTACTGCACGATTATTATTTCCTGTGGGGAGATGATGGCTCCTCCGCAGTGGCATTAGGGTACGGCTCCTTGTACAACCATTCTTCCTCCCCCAATGCCGATTATGGGATGGATTACGACAACCTAAGCATCGAAGTATTCGCCCTGCGCGATATTGCCGCGGGCGAAGAAATCACCTTCAATTACACCGATGCCTCCGACCAGCGCACAACCCTTTGGTTTGACGAAAACTGAGGTTGAATAGATTTTTTTAAAAAATTTGGCATTTAGTTATGGAATTTCCCCATCGGCGGCGTCCTATATATAAAGACCCGTTAGAGATGAAGGAAGATTTCTTGCATTTTGTGTGGCGGCTGCGGTGGCTTAAACCCATGCCCCTAACAACGACCTCGGGAGAGGAGATGGAAATTATTGACCCCGGCCAGCACAACCATCATGCTGGCCCCGATTTCCTCAACGCACGTATCCGTATAGGCGGCGTGCTGTGGGCTGGCAACGTGGAGATGCACCTCCGTAGTTCGGAATGGAAAGCCCACGGACACCAGCATGATGCTAACTACGAAAACGTCATTCTGCACGTGGTGCTGGAGGAGGATGAGCCTATCACCCACCCCGATGGAAGCCCCATCCCCTGCTTGAATCTGCGGGCTTGGTTGCCTCCCGGTTTGGCGCGGCAATATTTGCGCCTCTTGCACAGCGAACAGTGGGTTGCCTGCTCCACCCAATTACAGAAAGTACCAGCAATAACCCGCAATATGTGGCTAGAGCGGTTGGTAGTAGAACGCTTAGCGGACAAAACACAGACGTTAGCCAAACACCTCGCCGACAACAACGGCGACTGGGAAGAAACCTTCTACCAGCACCTCGCTTGGGGATTAGGATTGAAGGTCAACGCAGATCCCTTCCTTATGCTCGCCGAGGCTACTCCTTTAAAAACGCTGCTCAAACACAAAGACAATTTATTCCAACTAGAAGCCCTTTTATTTGGGCAGGCAGGCATGCTGGAAGAAGAACCCGCCGATGACTACCCCCGTCGGCTACGGCAGGAATACCAATTTCTTCGTAAAAAATATCGGCTGCAACCTATTTCAGTCAATGCTTGGAAATTTATGCGCATGCGGCCTGCTAATTTTCCCAGTGTACGCCTCGCGCAATTAGCCGTACTCATCCATCGTACCGGCCACCTATTCAGTAAAATGTTGGCAGCCCAACACCTGAAAGAGGTGGAGAATGCCTTTGTAGTGGAACTGTCCGGTTATTGGCAAACGCACTACCGCATTGATAAAAAGCCCCGCGATCCACTAAAACCTTGGGTAGAGATCGCATTCACTTATTAGTCATTAACATCATAGCTCCCTTCTTATTTTTGTATGGCCAACACCGGGCGGATGAGCGCTATAAAGAACGAGCATTAGCTTTGTTAGAAGCCGTTCCCGCCGAAGAGAACCACCTTATCAGTGCCTGGCATCGACTAGGCATAGTGGCACCTCAAGCAGCACAGAGCCAAGCATTGATACAATTGAAAAATAATTATTGCGATACGCGCAGGTGTTTAGATTGTGCTATCGGTTGCCATATCCTCAAGCAGCCTGCTGCCGTGGAAGAAGAAGACGTACTCTATTTGCCGTCTTGGTGGCTGATCCCCGCCTCGCGTACAAAAGGGGCATAACAACTGACAACCAAAAAATTAGGGTATAATGGAGGGAGCATAACCAAATAGCCGTAACTTTGCGCGTCCAATACAGACAACGTATTTTTGAGCATAATTTTCGGATACTTGGAATTTACTACCACTTCAACTCCTACATCTTCCCCAGGACGCATCGTATTCATCGACGTGCTGAGGGCTTATGCCATCTTGATGATGCTCCAGGGGCATTTTGTGGATACGCTACTCGATGTTGCATACCGCGATACAAGCTCAGTCATCTATAACACGTGGTTGTTTATGCGAGGCATGACGGCACCTGTGTTCTTTACAGTCACAGGGCTTGTTTTCGTCTATCTCCTACTGCGGGATGGGCGGCCTTTTCAGGAAAATAAACGCGTAAAAAAGGGGATACGGCGCGGATTTTTTCTGCTTGGTGTAGGGTATTTGCTAAAAATCAATTTCCCCGCGCTGTTAGTATTCCAGATATATCCGTGGTTTTGGGCGGTGGATGTGTTGCATATCATCGGCCTGTCGCTGATTGCGTTGATAGTGCTGGCGGGTATTATCGCTCGTGTGGGTGGGCCACTGCCACTGTGGATGCTGTTGGCAGGAATACTGACTTTTTTTGCCGACCCTTTCTTCACAGAGAACACCTTTGCGTACCTCCCCCGCTTCTTAGCGAACTATATCACGATGGATTACGGTTCCAATTTTGTAATCGTACCTTGGGTGGGCTTTACTTTTTTTGGTGGGGCATTAGGTGCGCTCCTTAGCAAACGACCCCAGTTGGCACAAGGACACTTGCTACCGATTGCCCTTTTAGCACTAGGATTTGCCCTGCATTTTGAAACGGCGTTCATGTTAGAAAGCCTATATGCTGCTACTCAATTCGATTTTTTGACGGTGCTGATCCATAACAACTACCTTTTCTGGCGCTTGGGGCATGTGTTTATTGTTATGTCGCTTTTTATTTGGGTAGTGCCACGTATTGGTAAAATCCCAGCGTTGATAACCCGCATCGGCAGCGAGACGCTTACCGTTTATGGCGCACATTATGTGGTGTTGTATGGCACTTGGTTGGGCGTAGGCTTATCGCAAATAATTGGCTACCGCAGCCTTTCTCCTATTCCTTGTGCCATAGGTGCCTTGCTTTTTGTCTTGAGTGGCGTTTTATTCATTGCCTATATAGACCCCATCCGAGATAGATGGGAAAATGTAAAAAGTGTAGTGCGCAAATATTTCAAGCAATTATATGGCCAATTAGTAGTTGCTAGCAAAAAGTCTCAACTATAATTTCACGATATGCTACTACACCTGCAATTTGAGCAAACACCTGAAATGGCCTACGATTTCGCCTTATATCATTGGAAGTCGAACCGTTTTATGAAAGTAAGCCTGCTATTGTTGGCACTACTTGGTATCTTTTTTATCGTGGGGTTGTTTTTTCAATCCAACCCTGACAAGGAAATGATCTTCACCGCTTTGTTACCACTTGTGATGGTAGGAGTACTGTGGTTTTGGTTCATCCCCTTCACGTTGAAGCGGCAGGCTGCGATGAATGATACGAGAAGTAGAGTAGGACGCGAACGCGATATGTCATTTGAGGAGACGGGCATAACGGTAAAAACACAGCATACAGAAAGTTTTTTTGGGTACGAAGGTATCACCCATTGGGCCGCATCTGAGATGTGCTACTTTCTGTTCATCTCGTCGAATCAGGCGTTCATTCTCCCCAAATCAGTATTGACGGACGACAAAGAAGCTGCCCTGTTATCGCTACTATCCGAGCAAGGTATCCCGCAGCAGTAATAGGAGACGGAAAAAAACAAGTGATCCGTTTATTTTCGTCAAACTTCTTCAGACACCAATTGATAAATACAATCAAGGTTGCGCCCCAGCCCGTCGTAGTCTAGGCCATAGCCCACCACAAATTTGGGCGGTATCTCAAAACCTACCATATCAATAGGTATCTCATTGACGAGCATATCGGGTTTCAGCAATAAAGTAGCCAAAAAAATAGAAGCAGGCTGATGCGATTGTAGCAAAGGTAAAAAATGGCTCATGGTCAGGCCACTGTCCACGATGTCTTCTACAATGATGATATGTCGCCCCTGTATTTCCGCCGCACTGGGGCCTACCACCATTTCTACCTGATGGGTAGATGCCGTGCCTGCATACGACCTTGCGCGGACGAAGCTAATTTCAGCATCCCCCTTGAAAGCACGCACCAGATCGGAACCAAAAAGAAAAGCACCATTCAACATGACCAAAAACAAGGGGGTACGATCTGCATATAGCTCCTTGAGTTCTTGCCCCATTTCCTGCACGCGCTGCCGTATCTGTTCCTCCGACAAGTAGGGGGTAAACGATAGGTCTTTCAGCGTGATATTGCCTGCCATAAAAATCAACGGTTGGTGGAAGTAGCTGCAAGGTTACGGATTTTTTGTAAAAAATGAGGTATTGATAACTCTTTTGGCCAATCGTTCGTTAGAGTATGTCTTAATCATTTACAAAATCCATCCATCATGTTTCTAATTGCGTGTTTACTTGCGGTATTAGGCCCTTCTAGCGATAGCGTAGCGGTACAACTCAACGGCATCACTCAAACAAAGGGAACGGTTCGTATCGCGTTATTCGACTCGGAGCAGGGTTTTCAACAGCGCACCCAACCCGTGTATGGTATCAGCTTACGCCCTAATTCAACGGGGCAGTTGCAGTTTAAACTGCCAGTACATACCCATCGGCCATGTGCAGTGGCTATTTTTCACGATTTGAACAACAACGGAAAATTGGATACTAACCTAATGGGCATTCCTTCCGAGCCTTACGGCTTTTCTCGCCCACCTTCCAGCAAATGGAAGGCTCCTTCCTTTACGGACGTTTCGCTTGTACTGGCACAACATGCAGGTCCACTGCGGATTACTTTGAAAACCTGGGGCGATTACTAGTGCTGTGGTGGTTGGTGGTTCTATGTAAGACTTATATTCAAAGGCTTCTTCCCTCCAAAAAGGACAAAAAAAAAGCCGCGTCGGATGGACGCGGCCTCTACAACAAATCATAATCTCATGAAAAAAAGACGACCTAAAAAATCTTTGGGTTGTCAGCGTTTTGACGCTCTTTTCAGGAAACGTCACCTGCTGACTATATGTTGTAAAAACAAACCTTCTCGTTGGGAGGGTTCCCCGCCTTCGCGGGGAACCGGATACTTTTGGGATTACGAGTACAAAATCTCTTTACTGGGCGATTATTTTGCCAGTCTGAATCACCTGTTGGTTGTACCTCAACTCAAAGAAGTATAAGGCACTACTCAGGTTTTGGCGGTAGAAGGTGAAGGGTGTTCCGTGGAAAGTTTCCCGACGCACTTCGCGCCCCAACATATCACGGACAATCATCTCTACCTTTTCACAAGCACAACCCTGAATATCAAACACAGCGGCTGTACCAAATGGGTTCGGAAGAACCTTTATTTTCAACTCCGTGCCAGCTATCGGTTCATCTACATCAACCGTCAGGCAACCTTCGGTGAGGAAGTTGTCACAAGCCAGTACGTGCCGTACTTCGTTGGTGACTTGCGGAGCTAAGTAGTCAAAATAAACGGCAGCACGGTTGCTGATTACTGTTCCAAGGGCAAGATTGTGTTTTTGGGATAATGTGTACTTGACAAAGCCCCTGTTTTCCCCTTCTTCCGTACCGCCGTTCGTGGGTACCAGACTCAAATCGTTGAA
Organism: Saprospiraceae bacterium; assembly: GCA_041392765.1. Taxonomy (GTDB): domain Bacteria; phylum Bacteroidota; class Bacteroidia; order Chitinophagales; family Saprospiraceae; genus Lewinella. The sequence goes on from JAWKLL010000005.1 coordinate 197,145, forward strand.
GGTAATTTTCAAAATTCCGCCATTGTAAATTTCATAATCATAGGGATGACTGGCGGCACCTACTACCAACGTGGACAAGTCCAATTCCGCAGGTAGTGTATCACGAATTACCAAACGATTCAAGGTATCACTTCCCGTATTAGCAAATAAAACAGTGTATTCTAAATCGGTATTCGTCGTAATGATCGAATCGAGGTAACCTCGGGGATGGCCAATCATTATGTTCGCTAATCCGGTCGTGGAAAAAATTTCTTGTACATCTATGTCAACATAAGGATCCTGATCGTTTTCAGGAAACTGGGCGACTACACCCGTTGTATATGTTTCAGCACCTCCTGTAGTACATCCTTCTACGGCTACTGTTAGGTAGCTATTGCCCGGATGCCCCTGTACCTGTTCGGCAATCATGCGGTAGGTAGCACCCATTTCGTTGGGCTGTATGCCGCCACTCGTGGGAATATCCACCGATTCGCCGGGGTTGAGGGTTGGTATGGTGTTGTCTTCACCTTCCAAGAACAGTATCACATCTTCTACGATGACGAATCCTTGTGTTCCATCCGTAGGTGCCGAGCCTGTATTGCGAGCCGTGAAGATGATTTGCTCATTTTCACATCGGCCACTGATACTGATGCCCGACATATTCCAATCCGGGTCAGGTTCTGCACAAAATACCGCTGGGTAAATGTTGGCACTCACCGTAGCCGCCTGCAAATCTTGTATGCCTTCGCACCCAACCATAACCGTCAGGGTGAAAGAACCATTGGCTAATGGTGCCAAATCCCCTAGTCGGATGATGATGGAATGAGTAGTTTCCAAGGAAGTATCCACACTCGCATTTAGAAACGTTAGCTCATCATCTAACACAATTTCTACGTAGGCATCTTCCGCTAAAGCCGAACCTTCGTTAGCATAATAGATGGTGTATTGGGCTTGTTCGCAAACAGTCAGCGGCTCGGCTGTCATGTCCACACTGAGTAATGGACAACCATCTCCCATGCTTCTTACCGGAAAATTATACACCAAAGTGTCGTAATCGGCGGTAAAATCGACTGGAAAACTGACGGGCGAACACACATCCCACGCATCATTACGAGGTAGTATGCGAACCGTGTAGCTGCCAATGTCCACTGGAATACTGTAGTTGCCATCGGCATCCGTAGTACCCAAGAAGCGTTGATCCTCGCCAGCAACTTCCACCACCCAGTTGGATAGAGGAATATCACCCGTTTCGTAAGGATTGCAACCATCCAAAGACCAGAACACCTTGCCGCGAATCATGTTGGTAAAGTAATTCCCTTCACCATCTACGCGAACTAAAGTAAGGTCGTTGATGAATACTTGCCCTGCTTGGCTGCTATAGCCTGCGACTACCAGCCCGCCATCTATTGTATGGATGATGTCTTCTCCATAACGCAAATCGGCAAATTCTTCACCTAATCCACGCACCCAGATCAAATCTCCATCTGCACTCAACTTGACGACTAAGATACCTGGCGTACTCTCTGTGAGCGAGGAAAGCCCCGTTGCTACAATGCTTCCGTCGGGCAGTTCGGTTACTGCTCTCAATTCGTTGTCAAATGGTCCCGCGCTGATGGTGCGAGTCCAGAGTGTATCTCCGTTGAAATCACTCTTTATGATGTATCCGTAGTTGAAGTTGTTGGCCGAACCCGCGAGCACCAGATTTCCATCTTGTGTTTTGACGAGGTCGTTTACATCTTCATTGTCGGATGTATCTCCATAAACTTTCAGCGACACTAAACCGCCGCTTTCATTGACGCGGTAAATGGCAATGTCGTTATCAGGTGACTGATCACCTTTTACATTGGCTGCGAAAACAAAGCCACCAGGCACTTCTGCCAAGCCTTTGCCTGCATCGGTGTAAGGGGTGCCATACACTTCGCGCCAGAGTTCATTAGCTTCGGCATCTAACCTCATGAGCAAGATGTCATCGCTATTTCCGGAAGCGGGTGCTGTGGAGCCTATGATAGCATAACCACCACCTGCAACAGGAATGATTTGCTTGCCAGACTGTGCAAAGCCGTTATTTTCAAACCGCTTGCTCCACAGCAAGGTGCCGCGTTGGCTTACCTTTATAAGATATATCTGGCTGGGTGTGCCTTGGGGCGTTCCTGTAGGGTCATTAGCATTACCTAGAATCAAGAAACTGCCATCTTCCAAAGGCAGAATATCATTCGCTTGCTCAATGTACCCCTCATCGAAAGTGCGTTCCCAAAGCAGGGTGCCATCCACATCCGTGCGTACCAAGTAGATGTCAAAGTCATTGTCGCTGCCAAACGACTCACTATAGCCTGCCACCAGATAACCTTCGTCGATTGTTTGGGCAACAGCAAAACCAAAATCTTCGTTATTGCCCCCAAACGATACTTCCCAACCTTGCGCCGAAATGGAATACGCTGTAGCTAAGAGCAAAGCGATTACCGCCAAGCCCCTACAAACATTCTTCCAACTATGAGCCTTTGCTCTTTTCATCAGCGTTTGGATTAGGTCGTTTGTTTCTGTTGACATTACAAAAGTGAAGGTTTGCACACGCGGCAGCAAGGACATTTTTTTGTATTTGTTGATAAAAATTGATTATTTTTGAGTTTTATTTTATCACAAAAAACTGAATATCAATTTTTTATAAAATTAATATTGTTGTTAAAAAATAAATATTAACTCATGAAAAATTCTTCCATTATTGAGGTAATCAGGACGTTGGACAAGAAAGAATGGAAAGAATTTGCCAAATGGCTGGACTCTTCCTTCTTTAATCAACGCCAAGACGTTGCCGATTTGTTCCAATATTTAAGCGTACCACGCCATTTGGAAGACGATAAATTCTTAGACAAGGAGCGAATTTACAGGAAACTTTTTCCCAACGAGCCTTTCGATGATGCCAAATTCCGACAAACCACCCATTTTTTACTCAAGCAGTTGGAGCAGTTCCTTGCTTTCCGCGAAATACAAGAAGATACTCATGCGATGGACATGGCACTCATCAAGGCATTGCGAAAGCGCAAGGCAAGCAGCCTGTTCCATCGAAAATTCAACACACTACAGCGCACGGGGTTAGGCAACAACCAACTCTTAGATGGCGATGGGCTGCATTACCGTTTTGTGCTGCTTTCAGAACATTATACCCACATGCTGGCTACGAACCAAGCCAAAAATGAACACCTCCAAGAAGCTTCTTTGGCTTTCGACCTCAAGTTTATGGCAGAAAAACTTAAACAGGCCTGCTTGGAGCTTTCTCATAATCGCGTTTTTAAAACCAACTTTGAGGTTCAGTTGATACAGGAAATCGTCCTTGCTATACACGAAAAACCAGCGTTTTTGGACTATCCCGCTATTGCTATTTACTATTATGGTTACCAAATTCAGCAAAAAGGCGAAGGAAGAGACGACGATTATTTCCGGCTCAAGGAAGCTATTGCTCACCACGAATCAATTTTCTCTGCCGATGAGCAAACGCATATCTACCGCATGATACTCAATTATTGCATTGAGCGAATGAACAAAGGAGCGGCTGCTTTCATTCGGGAGGGTTTTGAGATTTATAAAAAAGGATTATCCAGCGGCTTCCTCCTACAAGATGGCATCTTGGCTTTCATTACCTTTCTCAATATCGGTTCTGCGGCTATTCGCCTCAAGGAATACGACTGGGTGCGTTCCTTTGTCAATACCTACACGCCCTACTTGGAAGAGCAGCACCGGGAGAATGGTGCCCAATACACTTTGGGAAAGTTGGCCTTTGAGCAAAAACGCTATGACGAAGCTATGAATTTGCTGTTCCGTTTTGATTCCAAACACCTACTGCTCACCCTGAATGCACGGGTGATGATGGTGAAAATATACTACGAACAAGATGAATACGACGCGTTGGAATCCTTACTCGAAAGTACCAAAACGTACCTCAAACGCAAGGAAAACATCGGCTACCAAAAAGCCGTTTTTGAAAACATGATCCGTCTGACTCGCAAGTTAGTCCGCATCAATCCTTACGATAAAAGTAAACGCGAAGAGCTACGGCGCGAAATTGAAAACACCAACCCGCTCACCGAACGCGCTTGGCTATTGGAACAGTTGGATAAAATGGGTTGAGCTATCTCACACCTGCACCAATAAATGTTGCGCAACCTTGTGCGACACGATGAACTTTTCCCTCCATCTAATGCTACGTGCAGGGAATTATCATAAGAGAACCGCTCCAAAACGCTTAATCGTGTACCCAGCATCAACCCCGTCCGTTGCAGGTATTGTAAAAAATCGGGCGTATGGTCGCGTACGCCCGTCACGACGGATGGGGTGTGTTCCGGTAGCATACTCAGCGGTATGAGCTGCCGCTCGGTGATGTGGCCTCGCGCATCTGGAATGGGGTCGCCGTGCGGGTCAAAGAGCGGATTGCCAAGGTAGTTATCCAGGCGGTTGATGAGTTCCAGGGATTGGATGTGCTCTAACTGTTCGGCCAATTCATGCACTTCATCCCAGTTGAAGGCCAATTTGTCCACTAAGAAGGTTTCCCAAAGGCGGTGTTTGCGTACCAAATGAGTAGCCGTAGCACGCCCCAAGTCCGACAGGCTCACCCCCTTCCGCTTTTGGTAGTGAACCAATTGTTTTTGTGAAAGGCGCCCTATCATATCCGTCACAGAAGGCGCGGCAGTATTCATTTCCGCCGATATGGCCGCATTGCTCACAGGCGTGCCATCCCGTTGGCTGATTTTGAAAATAGCCTTCAAGTAGTTCTCTTCTGCGGTAGATAATGACGTTGGCATAGTTAATCAGATCAAGGCTTCACATCCACGATGATGCGTTTATCGCGGTTGGCTAATTCCCAAGCGGTGTGATAGATCAGTTGCCCAATGCGAGCCATTTTTTCAAAGTTTATCTTATCCACGGTGTCGGTATCCTGATGGTAGTCGTCGTGGGTGCCGTTAAAGTAAAAAACAGCGGGTATGCCCCTTTCTGCAAAGTTGTAGTGATCCGAACGGTAGTAATAGCGATTGGGGTCGCTCTCGGCATTGTACGTATAGTCCAATTCCAATTGCGTATAGTTGGTATTGGCCTGCTCATTGATCTGGTGGAGTTCCGAACTCAAGCGGTCGGCTCCGATCACATATATATAGTAAGGATTATCCTTATGGGCATCATCCACACGCCCTACCATATCCACATTGATATTCGCTACCGTATTTTCTAACGGGAAAATGGGATTTTCCACATAAAACTTCGACCCCAGCAAACCTTTCTCTTCCCCCGATACAAACATAAACAAAATGCTTCTGCGCGGCCCGTGGCCATTCGCCTTGGCTTGCACAAAAGCTTCGCAGACATCCAGCACCGTAGAAGTACCAGAGCCATTGTCATCGGCACCATTGAATACCGCGTTGCCTCGCTTGCCAATATGGTCGTAGTGTGCGGTCACAATCACCAATTCATCTTTCAGGTCGCTGCCCTCCACATAGGCCAGCATATTCTCGCCCAGCAGCTCCTTCACGTCCTTGCGCAGGGTTACGCCTATATTTACCGGCACCGTCACGGCGCGGGGCTTCCCTTTTTGCTCTATGCGGCGGCGGGCTTTCACGACCTGCCCATAAGCACCTCCCAGCATAGCACGGGCGGTTTCTGCGGAAATATGCAGGCTGTTGGCATAATTTTCACCTGCATTTTCGCTAAACCCTATCCGCATCCTGCTATCTAATGCGATCTTTCTGGCACTGCTCAAGTTCTTCTGAAAATCGGTGTCCAATAAAATCACCAAAGCCACCCCAGCTTTTGGCAGCCTGCAGCTTCAATGTCACATCCGACGACCACTCCGAAGGGGTGGCCGTTCCTGTTATTCTCGACAAGCCGTCCTTACCCATAGGTTCCCCGCCCAAGATAAGGATAGTTTTCCCTTGAAGTGCTTGTCCGTCATAGTCGTTATACGCATCGGTGGCTATCCCATACCCCAAGAAGACCACCTCTTGGGTAGAAAAATTTTCCAAATCGGCATTGTGCGAGGGGTAGGCGAAATAATTCCACAGATGCCGCTGCACCTCACCATTGATAGTCAAAGACACGTCGTTCCAACGCTCGCTGATATAAGACATCGGCTGCGACCAGGTACCGCCAGGCCCTACGGGCGGCAATCCTAAGCCACGTATCACCTCCTCCAAATAACGCGCTGCCTTGTATTGCCCGGGTTGCCCCGTTTCGCGGCCTTCCATACTGTCGTCGGCTAGTACATGCAGATGGCGCGACATATCCGCAGGGGTAATCGTTTGGGCAAATTGTTCACGCGCTGGCAACGTTTGGCGTTCTTGTGCTGCAACGGGCTGCGTGAGCACTCCTGCGAGCGCGAGGAATAGGTATATTCGTTTCATCATCACCAACATATCGTTTTAGAAGTTGCCAAGTTAAGGGTTATCTCGTACTTTTAGGGCAAAAATGATGCGCATTCCATATTTATTGTACATCAGCTTACTGATATTGCATGCTTGCCACGTTCCACATGAAGGCAGGCCACAAAGTAGTACACAAGATGCAACCCGCATTATACTGGTTCGCCATGCTGAAAAACAACAGGGCGACAATCCCGCACTGACGACAGAAGGCAGTGCCCGTGCCCATCGGCTAGCTTTTATGCTGAACGACGTACCAGTAGATGCCATATTCAGTTCCGATTTTTTGCGCACCCGTCAAACCGCCGCCCCCCTAGCTACCGCCAAAGGACTGGAGACACAGTTGTACAACCACAAAGAGTTACCTGCATTGGTGAAAGTAATCGAAAAAGACTACAAAGGAAAAACAGTTGTAGTGGTTGGTCATTCCAACAGCACCCCTACCTTGGCAGGCTTACTCAATCCATCCTACCTCCCTGCCGAAATCGACGAAGCGGACTACAGCAATGTATTCATCATCACCCTTGCGCCCAATGGCAAGCACCATACCATGCGGCTTCGGTTTTGATAGCGATTTTTGCTAGGGCGCCCCCCTTCCTACGTTGGGGCCGGGCAGTCCGGTCGCCCTTCAAGGGGCTTCCTCCCTTCCCTGTCGCATACTCGCTCCGCTCGTCGGGCTTGGGGCTTTGCCCCGCGCACACACCCAAACAGCCACTTGATAACGTGAATTATGGATAATAAATCGAACGGCAAATACGCAAGTAACTGATAGTCAGTTAAATGTATTTCGTGTGAGGGATAGGAGCGGACGTGCCGACCGCAGGGAGGTACTGGAGCGGATAGCCCGACCCCTGTTTTGCAGGGGGCACACCCTAATGTGTTTATTTTTAATTTTTTACATTCCGTTATTATCCATAATTCACGTTTGATAAGAGTATGTCTCCTCTATCCAGCAATCCATTCACTCCAAGAACCTGCATACAAGCGAGCGTCTCCTAGCCCCGCATGGGCATAGGCCAGCAGATTATGGCAAGCTGTCACCCCTGAACCGCAATAAAACGCCGTATGAGCTGCATCGGGCAAGTGAGCAAAACGCTCGCGAAGTGCTTCCGGCGAAAGCATCAGCCCCTCTGGTGTCCAATTACCAGCAAAAGGCAGGTTGACCGCGCCGGGAATATGCCCTGCTACGGGGTCTATGGGTTCCACCTCGCCGCGATAGCGGGGTGCTTCGCGAGAGTCCACCAACGCAAAGCCTGCGGCCTGCCGCCAATTATCTGTCTCTTGTTTATTGATGTACCAATCTGGCCTCGGGCTTGCCTTAAAGGAAGTAGGAGCGATTTCAGGTATCACATCCGTCATTGGATAACCTGCTTGTCGCCAGCGAGCCAGCCCCCCATCCAAAACAGCCACTTTATCGTGCCCCACATACCGTAGCATCCACCACAGCCTGGCAGCAATCGCGCCTTTGCTGTCGTCATACACCACCACTTGGGTGTCTGGGGCAATCCCCATATTGCTAAACAACCGCTCCATAGCCGTCATACAAGGCAGCGGATGCCTTCCGGTCTTACCGGGTATAATAGGCCCGCTCAAGTCTTCTTCTAAATGAGCGTACAAAGCCCCCGGTATATGGCCTTCCCGATAGGCTCGCCGCCCTGCTTCGGTATCACTCAAGCTAGACCGGCAATCTACGATACGCCATTCCGATGCTTCCGAATGGTCGTGCAATGTGTCGGCTTGTATCAACGTCGTAAACATACGTTCCTTCATTTTATAGCATGACTAAATTTTTCGAATGTT
>JAWKLL010000050.1:0-33407 GCA_041392765.1 Saprospiraceae bacterium
GGTCAGTTAGTAATTTGACGGAAATAAACTGTTCAATTTTTATCCCGTCCCTTACGTCCGCCTATTAATTTCGTCGCGGATGCGTGCGGCGCTTTCGTAATCTTCTTGAGACAGCACTTCCTCCAAAGCCGCTTTTAATTCTTCCATTGACATACTGGACATAGAAGACTCTTCTAACTCAGCGTCCCTATCTATGCGTGAGTGGTTGTCTTCGTCTTCATCATCATCGCTTTCTTGGAGTTCTACGCCAGCGGCATCCAAGATGAACTCGTAGGTGTAAATAGGGCAACCAAACCGAACAGCAATGGCCAGCGCATCGGAAGTGCGGGAGTCGATTTCAATCAACTCCCCATCGCGCAAACAGACCAAACGGGCATAGAATATACCTTCTAAAAGATTGTTGATGATAACCTCCTTGACGCTGATATTGAAGGTATCCAAGGTGTTTTTAAACAGATCGTGCGTCAGTGGTCGGTTGGGTAGCATACCCTCCACTGCTACCGCAATGGCCTGTGCTTCAAAGCCACCTATGACGATGGGCAACCGGCGTGACCCATCCCGTTCGCCCAACACTACGGCGTAGTTGTTGGACTGGGTAACACTGTGTGACAACGCAACTATGTCTAAAGCAATCTTTCTCATAATCAGCTTGCAATCGTTTTCCTTAGGGAACAAGATAGCTTTACAACCATCGTTTTCAAAAAGGACGCGCAAAGGTAGCAATTATTATGCTCATATTCAAACAGAAAATCACCTGCGTTGCATTTGCTCAGCTACCAATGCCACTTGATTCCACACGCGGAATACATTTCCATAGCACATTTTCGCAATTTCGTCTTCCTGGTATCCTCGTCTCAGGAGTTCATAGATGAGGTTAGGGTACATACTTACGTCTTTCAATCCCGTAGGAAGGCTATCACCGACACCGTCGAAGTCGCTGCCGAAGCCAACATGGTCTATTCCTGCTAATTTTACTACATGATCGATATGGTTAGCCACCGTGGTGACATCCGCAAAAAGTACAGGGTTGGCCTTCTCAAAGGCGGCTATCAAAGGTTTGGCGGCTTCATCCCGATAGTTCAACCCTTTTTCCGACAAGATAGCGCTCAGGGCTGCGCGAAGGGAATCCCGCTGTGCTGCTACATTGCCATCCAAGAATGTGCTACCAAAGTTGATCTGAATCACCCCCCCGTTGATGGCTAATGCTTTGATCATGTCGTCGTTCATATTGCGTTCAAAACCAGGCGTGAAAACGCGGCAAGAGCTGTGGCTAGCAATGCAAGGTGCGCGTGTCGCCTCCATGACTTGCCAGAACGTGCTGTCGCTTACATGGCTGATATCCACCATGATGCCTTCGCGGTTCATCGCTTTTACGACTTCGTAGCCAAAAGGGCTGAGTCCATTCCAAGTGCGGGTGGTATCGTAGCTACTATCGCATATTTGGTTGTCTTTGGAGTGGGTGAGCGTGATGTAGTCGATACCTCTTTTTTTGAAGTAAGCCACATTGGCAAGGTCACTCTCAATGGGAGCACCGTTTTCCATACCCATCGGTAGGGCGATTTTTCCGGCGTGGAAGGCTCGTTCCACCTCCGCAGGGCTGTGCGCCATCACGAACTTATCCGGGTGTGCTTGCGCAATTTGCTGTACCATGTCGATGAGGGAATCGGCCAACGCCTTAGCTCCTCCTGTTTCTTGATACGAAGCGGGAATGTAGATGGACATAAAGGGCGCATCTAAGCCTCCCTTGCGGGCGCGCTCGTAGTCGAAATCGCCGTCTTTGGTTTTAATTGGAATGCCCAAGTACTCTTTTACAGGTCTGAAGTTTTGGATGCGGAGGCGGTAGGGCAAGTCCACGTGCCCATCCGTAATGATGTATTGGTGCGCCAAACGGTCGGCTTGCCGCTTGAGTGCTTTGTCGTTAGGTTGGGCGGAAGCCACTACCATGATGCCTAACAGGCAACCCATTGCTAATAAAAGACGGATATACATAAGCGATAATTATAGCAGTCAAAGGTCGGAAACGCAAACTATAATTCCAAACATCAAACCTTTCTATCTCTTTAAACTGTTTAGTAAGCAGTACGACTAAAGCAACATGCAACCACTCAGTATCCTCATCACAGGCGGGAACGACGGTATTGGCAGGGCAGCCGCACAGTTGCTGTTGGAACGGGGGCATCACGTCATCCTGTTGGGGCGGTCGCCTGTGAAGTTGGAGGCCGCCAAGGATACATTGGTGTATCGCACGGGTAGCCAGTTGGTGGACACGCTGGTTGCTGATCTTGCCGATATGAGCAGCATTCAAGCAGCAGCAACCGAATTTTACCAGCGATTTACGCATTTGGATGTGTTGGTGAATAATGCAGGTATGTTTACCAACGAATATGCCGCTACCGCGCAAGGCTATGAGATGCAATGGGGAGTGAATTATCTGGGGGCTTTTTTATTAACTCGTTTGTTGTTGCCAGCCCTGTCAAAAGCTGATGCGCCGCGTATCGTCAACGTTTCTTCCGCAGCCCATTTTTATGGTCGTCTTGCGTTGGAGCGGACGGAGGTTCACCATCCTCCTGCTAAATATGATGGCTTGCAGGCTTATGCCCAAAGTAAATTGGCGTTGGTGTTGTTTACACGCGAATTAGCGCGCAGGTATCCCGATATACGCAGCAATTGCTTGCATCCGGGGGTTATTAGAAGGCGCTTTGCCAACAAAAATGCCCGTACCTTGGTTTCTTGGGTATGGACGTTGTATAAACCGTTTATGCGGTCTCCTCATTATGGTGCCAACCGTTTGGTCTATTTGGCGGTAAGCCCTGAAATTGAAGAGGTCTCAGGTCGGTATTTTGACGATAAATTCCGCTGCCGCAAACCCCTGGAGGTCGCCCGTGACCCAGAACAGGGCAAAGTGCTATGGGAATGGTCGGAAAAAGCAGTTTTGCCTTATCTTTTGACATAAGGGACGGAAAATAAAGGGTACAACTTTTGATTCGAAAAATTTTCTAAACAACTGACTGAAAAGAAGTTGTGTGAAAATATTTGCGAATCTTTAAGAAAAAGTTGTACAATTTATTTCCGTCAAATTACTAAGTCTTACCTTTCTACGCTGTGCTTGTACTAACTTTGCAGCGAAAATATTGAACCGATGAAAAAGGTATATATCATTGCAGGTATCATGTTTGCCGTTGCCGTTTCCCTTTTTGTGATGGCACAGGATGACATGGGTGCTTATTCAACCATCAGCGAAGCTGCCCAGACGGGTAAGCGTGTCAAGCTCGTAGGCCAGTTGGCTAAGGACATGGAGATGGTTTATGAACCCATCGCGGATCCTAATCTTTTCACGTTCCACCTGCGCGATGAAGGCGGAAAAGTACAAAAGGTGAAGCTGCTCAAACCTAAACCTCAAGATTTTGAACTCTCCGAACAGATTGTGGTGACAGGCCGTATGCAAGGGGATGATTTTGTCGCCACCGATATTCTGATGAAGTGCCCGTCCAAGTACAAGGACGAGGAAGTATATATCAAGGAAAAGCAAGGGTAACCACCCGCCCCATCTATGACAGAACCAATACAGTACATAGGCGAACACCTATGGCCAGGATATGTAGGGCAGCCTGCATTACTACTCTTATTCTGTGCGGCATTGCTCGGCAGTTTTTCCTATATCATGGCTACGCGCCACCGGAATCAAGAAGCGGTAGCCGGCAACTGGCTGCGGTTAGGACGGGTATCTTTTGCTATTCACGGTATTTCCGTGTTTGTGGTGATTGGCATCCTGTTCTTCATCATGATCAATCGCTACTATGAGTACCAGTACGTGCAGTCGCATGTGAATGACGAACTCCAGTTTCGCTACATCTTTTCTGCTTTTTGGGAAGGTCAGGAAGGTAGTTTCCTATTGTGGATGTTTTGGCATGTAATACTGGGGCTACTGCTGTTGTTGTCTGCTCGCGACTGGGAAGCCCCCGTCATGGCTGTGCTGACAAGCGCACAAGTTATCATCGGCAGTATGCTGCTGGGCGTGTATATTGGTTGGGGCGACGACCCCTTCCGTTTGGGGAGCAATCCTATGTTGCTACTCCGCGATACGATGGATATACCTTTGTTTGCGAATGCCGATTATGTTAGCTTGCTGGAAGGTACGGGGTTGAATCCGTTGTTGCAAAACTACTGGATGACCATCCACCCGCCCACCTTGTTTTTGGGATTTGCTTCCACGATCGTGCCCTTTGCTTTTGCCGTGGGTGGTTTGTGGACGCGTCGCCACCGCGAATGGCTGCAACCGGCCCTCCCTTGGGCATTGTTCAGCGGGGCTATCTTGGGAACGGGTATCCTTATGGGCGGAGCTTGGGCCTACGAAGCACTCAGTTTCGGTGGCTATTGGGCCTGGGATCCTGTGGAGAATATGTCGCTTGTTCCTTGGCTTACCTTGGTAGCGGGTATCCACACGCATTTGGTAGCAAAAAACACGGATCACAGTATTCGTTTCACCTATATCTATTATGCACTTACCTTCGTTTTAATTATCTATTCTACTTTTCTCACACGCTCCGGGGTATTAGGAGAAACCTCCGTGCACGCCTTCACGGAAATGGGGCTGGAAACCCAGTTGATTGCCTTTATTTTAGTTTACCTGTTGTTGTCGCTGTGGCTCATCGCCAGCCGATGGAAGGATGTACCCGCACCCCCCAAGGAGGAACCCACGGCCAGCAAGGAATTTTGGATGTTTATCGGTAGTTTGGTGCTCCTGTTTTCGGCAGTATTGATAACGGGTTCCACCTCCCTGCCTGTGTACAATAAGATCCGTTCCTTTTTCGAGCCGGGCTTCCTGGGCACAGTCATCCTCGACCCCGTACCGCATTACAACAAATACCAGCTATGGATCGGTATTTTCATCGGGTTGTTGTCGGGAGCAGCGCAGTTTTTGCGTTTCCGCGAACAGCACTTTGCAAACGTACGGCAGCGATACCTCTTGCATGTAGGAATAAGCATCGTGTTGGCTGCGGCAGCTACGTGGGGAGCGGCTCAACTGATCAATATATCGGCTTGGCAATACCAATTGCTGATGTTCAGCGGCCTGTTTACTGTTTTTACTAACTTGGATTACATCTTTTCTTTCCTCAAAGGCAATTTGAAAGCGGGTGGTTCTGCCATCGCACACATAGGTTTTGGGTTGATGGTAGCGGGTATTCTGTTCAGCGGGCTGAACCAAAAGGTTATATCGCGCAACCCTTTCTTAATGGACGGCCTGACGGAAAGCGAAGAAGCCAACCGCAATACGGTTGTGCTCATTCAAGGCTCTCCTATGGTGATGGGTGATTACGAACTGATGTTGAAAGCCGACACCTTAGACCACCTCACCCGTACCTATTTTATTGACTACAAACGGCGCGATGCGGCTGGCAATATCGTGGAGTCCTTCACCCTCCAGCCCAATGTGTTGTATGATAAGACCTTCTCGAAGATAGCGGCAGCCAACCCCAGTACCAAGCACTACTGGAATCGGGATATTTTTACCTACATCCCCGCTTTGCCACCCGACGAAATCGACCTCAATGCCAAACGAACCAAAGACGACAGCCTCAATTACCGCCGTCTGGACTTGCCCGTTGGCGAAACATTCACGCTTTTGGATACGGTGCGTTTGGAAGACAGGGACACGTTTGCCGTAAGGGAATACCATGTAAAGGTGCTTTCCATTGAGCGGTACGCCCAGCATCGGGAGTACGACCGCGAAGAAGGCGATATGTCGGTAGGGGTGAAAATGAGTATCACCGCACCGCATCTGGATGATAGCAGCTTTGTGGTCATGCCGGTATTAGCACTCCGTGGCCAAGCCTTGTATCGCTTTCCCGAACAAATCAACCCCATCAACGCACGGGTGCGCCTCGTGCCGGAGGTGTTCGATGTGGTCTTCCGCGATGAACGGGAGTTGAATTACCAATCTTTCGAGCTGGCGCAAGGTGAAACAGCCGATGTAGGCGAGTTTCAAGTGCAGTTTAATGGGTTTGATAAAGACCACCAATCGCCTGCCTACGTTGCCCAAGAAGGCGATATTTCTGTCGCCGCCTTGTTGACGACCCAAACGGCGAATGGGGTAGCAGATACCCTCAAACCCATGTTCTTGATACGGGATAAATCACCGTTCAATTTCAAGGATGAGTCTTTTGCAACAGGTATCCACGCCAGATTGGTCAACATCAACCCGCAAACAGGTAAAGCCTCCCTGCTGCTGGCTGCCGAACCCGTGCGCCGCTGGGTTGCACCCGTAGAGTTGGCTACCCAATCCTTCCGCACCGACTGGATTGCCCTTCAGGCTATTGAGTTTCCCGGCATCAACCTGTTCTGGATAGGCTCCTCGCTGATGATGATTGGGCTTACGCTAAGTATGTATCACCGCATACGTACCCTCTATGTGGCAAGGTCGTAGCATCGTACTCATAGGCGCCGGCCATGTGGCTGTGCACTTAGGCAAGCACCTGCACCAATGCGGGGCGCATGTAGCAGCCGTGTGGAGCAGACAACCCGAAAATGCGATGGAATTGGCTGCCTCCATAGGTTGCCCAGCCGTCACCGATTGGGCTTCGCTGCCTACTGCCGCCGATTTGTACGTCATGGCCGTGCCAGATAATGCCATTGACACGGTGGCTGCTGCCCTTCAGGCGGTATTGCCGCCAACGGCTTGGGTGGTGCATACATCGGGGGCTACGCCTTCTGAGGTGTTGTCGCCCTATTTTCAGCGATACGGCGTTTTTTACCCCCTCCAAACATTCACCCGCCAGCGGGACATCGACTTTGCTCAAGTACCCTTGTGTGTCCTATCGAATCGGGAGGAGGACGAAGCTGTGCTCTTGCAGTTAGCCAAAGAGACCGTGCTGCACGCCCACAAGGTATCCGACGAGCAGCGGGCCTGGCTGCATGTAGCGGCAGTGTTTGTCAATAATTTCACCAACCACCTGCAATACATAGCGCACGAATTGGTAGATGCCAAACAGTTGCCGGGAGAAATCTTGCAACCCCTCCTGCGGGAAACGATTGCAAAACTAGAAACCCTCACACCCACCGAGGCGCAAACAGGCCCCGCCATCCGTGGAGATAGCACTACCATTGACCGACATTTGGCCATGCTGGCACCTTTCCCACGCTACCAAGAGGTGTACGAATTGTTGACGAACGGGATTGTGGAAACGAAAAAATAATCGGCCTTCCAGTTGGAGAGAGGGCTTAGTGAAATTGTAGTTGGGCGCTCCCCCGCATGATGTGTTGTTGTTCCTTCTGGCAGTTTGGGCGGGGTCAGGTGCTTGCGGGCTTCGCTATTCGCTCGTCCCTCCCGATGGTCGGGAGAACCCCTCCAGCCCCTTAGCGCGGAATGTGAGAAAGGTAGTAAAGGTGTATATGTGTATATGTGTATATGTGGGAAAGGTGTATAGGAATATAAGGGTATGAGAGTACAAGAGTTGGGCTGGTGCCCGTTGGTGGGCCAAAACCTGATCGTCTCCGTGTCCGCGCTACAACGCGCTACGCTTGCAGAGCATGTAGCCAGGTTTTCTGACAACAGCAAGAAGTGAAAAAAATTGAAGTACACCCCAAAAACGGCACAAAAAATCTGAAAAAACGCGTAACTTGCTCCTAAATCACCACGCTAAGGCAAGGAGCAAAAAACGATATACCCTTAAAGGCGGCAAAATGGTAGCTCGCGCAGCTAGGTCGTGCTAGGGAAGTGACTGCGCTGGATGGTTGGAAGGGTGGGATGTGCGTTACTTAGCGTTACACATCATTTCACTTTTATCAAATTCTAAAAATAGAGATGTTTAGACTAAATTTTGAAAAGCCATTTTGGACTAGAAATCTATCATAGTCAAAAGTTCTTCAATTTAATTTTTATGGGGCTAATATGATACGCCCAACATACATCTCCCCATTTTTAAACTTTGTAATACAACAACAAATAACCCATTTGGTAAGCCTCTTAAGTCGATTTCCCCTTCAGAAGTAATAATAAACTGCCTTACTAACCTTTCCTGACAAATCCATCACCTTACATTTATAATCATCAACTGTTGACGAGTTATTTGTTAAAAATAATGACCGCCCAGTAGTTGGATT
The DNA here is from genome assembly GCA_041392765.1 of Saprospiraceae bacterium. Taxonomy (GTDB): domain Bacteria; phylum Bacteroidota; class Bacteroidia; order Chitinophagales; family Saprospiraceae; genus Lewinella. The sequence continues at coordinate 8,101 of JAWKLL010000050.1, forward strand.
TGGGAAAATTTGAAATGCTAAATCTTCCCTTATATTCTCTGTACCTACTGGTATCATATCCATTAGTGTATTTATTGTGGTGTTTTGTTACGATAGGTGGGTTTTGGTCAAAATAAATATAGGCCGTATTTTCGATTAAATAAGGTCGGAGAAGTCCCTCTTTTGGGCTTTATACTATAACGAACAAGCCCTATTTTCCAATGGATTACTCATACTATCTGGAAGATAAATATCTTTAAAGAACTCCAGCACGCCATCTAGCGACAGGCTGGTTTTGTACTGGATGACTAGCTTGGACTACACGAAAGCTCTCCAGTCTAAATCTACATCTAGGGTGTCTCGTAAGAGGACATCAATTGCTTCAATATTTCCGGTATTCTGAAATCTTATCGTATAGTCTAATAAGGTCTCTTTCAAAGTGTAGTTTTCTTGTTGTTTCCAGCAGGTATAACCAGTTTATCATTAGGGTCGTAAGCACACAACTTCTGAGGCATATAAATTCTCTGCGGTTAAAATTTGCCCCCCTATAGAATCTCGATAAACTTCTGTACGGCAGAAAATAGTATCCCCGATAAACACTTCGCTAGGCATAAGTAATTTCAAAATGCAGACATTATGGTGATAAAAGGGTGTCAAAAGTCCATATTATTCTTTGACCTGACATATCTACCATTGTTGGTTCTGGATTTGCACTAACGTATTGAACGAGATCGTCAAACACTAAAACCACTTCTCCGTTTGTCTCCAAAAAGTTCCAGTATTACATGCATCAACTAAAAATTCGGCCTCACTGTTACAACGCGTTTGGCCAGCCGTCGTTATTATTTCCAAAGTTGTGATTTACAAAAGGTAGGATAAAGGCCAAAATTATTGTTTCTATTACCTTCACTATAAGGAATAAACGTTTTAGTATATGATACGGAATCAGAAATTAGCTCCCAATTGGCATCTTCTTGTAAAGTGAACGTGTAAGCCTGTTCTTCTTCACCTATCAGATAAAATAGACCGTTCTGACTTGTGAACAAGAAAACACCCCAGGATCAACAAGAATAGCCTGCATAGGATTCCCGGCTCAAATTCATCTTTCGATTGGTTTCGGTTGAAATCATAATAAACAAATCCAGAGATCAAATCACCCGTACAAGCAGCAATTACTTCTTCCACGCTGCCACAATCAGTCCCATTTTTGGGAGATTTGAGCCGCCCCCCAGCGTCAAGTGCTCGCAGAAAGCCTTTATTGCACAATGGCTAAGTTGCGGATTCTCTTTGATAGTGGTCTTCGTTGATTACTAATGAATCATTGATTAACGACAAATCGGTTAATGAAGCATTCTCTGATAAACGTAAATTTCCATATTTGTTAAGGATGCCAACCCATTAAGTGTAGTCAAAGAATTATTGTTATCAATGTAACACTCTCTCTCAATTGTATGAATATTATTAAGACCAGATAGGTCTATCAAATTTTCATTCTTTTTAATGAATAACTACTTTCAAGCGAAAGGTTTTGAAAAATGAGAAAAATAATAACAGTACACAGTGAACGAGGCATAGCCTAGACAGCCCGTGCCCTGCACCAGTTATGGGTTCGCAGTGTAAATTGTCTATCCCAAAAGAGGAATAGACGACTGCTGGGCCTAGTTGCAGGTTATGTACTTTGAGAAGTTGTACCTCCTGCCAAGCTGCCTGCAGTGCTTTGACATACAGTTTGGATTTTAGGGCAAATGTTAGTCTCTCTTTGATGGAGGAGCAACTCTAACTAATTCAAGCAATCATGGCGGCAAACACATGATTACATTGGGAGGTCTCATGCTTAGTGGGTGATTTTCTAAACCCACATTTTGCTGAGTGATTTGTGGAATACCTCCACTCCCCAGCGTTTATCGTAGGTCGTGCAGATGGCTTTGAGGCTCCATTTTTAGGTCGTTAGTTACCAGATACAAGTCTCCAGAAGAACCGTCTTTGTTTATAAAGACCCGTTTAAGTAGTTGAACGGGAAAGTCAAGTCCTTACATAAACGGTGATGGCTTGGTCTGCTTGTAAGTCTAGCCTATCGACTCGGTGAAATCGGCCTTGCAGCTTGTCTTCCATACTCAGAGCCACCTTACGGTTGCTCTTTGTGGCACCAATAAAGTACTTTTCCAACTGGTAGTGTACGAAATTGTTTCTGAGCGGAAAACCAAGTGTCCCACACCACGTAGCGGAAGGGAACACGATTGTACTTCACCAGCACGAAGAGTTGGTCTCGCAGCATCTCATTCTTTGTTTTAGGGCTGCGTTTCTTAACCTTGCCGCTTTTGGTATCAAGATACTCCTCGCTTTTACGCACAATTTCAAAGCTTACCGGAATTTCTATACCCAGTGGACTTTGATAAAGAGTTGAGGATGTTGATACCCTTAACATGTTGCGCCTTTGGCTTTTGGAGTGATCCCAGTGCCAAGTGATAACTTCATTTTCCTAGAGTGGGGCTTCTCCTCAATGGTGTCATCAATTTTGAGAACTTCACATCAGGATGCTCCACTTGGCGCACCAGTCGTTTAATACAACGCCAGTAGTCTTTAGAATCAAGGCCTCTTGTCCTAAAAACCGACTAATCTTGTCGTGGCTAATGCCATGATCTAATAACTCCGACATCCCTGTGGCCGTCACCATGCGAAACGACGACAACAAATAGTCTGAGTACAGATCGAGTAATTTTGGATCTTTCATCTCGAATTCCTTTGAACACGAAGATAATGCATCCTATTTTTTTATCAAAAATCCAAACCTTTCGCTTGCGAAAGGTCAGTGAATAACCTCGTTAGAGTTGTTAAATTACTGAAAGCATTTACATTATTGAGTAAGAGATTATTGGACACTAAAATTTCATGTGCTGCTGTAATATTTGCCAAACCATCAAGGTTAACTAAATGATCATTTCCGCCAACTGATATCACCGAAACATGTCCTGATAGATTTATAAGGCTATCCAAATTCGTCACTAAAGGACTATTCCGAAGAAAAAATCCTCCACTTGCTGTACTAAGGCTATTCAATCCATCTAGGTTGAGTAAATTACCATTATTCCCTATATAAAGCCAGCCTCCAACAGATGAAAGATTGGTTAAGGGATTCAAGTTTACCAGTGAGTCACAAGTCTCGATATAAAAATCTCCGCCGACTTCAGTGAGACTCTCTAAACCCTCTAAACCTCTTAATACAGGATTACCATAGATGAAAACACTTCCATCTACGAACGATAGATTAGAGAATCCACTAATGTTTTCTAATAAAGAATCGAGAGAAATTGATAAGCTTCCTCCGATGTAATTTAAGGCATCTACATTTTCAATAGAAGTCAATGCATCATTATTTTCTATTGTAAAATCTCTTTCGATTGCCACTAAATTACCTAGGGCATTCCCAAACGTTTGAATGCCGTCGTTGCCTTTTATTCGTAAATATTCAAGAGAATCATAATTAGCTCTAAAGTTTAAGTCAGTTAATGCATCGTTGTTACTAATATGAATACCACCACCTAAATTTATGACTTGCTGCATTGCCGTAATATCAGATAACTGAGGATTATTGATCATAGTAATATATTTTGGGATAACGGATACATCCCCAAGCAAATTGAGGTTCTGAAGAGAAGGATTGTTGAGAACCTCTAACGCCCCACCAATACTCACAAGGCTTTCTAATGCCTCTAAGGCTATGTTTAAGGTTTCATTATCTTTAACAACCAAATCGCGACCTATAATTTCTAAGTTGCTCAGACCCTGTAAGTCTTCTAGTACGTTATTATCACTTATTTTTAAACTTCCTCCTATATAGGTTAAACTACTTAGTGCATTAAGCGACTCTAAGTTATTACAATTATAAATTTCCAAACTCCCTCCTATATAGGTTAAGTTGTTCAATCCTTGGAGATCCTCTAACTGATATGCTGAGTATATAAATAAATTTCCCTGAATGGTAGTTATCTGTTCCAACCCATGAAGGTCATGCACATCATAGTGTATATACACATCCCCAAAAATTCTTCACATTCAGGATAATTCACTGAAAAATACTCTGTAGAACCAGAAACATGAATATCATCTAAGCAACTCTGGCCAAAAGAGACTATTGCAATGAATAGAGAGAAAAGAATAAGAGAAAGACTTTTCATAATAATTCATTTATATTTAAAAGAGAAGTCGCGTCGTTTTCACTTTACGGTTTAAACTAACGCAATACGCATCGGCGACACAATACGAACGCCCAACTGACACATAATAGCAAATATCGGAATAATAACTCAAAATGCCGTAATTGGCGATCAAATATTTTATGAAATGAAATTTGTGTCCGTGAAAAACAATGTGGCATTCCGAAAGATATTCTGCAAAACAGCCAAATTTTTCTATTTGTGATTCAGGAGGCATGGTTTTCGTATCAACCAAGTTTCTTTAGCAGCAGAAACGGCAGGAATAGCAGAAAAACCACCGGGTGAGGGAAGGAAATGGTGGCGGACGGAAAGGACGCCAGCCACAGGGAGGGTTACCGGACTGGGGCCGTAGCCATGGACTGCCCGACCCCAGCCTGCCCTGTAATGCAATGGAAGGGCAGGCTGGGGGCACCCCCAATAAATAGAGTTGGTGATATGGAGACTATATGGGGGAAAAATAGCCCACTTGTCCCTACTCTAATGAAGCAACTTTTGGAAGCTATTTGTAATCATTCATTCCTCAGCACCTCCAACGGGCTGCGGTTGAGGATGCTGCGGTTGTTCCAGAAGCCTATCAATAGCATAGCCGATAGCACGCCTGCGAAGATGAGCAGGATGGCGGCCCAAGGTACGTGGAAATCGAGCTCAAACTGTTGGGTGGCCAATACCCAGCTACTCGCCAATGCTAAGAGGATGCCAGAAAAGGCTGCTAAACTACCCAGCAAAGCGTATTCTACGGCGGTGATGCGGATGAGTTGGCGACTGCCAGCACCCAACGTTCGCAACAAAACGGTTTCTTTGATGCGCTGCATCCTGCTCAACATCAGGGAGCTGATGAGCACGATGATGCCCGTGAGCAAACTGAATAATGCCATAAACTGGATGACATAGGACACCTTGCTCAGGATGCCATTGAGGGAGGTGAGGATAGAGCTGAGGTCAACGGCAGAAACATTGGGGAAGGCACGTACCACGGCGGTACGGTAGCGTTCGGTGGTGGCTGGGTCGGGCGACTTGGTCACTAACACTTGAAACTGTGGGGCGTTTTCCAAAACACCTTCTGGGAAAATGACGAAGAAGCGCGTGCGCATCCGCGTGAAATCCACCTTGCGTAGGCTACCTACATAAGTGGTGACGGGCATTCCCTGCACGTTGAAGACGACTTCATCGCCCACGTTGAGGTGCATATCTTCGGCAAAGCCATCTTCTAAGGAGATGAAAATACTGTCGCCGTGCGCTTTTCGGGGTTTGGGAAATTGCCCTGCCAATACTTCCTCATAACCATCGATGGTATCGCGGAAGGTAGTGCGTATTTCGCGGTTGAACGCCCATCTTTTAGCCTGTAGGGTCGTGTCTTTTAGCCACTCTGCTTTGGTTTTTCCCTGCCATCCGCTGATGCGCATGGTGACGATGGGCACTTGTTGTATAACCGGCATTTGGAAGGAGTCTGTGAGGGATTGCAAGGCTGGCAACTGGTCTTTTTCAATGCCGTAGAGAATCATATTCGGCTGGTTGCCTGCATCCATCTCCGCTACATTGGACAGCAGCAGCCCTTGCACGATAAACAGGGTCGTGAGGATGGCCGTTCCTAAGCCCAACGAAACCAACAGGGTGGTGGTTTGGTTGTTGGGGCGGTAGAGGTTGGCTAAACCTTGCCGAAAAACAAAGCTCCACCCCACAGGGAAGAAACGCCGCACGCCCCAAGTGATGAAGCGCGCTACCCCGAATAGTACCCCAAATGCTACGAGTAGCCCAAGAGACAAGGCGGCAGCATCCTGCCAAGCACCTGTGAGATACCACAAGAAGCCCGCTATGGTAGCCGCAATCAGCGCATAGACCCACCACACTAGAGGGTCGCGCCCTGCGATGTCCTCTTCCATATCTGCCCGCAAGATGCGCAGCGGGCTAATATTCCTGACGGGCAGCAAAGGCAGCATAGCAAACCAAAGCGTGATGAGCATCCCCACCAGCCCGCCTTCTGCAATGGCACGCCAAGAGAGGGTGGTTTGTACTTCTAAGGGGAGAAAGTCCTTGAAAATGACAGGAAGCAGCAGTTGTACCATCGTACCCAAGGCAATACCTGCCACGACTCCTATGGAACCGATACTGAGCATTTGGAGTAGGTAGGTAGCAAAGACATCGCTGCCTTTCATGCCCAGACAACGCAGCACGGCCACCGATGGAATTTTGGAACGCACGTAGATGAGGATACTACTGGCTACGCCAATACAACCCAATATCAGGGAAACTAAGGCTACTAAATTGAGGAAGGCATTGAGGTTGGAAAAAGCACTGCTGAGGTTTTGCTTTTGGCCTTCAATGGTTTGGATGCGTTGGCTGTCTTCGCGGAAAGCTTGTTCATGGGTGTCGGCCCACGCCTGCGCATCGAATGATTTAGGGGTTTTGAAATAGGCGTTGTAGTTGACCAAACTGCCGGGCTGTACGAGTTGCGAAAGCGCCAGCGTAGGCAGGGAAACATAGACGGAGGGCGCAAACCCTGCGCCGATGCTGGCACTGGCAAAGTCGGTAAGCAGTTGTCCTTTGATGACACAAGCGGTTTGCCCTATGCGCAAGGTATCGCCGATTTGGATGCCGTTTTGTTCAAGGTAGTTTTTGTCCACGATGGCAAAACGCCCTTGTTGGAGTAGCTGGGGGGCATCGGCGGGTAGGGTGTTGAGTTGGCCATAAAAAGGGAAATTGCCTTGAATCCCTTGCAGTCGAATAAATTGGCTAGCGTCTTGCCGTGGAAAATAAGCCATGGAGAAGATTTCCTGTTTTTCGGCTTTTTCGGCGGAAAGGGTCGCTAAGAGGGAGTCCTGAGAAGGGGACAAAGGGCGGTTGCCACTCACCACGAGGTCGGCACCTAAGAGGGAAGCGGCTTGCGAGTCAATATCGCGTTGCAGGTTGTAGTTGAAGGAGTTGACCACAATGCTGCTATGCCGAGAATGATGAAGCCATAAACAGGAACAGCCTGCCGGGTTTCGCCACTGTCGCGCCAAGCTAAGCGCCGAATCATTTTCCAGTTCGCCATGTTAGTCTTGCTTTTGCGTGGGGTAGTCGGCTACGAGTTGGCCACCTTTGAGTTGGATGATGCGGTCGGTTTTTTGAGCCAATTCCTATCAGGTGACGATAATGGGTGGTGCCCATTTCCTTGTTCAAGCTAAAGAGCAAGGACTCGACGAGTTGCCCGGTATGGTCATCGAGGGTTGCCAGTAGGCTCATCGGCGAAGAGTATGGAAGGTTGATTGCAGAAAGCACGGGCGAGCGCCACGCGCTGTTGTTCGCCACCAGATAGCTGGTTGGGGTAGTGATGCCCACGGTCTTGCAGCCCAACTTTTTCCAACAGCATAGCGGCACGAGCAGCTGCATCGCGTTGGCCTTTGAGTTCAGCGGGTATCATCACATTCTCCAAGCCGTCAGGAGGGGATGAGTTGAAGCTTTGGAAAATGAAACCTACATGGGTATTTCGCACGGCGGCTCTTTCATCTTCGTTGAGGTCATTGAGCAGTTGCCCGCACAGGCGCACACTGCCAGCTCGGGCGCTGTCTAAGCCTGCGCACAGCCCCAGTAAGGTGGTTTTACCGCTTCCTGAGGGGCCTACGATGGAGAGCATTTCAGCAGGTAACACCGAAACTCACATCTGCTAGCACCGTCAGTTGGCGGCCACCGCTGGCGTAGGTTTGTGTTAAATCGGCAATCTCAAGTATAGGTTCCATATTGCTTGCTACGTTAGTTGAGTATGGTTGTCTAAACACGGCACGGATGCAATAGATGTGTCTGCCCTTAAAGTTTAGATAAACGGGTGGTATTTTTCGATGAAGAGAATCGGAGGGAATGTTTGATATGAAACGATTGCTCCTAACGGTGCGTTGGATAATGACTGATGGTTGGGTCTTGGCCTACTCGTTTACGAAGGCCTACCAAAGGCCTAACGTGTGGATACAAATGGGCGTGCCGCATCACAAGGCACTTTTTTTAATGAATTGAAATTGAGCATATGACTGCAAACATTTGTTCTTCTTTGTCAGAACGCATAAAGACCGTCCTCTTTCTTATATCACTCCCTTCGGGGTTCAAGGGTCGTTCGATAGATAGAACTTTATTAATATTGCTATCCCTTCGGATTTTCTTCATTCCTGATTTAGGCTTGTCATACCCTAACCCTTAAAGGTGGAAAAGCAATAGCTATAATATTAGTTGTATTAGCGTATGAACCCCTTGAAGGGGTGGTATATTGAACGTGAATTTCGCAAAAACGCAAGTAAATGGAACTTTACAATATTCATCCCTTCGATTTTTTTATAAGGGCATGTAGGTTTTTTAAGACAAACCCTGAAGGGGTGTGATCTGATTGTAATAAACGCGCTATGATTCAAACAATCAAGTTAAAATCTTGTATTTGTGTTATAAAAATTGTTTATGAACAAACTATCTATTACTAGCCTCCCTGTCTTTATTACTAGCAGGTTGTACGGGGCAATCATCAGACAAGACAGATGCAGCGGCTGCTACCGTTGCTAATCCTGCGCCAGTGGAGGAGGCCAAAACTAACCGCAAAAGCCGTATCGTTTTCTTCGGCGACAGCCTCACGGCGGGGTATGGTTTGGACGAAGAACATTCCTACCCATCGCATATACAGCGCAAGATAGATTCGCTGGGGCTGTCTTATGAAGTGGTCAATGCAGGGCTTAGCGGAGAAACAACCGCAGGTGGCCTCAGCCGCATTGATTGGGTGCTGGAACAACCTTTATCCATTTTTGTGCTGGAGTTGGGAGGAAATGATATGTTGCGTGGGTTCGATTTGAGTACCACACGAAACAACCTTCAGGCCATTGTGGACAAAGTGCAAGCAAAATACCCCGAAGCCCGTATCATCGTCGCAGGTATGGAGGCACCGCCCAATATGGGTTCTGAATACACCACAGGATTTCGCAATATTTTTCGCGATTTAGCAAGCCGCAACAACCTGCCGCTCATCCCTTTCTTGTTGGAAGGTGTAGGCGGCAATCCCGATCTCAACTTACCCGATCTCATCCACCCCAATGAACAAGGCCAAGTCATCGTGGCAGCCAATGTTTGGGCGGTACTCGAACCTGCTTTATAGCCCATACCGGGGTAGTGCGTCCAAAAAAGCAAAAGTGCCTTGCTCAAAATCAATGGAACAGGCATACGCTTGGGGGCCGTTGCACACTAACAAGTAGGGTACTTGCAAAGGAATATTGTAGGCCGCTATCTGGCGGAATACTTTTTCATTGAGTGGCACATCGGGGGCTTTACATTCTACTAAGAGCCAGGGCTTCATCTGGGCATCATAGACTAAGATGTCGCACCTTTTACTGAGCGTATTTACTTTCAACCCCTTTTCTATGGCGATACGGTTTTTATTCACACCGAGGCCATCTATCAGCCACGCCACCAGCATTTGCCGTATCCATTCCTCGGGTTGTAATACCAACCATTTAGATCGGATGGGGTCGCGAACGTAGCGTTTACCATCTGCTTGTTTGATTTGCAGTTGGGACTGAAACGCCATTAAATTTAAGTCTATTTGCATAAATTGTTACTCGTTCCTAAACAAAAAAAGGTAATTTTCGTATTCATTTCAACGTTATGATGATATGTTTTCCCATGAGTTGTTGCTCAATTGGGTAAATATCGTTACCTTTCGCAGCAAGAAAATCAAAATTTCCATGAAGCGCACAAAAATCCCATTCTTTTGGGGCCTTTTTTGGCCTTGCACACGGTTTTGTCGGCAGGTCAGGTTTTTATTTTATTTGACCCATCCTGTATGGATCGCTTGGAGTTTGAACACAGCAGGATAGACGGTAAGAACGATTACTTTGTTTACCACATCAGTTTGCGTACCGGCACCAAGTTGGTCTTGGAAGTGGGTGCTGAAAGTAACAAGGAGTCCAATTTTGTACCAGAACCTTATCTACACTGCGGTTCTGGTGGCTTCGATCAGGGGCTGATGCGCCGTATCAATGCCGGATTGGACGATGTGTTTATCGTTTATCCAGAAAGCGATAAAAAATTCACCATTTCGCAGGTGAGTACCGCTGCTTATTACAACAAGGCTGGCAACACGATTAGCTACGAATCGCCCCGATATAGCTTTATGTTCAATGCCGATTATGGAACAATAGGCGAGAACATCGCCATCAACAACCCTTCAGCTAAACTCTATTTTGAGGGGCGTTTAGAAAATGATTGCTCGGGTTCCTACTTATTCCGACAGTTGAATAATCAGGCGGCGTTTCCATTAATCGACCTAGTGCTTACACCCGAAATAGGCATCGTAGAAGAGCGCTTAGGCGCTAATGCCGCTGCGGCCATGAACAATGTATTTACCCTCAAGAAGGTCAACGGAGTAGCCCTGTCGCGTTACTTGCTTTCTGTTTGTGGTGCTGAGCCAGGCTCGCGTGGATCAGTGGTACAAAGTACGACGCCACAAACGCCTACCAATTATGGAAACGTAGGCAACAACCCCATGCCCGCTGGTAATCTACCCAAGGGAGCAATCGTGCCAGGAGGTTCACCTGTCGTGAATACAACGCCTCCAAGCCAAGGTGCTACGCCTGTTTTTACCAATACTACCACACCGCCAACAACCACGACCAGTGCTACGGCTAGTACCCATACGGTTGCCGCTGGTGAAACCCTGTATGGCATCGCTAAAAAATACAATGTGGGCGTTAACGATATTAAAAACTGGAATAATCTGTCGTCTAATACCATCCGAAAAGGACAGGTACTGCAAGTAACCGCCCCCACTAATCCAGCGGCAGGCACGATGACGGCTCGCACCCCACAATCGGGTTCAACCCTCTCGGGCGCGCCTGTACCTTATGAGCAAACCACTACCCGCATACAGACTTCCGATGAATACCACGTTGTTCAACCCGGTGAAACGGTAGCTTCTATTGCGTTGAAGTATGGATATACCACGCCTCGTTTGCGTGAAATAAACAACATGGGGCCAAATGACGTGGCTTTAGTGGGACAGCGTTTGAAAATAAGCGACTGCCACTGCCCAGATACCAATACGCCTGCTAATCCTCCGTCAACTACGCAGCCGCAGTATTTTGTGCCAGCTTCCACCCCCAATAGTTACGAAACTACAACGGCTTCCGAGTTTACCGCTCGCACGCCCGTAGCGAGTGGCTCTTCTGTTTTTGCCAATACGGCAGAAACTCGCATCCAAACTTCCAGCAATTTGACAACGGGTTATCGTACACCTACAGTGCCGGGTGCTAATGCGGCAGCAGTATCCTTGTCGGAAGCATTGCTACCTTCTTCTTATGATACACCAGCCACCAATCGCACATTGTCTGCCTTGGAGCGCAATCGTGTTATTGGCGCTTCTGATGACTTTGGCAATCCGTTGCCAACCTCGGCATCCAGCCCGTTGCCGCCGCCCAATAGGCCCATTGATGCCAGCACTTTGCCCGCATCTTACACGGATGCACCTGCTACCAAAGCAACACAACGCAGGGCACATATCGTATCTCAAGGTGAAAGCCTTTACGGTATCGCTCGCCGCTACAATACAACAGTAGAAAAGTTGAGGCAAATCAACAAATTAGGCCCCAACGACCCTATCATGGAGTTCCAAACGATTTATTTGGAGTAAATGGCCTTGTGTGTTGTTCAAAACAACATCCCGCATCAGACTGATATGCCTGGTGCGGGATGTTTGTTTTTCGGCACCTATGAGTGCGGTTCATATAAAAATAATACCTTTGAGGTACAAACATAGCCATTGATTATGACGCTTTTGGTTTTATACGCTACCCTTGCCATCCTATTTTCTTTTCTTTGTTCTATTTGGGAAGCGGTGCTGCTGAGTATGCCCGACTCCTATGTAGAAGTTCAGATCAATCAGGGCAATCCCGCTGGTCCGGTATTACGGGAACTGAAAAAAGACATTGATCGACCACTTTCTGCCATTCTTTCCTTGAATACAATCGCCCATACGGTAGGTGCTATTCTGGTGGGTAAACAGGCAGAAACCTACTATGGCACGGGTGGCTTAATGGTAGCAGGTATCGAAATACCCGCCACGGGCATTGTGGCTACCTTGATGACATTGGGGGTGTTAATTCTCTCGGAAATTATCCCTAAAACCATTGGTGCGAACAATTGGAAATCATTAGCAGGTTTTACGGCTTCTTCGTTGCGTATTATCACAGTAGCTATGCATCCGTTGGTGGTGCTGAGCCAGTTTGTAACAAAAAAATTGAAAGGCAAAGGGCATGGTGGTAGCATTAGCCGGGAGGAAATTTCTGCCTTGGCGCAAATGGGTACCCGCGAGGGGGTGTTTCTAGCGGGAGAGTCCAAAATTATTGGCAACCTGATGAAATTCCATACTTTAGAAACCTACTCCATTATGACCCCCAGAACTGTGGTAAAAGCGGCCAAACAAGAACTAACGGTACAGCAATTTTATGACCAGAATACACAATTACCCTTTAGCCGCATCCCTATTTTTGATGGCTCCAAAGATCATATTACAGGCTATGTGCTGAAAGATGTAATCCTCGATTGCTTGGTCAAAAATAACGGCAGTGAGTTGCTGAAAAATATTTCTCGCCCTATTACAGTAGTAAAAGAAGAACAGACCATTCAAGATGTATTCAACCATTTTTTGAATAGCCGGGAACAAATCGCTTTGGTGGTAGATGATTTCGGAGGAATGGCAGGCATCGTGACGTTTGAGGATGTCATAGAAACACTCCTCGGGCTTGAAATTGTGGATGAACTCGACAGCACGGAAGATATGCAGACATTGGCGCGGCAAAATTGGGAAAAGCGTGCCAAAGCTATGGGGATTTTGCCCGAAGAAGGAGGCGCACTTTAGTAGCGTTGTTCGTTCACGAAGCCTACAAAAGGTCTTATGTATGGACACATCTCGTTAACCGGTTATTTAACAAAAATGCGTCTTTGGCAATTGCTATAAACAAACGTTTCTTCATAAGTGGATACGCTGCTACGCGAGATTGCGTTTTCAAGACCACTTGCGTATTATATGCCACCCCTTTCGGGGTTTTATTTGCTTGTATTACAGATTGTTACAATCAGTTCACCCCTTCGGGGTTTGGCTTGAAAAGCCTACATACCCTTCTAAATAAATCCCGAAGGGATGGCAATATTGTAAAGTTCCATCATATCGAACGGCCTTAAACCCCGAAGGGGTGATATAGAAGAGGATGATTTTCACGCTTTCTGGCAAAGAAGCACAATGGTTTGCAGTCCTTAAATAGCAAATGCAATTCATTGAAAAATAGCACCTTGTGATGTGGCGCACCCATTTGTGTCCACACATAAGACCTACAAAAGGATTCGTAAACGTAATGGTAATAGGATGCAAACGTTTTTCATCATGATTACGCCTACGAATCCTGAAAGGCTTTGCAGGCGGTGCGGCTTTCGTCGTTTTATCCATCATTAATGTTAACTTTGTAAGGCAGTTGGGCTTACCGGACGACGTGGTAGTGCAAGTTTTCCTGTATTTGCTACATTACCTTTATATGGCTTACAAACTCGATATATCTGACATGGAACAGTTGAGATCAGGCGATACAAATTGGTGAAGCTAACAGTCAATAGTTAGGCGAAATTATTACCACATTAGCCGATGAACGCTAACTCCTCTCTCGCTATTATTGCCCCTCTGTTGGGTTGTTTTCCACTAATTTATATCCTACGCCATGGACATTCGTAATCGCCAAGGTGGGATCGGCTTGTAGCTTTTTGCGAAGTTTGGAGACGAGTACATCTACATTTCGGGACACGACGACTACCCCTTCCTCACCCCAAAGCTCGGTCATCAGCACTTCGCGCGACAAAGTTTGGCTGGTATGGGTGAGTAGCAGTGCCAATAATTTAGCTTCTTTTTCCGTCAAGGGGGTCGGTTCGCCATGGTGTAGTAGCAGCCGTTCGCGTTCATCGAAGCGATATTCGCCAATGTGCCGTAGTGTAGGCATTGGCGGCGGTGTTGGTGTTGTTGCTTGTCGCCACTTTCTGAATCCCCATCCGCCCAACAGCAGAACGAATGTTATGGGGAGAATGGCGTAGTCGTAGCGTTTTTTGGAGTTGGTTAGTGTGATCTCAATGCGGTAACACCCTGATTCTGTATCGCGCCCCCGGCAAGGTAGGAGTGAATCCAAAGGGTACTTAAATGCGAAGGATAGCACGACCTCTTCCGTTTCGCAGTCCTTGACGGCCACGATGAATTGCTGTACATCTATCCGGTGAAGTTCTTGAGCGGCGACCGAAATCAGCGTATCATACGGCATATCAATGGGCTGTTCGAAGCCAATGGTATAGGTGTCTCCTTGAACGATGACAGGTAGTATTCGGGAGGTGGAATCACCCAATGACCAGAGTACTCGGTTGCCAATTTGGCGCATGACTACTTCGTGGTATTGATTCGTGTGACTGGCTGGCTGGCAGTACATCAATACGCAACACAACCCAATTAGCAGCGGATAAATACTCAGATTCATAGCGCAAAGATACACGACACGATAGTGTAAACAGTGCCTTTTACATTTATCTACACTTATTTTACAGGTTTTTTGCTGCACGGGGCTGCGTCTGCCTGTATGTTTGTGTCGATCTATTTTCTCATCAAAAACTAAACGATTATGCGTTTATTATCCAAACTGAATGTGTCAATATGCTTCATCTTGGGCATCGGATGCGCACCCGTGCCGACTCAAATCGACGATATAGCGCCTATTTCTACGGTACAAAATGGTGTTTTCAGTGGTACAATCATGCAGTCTAGCGATCAGGGCCAAACCTGGACGGACATCAGCGATGGTTTACCCCCTGAAGGGCGAATCAACGCCGCCACGGTAGCCGATGGCCAACTGATCGTCGGCTACGACAAATCCAATCTTTATATGCGGGGAAATGCGGCGCCGCATCCGTGGATCAAGTCGAGCATGAACTGCCGTGCCTTCAGCCTTGTTCCCGAGGATAGGCTGTTTTTCACTAGTATTTATCCCACCTCCACGGCGGTTTACATATATGTTATCCACGAAGGTCTTTACAAAAAACGTCATGGTATGGCCGCATGGGAGGAATTGGGCACACCAATGGGACTGTTTAGCGTCAATGACATTCAGGAGGACGAAGCGGGCAACGTATATCTGGCATGCCACAGCGGATTGTACTTTTCCGCAGATGGCGGTCTGACATGGGAAGCGCGCTCCAACTTCGGATGGGTGCTGGACTTGCAGTGGCAAGCAGGTACGCTCATCGCTAGTGGGCAAGGTGGCATCTACAGCACGGATAATCAGGGTCATCATTGGCGTGCGCTATCCACCCCTTTAGATGCGGGCTTCGAGGGGCTGGCCGTTGATGATTTCGCTTACGATTTGAAACCTACATCTCGTGGCATCGTGGCCATTCGGAGCAGGACACCTGAAGACAAAGGGGTTGCCGGCAAGGTGCAGTTATCAACCGATGGAGGCCATACTTGGCAATTACATCCCGCCGATGCCTACCTCAAGGACTTGGAGGACATCACGTCCGTTATCTTCCACCAGGGACGCATTTACTGTAGTTACCAAGGCGGCGTTATTTGCTCCAAAGATAATGGCCAAACTTGGGATACCCTATTGCGATACGATACCCCCAAAGAAGGGATGTCGCTCCAGCTCGACGTGCTCGGTGATGTACTTTACTGTATGGAAGTAGCTATGGGCTGCTAAAATATCGGTTCTTTCAACGCCTCTTTTGGATGTATTACCATGCGCCCCCCGTTCCCGATTGAATCGGGCGAGTAAGGTGTTTTGGTCGTTCCTCCCGTCACCCCCTGGTCGTTGCCCCGTCCCGGGGCCGCACTTCGCGCTCCGCGCTCCGTGTCTGGTGGTGAGGTGGTTTTCTGGTGCTTTCTGCGGCGTGGAAGAAAGGAGTTTGTTCTTTCACTTCTTGCGGTTAGCAGTGAAACCGGGCAGCAGCCCCCACGATTCTGAAAATTCTAATTCAGACAGGAATGTATGTATTTACAACCCAAAATCCGCTTTCACCTTCAAGACAAAAGCTACTGTGGTCTCAAAATCTTCGGCTATTTCTTCCACGCTCAGTTTGCCCCTTTTTAAGGCTCTGACGATGTTGGCCGTTTTTCTTTTATTCCACCCTCTTTTTCACCTTCCATTCTACCTTCCATTCTACCTTCAAAGAAAGCTGTATCAATCACATTTTTAAGGTCTCGGTAGATTTTAAGGCTATCTTCGTATTGCTCTTTTTCTTCGGGCGTGAACTTGGCAATTTCAGCGGCTTCAAATAGCTTCTTGAACCCGAAGTCGGTGAAGGGATTGATGTATTTTTCCTTGATGGCCATATCAATTTATTCTACTTCGCAAAGATATAGGTTTTTATCGTTGCTTTCAAGCTAAGCGGGGAGGTTGTGATATAAAGGAACCTAATTGTTAGTAAAGCTAGCGGATTGGATAATCCGCTCCATCGTGTCACTCATTATGTTCGTTTGTGAAGCCTACAAAAGGATTCGTAAACGAACATCATGCTATCAAGTGATACACACTCTTCCAAGTGCCTATTTTTACCATAAAACGAGCCAGTACAAACAGTTGTGTGAGCAGGAAAAACAACAAGAGCGTAGCACCATCCTGTATGTCTAAAGAAGCTGTCAGGGTAAATCTTATTACCATCAGTAGTAGTAATACCAACAACCAAATAAGGTAAACCGGATACAGCAAACGAAACTGCTTGCGCAATATTCGGGCACTGACACCCATCGCGTGTAGCACACTACTTTTTGAACGCACTAATTCCACCACAGCCACATCCTGCCACAGGAAAAAGATGCCCCCCAGCAATACATACAGGGGTATCCACCAATATAAGGAAGAGGCAACCACCCGCGTATCGTCCAGTACATCCCGAGAAAAGCCGCTGATGGCTTGCCAATACACCATTCCAAACAGCCATAAAACAACGGCGTGTACGAATAGGAAGAGGAGTGTTAACCTAAACAAGCGGCCAAAAAACAAACCAGCCCCACTCCAAAAAAGCGGGCGTTGGAAGCCTTCAGGCGATGTTATCAAATTGTGCAACGCACCACCGCTCAAAAAGGCGAGCAGCGGCAGCCAAAGTAGCAAAACGAATAAGGAAATATGAAGCACAGGGGTAAAACCAGCCCCATAGTTTTGCAGGAAATCATTGAGGAAAGTGTAGTTGAACCCCTTGATCAAATCGTCCAACATAAGGGAATGGCCTGCATATTTTTCTAACAACGCATGAAACGGCCATGTAGCCACCACCGCCAATAGCAGGGACGCTAAGTAGAAAATAGCCGCAGTACGCCAGTGGCGCAAGGAAGCGTGTATGCCTTGTAGCAGGGCGTTTTTCATATCATTGCGGTGGTATAACTTCGACTATCGGCCTGCAAACAGACTGCTCAACAACGTGAGTGCATTGTTTACCATAGCCTCGCTCTCTACGGGTATTTTCAAATATGTTTTTCCTGTTTGCTGATCCTTCTGCACGATGGATTCCACCAAGGTTTTGGTGGCAACGGGGTCACTGAGCGTCTGCCCTAGTTTAGCAAAAAAGG
Source organism: Saprospiraceae bacterium (assembly GCA_041392765.1). Classification (GTDB taxonomy): domain Bacteria; phylum Bacteroidota; class Bacteroidia; order Chitinophagales; family Saprospiraceae; genus Lewinella. The sequence goes on from JAWKLL010000050.1 coordinate 25,882, forward strand.
ATAGACCTTCACTAAGCAGTGCCTGTGCAGCCTCTTCGCGTTCCGCCTGCGGTGGAGTCGTTTTAGCATCGTGCTTTTGTACCACAGGGTGGGTGGGCGCAGGCTCGGTTGGCAGGGGTTCGGAAACTTGCTCCATCCAATCCTCTTCTTGTACTAAGGGAGGAGGTTCTTGGCTGGGGCCAGGAGCGGCGGAAGGCTTTTCAAAATCAATATCCTCGCTGGGTTCTGGTAGCGCAACGGTTTCTTCAATGCTATTGCCGGTGGTCATTTTCTCAACCTGCTCCATGAATTCCTTAAAGCGATTTTCGTTCATGAAAACGCTGTCCTCCGTCGCATCTAATACGGCATTGGCCAAGTCTTTCTTGAACTTGAGTGTGAAAAGCATACGGTGTTCAATCGTCTGCTCCGACACTAAATTAATCACTTGCACGGGGCGTTTCTGCCCCAAGCGATATACCCGTGCAATGCGTTGCTCCAAAACCGCCGGATTCCACGGAAGGTCCAAATTAACAACCAAGGAAGCTTTCTGTAAATTCAAGCCCACGCCGCCAGCATCGGTGGACAGGAACACGCGGCAGTCTTTGTCTTCCCTGAATTGATCCAATAGCTCCCCGCGCTTAGTGCTAGGAACACCCCCGTGTAAATGGGCGTAAGGGATATTGCGAGCCTCCAATTCCTCTGCTATCAGGTGTGTCATCCTCGACCATTGGCTAAAGATGACCACACTCTCCCCTTCGTCGGCAAGATGTTCCTCCAGAATGTAGAATAATTCATCCACCTTGGTATCGTGGCGGGTTTTCTGGTCAACAATCCAAGTGCTGTTGCAACTCATTCGCATGGTTTGGAGGAGGCTCATCAGGCGTAGCCTATCCTGTTCGCTCAGGAAGTTGTGCCGCCGCCATTTTTCAATCAGTTGTGCCACATCCATTTCGCAACTGCGGTGTATTTCCCATTGGCGGGGTGTCATGGGAACCATTAGGTTTTTATCGCGGCGTTTGGGCAATTGTTTCAAAACCTCCTTTTTCTTGCGCCGCATCATCAAAACGGACAACTTTTGGTTTATTTCCTCCAAATTGCGATACCCTCTCACCATGCCATACTCATCCTTGGCGATGTGCTTGTGTTGCAACAAGTAGAGTGGCCCTAACAGGTACTGGTCTAAAAACTGAACGATAGAGTAGAGGTCTTCCAATTTATTTTCCAAAGGGGTGCCAGTCAGTGCTAATCGGTAGGGAGATTGTAGGCGTTTCACCGACTGTGAAACCTTTGTGTCCCAGTTTTTGATGCGTTGGGCTTCATCTAAGATAACCAAATCTGGCCTAGCCATATTGATGTAAGGATAATCCCTGACGACCACATTGTAAGTGATGATTTTGTAACAGGTCTTATCTGTTTCGTAAATCTCCCTTCGTTTGGTGATAGCGCCTTCTACTACTAAAACCGGGGTGTCCGTAAACTTTTGTATTTCTGCCCGCCATTGGTATTTCAAAGAGGTGGGGCAGATGATGTAAACACTCTCAATACCATAGTGCCGCCGATATAGTTCCGCTGTGGCAATGGCTTGAATGGTTTTTCCCAACCCCATCTCATCGGCCAGCAAGCATCTTCCCGCTCGGAAGGCGAACAGCACGCCCTCCCGTTGGTAAGGGTATAAATCGGCTTTCACCAAGGTGTCGAACAGGTGAGGATCCTGCGCCAACTGGGCAGCATGCATGGCTCTTCGTGCGTCAGCCCGTTGCTGGAGCACCCACTCCAAGGCATCTTCGTAGCAACGGAAATCGCTATCAAGCTGGCGAGCCTTTTGCAGTAACTGGTCGAAGTCTAATATTTTGCTAGGTAAAAAAACACCGCTACTGTCGAAGTATTCCGCCGCTAATGCTTCAAAGGCCTCTTTTGAGTCGCTGCCAATCCGTATGCGGAGTTGCCGTTCGGTATCCGTATATTTCAGGTAAACGGAGGTGTAAGGGTGCGCTACTGGGTGGTGTTTTTTGAAATATTGCTTGTTGCCACGTGTGTTTTCCAACTTGTGCAACGCCCATGCTATGTGTTTGCAATACCCCAGCCCACTAGCCTTGAAATCGGGACAGCTACAGTAGTTATCGTCGTGGTTTTTGCTGCGGAGTGCCAGCCTGTATTGTGTATTGCGCGACTCGTTCTGTATCGTAAAATCAGACCACACAGGATGGCTGCCCTCATTCGTCAAGACGAAGGATTGCTCTTTTCCAAACTGTTCCCGCAGTTGTATTTGCCATTCTTTCAGGGTCATGCCATCGGCCTGCTTGTGTTGGCTTACCTTGGGCGTTTTCGGCTGCTTGCTTTTCTGCTGTTTCTTGTCCTTTGCCATGATGGGGCGGTTGCTTAAGTGACGGGAAAAATAAACTATATTTTTGCTCCACGACAAAGGTATAAATTTTAGGTGCTTTAGCAAATGTTGAAAAAACGAGACTAAAATAAACAGATGAACAAAAAACGAACAGATCAAGCCCAGCACTATTTTTTGAAAATTTATAACTTTTTGATAAAATTATTTGTTTTCAAAAAAAACAAATAACTTTGTTGCTTATAGCCAATAAAAAATAAACTGTACAACTTTTGATCCTAAAATGTCTTCTAAGTAATTGACTATAAGTTAATTGCGTTAGAACATTTGTGAACCTTTTAGAAAAAGTTGTACAGTTTATTTCCGTCAAATTACTAAACAAAAATGGTAAAAAAAGCGATATTAAATAACCTAATTACTAGTCAAGACTTGACAAGTGTTGAAAGGCATTTGGTATATCAATATCTGTACACCCAAAAAATTGACTTTACTAAAAGCCCAATATTAGCAGAATACCTCAAAGACTTTGAACAAGATACTAATTTGCTTTTTGGCGTTTCAGATTTGGAAATTGCCACAATAAAAGACCTTGAAAACCATCTAGAACTTATTATTCCGAAAACGGACAGAAAATTAAACGGTGCCTTTTTTACACCTGATTATATTATAGATTTCATCATTAATGAAGTTAAACCAAAACCCGACGACAAAAATATTGACCCAAGTTGTGGCTGCGGTGCATTTTTAATCGGTTTGACTGATTACTACAAAAACACTTTCGACAAATCAATAAAATCAATCGTAAAAAGAAAATATTTGCAGCTCTGATATTCTTACTTACAACATTCATCGCTCGAGCTTTTGCTGACAATTTATGCGTTGCAGCACAACGAAATCTTGGAAGAAAGCGACTTTAATCTATATAACCAAGACGGTTTAAAAGCTAGGTAGAGATTATCTTTCGATACGGTTGTTGGCAATCCGCCTTATGTGAAATTTCAAGACCTTTCAGTCGAAAATAGAGAATGTTTGGTAAAAAATTGGACGACTGTTGAAGGCGGAACTTTCAATCTTTATTTTGCCTTTTTTGAATTAGGTTACAAATTACTGAAACCAACAGGCAGATTCGGTTTTATTACGCCAAACAACTATTTTACTTCGCTTGCAGGCAAAGCAATGCGTAGGTTTTTCCAACAGAAAAAATGCGTTTCACGAATTATTGATTTTACTCACAAAAAAAGTATTTGACGCTCAAACTTACACAGCTTTGACTTTTTAAACAAACAAAGAGAACGAAGCCATTACGTTTGACAGGCTTAAAAATGGCTATACACCGCAAGACTTTTTGTCAATAGCAAACGGATCGCCAAACTATCTAAAAGATCTGAATATAAAAAAATGGCCGTTTACTTAAAACTGACGAGCAAAAAAATATCAAAACTATTGAAACAATCGGAACGCAAATCAGTAAACTGTTCGATATTTGTGTAGGCATTGCAACATTGAAAGATGATGTATTTTTCATTGATGGAAGTAGTGAGAAAAACGGCTATTTCATCAAAACAACGGGCAAGGGACTTTTGAAATAGAGAAAAAATTACTAAACCTGTTTACAAAATTTCTGACTTCAAAACGCAAGAAAAGTAGAGCAAAACACAAAGAAGAATTATTTGCCCTTACACCATAAAGGCAAAATAGCAACGCCAATTTCCGAATCAGAATTTAAAAAGCGTTTCCCGAAATGTTATGCCTATTTTCTTTCTGAAAAGATATACAGCAGAGATAAAGGCAAAGTAAAATTTGAGCCGTTTTTCATTTGGGGAAGAAGAACACAAGAGGTTGGCAAAAACAGGAAAGAAAATTTTAAATCCGACTTTTAGTCAAACGCCAAGATTTTTGAAGATAGACGAAGAAGAAGCCTATTTCACAAATGGTTACGGAACATATTTTAGAGACAAGAAACAGATACTTTGTTTGCGGACAGCGTAAATCCTATTTCAAAAGTTGAAAATATTGATGGAGTACAAAAGATTTTTAAATTCAATAATAATGCACTATTATGTTGTAGTAAAACAAGTATTGCTATTGAGGCGGTTATCCTTGTTATCAGAAAAATTTCATTGAAAAATTTACCATTCCCGAGTTTTCAGAGAACAAATTGAATTACTTAGGTCGTTAAATGGCGCAAATAAAATTGACGGAATTTTTAATTAAAAAATATCAGTTAGAATGTGTTAGCAGGAAACCTCTCTTGATAAATTTGTAATAAATCAGCAATAAACCCATTGAATGACAAACCATCAATGTTCGCCAATGAACCAACAGGAATTAAATTATCGTCTATCAGTTCTTGCGTACTATTATATAATTTGGGTATTTGCGGGCTAAAATCTACTATTAACAATGCAATCCTTTCGTATTTGAATAGAGGGTCAGCTACCGTTAAACGGTTATTCAACGCTTGAAAAGCTAAAATATATTTTTCAATGTGTTCTGAATTTTTAAAAGCAACCCTATTATGTGCTGCCGCGTCTGAATCGTATTCCTTTGCAATAATCATATAAACTTCACCTAATACCATATTGGGCAGTCTTAAATGAAAATTCAATGCTTCAGCAAAAGTTCTTTCATAAAGTGTATCAAAGTTTTTTGTAACGCTACTTAATTGACTTCTTGTTCACTGACAGCACACTTTCGGCGGTAAATGCGGTGCCATATTTATCTGTAAAGCCGTTCAAATAAGTTGGAAAACTTAATACTTCTTGATTAACGTAGATGTTTAGCTATTATTGAAACATCTTGTTTTTAGTTTTAAGATAACCTGCCAAAGGTAATTCTCTATTACATAAAACAACAGGACGATTATTTACTCTGCAGGAGGATTTTGCAACTCTTTTTGTAGCCGTTTTAACTCAGGATTTATTAAACTTGCGTGAATACCTGCATTTAAAAACCCTGTTTTAACGACATTGTGTATCAAAATTAATTGGTTCTTGAGTTCTAATCAGTGCGTTTTTACCTGCTTCTCCATTGGCAATTATCGCATTTTCTATACCCGCTTTAATTTGATTTAAAGCATCCTGTATTTAATTCGGTTAAATGGAATGCCTGTATGATTATTTGTTAAATTAGGCATCGTTGAATAATTCTTTAAGGGTTACCCTAATCTGACTATAATCTTTTTTCAATGTTTACTATTGATACATTTCGTTGACCATTTTCTATACTTGCGATATACTTCTGTCCAAATCAGCAGCGTAAGCCAAGTCCTTTTGGGTTCATTTCAGCCTTTTCCAACCAATTCTTTAATTCGCTGACCAATTCTTAGTTTTATTTCCACATTGCAAATGTGAGGATATGTTGACGATAATTCAAAGACTATAAGTAACACTGTAAGTTTGTTTGAGCGAAAAACAAACGACTGATAAACAAGAGGTAGCCAACAACAAATGGGGTGAAAAGAGAGCGGGTTAAGTAACGTAAAAAAATTTACTTAATATCTAGTTTGCTCTTACTCCTTATGTTTAAAAGCAAGCAACAAAAGAACAATAAATCGATATTAAAACGCGTCAACATCCACCCTTTTCATCAAAGCTCCCATTTTACCCCCTCTCTATCAAACCATCTTCTCAATCTCATGTCGGGTTGATTTTGTAAAAATGCAGTAATAAGCAGGCGTATCCTGTAGGCGGGCTATCTCGGTAGGGCGACCGTCGTCGATAAAATTGGCCTTTAGCTTGCTTTTGATGGTAAACATGCTGGTAAAGTAGTGCAGTGTCACTTCGGGGGCGAGATACTGCATCATTTGCGCCTTCATTTTGGCATAATTGGAAGGTGGCCGCGAAGGGCAGTGAGAACAAACGGAGGTGAAGGAGGGACTACAAGCAGGGTTTTCCTCTTGGCAGTCGAAGGTAGGCAGGGCGACACGCGGGAAACCTTATGATGGTGTAACTACCGAAAGCGACAGCAGCGATTTTCCATAAAGGCGCCAATAGAGCCAAAGGCCCGATCCATAACGGTGAGGCCGATATTGCCTAACTGAGGACTGTGACGAACGCCATTTCCGAAATTTCGTGCATTAGCTATAGTTAGGTTGCCCAAAAAGGCGGTTGACGCTATTGCTGGCACTATAGGTGGCGTTGATGACTTGGCCAGTGTGCCATTGTTCCGTTTGTCCGGTATCCAAGTGGCGGATGGCGGTTTCCCAATGCGTTGAAAAAGCATGAGCTTCCGTGATTTTTCGCCTAGTCAGTACTTGTATGCGCTGATGGGCGCGTATGCGATGGTCGTAATAGCGGGCAATCAAAATGGGGTCAAAGGTGTATTCCACCGTTTTGAAAACGGCCTCTAATCGATGATAGTTGAACAGCGGGTGCTCCTTTACGGCTGTACACGGAATGTCGATGTATTGGCAAAAGCGTTCAAACTGTGCCGCATCCGTCAGGCTGCCAAAACGGTCTATGGCGTAGTATTTATCGAAGTCGAAGAGGATAAAATCGCGGTGGTCATGGGTGAAACGGGCTTTATTTTCGTCCGACATAAGCGCCGTTGCCACGGAACGGGGGTAGTGGTATCCTCCGTGCAGGCGCGCCTGATTCACAATGGAGGCTTTGCGCATCAATTCCCCTTCTTTTTCTACCACCACCACCTCATGCCCTTTGTCTGCTAAATACAGGGCGGAGTACACCCCAAATATACCTCCACCTACCACCAAAAAGTCCGCTTCCTTCATCGTGTTGCCGCGTATTGTTGTCCTGTAATGGTCAATTGGGTATAGACATCACTGTAGTCGTATTGCGCCAAGTTGCTGGCCCATAGCAAGCTATCCTCCAACTGCGCAATACGGGAGGGGCCTATCAGCAAGGCGTTAATATTGGAGTGGCATACGGCATAAATCATGCTCAAATGATTCATGGTGGAAGGTGAGGGGCGTTCGGTGGCATCGCGTTGCCAGTCTTCAACCCGTTGGCGTAAAGCCGCTATCAACGCAGCATGGGCTATGGGGTTGCCTCCTCTGGTGGTCAAACTGGCTTGAGAGGTGTAGGCATTGGAGTCTAATTTCAGCCCTCCCGCATTGATGCCATAGGCAATGAAATGGGCGTGTGGCAACAATGGAGCATAACGAGCTAAGTCACTATACAATAGATTGTGCTTCACTTGTACGGGCAAAATACCCCAGCTTTTTTTGTCTAATAAAGGCGCATAT
>JAWKLL010000051.1:0-31614 GCA_041392765.1 Saprospiraceae bacterium
ACGCTCAGGGTAGTGTGGTGCGCGAAATTCACAACGGCATGTTGCAAGCCGGTACACATACGCTCAATGTAGCCGTGGACAATCTACCCGCCGCCGCTTACTTTGTTCGTCTGCTGAACAGCAACGGGCAAACCCGCACCCTACCTTTGCAAAAAATGTAAGGCAAAAAAGTCTGTTAGGCTCAAATTCACAAAGGCTTCTGGGAATAACTCAGAAGCCTTTGTTGTGTTACTATTATGAAACAAAAAAATATTACCGTAAAAATATTTCCCTTCAAATATTCTTTGCACTTTTACGTTTAGGACGAAAAAACGAGGAGGGCTTTCTTTTTCTTTCGATTTCGTTAGCGTATTTCTAAAAAAAACTTGGTTTATTTTTAGACATACACTAAACTTGCAGCCGATTTAGAGTGTTAACCATTGCCTTTAAAAATTAATCACCGATTAACAGCAACCGAATGTCTAATCCAAATACAACCGTAAGTCGGTACTCAGAAGAGGATCTGGCTATTTTTAAGGAAAAAGTGGTGTCTAAGTTGGCAGAAGCCAAAGACTATCTACAGTCTATACAGGAGCAAATCGACAATATCAACGACTCTATCAGCGGTGATGGCGACTGGATGGACGATACCGGCAGTTTAGGAGACCTAGAAATGCTCCAGATTATGCTGCGTCGCCAGCAAAATTTTATCGTCGATTTGGAAAATGCCCTGCTAAGAATCCACAACAAATCCTATGGTATCTGTGTGGTGACAGGCGAACTGATCGAAAAGAAGAGGTTGCTGGCTGTACCAACCACCACCAAGAGTGTTGCCGCCAAAAACACGGCGCCTCCTCCCGTAACACCTGCCGCAAAACGCAGCAGTTCGGCTTCCGCTATCAACAACGATGATGACGATGAGGAAACAGAAAAAAAGCCCGCCCCCGTACGCGAGCGCAAAGAGCCTGTCATCATCACCAAAGTGATCCGCAAGGTGAACCCCAACGCACCTGCCGATGCCACGCGCAAATTGGATGATGACGATGACGATGATGTATTCGATGACGATTTCCTCGATCTGGATATCGATGATGCCGACGACGATGACGACGGCGCAGATGATGACTTCGATACAAACAGCAAAATCAAATACGTCGATCCCGATACCTTAGACGAACAGGAAGATGACGAAGGGATTGATTATTAATCTATCGCAATAGACCAAAAAAGGGGGAGTAACGATTGTTGCTCCCCCTTTTTTTGTGATTACTTTACCAAAATTAATTCTGGTTCTTTGACAAATTTAGTGGTCGTACTGGGCTAGCGATGTGCAGCAGTGGCAGCTTTTGGCTGACAGACCCGGGTTTACCGGGGCCGAGCGAATAGCGAGCTGCGAAACGTAGCGACCCGAAGGGTAGCCTCCACTAAAAAAGTCAAAGAACCTTTTTTCTTACCCTAGTCCTCCCAATCGGCGATGAAAACGTTGGTATCTCTGCCGCCGCCATTGTTGCGATTGCTAGCGAAAACCAATTTCTTGCCATCATAGCTGAACATAGGGAAGGCATCGAAGGTATCATCAAAGGTAATCTGTTTCAGGTTTTCTCCATTCAAATCGATGCTAAAAATATTAAATTGACGGCCAGAAGGTGCATGATGATTTGAAGAGAAAAGGATTTTCTCACCAGAGGGGTGGAAATAAGGAGCCCAGTTGGCTTTTCCTAATTTCGTGATCTGGCGCAAATCGGAACCATCCACGTTGCACACATAAATCTCCATATTGGTGGGCTGTACCAATCCCTGCGCGAGTAGCTCCTTGTAGGTTTGCTGCTCTTCAGGCGTTTGGGGGCGCGATGCGCGGAAGACCAATTTTTTACCATCGGGAGAGAAGAAAGCTCCACCATCGTAGCCCAAACCAGTAGTAACTTGGTGTAGGTTGGTACCATCGGTATTCATCGTCCACAGTTCCAAGTCACCAGATCGAGTGGACGTGAAGACAATCATACTGCCGTCGGGTGAAAGCGTGGCTTCGGCATCATATCCGGGGTTGTTGGTTAACTGTTGGGTAATGTTGCCGTTCATATCTGCTACGAAAATATCGAAATCCTCAAAAATCGGCCAGGTATAAGCACCGTTCGTCGGGCGCTGCATTTGGGGGCACTCTTCCCCGCCTAAATGAGTACTCGCATAGAGGATAGCCGTATCGCCGGGCATAAAGTAGGAGCAGGTTGTGCGTCCTAAGCCTGTGCTCAACATCTTGGGCTTATCACCCTCATAGCCTGTAATGGGCATATAGAAAATTTGGTCGCAAGGCACTTCCCACGCTGGGTTCTCCGCTTGGAATACGAGGTATTGGTTGTTGAAGCTGAAGTAAGCCTCTGCGTTATTGCCGCCGAAAGTCAGTTGGCGCACATTTTTCAGGTTAGCTTCCTGTGGCTTGCGCAAGGTATCTGCCATGGTTTCTTCTGCTACAGCTTCCTGTGCAGGTTGTTCTTGTTTGCAAGCAACAAGCAGTGTCATCACTGCTATAATGGTAAAAAAGAAAATTTATACATTACAGTATAGAATAGTGAATGAAATGAATAATCGGACAAAGTTCGCAATACGCTGTGGAAAAAACGAATGGCTTCTTGAAATAAACGGTGTTCCTTACAATCTAATGACGAAGCGTTTTAGAGTTTCCTTAAAACAAAAGAACCCATTTTCAAGGTAGAAAATGGATTCTTTTGTTAATGGAAGGCTAATGTGTCAAAATAAACTTATGGTTTACTTTATCATTTCGCTCCTTACCGCACCAACGTTACCTCGCCGGAAACTTCTGTTTGGGTATTTCCTTGCCCGTATCGAATCCGGTAGATATATACATCAGCGGGGGCATCCTTGCCGTTTACTTTACCATCCCAACCTCCATTAGCCGTGTCGGTGGATTCAAATACCTTTTGCCCCCATCGGTTGAAAACATATACTTCAACCACGTCCATTTCAGCGGGGAAGAACGGACGGAAGACATCATTGCGCCCATCCTTATTGGGGGAGAAGATGTTAGGTATTTTGGCGGTGATACGGGAGATGTATATCCATGCGGATAGGTTGTCACAATCCGTTATCACACTCACTTCTATACTGTCCACTACCGAAGTTTCCGAAAAACTCGGGCTGAAAGTGGCAGAAGCACCGTTGGGAATATTGCTAGAACCGCCGTGTGACCAAACAATGAGGGTCAGGTGAAACACCTATTGCTTCGGCAGTAACGGTTACGGAAGTGACATCATCCGAAATAACCTGATTGGGTAGGAGTATCAAGGTGATCGGAGGAACGATGGTTAAGGTCACACTATCCGTAGTGACACAATCGCCTAAAGCAGCCGTGAGTGTAGGTAGTAGTCTCTGTTGGGGTACATCGGGATCGGGTTCCATAGAACTGAAAGGAGGTGTGCCGTTAGAAGTCCAACTGTAAATCACGGTTTCTCCTGATTCATTATTGAGCGAAAAGATAACGCTGTCTATCTGGCGGGTTGTGGTATCGCTGATCAAGTCGAGGTTGAGGGCTGTAGGAGAAAGGATGAGCACGCTGTCGCGTAATTCACCACAATCTTGATCAGCATTGATCCGTATTGATAAATGCAACACTGCATATCCAGTTGTAGAGGAAAACGTAGCACTTGTTCCCAATTCCGATTCGCCATCTAGATCCACACGAATGAGTTTTCGCCATTCGCACTTGGGGTCACATCGGCTGCTACGGTAAAGGATTGGCCGTTGCAAACGATCAACGTATCTTGCCCACTAGCTATGTCATTAGTATTCCCGGACTGCAATGACAGTGATGGTGGTTTCATCTGTGCCGATCCACAGGCATTAGTAGCCGTTACGGCGTAGGTCGTCGTTGTCGTTGAGGGCCGACGACTGGATTTACCTCGTTGCTGTTGAACCCAGGGGCAGTCCACGTATAGTTTGTACCTTCTTGTTGGCTTCCTGCATTCAGGCTCACTAGTTCTCCTGCGCAGATAACCCTATTGGGTATGGCATCAATAACAGGAGATACAAGTACTTGTACCGTCACCGACTGGCTGATCGTACAACCTTCTATATCCGCTTCTACGGAATAGGTAGTAGTGCTACTTGGTGTGGCGATGGGGTTGGGGCAATCCGTACAAGACAGCCCGTCGCCTGGTGTCCATTCTAATGTTGCACCAGCAGGTGGATTAGCCAAAGATAACTGTACTGTTCCACCAGGGCATAATGCTGGATTCTGAGGCGTTATCGCCAAGGCTTCTGGGCTGATGACGTTCAACAAGATGGTATCTTCTTGTACACAACCACCATTTACCGTAGTACGGACGTAGGTAAAGGTATCCACCGTTGTCAATACCAAATTGTACAAAGTATCGGACGTTTCCATACCTGGGCCGACCCAGAGGTGTTCAATGTTGGGGTACAGCGAAGGTTCATATACGGGCGATACCAATTGTACGAGTTCGCCGGCGCAGTAGGGCATGTCATCAGGCATTGCCATGATAGGCATATTGGCTGGAAGTGAATCGACTTGAACGATGAAGCTATCTTGGCGAACGCATACTCCCACGGTAACGGTAGCTAAGTACTCCGTATATGTGGGGGGGATCAGTAGAGGTGCCGTTCCCTGAACGCTGGCAGGATTCCAAACAACCTCAACATCAAAGGGAACCACACTGGCATTGACTTGTAGGCTTTCGCCCAAACAGATAAAGACCGTATCGGGTTGGTTCAAATCAATGGCGATGCGAGTTACTTCTATATCAATGGCTTCGGTTACTTCGCATCCTTGGCGATCAGCAGTCAGGGTGAAAGTGCCACCAATACTAGGGGATATCAGTGTGAAACTGCTATCGGGGTGGATAATGCCGTTGGTGCCTGTCCATGAGTAGGTTACGTCGGATTCCACTACGGTTGTAAACAAAGAAATGGTATCCCCCTGACAAAGTTGAAGTTGCGAAGCCTGAATAGCAGGTATAGGAAGTGGAACAACAGTAACGGTAACGCTGTCTAAAGATGGAACCGGGCAAACGCCATTCAGTACGGATACATAATAAGTAGTAGTCTCAGCAGGCTGAACAACAGGGCTAGCTACCGGATCAATGGTGGTGGCGGGGTTTGCTGTCCATGTGTAGGCGTTTCCTGGCGTATCGGTATTGCCCAATGTATATGTTTCCCCCTCACAAATCGTTGCGTCATCAGCAAGGGAAAATTCCGGTGCCGTGGCATCTAATACGGTGATAGTAACGACATCCATGAAGGTACAGGCTTCCGCCGTAAGGCTGACAGGCACATCATAAACACCTGGCACTAAGGCTGTAACAACAGGGGCGGGGCAAGCCGTGCAACTAAATTCCAACCCTGCGGGTGGCGACCATTGGTAAGTGGCGGTAAGAAAATCCTCGCCCGCTGGAATCTCAAAGGTCTCTCCTATACAAACTTGAATGTCCGGTCCTGCTTCCAAGTCAAAGACGTTGATTTGAACGTCAATCGTATCCGACAGGCAAATACCCTGAATGATGGCTCGGTAGGTAGTGGAAGCCGAAGGCGTAATCAAGGGTCTAAGCAATCATCACAAGAAAGTTCATCCAAGTTATTAATCCATTGGATATCGGTGGGGCTGCTTGTTTCCAATACTACTTGTACAGACTGTCCTGCACAAACAGAGGTGTCGTTGACCGCCACAGTAGGTGAATCAGGTAGGAGTATGATAGCATCAGATGGACCCCAATCGATGAGAATTTCACCGTTTTCGATAACGTTACCAAAGTCGTTCGCCAACACCAAATACACTTCGCCTTCCATTACATCGATTGTGCGAACGAAACGGTCGCCTCCTGCACCAGGGGTAGCGGGGCTGCCGCAGTCGAACTCATCGATGACGGCAATACCCGTTTCTGGGTGAATATCTGCTAAGCCAGTGGATTGGTTGCCCCCTGTCCATGTGGAGCGTATGGGCTGGTTATTAGTAACAAAGTCTATCACATCTTGTGGCGTTTCGCACACCTCCGATGGGGTGAATGGGCCCCAGACGTTGATGTCAATATCCGAAGGGTTGTTGCCGCTTTCTAAAATGAAGCCGAAGGCACCATCGGCTTGTGCTTGAATGGTAAACCAAACGAAGTCGGACTGTGCTCCCACGCCAACCCAGCAGCCCGCATTTAAACCTATTTCCATTGGCACATCCTGAAAGCCATCGGCAAACGTCAACTGAGAAGTGAGGGAGTTGGCATCCACGCAGTAGTTAAGTGGATTGCAAAGTGCATTGACGATACCTGGATTCAGCACACATTCTGCTTCTTGGAGTGAGAGGCCGAAATCGGTGCATCCTTGGCTATTGGCCACGACGATATAGTAGTCGGTACCACCGTCGAAGGAGGCAGTAGGAATTACACCCGTATTGCTTTGCGCCAAGCAAACAGTCGCAGGGTCACCGGGAATTCCTGTCAAGATCAATACGCCCGTACCCTGAGCTGCATTGGAAACCTGAACAGAAGCGCATATATCAAATTGCGGCTGGAACAAGAACACGGTTTCAGGGCCATTCAAAAAGGTCTCATTTACACAAGGGGTTTGATTGAAATTCGCATCAGCACCACAAGTGGTCAAGGATGGATTGCTATAAGGTATTGACGGAATGACGGTAGGATTGTCAAAATCTGAGCTACAAGCGATAGGTGAACACTGCCAGTTTATTTCAAAACCAGCACCTACGACATTGGCATCAGAAACAAACTGCACGGTGGCGCATCCATCTGGCACCAAAATCTGGAAGGAGGAGGTACTAACGCCTGTAAGATCTGCAATCTCCGTACCAGCCGTAGTAGCACCCGCAAAAACGGTTATTTGATCGCCTACTTCGGTGCCGAAAAAGGTGACATCTAGGGCAATACATTGCGAGAAGTCTTGCGGGCAGATGGTGAAAGTGTGGTTTTCATTATTACCATAATCTGCATCCGGCCCACCTGAATCGTAAAGTGTTCCACTGCACGCTGAAGTATTGGGGTCTGTACCAATATTGATGGCAGGAATATACTCCTCGATACAAACGGTGAAATCACCCCAGTTGGGTGTAGCAGAATTGGAATAATCGTTGATACGAATAAAATAGGGAATACCTGGGGTTAATCCCAACATATCCAATTCTACCGAGGTGCTACCGATAGGTGAACTTGCGCATCCTAATTCAGCCAATCCTGCGCATGAACCACGATAAACGGCCACCTGCGGATTCACAATAGAAATGCCGTTAGGCCCTTGGGTAGAGCCTTGAATAGTTATCGTGACATTGACCAACGCTGGATCAACCATGAAGGAAAAGAATACGTCGTTTTGGGTAGTACCACCATTAAAACAGGTAGGGCTATCCGTAACACCCGTGCTACTATCTGTCGCATCAACATTGGTGTAGATAGTCGGTTGGCAACTGGGTGCAGTGCCAAAATCGATGAGGTTGGCACATTCGTCATTGGCAGGTTGTGCCCAAGCAATAGCCGTTGTCGCTATCGCTAACATAATCGTCAGCCAGTATTTCATATTGGAATTAGTAACAGTTACAAAAGGTAAATTATGCTTCATAAAGTAATTTTGATCCAGAAGGGGCATGATATGTACCGCAGATACTAAGAAGTGTTGTCCTATAAACTGCACACGTTACACCGTTTGTGACCCTTCTCTCTTCAAGTTGTGCGACCAAAGATATAAATTTCAGCAAACTTGCTACTACTTACTCTTTGCTTTGTCTGCCTTATTGCGCATGAAACGCCGAATAAACCTATCTTTGAAAAAAAAATTAGCTGATTTGTCGCTACTTGTCATCCATTTGGGCAGTAATTCGGGGTATAGAAATCGTTTCTTGCGAGATGCTATTTTTCAAATTGAGTGTCGAATTGGCAAAATTATCGACCACTCTGCCATTTATGAAACGGCTGCATGGGGGGAAACAGACCAAAGAGCTTTCCTCAATCAAGCCATCGTGGTGGAAACAAATCTACCCCCAGAAGATGTGCTAACGATTACCCAACAAATAGAATTAGCATCGGGAAGGGAATGGCGCTATCATTGGGGGCCGCGAACATTAGACATCGACCTGATATTTTACGACCAAATAATACAGCATTCTGACCGCCTCACGCTTCCCCATCCTTATATGCCTGTTCGTAAGTTTGTGTTAGTACCCTTGGTAGATATTATTCCACATTGGGTACATCCTCAGTTGTTATTGCCTGTCAGCCAGCTACTTCTTCTTTGTACCGACGAGAGTGCCGTGGTGAAGGTGATTTGACTATTTTTTTTAAACCTGTTTTTTAGGAAGCATTATATTTGTCTGAAAATCATTCCATTTGGCACAGCAACATTGGACTATTCCGGGTATCTATGGGCAAACTTATCTCATTGGTATGTACCACGGGGAAGAGAGTGGTCATTTGATGGTTCATTGTAATAACAAAGTCCTATTGGTCGATTTTGGTGTAAAAGAACCTAAAACCTTTCCGTTTTTCTTGGATGAAGAACTTTTTGAGTTAGTGATTGAGAAAAATAATGGGCGGTACGCCTATCAAATTACCCACAACGGAGAAATCGACTCCCCCCGGAATAGGGTGATGAAGGAGTTGGAACGGGAAGGAAAATGGCGCTCCAAAATAATGGCTATCATGATGTTGGTGCTGGCTGTGATGGGGGCTATCATCTACTTGCGCCAACCCGACTATGATGCGCAAGATCGCCAAAAACTCGCCGCAGGTATAGGTATGCCCACTGAGGTGAGTTTATACCAACAAGGCAACGAATGGTACATCGATTACCGCACAGGGAAACCGTTCAAAGTCAACCCCTTACTGAACAGGATACGTTGCTCGCCTGGGGATTTCCCCTGCGTGAAGGCGACCGTTTTGCGGCGCGTTTTTTGCCCAAACACGAAGGAATTGTTCATGTTTTATGGGAGCAACCCGGAAAGAAGACTTTAGCTTACTATGATTCACTGGCTTTTTTACACCACACACTATTACATCCACAGCTTTCGCCTGAACAAGTTCGCTGCCAAGTAAACGCCGCTCAACAAGCAGAAGGCGTAGCGGGGCTGGCTAAAATATACCACCAATCTTTAGCAAAAGAAACCCTCTACAATCGCCAAGCCTACCTGCGTCTGACAGCAAGCAAGGCATACCGCCAAGCCATTCAATTTTGCGAATAATTAAGTAGTTGGACAAAATTAATCATACCATTTTCCTCGGTATCTTTCGGCTTCAGCCGTCGTTAATCCCGATAGCTATCGGGACGCCGCAGCACCACTGCGGCTACGTTTTTTGCCTTGTCTGAAACCAAAATATACCAGATGATAATGATACATTAAATTTGTCCAATTACTTAACGTGTTCAATAACGCACACCTCTTTTTTTTCCATACTAAGGTCACTTTTTCGCCAACTGAATAAAATAATCAAGCGCCGCAGGGTTGCGCACGGCATCTCGGTTGAGGCTGCTGCCTACGTCCATGCCCATGAGGATTTTCTTTACAGGCACTTCCATTTTTTTACCACTGAGGGTGTAGGGTATATCAGGCACAGCGGATATGCTGTCCGGGACATGCCTTGGTGAACAATGGGTACGAAGCTCGTTATTGATTAATAACGAAAGGGTGTCGTCTAATGCGTAAACTTCTTCTAAGGTAATAAAAAGTGGCATGAGATCATCCCCGTTATCGAGTTCAATATTAAGCACCAAACTGTCGCGGATGGCGGGAATTTTTTCCAACACACTATATATTTCAGCCGTTCCAATGCGGATGCCCTTGCGGTTGAGCGTAGCATCAGACCTGCCTGTGATGGTCAATTGGCCATCCTCGCGCAGGCGAATCCAGTCGCCATGTCGCCACTTGCCGGGGAAGGTGTCGAAATAGCTGGCTTGGTATCGACTGCCATCGGGGTCATTCCAGAAATAAATGGGCATAGATGGCATGGGGGTTTCAATCACCATTTCTCCTAAAGAATCTATAAGGCGTTCACCCTCGGCGTTATAAGCATATAGTGCGGTTCCCAGTGTGCGGCATTGTATGAAACCCTCATACACGGGTGCGTAAGGGTTGCCACCCACGAAGGCCGTACACACATCGGTGCCTCCACTCATGGAGCAAAGCCAAATATGCTTGCCCACATGACTATAGACCCATCGGAAGGTTTCCGCAGGCAGTGGTGCCCCCGTAGAGCCAATGGAGCGGAGTGCAGACAGATCGGCAAAATGTTGGGGCATCAAGTCTTGCCGCATACAAGCTGTGAGGTAAGGAGCACTGGTGCCAAAGTGGTGTACCGGTAGTTCGGCAGCCATCTTCCACAGCACATCCATACTGGGGTAGCCAGGGCTTCCGTCGTATAACACAGGCACCGCCCCCATGAGCATACTAGCCTGTAGGAAGTTCCACATCATCCAACCCGTAGTGGTGAACCAGAAGAAGTGTTCGCCCGGGTGAACGTCGTTGTGGAAAGCCATATATCGCAGATGTTCTAGCAATACACCGCCGTGGCTATGAGTAATAGCCTTGGGGCGACCCGTAGTACCTGATGAATAGAGTACCCATATTGGGTGTTCAAAGGGTACGGGCGTGAAAGTGAGCAGGGCATCACTAGGGCATTGCGCCAGTACATCCGACCAGTATATGGCTTCATCCAAATGGTCGGTGGTATCTTGGTAGCGGATCAGCACGGTTGCTTTAAGCGAAGGAATGCGGGAACGTATCTGTTCGGTTTCTGTTAATCGCAAAAAAGTTTTGCCATTGTATTGATAGCCATCAGCAGCGATGAGGATGGAAGGTTGTATCTGCTCGAAGCGTTCTATGACGGTGTCCACTCCAAAATCAGGTGAACAGCACGACCATATCGCACCCATCGCATTGACAGCCATAAAGCAACTGATAGCTTGTGGAATATTGGGTAGATAGGCCGCTACCCGGTCGCCGGGCCGTATGCCTTGACTGACGAGGAAGCGTTGCATAGCAGCCGCTTCAAAAGCGAGTGTTGCCCAAGAAATATAGTTGCGCTCGTGTTCGTTTTGGAAAATAAGCGCAGGGCGGCTGTCATCGCGATGCCGAAATAAGTGCTCGGCGTAGTTGAGGGTGGCCCCTTCAAACCAACGAGCACCGGGCATTTGTCGGGAGGAAAGTACCTGTTGCCAAGGTGTGTGTGTGATGATGTCGAAATACTCCCAGCAGCACTGCCAAAACTGTTCTGGTTGGTCAACAGACCATTGCCAAAGCGCGGGATAATCGTCAAAACGCAGTTGGTAGTGTTGTTGTAGCCAGTTTTCAAAATCCCGTAGGTTGGTGCCTGCTTGGAAGGATTCCGAAGGCTGCCAAAGTGGTTGGAGATGGTTGGGCATGTCGTTTGTATTTGGAAAAACGGTTGTGCAAAACTAATAAAGATAAGCAGTGTTTAGAAACAGAATATAACCAAATAGCTATTTGGGAATTGTATTAGATCAGCCAATAAAACTGATATGCCTGACAATCAAGAAGAACAGCTACCACCTTTCCTGAATCCCATCGACCCTGAAAAGGTGGCAGAAAATCCGCACCTGCTTCCTTATGCTCATACTGTAGGGGGGGCTGTGATCAAACCTATAGATAAAGGTAGGGTAAAAGGGTTGGCCGTTGCTGCCATGTACGAGCAAACGGATCTTCAGCTTCAACAAATACGAGAACAGATCAATTTGTTGGCACGACAAGCACAGCAGCTGCATGATCGGGTGGCCATTTCGGAAGCTATTTATCAAACAAACATGAATTTTAAACCCTTGATTGGCCGACATTATTTCCTGTACCGACGCAAGGAGGGAACAACTGTGCTGTCCATGGTAGCTCCCGAGGAGTGGGGGCGTAAATCCCCTTTCACCTTTATTGCCGAAGTGAAACTGCTCGCCGACCACACCTGGGATGTTATTCAGCAAAACGAACCGATATGAAGTACCTCATACTGGCTTTCAGTCTGTTTTTTTTCGACGAGCTATTGCCACCACAGGCACCCGTTGTTTGGCAAAGTGATGCCACCTTCGACTTCGGTAATATTCCCCAAGGAAAACCTGTTCAAACGATATTCACTTTTCGGAATACGGGCACTGATTCCCTTTTTATTGATAACGTGCGTACCGACTGTGGTTGTACAACCCCAGACTGGGAAGAGGTGCTCATCCCGCCCGATTCACTTGGTTATATTCGCATCGAATACGATGCGGACGATGAAGGCTACTTCCACAAATGGATACGGGTTTACTTCAACGGCTATCGAAAAGCCGAACGGCTGTGGATAGAGGGGCAGGTTGATTTTTGATTTTTGATGTGGGATGTTTGATTTTTGATGTGGGATGTTTGATGTTTGATGTGGGATGTTTGATGTTTGATTTTGATGTGCTGTTTGTCTGTTTTTTGACAGTCCAATTCAATGTGAAACCGCTACAGGTTGTACATAGCGAATGCTGCCACTGGCATCAGTGAAAGATAAATGGTATAGACCGTTTGGCAAGGAAAATGTATCTAAGAGGGTCTCAAAACTATTGCAGAACACCGCCTATTTACCGCAAAATAGCGACGGGCATACGACTGTCGTAATTGCCCTGTATGACGGGGCTTTGTTGCTGACGCGTGTAGGACTGAACTTGCTGGCTGATGTAGTCGAATAGTTCTTGAACACGCACGACACCATCGGCATCGGCATCGGCTTCGCCTTTCATACCACGGAGCAGGAAATGGCTAAATACACCTTGCCGCAGGCCACTGGATTCGAGGGAGGTTTCAGCGGCTTTGGAAGACATAATGAGGGCGGTGCCTTTACGGGCGTTGGCCAAGTGTGTATAATACCGGTTGAGGAGGTTGGGTAGTTGTTCCCCTTTGGCTGCAAACAAGCCGCCTGAGTGGCAAGCATCGGCCAGACAAAGTTTATAACCTGCCGGGCTGCGGTCGAGTAGCGAACGGATTTCAGCATGGCTGAGGGTGTGTTCTGTTCCCGTATAATCGATAGGTAGGAAAGCACCGGGTAGCCCGTGTCCGGAAAAGTACAGGATGACAAGATCGTTGGGGCCGGCCTGCATAAAAAGTTGTTGCATCGACTGTAGGATTCGTTCGCGGGTGGCATCTTCATCAATGAGAACGCGGATGCGCTCGTCAGGAATAGCACCACCTTGCGGGCTTTTCAAGAAGGCGAAGAGTCGGTACGCATCATCATCGGGAAAACGCAGGGCAGGCATGGCGGTATAAGCCGCAACGCCCACAATAACTGCCCAGATTTTCACTTCCGGCACCTGTACAGACGGGGTGGGTGATACCACCGTGGACGAGGTGGTGCGGGTGTTGCCCATATATTGACCGCTCTGCCAGCGTCCTTCAAAAACGGCACCGCTGGCTTGGTAAAAAGTGCCGTATCCAAAAAATGCACCTGCCTGCATTTGCCCCTCGTAGCGATCGCCATTTTGGTAGCGAACGAGTCCGTGACCGTGAGGTTGGCCGTTGAGAAAGGTACCTTCGTATCGGTCGCCTTTGGGGAAGATAAAGACTCCGTACCCATCTTGGCAATTACCGTTGATACAGCCAGACCCCGTGAACAGGGTAGGGGACTCCATGAAGCCACCTTCTACCCATCGTCCCTCCTGTAAACGCCCATCGGAGTAGGTGCGGCGGCCTTGCCCATGTGGTAATCCGTAAGCAAACTGTCCGTTATAGGTATCGCCGTTGGGGTATCGGAAAAGTCCTTGCCCGTGGGGGCGGCCACCTAAGAAAGCACCTTCATATCGGCTACCGTCGGCGTAGAGATAGACCCCTTGCCCGTTTTCACAATCGCCTTGTATGCACCCCGATTGAATGACATAACTGCCATCGGATGCGAGCAGGGGTTGGTGGGGTGCTGTGTAGATGCCTTTAGCGGTCAGGGGTTGCCCTTGCACCCATTGTCCGGTAAACTGGCGGCCATCAGGCCAAGTTTTGGTGCCGTTGCCATGAGGAAAGCGACGCGCCCACTGCCCTTCGTATCGGCTGCCATCGGCGTAGTCGCAGACACCGTTGCCATGTATTTCGCCTTGTGAAAATTCGCCCGTATAGATTGTACCTCCCGGTGTTAGGTAAGTACCGACCCCCTGCTGGCAGTCGCCCTTGATGCACCCGTAGCTTGTAGGTGGCAGGTAGGGAGGGAGAGATCACCTCATTAGAGGGTCTGGCGAAGTATGCCACGTTGCCACCAACCTTGGCGCTGGCTGCCATTGGTGTACCAGTAAACGCCTTGCCCGTGGGGCAGACCATTGGCAACTGCCCGGAATAGCGTTCGCCGTTGGGGTAAAACAAGATGCCTTTCCCGTGGGCTTTACCCTGAAGGAAGGCACCGTTGTAGCGTTGTCCATTGGGATACTGCCATATTCATCGCCGTTTTGGCAGTTGCCTTCCAGGCATTGGGCGTTGATGACAGTGACCACCAGCAGTAGGGCAAACCCCGTAAGACAGGTGGCAAGGTGGCGTTTGGGGATTATACCTTGCATGGGCATAGCAGCATTGCGCCAGTGGCTGCGATGCAGTTGGAAAAACTACCGCATCACAGCAACCGGCATGTTATCGTCGAATGTACCGGTGAGGGTAGGTGTTTGCACATTGCCTGTATATTGGCGAACGCGCTGATGAACAAAGTTAAACAATTCTCGGATGGTAACGATATTGTCGGTATTGGTATTGGCTTCGCCTTTCAAACCGCGAATCAGGAAGTGGCTAAAGATGCCAGAACGCAGCCCGCGGTCTTCTAAGGAATATTCCTCTCCCTTGGAAGAAAGCAGCAAGGCTGTTCCACCTGAACTGGCGGAGGCCGAATAATAGTCCTGTAGTACAATGTGTAGCGGCGCACGAGCCGCCAGCAGGCTGCCCGCGTGGCAGGCATCGGCCAATACGAGTTTGTGCTTAGCTTGGCATTGGTTGAGTATTTCCCGAATTTGCTCGTGTTCCAATAAGTTGGCATAACCATCGTAATCCACAGGAAGGAATGCCCCTTGCAGCCCGTGACCGGAAAAATAGAACACCCATATCGTTGTCGTCGGCACGCAGGAAAACGGAACGCGCATCGCGTTGAGTATCCCCTGATGCGTGGCATTTTCGTCAATCAGCAGTTGTATTTGGTGGTCGGGCAGGGCACCGCCTTCCGGGCTTTTGAGGAAGGCATAGAGTTGGTAGGCATCGTCGTCGGTATAGCTGAGGACGGGCATGTGGGTATAGCGTGCAGCACCGATGACTACTAAAATTTTTACATCAGGGCTTTCTCTACCTGCACGGTGTTCGTTTTCCTGCTGCTGGGATTCGAACAGTTGCTTGACGGGGATACCTTTTTCCCACAGTGCTCCCACTACCTTGCCATTTGCGTAGTACATCACCCCCTTGCCGTGCGGAGCGTGTTGATGCCATCCACCATCGTACCGATCGCCCGAAGAAAAGTGAACGGGAGCCTACCCCTTCTGGTATGCCGTTGTGGAAGTCGCCATAGTAAACAGCACCATCTTGATAAGTGAATTTTCCTTTGCCGAACATACACTGCATTGTATTGCAGTTGCGCAAGCCAGCCGTATCGCCGGCATAGGCCAAGGAAGACCAATCGGCTAAATATTGGTTGTTTTCCCACTGCCGTTGATGCTTTCGCCATTGGCATAAAAAAGAGTACCCAGGCCATGTCGGCGGTTGTCTTTCCACTCGCCTTCGTAGCGCGAACCATCGTCGTAATACATGACACCCTGGCCATTGAACTGGTCGCCGAGGAAAGCACCTTCATAGCGGTCGCCGCTCTGGAAAGAAAAAACGCCTTGGCCTTCGGCCATTTACCCAGTTGCCTTCGTAGGTGTTTCCATTTGCATACGTCATTTGGCCGTTGCCGTGAAATTTGCCCGCTTTAAAAAAGCCGAAATACGTATCTCCACTTAGCGAAAACCATACGTCCTTTGCCTTCGAGTTGACTGCACCCAGTTGCCGATGTACTTCGAGCCATCCGGGAAGTAAAGGATGCCCTTGCCGTGCATTTTGCCATCTTCAAAATCGCCGACATAGCGGCTGCCGCTTGGAAATTCGTACGTGCCCTGCCCATTGAGGCAGTTGCCTTTTACGCAGCCGTTTTGTGCCACCAGCACGCCATAGCTACCCGTAATGAAGAGGACAAGGAGAAGGATGTTTTTCATGATATGGTAAATTGGGTCATGTATGGCTCATATCATCGTAGTTACTTTTTTAATTAACGTTCACCAAAACCTGTTTTACCCCTCCTGTTATTGCGCAAGCAGGACCGGAATTAAAGTTTTTAACAAATGAATGCTTTGGAGATAGCAATGACTTGCGAGGAATGAGTGTTTGACATACGCTAACACCTTGCGCCCTGCCGTCGAGGGATATACTATGATTATTCTCCTCCAACCACTACTCCCATACGCACTTGCCTAAGCGGATGGTGCCATTGTCGTGAACGGCGGCAGAAATAGATGCCGGGGGGTATCTGCTGAGCGGGAGCTATGGTCTGTAGGCCACTAGTAGCGGATTGTTGCCAGACTAATTGGCCTTTACTATCAAGGAGTTGAATCGTCCAATGCCCTTCGTGGGTAGTGCTACCCAAGTCGCCCTTTAGCGGGGATGTAGCCATATCGAGAGCGTCTCCAGGCGGGGGGCAACCGCACGGTACTCGTAGCCAGCATATCCATTTGGCCATCCAACCACCATAACCGATTGTCGATCCAGTTGCGCAGGTAGTCTATTTCTAAAGGAGAAGAATGCCAACAAAGGCATTGGAAAAACATATTTTGAGATTGGCCAGCGTTCAAAGTTTCGTTCTTGCGATTGGTTAAGCAGATTCCTGAGTGAGTCGATGATGCCAAAAATCGCTTTTTGGTCGCTCCATACCCCGGCGCGCAATTCCTGCCAGCGGTTGGCTACCCGCAGGTACGAAAAAGCAGGATCACTCCATAGCTGTTCCCACCAGAAGTGGATAATCCAAGCATCTTCGGGGCACACATCGTTGAACTGGTGCGCCCAGCCCGTGTAGTCAGAGCCGCCACAGTAGTCGCCTATCCCAAAAGCGATATTGAAATCCACACGGGCATTGTATTTTCCCCCTTCGCTATCGCGGTTTTTGTAGAAGTAGGCACTCAATCGGTATCCATCCACATTTTTTTGCGAGTTCTTGCGTGAGCAGAATAGTCCACCAATATCGGTGATCCAGTTGTCGTAATGATCGGCGAAGTCGGGCGCGGCGAGCATATCTTCAAAGGCTGCGATATGGTCGCGAATATAGGTAGCTTGCGCCGGCATGATGTCCTCTGCTTTGGGGTAGTGGTGTTGAAACTAGTTTCCTGCCAAGCATCTGGCCGTGGTGGGTACGCAGACAACCAATCGCCACCCACTGCACTATGGAAGGCGTACTTGTCTATCCTCAGGATATAGCCACCCGTAAGCGCATTGCCGGTGATGTCATCCTCGTCCAACTTTTTTAACATTCACCCGCGCAGCATCGCGTTTCACGGTTTCAATCAACATATATACGCCTATGTATTCCCCGTTTAGGACAACTTCACGCGGGTACGCGGCGACCAAGGCAGGGCTGCCGAAGCGTACGCATGCGCTAGTGCGTCGCGCATAAGGGTTTTGTCGTTGAAAGGAGCGATAAGCGCCCAATCGCTTTCTTCCGGCAACCCCAAGAGCGGGAAGTCGAGGTCATCCCCTGCCGCATCTCTGAGTTCGATGCCGTGGTTTTTTATCCGTAAAACTGGGAGGTAGAACCCCGCAATTCTATCCAATAGCACCATCATAACCGTTGAAGGGGTCGGTGATGTGGTTGGTTTGGCCGCTACCGTTGTCCAATGACCCCCAAGTGAGCGGGAATCTTAGGCTCGTAGGTATCTCTTCCCCAAAGGTGTTGATGACAACAATTGGCAGATTGGACGTGGTGAGCGTTACTTGAGCATCTGTACGCCCCAACAAGCAGATGAGTAGAAATAGAAAGGGGTATGCTTTTATCCATTATATTTTTTTTAATAATGGTTCTTTGACAAATTTAGTGGTCGTACTGGGCTAGCGATCTCGGCAAAGGCCGAGACAAGTTGTGCAGCAGTGGCAGCTTTTAGGACAGACCCGGGTTGCCGAAGCCGATCTAGGCTCAGCCTAGAGAGCTGCGAAACGTAGCGACCAAGGGTAGCCTCCACTAAAAGTCAAAGAACCTTTTTAATTAAGGTGTGGTTTGGCAAAGATAGCCAAAAGTAACGAGCAAGTACACGATGCAGCGTAGCACCCATTTGTTGCAGCCAGCGATTTGATGTTGTTCTAAAAAACTCGGTTCTTGTTGGCAAGAAAAAATGACTATTGTATGAAATCACGCATCCTGTTTGTTTTATCCTGCTTCCTTGGGTGGGTAGGTATGGCACAACAACTACCCGACACCAAGTACTTCGAGGCATTAGCACCCCGCAATATCGGTCCAGCGGGTATGAGTGGCCGTGTCACCGCTATCGACGTGGACCTCAGCAACCCCAACACCATCTTCGTAGGGGCGGCATCGGGCGGGGTCTGGAAAAGCACCGACGGTGGCAATGCTTGGAAACCCGTATTCGATAAAGCGCCTTTGCAAGCCATTGGTGCCATTCGCATCAACCAGCGCAACCCCGATGAAATATGGGTGGGCACAGGCGAAGGCAACCCGCGCAACAGCCACAACACTGGCGCAGGGCTATACCGCAGCCGCGATGGAGGCGACACTTGGGAATTGGTAGGGCTAAAAGCTACCCAAAACATTCACCGCATTATCATTCACCGCGACAACCCAGATGTGGTATTCGTAGGTGCTATGGGGTCTATATGGGGGCCGAATCCTGAGCGGGGCGTTTTTCGCACGACCGACGGCGGCCAAACTTGGCAACACGTGCTGAAAGTAAACGACGGCACCGGTATCGCAGATATGGTAGCCGACCCTTCCAACCCCGACAAGATAATAGCAGCACTGTGGGAATTCGACCGCGAACCTTGGTTTTTTCACTCCGGCGGGCCTAACTCCGGCCTGTACATGACCTATGACGGAGGTGATACATGGGTAAAACGCACCCACGAAGATGGCTTGCCCAAAGGCGACCTCGGGCGCATAGGTTTAGCCATTGCTCCCAGCGAACCTAATATTATTTATGCGCTCGTGGAAGCCAAAGTGAACGCCCTCTACAAAAGCACCGATGGCGGTAAAAAATGGCAGATGGTCAGCGATAAAAATATTGGCAACCGCCCCTTTTACTACTCGGAACTGTATGTAGATCCGGTGAATGAAAACCGCATCTACAACCTGCATACTTATGTGACCCTCAGCGAAGACGGCGGTAAAACCTTTCGGGAAATCATGAACTATGGCACCAACACCCACCCCGATAACCACGCCTTTTGGATTCATCCTACTGACCCGGATTTTCTCATCAATGGCAACGACGGTGGCCTCAATATCAGCCGCGACAGGGGCAAAACTTGGCGCTTTGTGGGCAACTTGCCCGTAGGCCAGTTTTACCACGTCAACCACGATATGGAAATACCCTACAACGTAGGCGGCGGTATGCAGGACAACGGCTCCTGGGTTGGCCCCAGCCAAGCGTGGAAAAGCGGTGACATCATCAATCAAGACTGGCAGGAAATCTTTTTCGGTGATGGGTTCGACGTGCACTTCAAACCTGGCGACAGCCGTTACGTGTATGCCATGAGTCAAGGCGGCAACGTAGGTTTGGTGGATATTGAAACGGGGGCTACCCGTTTTGTGAAACCTTTCCACCCCAACGGAGACAACCTGCGCTTCAACTGGAACGCCGGCATGGCACAAGACCCTCGCGATGCTTGTACCATCTATTTTGGCAGCCAATACCTGCACAAAAGCACAGATTGCGGGCACAGTTGGACAATCATCAGCCCTGACCTAACCACCAATGACCCCGAAAAACAAAAAGCCGATGAGAGCGGTGGCCTCACCTACGATGCTACGATGGCGGAGAACCACACCACCATCCTCGCCATCGCCCCCGATTACTTCGATTCGAATACCCTTTTCGTTGGTACCGACGATGGCAACCTGCAGCGCACCCACGACGGTGGAAAAACGTGGGTAAACCTCACCGATCGGCTGCCCGGCGTCGCTCGCGGCAGTTGGATACCCTACATCGAGGCTTCCCGCCTGAATGAAGGGGAGTTTTTTGTTATCGTCAACGACTACCGACGCAACAACTTTACTCCTATGGCCTACCACACCCGCAACCACGGCAATACTTGGACACGCATCGTGGATGAAAAATCGGTAGATGCCTTTACGCATAGCATTGTGCAAGACTTGGAGGTGCCAAACTTACTGTGGTTGGGCACCGAGCAAGGTTTGTATTTCAGCCTCGATTATGGCAAAAAGTGGAACAAATGGACAGCGGGCTTCCCCAGCGTACCCGTAGCTGATATGAAGATTCACCCCCGCGAACACGACCTCATCCTCGGTACTTTTGGTCGCGCATTGTGGATTTTGGACGACATACGTCCCCTACGCGAAATGGCGCGCACTTCGGGCAAGACCTTAGACGAACCGATGGCAGCATTTCCGTCGCCAGATGCTTACCTCAACGAAAGCCGCAGCTACCAAGGGGTGCGGTTCTATGCCGATGGCGAATTTATAGGCCAAGACCGCCCATCTGGTGCCTTACTCACGGTGTGGGTGAAGCCCAAGGACAAGGAAGCCGAAGCAAAAGATAAACCAACGGAGGGCGATGCGCCAGCCGGAAAGGTGGCCGGAAAGGCGGCAACAAGGATAAAATGAAGATTCACGTGCTGAACGCTGCGGGCGATACCATTCGCACCTTCTCGGAAGAGGTGAAGTCGGGATTCAACCGATTTACTTGGGATTTACGCGAAAATGGGGTCGCCTTTCCGTCGCGCCGGGAAGCCAAACCCAATGACGACCCACCACGGGGCAGCGAGGTGATGCCCGGGACTTACACCCTGCACTTCAGTCATGGCGAACACACCGCCCAAACCACAGTGGTGGTACACGCCGACCCCCGCATCACCTATGCGCCGGGCACTTGGGAAAATCGCCGCAAGGCCAATGAAGAACTGGCCGTGGTAGTAAAAAAGGCCACTGCGGGCTTCGACCAAATCAAAGCCATGCGACAAACCCTCGATTTAGTAGAAAAAACGATGGTCAACTTGCCGGATTCGACCCAAACGCAAATCAAAGAGTGGGGCAAGCCGCTGCGCGACAGCCTCAACCGATTGGAGGAATTGTATATGGAGCCTGAGGACGTGAAAGGCATCAAACGCAACCCCACCAACTTGAGCAGTTCGCTGTGGAGTGTGCGTTCTTATCTGCGCGAAGTGAATGGCGAACCGAGCCAAATGTACCGCTACAGCTTGGAGGCAGCCCGCCGCCACACCGATACCGTAGTAGCACAGGTAAACAGCCTAATCAATGGCGATTTCGCCGCTTACAAGGCCAAAGTAGAAGCCATACAGATGCCGCTTTTTAAACCCATAGACCCCGTGAAGGACAAGTAACAAAAGGATAATGCCGTGCCCCCTCGGCCTCAAGAGGACCGAGGGGTCGCGCTATCCGCTCGTAGTCTGCCCCGGCTAAGGCCAGGGGCAGCCACCCGCTCCTATCGCTCACGGAAGTGTTCGCGCGATTCATGCGTGCTGTACTTTTCTGTGATACATGGAAATGATGGAGCAATTTTTTTGCGTGCTTTAGCAGGGTACGTTTTTCAAACTAATATCTTTAATTTTGCTGTCCTATGGATTGGGGTAAGCGCACATACCCTGCTCCAGTAAACCAATCGTAACCATTAATATTAATATATTCAATCGGCACCGAATTTAAAATTTTCAATATTTTAAATTTCTCATAATATGGTCTTTCTGTCGATATTATAATTTTTCCAGTTTTTCCGTTTTCATTTTTCTCGAATGAAACATATTCTATCGTGTCCACTTTTTCTCCATCCCATTTGTATTTATACATTTCTGTCTCTCCTGGATGACCATAACAAATACCCCTTATTACTTTTTCTTTAGGTGAAAATGTCGGATTTATAAATTCAAAATATGTGAAAATTCGCTTTCATTTTGTTGTAAAAGATATACATTACTGAATGCCTTCAAGCAACAACCAGTTGAACCATACCAATTAACAACAAAGTCATTTAGCCCGTCACCATTGATATCTCTAATCGTGTCACTTACATAAGTCGAAGACCATTGTTCGTGAGAAACTACTTTTTCGAAGTTGCTTTCCTTTTTTGAGAAAATGTCAATATAAATAGTACCTGGGTCATTTCTCCTGATTACTAAGTGAGGGTTCATTTCGGAAAAGTGATAGTCTAAATTTATTTCTACAGATATTGGAAAACTATCAGGTAAAATATCATATTTCGCAACAAATTTACCTTTGCTAACATTTTGATTCGCAATTATAAAAGCATTTTGAAAAACCTTGTCAAGTCTTAAACTATCTATGTTTTTCTGCTCTTCAAGTTGCCTTCTTCGTTTCAAACGCTCTTGCTCTTTTTTATCAATGTTTATCAGTAAAGTATCCGTTCTAACCAAGGGAGCTTCGTTCTTGCTGTTTGTTTGTCTGCAAGAAAGAAGTGTCACAAAAACTGTTAATGTCAATATGTATGAAATCGTTTTCATCTGGTTGTTGCACAAAGCTAAGAACTCCGCTAACGTCTTAAATTTTTATTCAATACCTCAACCAGTTCGTAAACCTTAGTGATTGGATTTTGTTCGTGAAATGTAAGGTTTTCTTGTTCTTCAAATAACGCTCTAGCCCTGTCAATAGCATTTTGTTGAGAAGAATTGATGTCGTTTTTTAGTATTGAGTATATCTGTACACAAAAGTTGTACTTTTTATCGTCTCTGATATAATTTATTCCAAACCTTTTACTAAGTTCATCATAGTAAAAGGTTCGTACATGTTGAGCATTTGTGAGGTTATAATGTAGATAAAACCATAATTCAAAAGCGTCATTTGAATACTCTCATACTCTCTTTCATTTGAACTCATATTTCGCTAACCTGTTTTCACCTTTCTTTATTAAAATCCCTACCTCTACTCCTTTTTTTAAATCTCTCGTCGCGGTAGCCGTAGATATATCCTTAAATACCCTAAGATAATCTTTTCTGGTGAATTCATTCAAATTTGTTTGTTCCTTAAAATATTGCAACCGCTCCTCATCACTAAATGATTTTCGCTGATCGTCTATCAATTCACTTAAACTTATCTTTATCATACCGAGCATGAACTCAACGAACTTAGTACATAGCCCTTCTTTATCTGATGCAGATAACGCCTCGTAATACTTTTCTTGATTTTTCTTAATCTCTATTTCTATCGGTAAATACTCAAATACAGGATTTTCCTTCATCAGTATCAATGTCTGCCACAATCTGCCCATTCTACCATTTCCATCCATAAATGGGTGTATGAACTCCATTTCATAGTGGAATACACAGCTTTTTACTATTTGATTATCTTCACTCTCTTTCAAATAGTTGAATAAATTGTCCATTAAATTACTTACATTCCATGCAGGTGGCCCCATGTGTGCTACCACTTCTCCCTTAAATATTCCAACCTCCTTTGTCCTATATTTTCCAGCATGATCCACTAATCCCGACATTAATATGCTGTGTGCTAACAAATATGATTCTTCGCTGTACGGATCAAAATTTCTCAAATTGCTATAGACTTCAATTGCATTTTGAACCTCTTTTATATCTTTTGCCGGGCCAATAATCTTTTTATTTTCAAATATCGCTGTTACTTGATCTAACGACAATGTATTCCCTTCAATCATCAGAGAGGACTGAATCGTCTTTATCCTATTATCTCGACGTAAATTTGTTTGAGGTTTTCTTAGATAGGTTGAGTCCACGATCCCTATCAACTTTCCAACTTCTATTGATAAGTTGATTATTTTCGAAGTTCCTTCATAATATTTTTGAACCATGATGCCATCATTTGATCGCATCAAAGGTACATAATTGCCAAATAGTTAGTATTTATAACGTCATTTTATTCACATGCATTTTACCAACTGTGAGGATTCAAGGAGGGAAAGTTACGGGTTTTTCTATGTTATGACAACGTTTTTTTATGCTCCTCAAATCCATGATGCCCTCAATTTTCCTTTGGTAGGCTTCGTAAACGACTTGTAGGTTTTTATCCTTTTCACCGTGTTTACACTTGCGAATCCTTCGGGCCAGGGGTAGAAAGGAGCTCCCGCGACTGGATGACCCGGTGACTGGCGCACACAGAAAGAGTAGGAAAAGACCTGCCCGGCAAATGGTGCGCCAGGCAGGCCCCCAAATATTAAATGTATGAGAAATAATATTAGAGGGTATGTAGGAGAAATTAGAAAGTGATACCTGTTTTTACGATAAAGCTTTTGAACAGGTACGTTTGCTTTTCTTCCGTCACACCCCACCATGTGATGTTGTCGGGATAGTCGTAGTGGATGGTGTGCCGCTGGAATTTGTAGCCCGTTTCTATGAAAAAGGCCGTTTTGCGGCGCGATGCGATTCGG
The DNA here is from genome assembly GCA_041392765.1 of Saprospiraceae bacterium. Taxonomy (GTDB): domain Bacteria; phylum Bacteroidota; class Bacteroidia; order Chitinophagales; family Saprospiraceae; genus Lewinella. The sequence continues at coordinate 24,559 of JAWKLL010000051.1, forward strand.
AAGCCGACGGTGGGAGCCACTAGAATGCCTGCGCGGGAAATATCGAACTGCTCCCGATTGAACAAGCGCTGAACCGCGATGCCTTGCCCTACCTGAAGGTTGAAGTAAGGGGCTTGGGTACGGCGGGTGTTGGATATGCGCAGGGAGCCATAAACGGGCACTAGCCACTCTTCCTCATAATAATCGGTGCTAATGCCTGCGCCCACGGCCAACCAAGGTTTGAGTAGGTAGCCTGCTTCGAGTTGTACGCCCAACGCTTGCCGCGTGGAGTTGTCCCATTCGTAGTCCGACTGGGCAGCGGTGAAGTGTAGGCTGGCACTTCCATACCAACCCTGGGTAGGGATGATTTTGCCGGATGCTAAGCGAAAGCCAGCGTTTTTATCCACCACAATTTTTTCCACCAAGATGGCAGGTATTTGAATCAAGGAGTCGGCGCCAGGCAGGCGGAATGCATAGCAGCCAGGGTCGGCATTCGATTCCAGCGTACCGTAGAGGGAGTTGCCCCCTTTGAGCAGCAGTCGGCTGAAATGAACCTGTTCTTGTGCATGGATGCACAAGAACAGGAGCAAGGAAAACAGCCCGGTAAGGATGTATTTCAGCGGCTTCATTTTGCTACACCGATTTTGCTGAGCAATTGGAAACCATTTTCAGGCGTGAAACGGAATTGATAGAAGCCGTCTTGGCCGATGACAACCGTGATGGGGTCGCTGCCGGGTAGGCTAATGGCATCCACTGCGTGCATATTCGTGTAGGTGTCCAATAGTTTGGTGTCCAACACAGTCGGTTCGGTAATATCGAAAGCTTTGAGGCCGTGGGCACCCTCGCAAAGCACGAGGTCGTTGCCGCGAATGGTGAGGCCGTGGGGGTTGTCCATCGGGAATGATTTTTCCAATACAGGTGCCGTGATATTGGTAATATCAACGAGGTCGAGCTGGTTTACAAAACCTTCACATGCTGTGCCATCGCGGAGGGTGACGTAGGCGTAGTTGCCCTTCACGAAAACGGGGTCGCAAGCGCGGGCGTGTGCGAAGGCCGACAACTGGGAAGGAGCCGCAGGGTTGCTATTGTCGAAGATAAACATACCAGAATTGGAGCCGATGAAAAGCTTGTCTTCGTAGGGGAAGATGGTTTCGATACCCCAACCCAAGTTGACCGTATTGACTTGCACGGGCTGCACAGGCTGCGCAATGCTGATGACATCGAGGGAAGTTTGATCTACGGAGTAGAGGTAGTCGCCTACGATGGTAAACCGCGCCAAAGAACCGCCAATGCCCGTGCCAGCCGCCGCGTTGCCTCCAACATTACCGACTTCTGCGGCACCAGAGGAAAGCACATCGAAGGTAGCAAAATCGACTAGCACATTGCCCCATGGGCGCAGTGTGGCCGCTTGTTGGCAGTCCATCGTTTGGGTGATTTCTTCGATTTTGTATTCTACGAGAATCTGCCCCGTATTGAGGTCTTCCCACAGCGGCGGAAACATATCTTCTGTGCGGGACAACAAGGTAGCATTGCGCACATCGGAGATGTCAATGGTGAGGAGGTCAATGTAGTTGTTGACGTAGAGGATGTTGTTTTTGATAGCCATATTGTCGGCTCCCTCAATGGCTAGGAAGGCGACGGGTTGTGGCGCTTCGGGGTTGTGGTTGTCGATGATGTGGATGCCCTGATCTTGTTCAGCGATGAGGATGTGCTGGTCGTAATAGTAAAACTGGCCAGGGTTTTGAATGTTGCGCGGTGCCTCGGCTACGAGTGTACCCTGTCGAATATCATTTTTATTTTTGAATACAGGGACGCTGGTGAGGTAGGTGACCTCGCGGCTACAGTCGTCTTTGAGGCAACTATTCAATGAAAGCGAAAAGGCCAGGATGGCCAAAAGCGGGAAAAAACCTATTTTCATGTTGCGTGAGTTTTGATTCGATAGGATAGACAGTGAAGGAATGGGCGAGGGTTGGGGAAAGATGATTTTTTATTTGAACCCAATTTCAGACAAGGCCGTATGGCTAATCGTAACAGCCTCCAGCGGCGTTTGGTCGAAGGCAACATCTTGCTCCACGAAGTAGTATTCCAAGCCTGCCTGATCTTTGTGTTTCAGTATCTCAGCAAAGTTGATGGAGCCTGTTCCAACGGGTGCAAAACGCCCTTGGGCATCCATATCTTTGACGTGCCATGATTTGAAGCGCCCGGGGGCCTTGTTGAAATACGCAATGGGATCGACTCCCGCCTTTACGGCCCAATACAAGTCGATTTGAAAATTGAGGTGCGCCGGGTTGGAGTGCTCAATGAAATAGTCCATGGGGACGATGCCTTTTTTGTTGGCTTTGAACTCCATATCGTGGTTGTGGTAGAGGCATGACAATCCTGCTGCGGCACACTTCTCGGCGATGGTATTGATGATATTGCTGATCGTTTCCACTTCCTCACTCATACCTAAGGCGCGGGTTTTTTCGTCAACCTTGAAATGCCCCATCGGAGGAATAGGAATGACGAAATACTTGAATCCTACTTCTTTGGCGTATGCGATCAAGGTATCGGCATTGTCCAAGGTGACATTGCCGTGGTGGGTACTCATAGGGGTCAAGCCCACTTCTTGAAGGAAAGCCTTGAACTCGCTCGGTGTCATACCATAATACTTGCCGTCGGCATACCCGGCGGATTCAATGTACTGGTAGCCGATGGACGCTACTTCTTTTAGCACCGCTTTGGGATTTTTATCCAAAGTATCTCGCAGGGAATAGAGCGCGAGTCCTCCAAAGGGAGTGGTCGTCATCGATGATTGGTTTTCAGTCTGCTCGTTTGCGTTTTGTTCATTCGTTCCGTTGCTACAGGCTGTGCCTAAAAAAAGCAGGAACATTATCGCTGTAAAAATTTTGCTTGACATAGATTGATGTTTTTTTGCTTGCCAATAGTCTTTTGCAAAGCTAAACAATCGTTTATTAATTATAATCATTGTATCTTAGCTTAACAATGAATTTCGAACTATGAAAACGGTATTTCATCCTGCTGCCAGCAGAGGGCACGCCAACCACGGCTGGTTGGACTCCCACCATACCTTCAGTTTTGCCAATTATTACAACCCCGACCGCATGAACTTCGGTGTTCTTCGGGTGCTAAACGACGATGTAGTTGCACCAGGCAGGGGCTTTGGCCGCCATCCACATGACAACATGGAAATTATATCCATCCCGCTTGCAGGCGACTTGGAACACAAGGATAGTATGGGAAATACCGCCGTTATTCGGCAAGGAGATGTGCAGGTCATGAGCGCAGGTACCGGAATTTTTCACTCCGAGTACAATAAAAACCCAGACAAGGAGGTGCGATTTCTCCAAATTTGGGTGTTTCCAAAAACCAAAGGCGTTACCCCCCGGTACGACCAAATTACCCTGAATGGCGATTTGACACCCAATCAATTCAACCAAATCCTATCCCCCAATCCTAACGACCAAGGGGTGTGGATTCACCAAGATGCTTGGTTTCATCTCGGAAATTTTGCCCCGGGAAAATCCACCAGTTACAACGTAAAGAAGAGCGGCAACGGCATCTATGTCTTTGTCATTGACGGAGCCATCACCATCGGCGACCAGCTCCTTGGTAAACGCGACGGTTTCGGTATGTGGGATTTGGAGCACTTCGACATGACCGCCAACACGGATGCACAAGTGTTGCTGATGGAAGTACCTATGTCGGTGTAAGCAGCAGTAGTACAACTAGAAAATAAAAAAGCCTTGAAGTTCTTGCTTCAAGGCTTTTTTTGGGGCGGTCTGGACGAGAATTGAACGATAACGTTTGAATAATTTGTTTTTACCATAAGTTGAAGTCAATAGTTGCACAATGGATGTTTTCAATGATTAAAGGGAGTGAAAATTTAAAGATATGATTTCTTATTTAAGTTTTTTGACATATTGTTAATTATGAAAAAAATTACTTAACTTTGTCAATGAAAATTTAAACAAGTGAAACACTTCCAATCAGGAAACTACCGTAAGCAAATAGAGGGATACCAGAGTTTTTCGCCGACCCCCATCAATCGGCAGTGGATTATTGATGACCCAGAAATCCTCGAACTGCTCGGAGAGGCTGATAGGTTTATCGGCAAGCTCGATATGTTTTCCAACTATGTCCCAAATGTGGATTTGTTCATTAGCATGCACGTCGTCAAAGAGGCGACGACATCGAGCCGCATCGAAGGCACGAAGACCAACATCCAAGAGGCGTTGATGCCGGAGTCCGACGTTGATCCAGAGAAGCGGGACGACTGGCAGGAGGTGAGGAACTACATTGATGCCATGAATTTTGCGGTGGCAAAACTTTCGGAGCTTCCACTGTCAGGCCGGCTGATTCGTGATACCCACAAAATCTTGCTCTCGGGGGCAAGGGGGCGGCACAAGCTGCCGGGCGAATTTCGGAATAGCCAAAACTGGATTGGCGGAGTCACGCTCAAAGATGCGGCCTTCGTCCCTCCCCACCATTCAGAGGTGCCAGAGTTGATGGGAGATCTCGAAAAATTCATCCATAACGAGTCAATCAAAGTCCCCCACCTCATAAAAATTGCCCTTGCTCATTACCAATTCGAGACCATCCACCCCTTCCTCGATGGCAACGGTCGGGTCGGGCGCTTGCTCATCACATTGTATCTGGTCAGTTCTGGACTACTCAAAAAGCCCGTTCTCTACCTCTCCGATTTTTTGGACAAAAACAGGTCGCTCTATTTCGACAACTTGTCCGCAATGCGCACCCGAAATGATTTGGTTCAGTGGCTAAAATTCTTTCTCGTGGGCGTGGCCGAAACGTCGGCACAGGCCTGTCAGACGTTTGACGACATCCTCGCCCTTCGCAAGGAATTGGAAGGGGAAAAAATCCCGGAGCTTGGTGCAAAAGCAAAAAAGGCACGGTTGCTACTCGACCATTTGTACCAGCAGCCCATCGTGGATGGAGCCGAAGTGTCTAAAGTCACCGGGTATTCCCTGCCCTCTGCCTACAAACTGCTCGAAGCCTTTCAGCGCATGGACATCTTGGTGGAAAAAACAGGATTTCAACGGAACCGGAAGTTTGTTTTTCAAACCTACCTTGACTTGTTCCAACGTTAAAAGTGATTTTTAAACAAAAATCCTTTAAATAATTGGTTTGCAAGTATTTGTAAAGTTATGGAGTGATTTGGACGGGACTTGAACCCGTCTCGGCTTACCGTGTGTCGGCTATGCCGATAGCCGAGATGACAGGCATGTATTCAATGAAAAAAGCCCTGAAGCAAGAACTTCAAGGCTTTTTCGGGGCGGTCTGGACGGGACTTGAACCCGTCTCGGCTCACCGTGTGTCGGCTATGCCGATAGCCGAGATGACAGGCATGTATTCAATGAAAAAGCCCTGAAGCAAGCACTTCAAGGCTTTTTTTGAGGCGGTCTGGGCGGGACTTGAACCCGGGCATGTATGCTAACCAACTGAATCTAAGATATTGGAAGGTTGTAAAAATAACCACGTTAAGTAGCTCCTGTTTTGGCGTTTCAACATCTTTTCCCTTTTTAAAGCATCTGACTTGAGATCGAAAGCTTCAAGATATTTGAGTTCCCAGTGTCCTTTTTCGGCGGTGTAACGACTTTCCTTGTTATTGTGTGCGGCTAAACGCTGCTTAAAGTCTGTTGTGTAGCCTTTGTAATAAAGGTCATGGGATGGGCTGTAAATAATATAAACGTAATGCACGAGGATCATTTTTAGAAATAAAAAAGCCCTGAAGCAAGAACTTCAAGGCTTTTTCGGGGCGGTCTGGACGGGACTTGAACCCGCGACCCCATGCGTGACAGGCATGTATTCTAACCAACTGAACTACCAGACCATTTTGCTTTCTCGAACTCCTTTCGTTCTAAAGCGATGCAAATATAAAGCGGGTTTTTATTTTGTGCAACCCTTTTGTGAAAAAAAATATCATTTCATGCCCGAATACAGGGGTGGTTTTTTAAAAATTCATTGATAATTAACAGGTTGTGAAAGTAATTTTTTTTCAAAAAAATACGCGCTACCTAATAGATGCTACCCTTCAGAACCCCTGCAGGCCCGCGCCAAAAGGATACAGCGGTGCCTTGGAATCGTATGGCATATCTTCCTGCTGTTGTTGAACGGCCTCCCACGAAGAAGGCAACTCAATTGGCAACCTGCCGGTCGGTTGGAATTGGCCAGAAAGCAGCTCGAATACAATTTCATCTGTGCTGCCAAAATCAGCTATCAGCGCAGCACTTAGGCTATTTATCTCCGTTAATATGGCGCCCCGCTCCAAGTTTACAATCGCCACCATAGGCTTGCCGTGCGCCGCTAAGGCACGCACCCGCGCCATCTCCTCCTCCGAATAGTACAACCGACCTTGCCTGAAAAATCGATCCAGCAGCGTTGCTTTGCGCTCTTCATACGGCGTGTGCAGCTTCAGTATCACTACATCTGCCTGTGCCGGCTGGCGCACCACTTCCCCATGCTGCCAAGCTATATCTGTATCCATGCCCTCTACGTATAGCTTGGGCTTGTTTTTCAGCGGCAGCACGCCGCCTTCGTTTTTGAGCAGTGTCAGCGAGCGCCGCATGGATGTCTTACCCAGTTCCATCTTGTCATAATGCCCTGCTTTCCATACATCGCCCATCGCCACAAAAGGGTCATCAAATAGCCCCAGCCGAAATTTGTCGCGCAGTATCCGCCGTACCGACTCATCTATCCTACTTTCCGACACGCGCCCGCTCTCCACCAACGCCAGCACCAAATCCGGGCGCGATTCTCCGCCTAGCATATCACAGCCAGCATCCAAAATTTTGGCCACCCTGTCTATTTCCGACAAATCCTCCACCCCCCAAGCCGCTGGCGGTTTAATGCGGCTCTCCGATACCAACCCCCAATCCGTGCAGATAACCCCATCAAAACCGTATCGCTGCCGCAACAGCCCCGTTATAATGTCCTTGTTGTACCCAAAACCCACATCCTCGCTCGTTTGCCCTACGGGTATGCCATAGTAAGGCATCACCGACGCTACCCCTGCCGGAAAAGCACCTTCTTCAAACGGCACCAAGTGATAGTCGAAAT
>JAWKLL010000052.1:0-31406 GCA_041392765.1 Saprospiraceae bacterium
AAACCAAGCTAAATTATTATCATCTAACAATTGCGCCAACGCGGAAACCCAATTGCATCGGCTCACGAGGTCAGCATTGGCGGAAACGCCGAATTCCCCTAGCATAACGGGGGCGTTATAGAAGTTGCTCCATTGCCCTACGGCATCAATACGTGATTGCATGGTTGCTAAGTCATTGCCCACAGGAAAAGAGGTCGCAGCTAAGTAAGCGGGAGTAGTCCACGACATCTGTTGATGGGTGAAAAAGTAGGGTTCATAATAATGGAAAGTATAGATGATATCGGGGTCATTCAATGGAGTAAAACTCAGTAGTTCGGTGCCGCTATTGTAGCCACTCGCGCCCACAATAACGGAATGGGTGGCACCAGCATTCCGGATAACGTCCACCAATGCTTGGGCAACTACCCGGAAATTGGCATTGGAAATAGCGTGGGGTTCATTGTATATCTCAAAAAAGTAACGCTCAGGATCGAGGGATGCGTAGCGAGCTACGATTTGTTCCCAGATTGCGGTCAGTCGGGGCAATTCCGACAAGTAATTGGCATCCGTGAGCGTAGTAGTACCGTGGTGCATATCGATGATGAGTTTCATATCATAAGTAGCAGCCCAGTCGATAGCATCATCGATCAAAGAAAATGCAGGATGGTTAGTGTTGAGGGTATATGGATGCGTAGCACCCGCCAAGTGTTCAAATGTAATGGGCATGCGTACCGCATCTATACCCAGCGACCTGAAATTGGAAAAAGTAGCTGCCGTGTATTTGTTGGTTTCTGGATAAGCATTAAAAGGAATGAGCCAGTAGGCTTCCAACCAGTTGCTAAGGTTGATGCCTTTGTGCATACTATTAGCACGTTGCCAAGTGGTAGCGGAGGTAGTATTGGTCGTGTTTTGGTTGACAAGGTAGATGTTGTCGATATAGACCGTACCGCTACCCGTGCTGTTGCTGTTTCCCACCGAGAGCATCAATTCTGTTACAGCATCAATCGACAGCGAAGTACCTGCCGTAAATGATAAGAGTGGAATATCAATCACCACGTAACTGACCATAGGCCCTCCTAAGGAGATGGTATTCCCATCCACACCAGCACCTCGCAGCGTGATACTCAAGCCTTCACTACCTGTAAGCCCTCTATACGCAATGCGTAAGTGGGTGTAACCCGTGAAATCCCTAGCGGAGGAAGCTCCCCAGTTGTTCATATTTAGGCCAAAACCTGCCCAATAGGCCGTATAGCTGTAACTAAAGCGATAGTGATGAGTGCCCTCTTGAGGAACGTTGGTCGTTATCTCTTCGAGTGTGCCATTTTCATCCCATGTCCCCGTGATGAGGGTGGTTAAATCATTGTAAATGATGGGTTGTGAAAAAACACCTGCCCACGTTACCATTAACCAAAAAACGAGTTGTAATTTCTTAAGGGACGGGAAAAAAATAAGTGATCCCATTTTTGGCTTGGCTTTATGCACTAAGCGTAGGAATACTTGCACAAAGCGTGTGCATAAAGACAAGCCTTCTGAAAAAATGGGATCAGTTATTTCCGTCAAATTACTTAGTGCCATGCTACTGCTAGATTAGAGCATAAATGTAGCAGTTTTTTTAAAACAATAGTCCGGGCAGATTTTATTAGCCCGTTGTGAGAAATAAAAAAGGTCGCGAGCTTTGGGTTCACTACAAGCCAAACTCACGACCTATGGTTAGTACCGACGATACAGGGATAACTATTCGTAAGAATGTATGACATTGGCAAATGGAGCCAAAGTTTTTTGACAAAAATATTTTGCGTTTACCGAATTGCCTGCCCTACTTGACCAAAGTGGACTATTTCGTTGCTGATGGTTGGAAAAGTTGTTCAATTAATTTCCGTCAAATGACTTAGTGTGCTTCCAACCAGTTGTCGCCCACTCCTGCTTCCACCACAATGGGTACTTTCAAGCCAGGCAGTGCATCTTTCATAGCGGCTAAAATGATGCGCTTCACGGTTTCCAATTCGGTTTTCAAGGTATCGAAAACCAATTCGTCATGTACCTGCAAAATCATCCGCGACTGAAATCCTCCTTCTTGTAGCGCTTTTTGTACTTGTAGCATAGCAATCTTTATCATATCAGCTGCCGTGCCCTGAATGGGGGTATTGATGGCCATTCGCTCTGCATTGCTGCGTGCCAGGGAACTTTTGCTGTTGATGTCCAGTAGTTGCCGCCTGCGGCCTTGCAGCGTGGTCACATACCCGTTGTCGCGGGCATACTGAATGGTTTTCTCCATATAGTCCTTCAATCCCGGATAGCGGCTGAAGTAGGTGTCGATGAGTTCCTTGGCTTCCGTGCGGGAAATGCCCAATTGCTGGCTCAGGTTGGTAGCACCTGCCCCGTAAATGATGGCAAAGTTCACCGTTTTAGCCCGGTTGCGCTGGTCGCGATCCACCTCGTCGTAGGGCGTGTCGAATACCCGGGCAGCGGTAGCGCGGTGAATGTCCAACCCGTTGGTAAAGGCATCCAGCATACCTTCGTCGCCGCTTATTTCCGCTATCAAGCGCAATTCTATTTGGCTGTAGTCAGCAGCTAGCAGTACATGGTCGCTATCGCGAGGCACAAAGGCTTCGCGCACGCGCCTACCCTCGGGGGTGCGTATGGGTATATTTTGCAGGTTAGGATCCTTCGAGGACAAACGCCCTGTGGCTGCCACTGTTTGGTTGTAGTGAGTATGTATGCGGCCAGTTTTGCGGTTGATGAGTTGCGGCAACGCATCCAAATAAGTAGAGCGCAACTTGGTGAGTCCTCGGTGGCGCAATATATCGGCAGCAATGGGGTAGTCGGGTGCAATTTCACTCATAGTTTCCTCGTCTGTCGAGTATTGCCCCGTCTTGGTTTTGCTTTTTTTGTAGGGTATTTTCAAATGGTCAAAGAGTATCTCCCCTACCTGTTTGGGCGATGCTACGTTGAACGGCACCCCCGCTTCCGCCTGTATTTTATCGTCCAGTGCCACGATTTCCTCCGCCAACTCATCCGAATATTGTTTCAGAAAATCGGCATCCACGTTTACGCCCTCATACTCCATTTCCGCCAGCACACGCACCAATGGTCCTTCCATTTGTTCATACAACTCCATCAACTTCGGCTCCGCTTTCAGCGATGCTTCCAACCGATGAAAAAGCTGCAAAGTAATATCCGCATCCTCGCAGGCATAGTCCACTATATCCTGTACGGGCACCTGGCGCATGGTTTTCTGGTGCTTACCGCTACCAATCAGGGAGGCTATCGGGATGGGTTTATAGCGTAGCAACGTCTCGGCTAAATAGTCCATGTTATGGCGGCGTTCTGGTTCCAACAGGTAGTGCATCACCATAGTATCCCACAGTTTGCCCGCCACCCGTATGCCGTACCATCGCAGCACTTTCATATCGTACTTGATGTTTTGCCCGATTTTTTCCACCTCCGGGGCTTCTAACAAAGGCTTGAACCTATCCACTACATCTTGTGCATCCGACGGGTCAGCGGGGACAGGCACATACCACGCCTCGCCAGGCTGAATAGCAAAGGACATACCCACCAATTCCGCATCATTGGCATCAATACTGGTCGTTTCGGTATCAAAACACACGCGCCCTGCTGCTAATAGTTGCGTTACCAATGCCGTTTGGGCCGCTACGGTATCTACTAAGTGGTAGGTGTGAGGCGTGGTTTGTAGCGTGTTTTCCGCAATGTCATGCTTGGCCAATCCCGAATCTTGGCTCACAAAGGCGGCGGTATCAAACAAACTACCCTGCGTTCCTGCCATCGGTTTTTCTTCCTCCTGCCCCAGAATTTGCTGAGCCAACGAACGGAATTCCAACTCCTTGAATATCTCCGAGAGCCAGTCGCGGTCGAAGGGGTCTATGGTATAGTCCGCCGCATGGAAGCGGATGGGCACTTCCGTATTAATACGTGCTAGTTCCTTACTCAGTAGGGCAATTTCTCGGTTTTCCTCCACCTTTTCGCGTTGCTTGCCCTTCAGTTGGTCGGTATGAGCCAACAGGTTTTCTAAGGTGTCAAACTGTTTCAGCAGTGCCGCTGCCGTCTTCGGGCCAATCCCCGGTATGCCCGGAATATTGTCCACCGCATCCCCCTGCATCCCCAACATGTCCACCACCTGATCTACCCGGTCGATGCCCCATTTTTCACACACCTCTTTTACTCCCAAAATCTCCACCTCGTCCCCCTGCCTGCCAGGTTTGTACATAAACACTTTGTCCGACACCAACTGCCCGTAGTCTTTGTCCGGTGTCACCATATATACCTGATAGCCCTCCTGTTCGGCTTGTTTGGCCAAGGTGCCTATCACGTCGTCGGCCTCAAAATTATCCACCACGATAATCGGAATTTTGAACGCCTGCAATATTTGGTGAATATACGGGAAGGAAGCGCGAATTTCATCCGGTTGTTCTTCTCGGTTGGCCTTGTAGCTTTCCATCATCTCGTGCCGAAAAGTAGGCCCTGAGGGGTCGAAGCAAACCGCGATATGAGTAGGTTTTTGTTTGGCCATCAAATCCCAAAGGGTGCGGGTAAACCCTGTTATCGCCGAAGTATTGAACCCCTTGGAATTGATAAGGGGGCGGTTGATAAAGGCGAAATGCGCTCTGTAAACCAATGCGTGGCCATCTAAGAGGAATAATCTTTTGTCAGACATAATGTTATGTTTATTAGTAGGGCGTGCCCCTGCGGCGGCCACAAGCTGTACCGAAAACGACAAAAAGCATCCAGGCCACCCCAGGGTCGCTACGCTTCGGGCTAACGGCTGGCTTCCTTCGGTCGCCATCTGGCGGTGGCAAAACCACCGCCACCCTCCGCATCGCTCACGCGGGAAGTACGTATTCGGGCTACTACCTGCAAAGAAACACAGAAATAGAGGATTCGCACAATGCTGGGAGGGATTTTATACGCTAAAGTTCATCTATAAAATCCATTACCTTTGCCCCGAATAACTTCCCTACCAATATGAAACAAATCGGAATCATTGGCAGTGGTGCTATGGGCAGTGGCATTGCGCAGGTAGCCGCCATGGCGGGGCATCCTGTTGTGCTATACGACAACAACGCCACCGCTATCAACAAAGCCCAACAGGCGCTGAAAGACATTTTGACCAAATCGGTTAGCAAGGGCAAAATGACGCAAGAGGAAGCGGCGGCTGTGCAGCAACACATCCGCTATACCACCGATAAGTTCCACTTCGCAGGCGTGGACTTGGTCATTGAGGCTATCGTTGAACACCTGCCTACCAAAAAGGCGGTGATGGAAGAAGTGGAAGAAATTGCGGGAAGTCAGGTTATTATGGCTACCAATACGTCTTCGCTATCGGTTACAGCGCTGGCTGCTGCTTGCAAGCGTCCCGACCGCGTGATAGGGCTTCACTTCTTCAATCCTGCTCCGCTCATGGCCTTGGTGGAGGTAGTGCCTGCCTTACAGACGGCACCTGCGGTCGCTGAAGAATGTTTTGCACTCATGCAGCAGTGGGGGAAAATTCCCGTATTAACGAAGGATACCCCCGGCTTCATCGTGAATCGTGTGGCGCGACCCTACTATGGCGAAGCACTGCGTATCATGGAAGAAGGCATTGCCGATTGCGCTACCATCGATTGGGCCATGACCCAATTAGCCGGCTTTCGCATGGGGCCGTTTGCCCTGATGGATTACATTGGCCACGATGTCAATTTCAAGGTGACGGAAACCGTTTTCAACGCTTTTTACTACGACCCTCGTTACAAGCCTTCCTTCGCACAAAAACAATTGGTGGAAGCAGGCTTCTTAGGCCGCAAGACAGGACGGGGTTTTTATGATTATCACGAGCCAACAACCGCACCACAGCCCGATACCGATGAGGTCAAAGGCAAGAAAATAGTTGACCGCATCGTGGCGATGCTCATCAATGAGGCCGCTGATGCCCTCCTGTGGAATATCGCTTCCCGCGAAGACATAGAACTCGCCATGACAAAAGGCGTTAATTACCCCAAAGGGCTGCTTGCCTGGGCCAAGGAGTGGGGCATTTCCGCCGTAGTGAATCAATTGGATGCCCTTTATCGCGAATACGGCGAAGACCGCTACCGTTGCAGCCCCATACTGAGGCGGTGGTTGTCTGATTGAACGAAAGCGACCCAAGCGAGGGAATTTTGGACATACTATAAAGCATTCCTAATCTGGTTTGGCTAAAAACGAGGCTATGCTATTCATGTAAATTTTTGTCATCCAAACGAATAAAATCAGGTATTTTTCCATAGCACCCTTTGTTGTGAATCTATTGTAATTAAGAGAAATCTCTAGCTTGCCAAAGTTAGGGTTAAAAATCCGTTAAAGTCCTTCTTCTAAACCTTTTATTTTTAACTTTGACAAAGCGAAGGCGTTTCATAGAAGCTTATGAGCGATTTACGCTATTTCCGTTTTTTCGTTTATAAAGGGGCAGTCGTTGTGTCACAATCAGGGAGGTTTATACCAAATCGTTATGAATAAAAGGATTATTTGGCTAATTATTGGGGTAATGAGCGTGGCACTCATCGGGTTGGTGGCGTTGCAAATCGGGCTTATCCTTACCTCTATTCGCGCCAACGAAGAAGCCTTCGACAAAAACGTACAAAACACCCTGAGCGTGGTCGCTTCCAGAATAGAGGACGCTTCCTCAAAAAACGATTTGCTGTATATCGTCAACGGCTACTCGGTCGAATATACCGATTTCAATGCCAACACAGGGCAGGAAAATGGAGGTATGTCCATTCCTATGGCCGCCGCCGATACTTATGACGAAGAATCTGAAAAATTATTAACAAAACAAGCGGCAACTATTGAGGGGGTTGCAGATATTACCATCGATTACGTCAACAGACACCGCCCCATAGAGCAACGGATTGATAAAAAAAAACTCGCCCTTTTCTTAGCCCAAGAATTAGAAAACAACGCCATCCATACCGAGTATGAGTACGGGGTTTACAGCGAAGAACGCCAAGCTTACGTCATCTATCAAGGGGAGTATATGTTGGATAAAGCAACGCCCACGGTACTTTCCGATGTCAACCTCCAAAATTTGGAGAATAGCCCCTATTCCGTCACCTTATTTGAAGGCCAATCAGGTAAAGCCTCTGGGAAGATAAAAATATTTTTCCCCGACAAGACCAATGTGCTTTGGAGTGCGCTCTTACCTACTTTCATCGGCACATTTTTGTTTGCCGCCCTCATTTTGGCTTGCTTTGGCTATACCGTGTGGGTGATTTTTAAGCAAAAACGCTTGTCAGAGATGAAGACAGACTTCATCAACAACATGACCCACGAGTTTAAAACGCCCATTGCCACCATCTCTTTAGCCGCAGATAGTATTGCCAATCCACGTATTTCTAGCGACGTTTCCAAAGTTCTGCGCTTTGCCAACATAATAAAACAGGAAAATAAACGTATGAATAACCAAGTGGAGAAAGTATTGCAAATGGCACAGATTGACAAAGGCCAATCTAAGCTCAACCTCACTTCGGTTGATTTGCATGAAATCATCCACCAAGCTGTTGAAAATATTGGCTTGCAGGTTGAATTGCGGCAAGGAACAGTCACTACTGCCCTCGAAGCGGAAAACCCCGTAGTAGAAGGTGATATGACACACCTTTCCAACGTAATCAACAACCTCTTAGACAATGCGAATAAGTACTCGCCAGAGACACCGCATATCAAGGTGGAAACGCGCAGCCGGCCCGACGGTGTCGAGGTAACGGTGAGCGACAAAGGCATGGGTATGACGCGGGAAGCGAGGAAGCATATTTTTGACAAATTTTATCGTGTGCACACAGGCGACCTGCACGATGTTAAAGGCTTCGGTTTGGGGCTGAGTTACGTCAAGGCTATCATGGACGCACACAAAGGAATCATTGACGTAAAGAGCGAACCAGGAAAAGGCAGCGATTTTATCCTGTTTTTCCCAAGGGAAACTCCGAAATAGAAACACCCACTTAATCTATGGCAAACAGAATTCTGCTGGTTGAAGACGATCGAAATTTTGGCGACGTATTGCGCTCCTACTTGGAAATAAACGAATACGACGTAACCTTAGCTACCGATGGCGAGCAGGGGTTGGACTGTTACAATAAAGGGGAGTTCGACCTGTGTATTTTCGATGTGATGATGCCTAAAAAAGACGGTTTCACATTAGCTGCCGAAATAAGAGAAAAGGATACCGCTATGCCTATCATCTTCCTGACGGCAAGAGGCGTAAAAGAAGACATTCTCAAGGGCTTTAAAATCGGCGCGGATGATTACATCACCAAGCCTTTCAATTCGGAAGAGCTTTTACTGCGTATTCACGCCATCCTCAAAAGGAGTAAACATACCTCAGAGGTCAAAGAAGATGTAACCGAATTTAATATAGGCAAATACCACTTCCATTACCCGTTCCGTATGTTGGTGTATGCGCCTAAGGCACTGCAGGAAGTGAAAGAGAAGTTGTCTCCCAAGGAAGCTCAGTTGCTCAAGATGTTCGCTATGCGGCTCAATGACATTTTGCCTCGTAGCGAAGCTCTTACCAAAATTTGGGGCGAAGACAACTACTTCACCGCCCGCAGTATGGATGTATTTGTGACAAAATTGCGCAAATACCTCCGATTTGACGAGCAAATTGAAATCGTCAATATTCACGGCAATGGCTTTCAATTGCTGGTGCGTTCTTCAGAGGAGGCTCATTGAGTAGTTTTTATCACCGTTATTACCCGGGTTGTCGCTTTTTTTTACAAGGAGCGCAATTTTTTTTCACCTTGACGGGCAGGAATATTAAATAATTCCTACATTTGTCAATCTTTTTGAAAATGTACGGCTTTGTGCCGTTTAAGAATAGTTTTTGGGATTATGATTATGGCCAGGCAGTATTACATTTCTGTCTGGCTTTTTTTATTACTAACCAATGCTGTACGCCAAACTACTCAAGCCATTACTCTTCCGGCTTTCGCCTGAAAAGGCACACCATCTTACCGTTCGATTATTGGAGTTGGCACTAAGCGTACCGGGTGTGCCGGCCTTTATGAAGAACCTCTACAGCGTTCGTCATACTGCTTTGCAGCGGCAGTGTTTTGGGTTGTCATTCCCTAACCCCGTTGGGCTGGCTGCCGGATTTGACAAGGATGGACGCTATTTCAAAGCGATGAGCCATCTGGGGTTTGGTTTTATAGAGATTGGTACCGTTACCCCCCGACCACAGGGGGGAAACCCGCAGCCACGGCTTTTTCGCCTACCAGATGACGGCGCACTCATCAACCGCATGGGGTTCAACAACGAAGGTGTGGACGCATTGGTCGAACGTCTCAAGGCGCATCGCCCTTCTGGCTTGGTCATAGGGGGGAATATCGGCAAGAATAAAGATACTCCTAATGAAGAAGCGGCCAATGACTACCTCATCTGCTTCGACAAACTGTTTGATTACGTCGATTATTTCGTGGTCAATGTCAGCAGCCCCAATACACCCAATCTTCGCGACTTGCAAGAGAAAGAGCCACTCACGAAACTACTCCAAACACTGCAAGACCGCAACCAACAATACCCTTCGCCTAAGCCAATCCTCCTAAAAATCGCTCCCGACCTCACCGACGGCCAATTGGATGACATCATCGACATCTCTCACACCACCCAACTGGCAGGTATCATTGCTACCAATACCACCATCCAACGAGCAGGGCTTCAAACCCCTGTGGATACCATCTCTCACATAGGTGCAGGTGGTTTGAGTGGTGCCCCTCTTAAACAAAGGGCTACCGAGGTGATACGCTACCTGCATCAACGTTCTCATGGGCAAATCCCTATCATTGGCGTAGGCGGCATCAGCTCCCCTGCCGATGCTCGCGAAAAACTGGCTGCCGGTGCATGCCTTGTACAGGTGTATTCAGGCTTGGTTTATGCCGGGCCATCATTGGTCAGGGATATTTGTAAGACGTTGGTGGGTGGACGAAGCTAATAAGCAAGTGTAATTGTTTTTTATTTTTACTTATTAAACAAAAAAATAATCACTACTTGACAAGTTCACACTTTTCTACTAACTTTGTCAAGCGATTTAATAGAGAAACAATTGACGTGCTGCGCTATAATAAAACCACAATATGACCCAAGACATAGAAATCCAAGATTTGAAACGCATGATGGCCGAGTTGATCGCAAGCCAAAAGGAGACGGATGCAATGTTTCAAGAAACCAGCCTTCGTTTTAAAGAGACGGATGCCAAGTTTAAAGAAACGGATGCCAAGTTTCAAGAGACTGACCTTCGTTTTAAAGAGACAGATGCTAAGTTTAAAGAAACAGGCAAACGCATCAAGCAGGCTTTTGAGCTATTTGAATCGCAGTGGGGTAAACTGATGGAATCATTGGTAGAAGGCGACTTGGTAAATATTCTCCGCGCCCGAGGTATAGATGTAGCGGAAACGGCTACTCGCCGCAAAGGTCGTAGAGGTGGGCACAATTACGAATTCGACATCATCGCACACGATACCACCCAAATCGTCATCGTAGAAGTAAAGACCACCCTGCGCGTCAGGCATGTGGAGCAGTTTTTAGAAAAATTATCCTTCGCTAAAACGTGGATGAAGGAGTACCAAAGCTATGAAGTTATCGGAGCAGTAGCCTTTCTTCTCGCCGAAGAAGGAGCCGACGCTATGGCCGAAAACAAAGGGCTATTCGTCATCCGCGCCACAGGCGACAGTGCGGCTATCGTCAACCAAGAGGATTTTGTGCCGAAGGTTTTTTGATGGGATCAGTTATTTCCGTCAAATTACTAAGTTATCACCTATTTCTTCTATACCATTTTCACATGAACATCTCCCTACTTTCCTCTGTTACCCTCCCAAAAAAAGATGGCAAACCAAAACATCCTTGTTGTAGGCGGTAGTGCTGGCATAGGTCGGGCATTGGTAGAGCAACTCTTGGCTCAGGGTGATCACCCTTACGTATGGAAACAACCTCGGGGCTGGAGGAAGTATCTGGTGTCCGATACACGGCAACAGATGTACGCTCAGATGAGCTTCCTGTGGATGCACTGCCAGAAATTTTGCACGGCATGGCTTATTGCCAGGCAGTATCAATCTAAAGCCGTTCCGCAGTCTCAAACCTGATGCTTTTCGCGAAGAGTTAGAACTCAACCTGATGGGGGCGGTGCGATGTCTTCAAGCCGTTGAAAAGCGGTTCAAGGGAGCGGCGCAAGCGTCCGTAGTGCTATTTAGCACAGTGGCGGTACAACGAGGTATGCCTTTCCACGCTAGTATAGCAGCAGCAAAGGGAGCAGTTGAGGGGCTTACCCGTGCATTGGCTGCCGAGTGGGCACCTCAAGTACGTGTCAATGCCATAGCACCCAGCCTGACAGACACCCCTTTAGCCGAAAAATTGCTCAACACCCCTGAAAAAATGCAGGCGGCAGCCGAGCGTCATCCGCTCCAGCGCTACGGCGCGGCAGCAGAAATAGCAGCCTTGGCTTGTTTTCTATTAGGCAAAGAAGCTGGCTTTATTACGGGTCAAATTATTCATGCAGATGGAGGCAAAAGTGTGATTTAATCCCTAACTTGCCCCTTTATGACGGAAAAAATAATGTTATGGCTACTGACCATCCTCATCTGTTATCGCCCCTTGACTTGGGTTTTATTCGCCTGAAAAATCGGGTTCTTATGGGATCCATGCACACCATGCTCGAAGAGGTGCCCGGGGGCTTTCCTCGTGCCGCAGCCTTCTATGGGGAACGTGCACGTGGGCAGGTCGGCCTTATCGTCACTGGGGGCATTGCTCCCAATGAGGAAGGTTGCGTAGGGCCGCACGCGGCTATGCTGACGAATGAGGATGAAGTGGCTCGTCATCGACTGATAACCGAGGCTGTTCGTGCAGAGGATGGTGTTATCTGCATGCAAATTCTCCATACGGGGCGTTATGGTTATCATCCAAAGATTGTCGCTCCTTCTGCCCTTCAGGCACCTATCAATTTTTTCAAGCCCCGCGAAATGGATGCGGCAGACATTGAACAGACCATCGCCGACTATGCGCGTTGTGCGTCCCTTGCCCAACAGGCAGGTTACCACAGGTGTGGAAATTATGGGTTCAGAAGGCTACCTCATCAACCAGTTTATTGTCAAAAGAACCAATCACAGAACAGATGAATGGGGTGGAAGCTACGAAAACCGTATGCGATTTCCCATTGAAGTCGTCAAGCGGGTACGTCAGGCAGTAGGCGACAGTTTTATCATTATCTATCGCCTTTCTATGCTTGATTTGGTAGAGGACGGCAGTACTTGGGAGGAAGTTGTTCAGTTGGCTAAAGCTATTGAAGCAGCAGGTGCCAACATCATCAATACAGGCATAGGCTGGCACGAAGCCCGAGTACCCACCATTGCTACCCGTGTACCTCGTGGCGGATTCAGTTGGGTGACGGCTCGGATGAAGGGGCAAGTAGGAATTCCCCTCGTGGCCGTAAATCGCATCAATACGCCCGATAAAGCAGAGGAAATTTTAGCCGCTGGCCAAGCCGACATGGTATCGATGGCCAGACCTTTCTTAGCAGATGCTGAATTGGTGCGCAAAACAATAGAAGGGCGTACCGACGAAATCAATGTGTGCATTGGTTGCAACCAAGCCTGCCTCGATCACACCTTTGAGATGAAAGTGTGTTCCTGCCTTGTCAATCCACGGGCTTGCCATGAAACGGAGTTGAACTATCTTCCTGCGCAACAACCTAAAAAAATTGCCGTGGTAGGTGCGGGGCCTGCTGGCTTAGCTGCCGCCACGATTGCAGCCCAGCGTGGCCATTCGGTTGATTTGTTTGAAGCAGCCGCCGAAATAGGCGGGCAGTTCAATATGGCCAAGCGAATACCAGGCAAGGAAGAATTTGAGGAAACCCTCCGGTATTTTCGTCGTCAAATTGCACTCACGGGGGTGCGGCTGCATCTCAATACACGGGTAGAGGCAAGTCAGTTGGCCGCGTCGGGCTACGATGATATTATTTTAGCTACGGGTGTTACGGCTCGCGAAATTGAACTACCGGGCAGTGACCACCCCAAAGTGCTTTCCTACATAGACGTTCTCAGACATAAAAAAGACCCCGGACAGAAAGTAGCCATCATAGGTGCCGGAGGGATAGGGTTTGACATGGCGGAGTACCTTTCTCACCACGGTACTCCTCCCAGCCTTGATACCGATAAATACATGGAAGAATGGGGCGTGGATATGGCCATCGGTACGCCGGGTGCATTGGTGCAACCGAACCCCGAACCGTCGCCACGGGAGATATATTTACTGAAACGGTCGTCGGGCAAACACGGCAAAAATCTCGGTAAAACTACGGGCTGGGCTCACCGCGCCAGTTTGGTCATGAAACAAGTGAAGATGCTTTCGCAGGTGCAATACCTCAAAGTAGATGACAATGGGCTGCACATTACCGTCAACGGTGAACCACAGTGTCTGGAGGTAGATCATATTGTTGTATGCGCTGGACAAGAGCCGCTTCGCGACCTTCAAGCGGCATTGGAGGCATCAGGCCAGCGTGTGCACCTCATAGGTGGTGCCTTCGAAGCCAAGGAATTGGATGCCAAATTTGCCATCGACCAAGGAGCAAGGTTGGCAGCAAGGCTTTAAAGAGGTAAAAAATTGGTTGTTCAATTAATTTCCGTCAAATTACTAAGTATTTCTTAATTAACAATTACAATTCATTGAAAAAGAGTATTTTGTTATGTGACATACTCTTATCCATAAATCACGTTAATAAAAACATTTGACAAATTTCATCGGTCACCTGCTTTACCAGTCACGGAGGTATATACCACTAGCACCCTTCCTATTTCCTTCTAAAACTAGTATATTTGTTGAACAAATACGCACGCCATGCCGAAAAACACGCCGCTGGGTTCATCAGACTTCAAGGGAGTCATAGAGCAGAACATGTACTATGTGGATAAAACCACGATGATTCGTGCCGTTGTAGAAGGCGCCAAAGTACAACTCTACTGCCGCCCACGCCGTTTCGGTAAGACACTCAACCTCTCCACGTTGCGCTACTTCTTCGATTGCTGGGGCGAGCATCGCCACCTCTTCGACGGGATGGCCGTAGCCCAAGACGAGGAGATGATGACGCGACACCAAGGAAAATACCCCGTCATTGAGTTGTCGTTCAAGGATGTGAAGATGGGGACCTACGCCTCGGCCATGCATGCACTGACCACCCTGCTGTACGACGAATGGACGCGGCATACCTACCTAAAAGGCAACCCTTTGTATGACAAGCAGATGGCTCGTATGGAAGCTAGTTTAGATGCGATGCAACCAGGTAGTGAGCATATCTTTCGGGATGCCATCAAGAAATTGGCCACTCTCCTCCACGCCCACCACGGCGCACCCGTGCTGCTGCTGATAGACGAGTACGACACCCCGCTGGTGGAAGCCTGGCTTAAAGGCTACTACGACGACATGATCGAGTTTATGCGCCCGCTGCTGGGCGGCGTGTTCAAAGACAACGATGAGGTGCTCTTCAAAGGTGTACTCACGGGCATCTTGCGGGTAGCTAAAGAAAGCCTATTCAGCGGGCTGAATAACTTCATCTCCGAGGCCGGGCTTAAGCCTGGGCGGTACGCCGATAAGTTTGGTTTTACGGGGGCGGAAGTGGGAGTGATGCTCGCCCACTACGGCCTCAACGGACGCGAGATGGGTGAGATAACGGCTTGGTACGACGGCTACCGATACGGCGGCATCCCGATCTACAACCCCTGGTCGATACTCAATTATGTGGCCGACGGCGGCCAATCTCCCAGCCAATACTGGGTCAACACCGGCGGGCACGACCTGCTCAAGCGGCTGTTCTTCAACCAGCAATCGGGCATCAAGGACAAATTAGAAGCTCTGCTGCGCGGCGACGCCATAGACGTGTATGTGGACGAGTTCCTTACCTTCCGGGGCTTGGAGACCAACCCCGACGCTGTCGTCAGCCTGATGTACTTCGCGGGCTACCTTCGCGTGGTGGGCGACTACCGCCGCGGAGACCGCATCATCCGGCAGCTCTCCATCCCAAATCGCGAAGTGAAACTGGCCTACGAGGACACCCTCATGGCATGGTTCAACGAGGATTTGGGGCGCACTTTCAACGACGCGCTGCTGGACGCGCTCCTTTCGGGGCAGGTGATGGCCTTCGGGGCTTACCTTGCCGACTTTGTGGTGCGGGTAGCCAGTTTCTACGATACAGCCACGGGTCGCGCCGAGCATTTCTACCACGCCTTTCTACTGGGCTTATTGGCTCGTTTAGATACTTCGTACCACATCCGCTCCAACCGCGAGAGCGGCCACGGGCGGTACGACATCTGTCTCATCCCCAAGGATGTCCATAAGAAAGGCATCGTCATGGAAATCAAGGCTCCCGCCATAGGCAGCAAGGAAACACTGGAAGATTGCATCGCCGCCGCCCGCACCCAAGTACTAGCCAAACAATACGACACCGAACTCGCCGCCCAGAGCGTGACGGACATCCTGCCATGGCCATCGCCGTGGAGGAAGGAGGTGCAGGTGGAGAAAGTAGTGTAAAGGTTGGAAAGCAACCAAAGGTGTAAAAGTTAGATGCTATTCCTTACTGCTTGGTTTCACCTGATCTGTTTAGTTCCATAAAAAATTTCAGGTTTAGATAAAAAGCCGTATCAATAAAGTAAAGGATTCCATATCACGAATTCCACAGATGATGGGTATTGATGTAATCAAATCAGCCTCTCTGCTTCTTCACTTTTGCCTGACTCCTTTCTTATGGTTTTTCTTGTGCCAGTGCTTTCTCGTAAGTAACGGGCGATTGCTTGGATAGGTTTTCCATGGCTAATTTCGCTCTTTCCTGAAGGATATTTTGTAATTCATGTTTTATCATTGAAATAATATTATAGATGATTTTTCGAAAAGGGCCTCATAGCTGCGGTCAAAATTGGATACTATGATATTTCCTAATTCATATCCCGTGGATAAAGACGGAATGTTTTCTGTTCTCGCGCTCAGGGTTAACGACGGCTTGGAAAGTGGCTGGTTCGATACGGTAGCAGCAACATCTACAACCAACAATACGACACCGAACTCTTGCCAGGCGTGACGGACATCCTGCCTGGCCATCGCCGTGGAGGGAAGGAGGTGCGGGTGGAGGGAGTGTGAGGGTTTGTTTTGGGTAAGTGCAAGTGCCGACTGCCTCCTGTCAAGAACTGGCTGCCTTGTTTTGCTCTCTATATAATTGCCTATCTACCGAAGCGGCCATTTTTTCAACAGCTAAGCCCCCTTCCAAAAAGTCATTGATCAGCATGGATTGCATAAAGGGGTTTTCAATAATATCCCGGTGCTGAACATACATGATCTCCACAGCAGGGTGTTCTTTTGCCCATTTTTTTATGTCCTGCAAGGTTTTTTCGTATTGCTGGATCAGTCCCAAGGGCAGTACGTCCTCCTTGACTCGCTTGCCTTCTCGCAATAACATTTTTTGCTGTGAAGCGATCACCTCGTAGATGTCGCGCTCCAAAAAAATAACGCGATACCGGAATTTCAATGGCAAATGAGGCAACAAATGGGCAATTACTTTTACGGTTTTGTCAATGGCATTGTCCAGAAATTGTTTGTTCCGCTGCAACCCTTTCACCGCTTCGTGTTCGTAGTAGCCCTTCGGGTTGCTTTCATCTGCTTCGCGCGTTTTATCTGTGAAAATATCCAACCCACCGGCTTCCAACATTTGCATCACCATGGAAGTACCACTACGCGGCAATCCAGAAACGATGGTGATGGTGCCTTGAATTTTTTGTTGAAAATCGGCTTTGTATTTTAATGCCAATCCCGGTTTTTCCAAATCCGTTTCATAAATTTGGATGATTCGCTGACGTGCCGCATTGAAGGAAGGAACGAGTTTTAAGCAAACTTCAAAAGCATCAATTGCCTTTTCGTATTCGCCTAACTGTGCCAGCGTTTCCCCTACATAGTAATGTGCCGTTGGTTGAGCATACATCAACCCGATAGCATCCAGAAATGCGCCTAATGCTTCTTCATAACGAAGGCTGTTGTAATGAATAAGCCCTAGCGTGAAATAAGCCCTTTCACTTTCAGGGTCGCTTTTCAACGCCTTGTGGATCGCATTTTCTGCTTCCGCTAACTTGTTCAACTGCATGTACGCATTGGCGATACGGAGTTGCAAATGGGGCTGTTCTCCCCCTTCCCGCTCTGCTTTTTGGAATAAATCCAATGCCAATTTATAGCGCTGTTCCGCCAGCAATAAGGTGCCCTCTAGGATATCTAGCTGAGGGCTTTCTCGGTCTTGTACTTCGCGGATGTGATCAACGATTTTGCGGGCGTTTTTGAACTGCCCCGTGGTTTGATAAGCATGTGCCAATCGGACGGCAAAACGAGGTGTTTCAGGATTTTCCGCATGTAATTGCTCCAATATTTTGATGCCTTCTTCCCACTCGCCCCCATTGATGTAGGCTCTGGAAAGGTTGTAGTTGTTTTCGTCCAGGGTAGCCTTTATAGCGGCTGCCCCATTTTCTCCGGGGTCTTCGACGTAGCCCAGCTCTATCAATTGGCGCAGTTCTTCTTTGGCATCTTCTTTGTCAATGGCTAAATGCTCAGGATGCCGTCCGTCATTTCCTTTGATGTTTTCCCAACTTTTAATCGTCTGGATTTCAGCGGGGTCTTCAAATGCCTGTAATAACACTTTGCCATCCATATCTTCGGCAACCGGTAGGCCAAACAAGTGCAGCAAAGTCGGTGTAATGTCCAGCAAACTTGCGCCAAAAATGGTATCGTCTTTTTTGATGCCTTCTCCCTTCATCACAATGATACCGTAATCACTGTGCTCGATGGCGGGGCCTGCTGGTTCATTGGGGATGAAGTTGGGGCGGTTATGGTCAGGATGGAAACCGTGGTCGCTGATCAACATGACGGTGGTATCCTCACCTGCCAGTTCCAGCAGCCTCGCCAGCATCATATCATGGAAACGACACCCGCCATTTACCACATCTTTATACAATTCGTAATCCGCCATTGGAATATGCTCGCGGCGAGGTGGGTGGTACTTCATAAACCCGTGGCAGAAATGGTCAATGGCATCGTAGTAAACCGCCATGAAATCCCATTCTTCGTTTTGTAGGATATAGGTAGCCGCCGAGTGAATGGTCGAACAGTCGGCCAATGTCGTAGCAACATTATAAGGCCGTCTGTCTTTTGCCTGATTGACTTTTTCCAAATTCGGTATAAAGGGTTGGATGTGCGACCCTGTCAACTCCTGCGGATGCACCCGGAGTTGGGCAAACAAGTCCGCTTTTTCGGATGGATGCACCGTCCCACTTTTCATTTCCCACGGCTCGTTGATGTTTTTATTGGCACGTTGGTAAAAATTAGACACCATCACACCATTGATCGGCTCGGCGGGGTGGGAAGGCCACCAGCCCACGATGTGGGTTTTAAGCCCGTGTTGGGTCAATATATTCCAGATGGCTTTCACCTTTCGGTTGGTGCTGTAAATGGGGCGAATGCCCTCCCCGCTGGGGTCTGGTTCGGTGAAGCCGTGAATGCCGTGTTTGTAAGGGCGTTTACCTGTGGCGATGCTCGTCCAAAGGGTAGGAGAAAGGGGCGGGTCTAAGGTAGCCAAACGCCCCATGGCGCCACCTTCGATCAAACCTTTCAAGGTAGGCATCAAACCAGCATCAATGAGCGGGTTGAGGAACTTCCAGTCGGCAGCGTCCCAACCGATGAGGAGTACTTTTTTTTTCCTAGCGGGCATTGTTTTCTTGTTGTCTTTTCATTTGTAATTCCTTCTTCTTTGCCCTCCACAGCATAAGGCCTTCGTACCCCAAGGCTAATAACCCAAGGCTTCCTTCTTCTGGAATTTCAAATTGTTCGCCTGTTTCAGTGCTTAGTTGATGTTGTTCGTTATCCATGATTTTCACTTGAGGGTTTCACCTTCAAACATGTTCTTGAAGTGTTGATGAGTAGCGAGCCATACTACTGGATGTTTTGATTGAGAGGTGCTCTGGGGAGATAGGCACCTGGCGTAGCGACTTTGATGAACATATCAGCCCACTGCTCTTGAATACCCTTCTTCCGCGCAAGCCGACCGGATGGTGAGGCGTTAGCCGAGGTGCGTAGCACCGATCCCGATTAAATCGGGAGAGCCAGAAGGGTGGCGACCCGTCAGGGGTGCGCCCAAAGAGACTAGCATTTTTTTTAAAAATGTCCAGTAGTGTGGTAGCGGGTAATAAATTGGCCATTCAGTTTTTGGTTCAAAAAACTGAATGGCCAATTTTTATCAAATTACTTAGTTGATTGTCAACTTCTGGTACAGTGCATTTTCACCAGCTGCTAACTTTACGAAGTAACTACCTGCGGGCAATGCAGAGAGGTCGAAATCTAAGGTGTTGATACCACGCACAACCGCTCGCTCAGTCGCAAATAATTCCCTACCGTTCACATCATAAATGCTTACAGCCAAGGTTTCATTTTGAGTAGCCGTGTAATCTATTTTGGTGTGGCCGCTGGTTGGGTTTGGATAAAACTCGCTGGTTTGTGGCTTGTTCGCTTCAATCACTGCGGTGACCACACTGCTCAGCTCAAACTGGCCATCATAGTCTATCTGCTTCAGCCGATAATAGTAAGTTTGCCCTTCACGGAGTGCCTTGTCATCGTAGTAGTAGTCCTTTACAGATGTGGTATTGCCAGCTCCCGCTATAAAATCAAGTACCTCGAAGTTTTTACCATCCAAAGAACGTTGCACCTCGAACCCGGCATTGTCTGCCTCGCTGGCGGTAGTCCAACCTAATTGGACAGATGTGGCCTTTGGCGTAGCACTAAAGGAGATCAATTCCACCGGCAGGGAAGATGCGGGCGTAATAGTGGTATTAGCAGCGCTTTCATAAGCCCAGTCCACTGCAATCCAGTTATTTCCACTTCCTTTCTGTAAGCGCAACCAACCATATCTATTTCCAGTCAATTTGAAAGCAATATACCCTTGTGATCCTGAACTCATTCCACCCCAAGGAGGACCTCCTTGCCAACTAAAAGAAGCCGAGTTCGTAGCTACAAATCCACCTAATGCTGCATTAATATTCACTGTGGAATTATGCTTATTAAAATAAAAAGAACCACCTGACGTAAAACCCTGACCACTCACAAAATTTCCTGCCATTTTAGCAAAAAAGTTAGGGTTGTTATCACATCTCAGACTAATTTCAGGATCACCACCGCCATCAATGTCAATGGCGGTATAACCTGCGCCTGCATTAACAGCTACATTTTGAAGACCCGAATAAACGACGGCCCCCTCCGTGACCGGAATGCCGGCCATAAAGGTAGCCCCAAGTGCGACAGCACCTTTCGCTAAGGGTTTTAACGATTGGCCAACACCCTTGGAAATTTGCTGATACGAATCCAGTTGATTGAGTAATTCTTTTTTCATTTGTTGTTAATTATGATGTGCGCGAGATAGCATACGCTTGCACAGTAATTTGACGGGAATAGATTTTGCATTTTAAGTGAATCTATTTATTTCCCATCCTCTACAAGCCATCAGTAGGCTATCTCGCGCACGGTAATTAATGGGTTTAGCTTCTTGAAGGATAAATACCCTCCAAGGCAATGATGAAATTAATACACTGGAAGGGCTGTACATTGTTGTGCGCTTGACCTCCTCCTGTACTCCCAACAGTTACCCCATTAGGGTTCATCGTGTCCGTAGGAGCTTCAGAAGAATAGATAGGTAGTGCATCCAGCCCTTTCTTTGCTTCATGTGCAAAGTAGTTACT
The DNA here is from genome assembly GCA_041392765.1 of Saprospiraceae bacterium. Classification (GTDB taxonomy): domain Bacteria; phylum Bacteroidota; class Bacteroidia; order Chitinophagales; family Saprospiraceae; genus Lewinella. The sequence goes on from JAWKLL010000052.1 coordinate 20,739, forward strand.
CGTAGAAATATCGGTAAGCGAGCCATCTGGAGAAGTCCTGATGGCAGCCGAGTGGGTGTGGGCAGGCATCTGATTTTGTGTCAAAATGACTGTTTCCGTACCCCCTTTTTCTCCCAGCTGTCTTCCTGACAAGCCTGGCCCATTGCCAGGGTGTAGCGGCACACGCCCCCGGAGATCGGGCAAGGCAAAAGTGGTGCGGCCATCGCCGCCATAGGTCGTACCTAAGATGGAGAACAAGGCTGAGTTTGTGCTGATAGCTAATAATTGCCCATCGCAAAATGATCAGCCACTGGGGGCGAAGGTGCCGGCAAACATCATAATTTGTCCGATTAAAGGTTCCATGATATGATTATTTAAAGGTTAGTGAATATGGGTTGTTCATCTAGTTTTGCAGTTGACAAATGTAAGTAACAAAAAATCAGTAAATGGTTAAATGTGGCGAAACACAAGAAATCTGTGGCGGGGAGTAAGATAATTGTGGCGAGCAGGAAAATCCCAATGAAAAAAATCAAAAGAGTGTGCTATATTTTGGTGATATATTGTGAAAACACAGGTGAGCACCTTAGTAATTTTGACGGAAATAACTGATCCCATTTTTCTGAAGGTTGTCTTTATAACGCTATTGAGCATAAATCCAAGCCAAAATGATAAACATTTTTCCGTCCCTTATTACCAAAAGTGAAACCATGTGAAATTACTCATAATTAAAAGCCACTAATTTGTAGCACACTAAAATCAAAAAAGAAGTTATATTTGTCCATCTTGCTAATAGCTTATCATTATGAGAAGGCAGTGCTGTGATAAAAGAATTTGTTGAGATTTTATCCCACTTTATCAACCGTGCTAATTGAATTTTTACCCATGCAAACCAAGGGAATATACGTTGTAGCATTTGCCAAACGGATTGCTTTTATAGTAGCTGTTTGTGCGCCCTACTGCTGCGCGCAAGGCACCGCCAATGAAGCGTTGTCCAATTGAAAGCCCTTGGATGCCCGCTTGTCACCAAAAGATGGCCGATACCACCAGAATCAGGCTCTTGAAGAATGCTTCCGATATTGCCACACAGACCGACCGTTCGTTGATAGATAAGTACATAGAGCCACTACTACCTCTGGCGAAAAAAAGGCGATAATGCCTCCATCGGCCATTGCCACTTCAAGATGGCCTACGATTACTTGCGGGAAAAATGATGGACCAAATGCACCAAGCCAGTGTGCGAAAAGGCCGAGATACCAACATGGCTATACAAATGCGCACGCGGTAGGGGCTGATGGCTACCTACGGGGCGGTACACCGAGGCGGAGGAGGTTTTCCGCACAGAAATGGCTTACGCTTGAAAAGGGAAACACAAACGAAGCCTTGGCCTTTATTTACAACCAGATGGGGACGCTATTCCATTACCAGAACGGGGTTGACACGGCTACTCATTATTATATCCAATCCGAAAAAGTATATAATAGACTACAAGACACGCTGGGTATGTTACGTCCCCTATACAACCGTGCCATCTTGGCGTACAGCAACGGCCTCCCTCAAAAAGCACTAGAAAGCTATCTTCGGATTGCCATTCAGGAAGCCAAAGGTATGTTAACAGATCTTATACTTACTTATGGTGCCATTTCTTCCACCAGTGTTTAAATATTTTGAGGCCGGATTATCGCAACAAACCATTCTGACTGAAAAAAGTGGGTAACGCTGCTGGAAAAGCAGATGCGTTGCAGGCATTGGCTCAAATTCGCATACATTTAAAAGACTACGAAAATTCCTTCAGTTTGCTGGAAGATGCCCTGAAAGTGGCCGAAGAGGCTCAACTAGCGGACAATATCATTTTTATTAGGATAAAAGCGGCGATTGCCAAAATGGCAAATAGCGAAAATAAAGCAGCCGAAGCTATCCTTTTGGAAGCCCTTGCCAAGATAGACTCACTCGATGGTTCACGGTTCAGGCCCATAGTCTTAGGACATTTAGGACAAGCTTATCTGGGGTTAAAGGAATATGAAAAAAGCCAGCGATACCTAAGAAGCATTATCGCTATGCCATGCTGCTGAAAATCGGCACAATGCTAAGATTCAATACAGGCGTTATACCTTGAAAAAGGGATGCCCGAAAAAAGCCGTGGAAGTTGGGAAGAAAGCTACGCTTGGTTTGTTGGAAAATGACGACAATCGAAAAGCACTAAAATAATAGTAGCCAAAACATTGGCGAGCTTACCACAGCTCCAACAACCCCACAAAAGCCTTGGCCTACTTCGAAACATTTATGGCAATCAGCGATGCTCAGCAACCTAGAAAATGTGGAGGATGTTGACTACCAAGGAAAAAGACTTTGAGTTTCAAATAGAAAAAAACGAAATGGCCTCGCACAACAACAGAAAGAAGCATTGCACGAAGCTCAAACACGGCACCCGCACACTAGCGTGGGTTAGGCATACTTGCCTACCGTTTGGCTTGTTTGGGGTTTGTTCGCTAAAAAATCAGGTCATTGCCCATCAAAACCAAGAACTCCTGCAACTCAACCAAACCAAAGATCACCTTCTTCATCATCAGCACGACCTCCGCAAACCAGCCATTGCCTTTCGAAATATTACTCAAAAAGTGAATTACTATTAAAAAAGCAAGATTTCGAACTATTACAGCAATTGGGGGAGGAAATCGAAGACCGCGCTTTAACGCTCAATCAGCTCACAACGGACAACTTTGCTCAATTAAGGCTTTGACACAGAAAGATGTAATGCCTTATCAACCACAAGTCATTAAATTGGCTGATATGGTGGAAGACGAGATTACTCTTTTTAAAAAAATAGCTGCCGACAAAGAGGTGGCACTTATTTCGAAGGTGCCTGAAAACATCACCGCCTTTGCCGACATCAATGCGGTACGTACCATTTTACGCAACCTACTGGATAATGCAATAAAATTTACGCCGCCCGGAGAGGAGAGTGGGGAAATCTTGGCCATTAATAATCAGCAGAAAACCACCATTACGGTCTTGTGATACAGGCATCGGAATGGACGAAACGCATGTAAATGCCTTTATGCTCAAGCAACATAAAAGCAGGATGGGAACAGCAGGCGAAAAAGGGGGAATTGGTCTTCACCTAGTCCATGAATTGGTTCAATTAAACAAAGGAGATATCCCATGTTAGTGGTAGGGCAAGGAACTCAAGTCGAGTACAGTTGCCTGCTTTGGTAAAATAGCAGCTAGGAAACCTTTTCTTTAAAAGTACTTATTGTAGAAGACGAACTGTCGTACGCATTGAGTTAGCGATGTTGGTCGAAGACCTCGGTCATATAGATCAAAGCAGTGGACATGCAGTACTGCATTAGAAATCGTCCACAACCAAAACCAGATATTGTATTATTAGACCATGAAATCAAAGGTAATGTAAAGGGAATAGCATTAGGGCAGCAGATAAAACCTCTCAATATCCCCATTTTGTATATGACAGCCTTTGACAACGATACCAACTACGGGATGCCACAGTCCAATATGATTGGTTATTTAGTCAAACCTATTGGCAAAAAAGCCTTCTTTCCGCCATAACGTTAGCTTTTCAGAATATACACTTTAAAAAAAGAACAGGCTATATTGGCTATTGAAAATAAAAACACACGCGCCCTTTTTATCACAACAAAGCTATTTTAAAAAACAAAGGAGTTTTTCATAAAATTAGAATTAGACTCCATCGCGTTCATAGCGACAAGCGATATTATTACGAAATTTATACAGTAAGTGACAAAGTGGTGATAGTTCGTATTTCCCTATCAAAATTAGAAGAAATACTACCCATTCAGGAGTTTTTTCGAATTCACCGGCAATACATCGCCCGTTTAGATAAAAAATAGACCTCATAGATATCAATGAGGGTTTTATAGAAATTTGTCAAAAAAAGCCCCATTCGCATGGGAAAGCGCCACAGCAATTGATGGATATGTGAATACCATTTAGACACACCCTAAAGGTAGCGCTCTAAAATTCCCTCAATTAGCTGTCCGATAGCTATCGGGAGCCAATTTTTTCTGATCGGCGTTAATCGATAGCTATCATACGCGTCAACTTAAAAAAAGCTAATATGTTTAGGCAAAAAAGTTGCTGCTTAACTTTGTTCAATAGAATCAAAACAGAACAAACAAGCAGCAAAACCATGAAATATAATACGGTGCAAATAAAGAAAAAAAATGGGGAACAAGCAATACTACGATTGCAAAAGAATCTTCAGATGGCAGCCGAGAAAAATCGACGGGGTCGGATTTTTGATTGGCTTCTGTATGATGATGCAGTTCAGTCCTGCGAGGTTTGAGCGATTGGGCGCGGGCGATAGGAAAAATTTACTGGCAAACACGTTAGCAAACAGGGTCCTGCAAAAGAAGCTGCAATTCAGGCAGGAATCCTTCGTGCGCACTGATGCATGTAATCAAACAGTCGGCAAAAGGGAAGCCAAAGAATATTCCGCTGTTAGATGCTCAACAAGGTATGAAGATATAACCTGCTTGAGCCACCGAAAAAACTTGGCTAAAATTTTACCCAAAGCCGCTAACAGCAAAAATGAAGGGCAGTGTTGTACGGCTCGTGTGCAGTTGCGCATAAATCTAAAGGACAATTCCTACCAGAATATACAAAGTCAACTCATTCAGGATCAACGACCAAAGTTCTTGCCACAGATTTTGGACGTGCTGGAAGAGGGTGCTTTGGTCATCCGCGACCAAGGATACTTCAAAAGTGTTGTCTGTAGTTCAAAAAAATCATCGAGAAGAAGCATTCTTTCCTGTCCTTACGTTGGGACAAACGTCTGATGGGCAGACAGGAGAAAAGCTGGGATTTGCTCAAATTGCTAAGCGAGTGTAAAGATGAAGGCAAGAAAGTATTGGATATCAATGTATTGTTGGGTCACGGACAAAATACCTGTACGACTGGTAGCGGTGGAAGCACCCGAGGACGTCAAGAGAATCAGGCGCTTCAAGGCCAAGAATGACAGGAATGGCAAGGTCTAACCACAGCGATGAGTACTTTGAATTGCTGGGCTGGACAATCTTCATCACCAACGTCGAGGCCAATTGGGGATTTAAGAGACATCATCAGAGCGTATCGTTGTCGTTGGCGTATTGAAATCATTTTTAAGTGCTGGAAGAGGCTTTAATGTGGATAATTTTTTGACGGCAAAGGAGTCTATATCCCCACCAAGGGTGATAATCACCATTTATATGATGCTTATCTGGTTGACGATGACGATCTCTTTGTACGGCATCTTTGTCGAGCGGGTGTATGAACAGACCCAAAAACACTTGAGCATCATTAAGTTCTCAGAGTTCATCAAAGGAACTGGGAGGTACTGGCTGGAAAACCTGATCGTTCATCGAGGAACTCGCCCGACATGACTGCTATGAAAGCGAAAAAGACAGCAGAGTTACCTCGAATTGTTATATATGAATTTTTTAAGTTGACGCTAATGCGATAGCTATCGGGACGCCGATGCTTCCGGCATCGACTGCGCTTTTCGCCTTGAACAGAACAAAATTTGCGCGCTTTCGCTCAATCAGAGAAATTTAGACATACTCTAAATCAAAAACCAGGCCGTTCGCCGATCGTCAAATGGCGGATGAGGGTGGTATCAGTAGTGCTTAACTTTCCTAAATAATAGTGGTCTGAATCAGCATGGCGAACGAGGAAGGAGTCCACTACCTCAGAAAAAAGAGCCGGGTCATATTGGTCGGGGTTGAAGATATAGTAGGTGCCTCGGTTGAAGCCTGATGTGTGCCGGGGGATAATGCGTTGCATGGTATGTTGGAGGTAGAACGAACTGGCAGGTTCTACGTGCGTTTCAAAGAAAACGGCCACTTCCCGTTGTTGCCAACGTTGGGCACAAGCAACGGTGGACTGTTTGAACTGCATAGCAGAAGCGGTAGGAAAGGCACGCGGCGGCAGTGCAATTAGATTGAAGCCAATGCGAAACACCAACAAACCGGCAGCGAACAAGAAAAACCCTTGAGAAGGTTGTTGCCAATAGCGCCAGACTATCACCACCAATAAGCCCGTTGTCATAATAGCCTTAGCATGGATGTAGGGCAGTTGTTGCACAGCCTCTACGAACAGTGCGCCAATAGGCACGAAAGCTAATAAGCTGAGGATAATGCCGAATAGTACATGCACAACTTGGCGCAGTTTGCTAGGTTGCTCCGGTATCAATTGGGCTAATGCCATAAAGCCCAAGGGCAACAACATAAGGATGTATCGGGGGTAAAAATTGGGCGACAGCCAATAAATCGCTATTTGCGCCAACAGTAAAATAAGGGAATAGCGCAAGAAGGGGTTTTGCCATACGGCTGCGCGATTAGTGCGTTGCCACGCTAATAATACTAACAGCGTCCAGGGAAGAAAATGGTAAAAAACCACAGTAGGAAATCGAGCGATATGCTGCAGCGTGTCCAACAAACCATACGCGGCGGCAGTGCGTTTGCCAGATTCACTGAAAAGTGCTCGAAACACCTCACTGATATCATTGTATTGGTGGTAAATACCATAGTAACCCCCCAACAGTACCAATGACAACAACCCACTAGCAATATGCTGAACGGAAAAAAGCAACCGCCATTGTCGATACATTGTGATAAAAGTGAGAAGCGTAATACCTTGGAAAACGATGGCTGGCAACCCCTTGAACATAAACCCTACCACCATGAGCCAATAGGAAAACAACAACATTTTCCACCATTCTTGCCGCTTCCCATACTCGTAAACAACCATAAAAAGGGCGAACATGACCCATGAAAAAGCAATATCAATCAGCCCCAACATTGACTCCCAAAAAAGGATGCGCCCACAGGTGATGAGCATCAGCGCAGAAAGAAGGGCACGTGCCGAGCCAATATGCGGACGCGCAAAATAATACACCGTAGCCGCAAAGCCAAACAAAGACAATACAGCCGATACACGCGCCTGCCATTCGCCCGCTTGTCCAAATAAGGTGAATGACAACGCTAGTATCCAGTTCCAAAGCGGGGGTTTATTGTAATAATAGTCCCCATGCAAAGTAGGTGTGACGAAATTGTGTTGCCAAAGCATTTCCAAAGCCACCGTAGCACGGTTGCCTTCATCATCAATGAAAGGAACCAATCCTAAGTGAAGCAGGAAGGCTGGAAATGCCACTATGGCTAAAAACCACCATGTCCAACGTGGAATCTGCACGAAGTGTGTATCTTTATATTGAAATTGCAAATCGCTGAAAACTGCAAAAGTAAAGAGTTCTTATGAGGATACCATTTTTGATTTTCACAGTAGTTGTGGTGACCATTATGTCATGGAGTTGCCGCAAGCAGGTGGGAGCTATGCCCGTGCCGATGGTGAAAGAAATTGCCAAAGCAGATACGCTGCCAGCACCACCGCCACGCGACACCACTCCTGCGGCGGTCTATACCCCCGACTATGATACCTTGCAATGGACAGAGGTGAACAGGATTGCACCCAATATTCGATTGGATATACGCTATGCCACGGCAAATAACTTTACGGGGCAAGTACTGTATGCGTGTCCCCGGTGTTTCCTGCGCCCCGAAGCCGCACAAGCAATTGCTGCCGCCCAGCGCGAATTGGAAACAGAAGGATTGGGGCTAAAAATGTTCGATTGCTACCGCCCACGGGATGTACAATGGAAACTGTGGGAAATTTTTCCCCAGCCCGGCTACGTGGCAGACCCACGCACAGGGTCTATCCACAACAGAGGAGGTGCCGTAGATCTGACTATTGTGGATAGCCAAGGACATGAATTGGATATGGGAACCGAATTTGACTTTTTCGGTCCTCGTGCCAACCACACCTTTACCGATTTACCCCCGGAAGTGCTGGAAAATCGGCAAAAACTCAAAGCGTTAATGCTGAAACACGGGTTTTCCTCCATCCGTAGCGAATGGTGGCATTACAATTTCAAGGCGCAAGAATACCCTTTAGCCGATGAAGAGTGGAATTGCCCGACAGGAGAGTAGAAGACCCCGTCATTGTTGTTGGTTAGACCTGCGTATAGTTACTTATATCAGCAACTTCTCGTACCTTTGTTGTTCTGTCTATTACTCAGATAAGCGTTGATATGCCTTTCAATCAAAACAGCCCTTTTCCCTACCACTTTGTGGAAAACGACCCTGTGGGTCTTCGGATGCACACGTTGCAGAATGGTCTTAAAGTTTTCCTTTCGGTAAACAAGAATGAACCCCGCATTTTTACCAATATCGTTTTTAGGGTAGGCTCTAAATACGATCCAGCCGATACCACCGGGTTGGCTCACTATATGGAGCACATGCTCTTCAAGGGTACCAGCCGTATCGGTGCGGTGAACTGGGAGGAAGAAAAGGTGCTATTGGATAAAATTGCCGATCTATTTGAGCGTTACCGCCACACAACAGACGAAGCAGCACGCAAAGCCATCTACAAGGAAATTGACCAGCTTAGCTATCAGGCGGCGCTCTTGGTAGCACCCAATGAGTACGACCGCTTGATGACAGCTATTGGTGCCAAAAACACCAATGCCTATACCTCCAATGAACAAACGGTTTATGTCAATGATATTCCTTCCAATGAGTTGGAACGCTGGCTGGCATTAGAAAGCGAGCGTTTTCGCGAACCCGCCCTGCGCCTTTTCCATACCGAATTGGAAACGGTGTATGAGGAATTCAATATGGGGCAGGATAAAGACTTCCGCAAAGTGTATAAAAACCTGATGGAAGCACTCTTTCCCACCCACCCTTTTGGTTTGCAAACCACTATCGGCAAGCCGGAACACTTGAAAAACCCGTCTATGCGGGAAATTGAGCGGTTCTACCATACTTACTATGTTCCCAATAATGCCGCCATTTGTATCGCAGGCGATTTTGACCCCGATACAGCTATCTCGTTAGTGGACAAGCACTTCGGCACTTGGCAACCTGTGGACTTTCCCCACTTCACTTTTGAGGAGCAAACACCTATTACTACCCCTATTCGCAAGGAGGTGTTGGGGCAGGAAAGTGCCTTCGTATTCGTAGGGTGGCGCACACCCGGAGGAAGGATGCCCAACTACCGAATGGCAATGCTCGTACGACAAATGTTGTACAATGAACAGGCAGGCTTGTTCGACCTGTATCTTAATCAGGAACAGTTGGTCTTAGAAGCAGAAGCGTTTACTTGGATGCATGCCGATTATTCCCTCTTTTGCCTTTACGGAAAACCCAGAGAGGGGCAGACTTTAGAAGAGGTAGAACAACTGCTGCTCCGGGAGATAGCTAAACTTCGCACCGGGGATTTTCCCGATTGGCTCATGGAAGCCGCCATTCGCGACATGAAGTTGGGCGACATGAAATCCGTAGAGCAGAATGGTGCCAGAGTAGGGGCTATCACCAATAGTTTCATTCTCGGGGAAGATTGGGAACACTTTACCCGCCGTTATGAATGGTTGGAAAGCCTGACCAAAGAAGATATTATCGCTTTTGCGAAAAGCGAGTTAGCACCAGATGCCTATGCGGTTATTTACAAACGAGAGGGCACGGATACTAATATTATTAAGGTAGAAAAACCGGAAATAACGGCTGCTCCCTTGCAGAAAGAGGCAGTGTCTGAATTTGCTCAGTCTTTCCTCTCGCATACACCCAATCGCATGGTGCCTGTTTTTGCCGATTTTCCCGGTAGCATCCAGCAAACGCACTGGCAGCCCGGATTGCGGTTCGACTATGTGTATAATCCTCAAAACCCACTTTTCCGCCTCGACTATATTTTCGAGATGGGTAAAAGTAGCGGCCGGGAATTAGCGTTGGCCTTCGGGTATTTACCCTACTTGGGCACCAGCCGATACTCCGCTGCGGATATACAGCAGGCTTTTTTTCGCTTAGGATTACACTTCGAAGCTTACAACTACGACGAACGTTGCCATGTTTCGCTTACCGGGCTAGAGGAATCGATGGAGGCTGGGGTACAACTGATGGAGCACCTCTTAGACGATGTACAACCTGACGAAACGGTTTGGAAGGCCGTGGTATCCGATTTGCTCACCAAACGGCAGAACGCTAAGCAGAGCAAGGACACTATCTTAGGTACGGCACTCACCAATTATGCTAAATATGGAGCGGTATCACCCTTTACTTGGCGACTCAGCGAGGCAGCACTTCAACAATTAGGCGCAGACGAAGTGCTGGATTGGGTTAAACAACTTCATACCTTCGAACATCGCGTTTATTACTATGGCCAGCTTTCTTCCGAAGCGGCCCAGACGATCGTGAAACGCCACCACAAGGTAGCCGACAATCTGCGCCCGCCGTTGCCTCCCAAGATTTTTACGGAGTTGGAGACAACACAAAACGAAGTATTGTTCACACATTTTCCGCAGGTGCAGAACGACATACTCATGGTGTCGCGTGGCACATCGGGATTCAATATGGATGAGCACCGCATCCACGACCTGTACAACGAGTACTTTGGTTATGGATTGTCTTCCATCGTTTTTCAGGAAATAAGGGAATCAAAGGCGTTGGCTTATAGTACCTACGCCTACTACAATAGCCCCGTCAGAAAGGATCGTGCACACTATCTGCGTGCGTATGTAGGTACCCAACCCGACAAGGTGTCCGATGCCATGCCTGCACTAACCCACTTGATGGAGAATATGCCTGTGGTAAAAGACAGTATTGAGCAAGCGCGAATATCGTTGCTTCA
>JAWKLL010000053.1:0-28121 GCA_041392765.1 Saprospiraceae bacterium
ACAAGCCTTCAAAAAAAAACGGGATCAGTTATTTCCGTTAAATTACTAAGCGTATGTTTTGAAATTTAGAGATGCTATGTTCAGTGTCTCTAAACGCCCTGTGCTGTTTTTTCTAATAGCCGATCGCAAGCCTTGTTCAGCATCTGATACACTTGTTCAAAGCCTTGATCATCCCAGTAGGGGTCGGGAACATCGCGCACGTCTCCGTCGGTGAATTGCATGATAAGGTGTACTTTCTCCCGATCTGTTTTGCTGCGTGCTAAGCGTACGATATTGTCGTGGTTGCTTTGATCCATTGCAAAAATGAGATCGAAACGATCGAAATCACCTTCTTTGAACTGTCTGGCGCGTTGGCTGCTGATATCAATACCGTATCGTCGGGCTACGGCCTGCGAGCGAGGATCGGGTTGCTCTCCTGTATGCCAAGCCCCCGTACCAGCGGAGTCTATCTGCCACCCCAGCCCCAAGGCATCTGCCCGGGCTTGCAATATACCCTCTGCCAAAGGGCTGCGACAAATGTTTCCTAAACACACCATGAGGATTTTCATAGGGAGGGGTTTTATAAGTTCATACTTTTACTGTTAACGGATAAGAAGGTGTAAATGTGGCAGTTTGTGCAACTTTTTTTTCTACTTTTTTGATTTCCGACTACTTTTGCCACATGAAAATAATCATTGCAGGAGCCGGCGATGTAGGTTTCCACTTAGCAGAGTTGCTGGCCTATGAAAATCAGGATATTACGCTGATCGATATGGATCAAGATGTGTTGGACTACGCCTCCACGCACTTGGACGTGCTAACCATCAGAGGAGATTGTGGGTCGGTCAATATCTTAGAGTCGGCAGGAGCTAAAAGGGCCGATATGGTACTGGCGGTTACGACCAACGAAAAAACGAATCTTATCTCTGCTATCTTGGCAAAGAAGATGGGAGCTAAACAAACGATTGCCCGCGTCAACAACCACGAGTACCTGACGGAATCGCAGCGCGAAACCTTCATGGAATTGGGGGTGGACAACATCATCTCCCCGTCCTACTTGGCAGCCAACGAGATCAAGCGCTTGTTGAAACAATCGTTCTTTACCGATGTTTTCGAGTTTGAAAACGGTAAAATCAGCTTAGTGGGTGTCACGCTGGATGAACACTCCCCTATTGTCAATATTGCGCTGCGCAATATGCCAGACTTTGCTGCCGATGTAGATCTGCGCCCCATTGCGGTACTGCGCGGGCACAGCACGATCATACCTAGGGGTGATACGGTGTTGCGTATCAATGACCACGTTTACTTCATCACCCAAAAATCGCGCATTGATGATATCCGGCGCATCCTCGCCCACAAGCACGTGGAAGTGAAGAACGTAATGATTCTTGGGGGTACCGAATTGAGCGAAATCACCGCTAAGACATTGGAACAGGAATACAACGTGACCGTTATTGCCAAGGACAAGTTGTGCTGCAAGCGTTTTGCAGAAAACCTCCACAGTGCGTTGGTTATCAACGGCAACTACAGTAGCGTAGATATTTTGCTGGAAGAAGGATTGGAAAACATGGATGCTTTTATTGCCTTAGATGGCAATTCCGAAACCAACATCATCTCCAGCCTGACCGCCAAGCGGCATGGCGTTTACAAAACCATTGCTCAGGTGGAGAACAAAGAATACGTCCACATTTCCCAGAACATTGGCGTGGATACCCTGATTAATAAAAAGCTGATTGCCGCCAACAACATATTCCGCTTTATTCGCAAGGGCAAGGTAGAAGCTATCACCAGCCTGCACGGCGTAGATGCCGAGGTCATTGAGTTCGTTGTACACAAAAACAACCAGCTTACCCGCAAACCGATACGGGAGTTGCCATTCCCTAAGACATCCCTCATCGGCGGTGTGATACGCGGGGAGGAAAGCCACTTTCCTACCGGGGATTTCCAGTTGGAGGTGGGCGATAAAGTCATTGTTTTTGCCCTCCCCAACGCCATTGCCAAGGTAGAAGAGTTGTTCAGGTAGTGCAATACCCCTATTTTGCAAGCGTTATTACCTAGTAATTTGACGGAAATTAATTGAACAACTTTTTCTAAAAGATTCGCAAATATTTTCACACAATTTTTCCCGATAGCTATCGTGATCAATTGTTTAGAAAATTTTTCCGAATCAAAAGTTGTGCAATTAATTTTTTTCCGTCTCCTAGTAATTTGACGGAAATTAATGGCAAAAAAAAAGATCGGCACATGAGTACCGATCCCAAAATAAACACCTAAAACCCTATTAACATCTTTATGCCCTGAGGCAATATTTTTAGAGAAAACACTTACATTTTACAACCCTATTGGCTGTTGTTTGCATTGCAAAGGTAAATACAAAAAATCGAACTTGCAATACTTTTTGCTTTTTTTAAGACTTTTTTTTACTGTCTTTTCCCAAAAGCGACGCAAAAATAACAACACGGTTTGCAGAAAGATGAGATTAAATTGTCATGAAAATGTCATTTAGACACATTGAGCGGTTAAGCCAATAGACAACTTTGTCTCATATCCTGCTTTTTAAACCAATACCCAGACAATTTGTTCGACACGTTATAAATTTTCCTATCGATATGATAAAACGTATATTAAAAGTGGCAGGCATTGTCCTACTCGTGGCAATCATTGGCATCATCGGCGTTGGTGTCGCCTCACACCAGCCCCTGCCAGCAGCTACACAGAAAGGTGCTGCAGCAGATACCCTTGCCATTCGTATGTTGCAATCCCTAAAGCACCAAGCATGGCAACAAACGCGATGGGTAAAATGGGAGTTTCGAACCGGCACACAATATCTCTGGGATAAACACCAGCAACTCGTTCAGGTTTCCTGGGGTCATGTGGAAGTATTGCTCCATACCGATACCCAACAAGGCAAGGTATTTGAAAACGGCATTGCCGTTACCGATGAACCCAAGAAAAAGAAATTACTACAAAAAGCATGGGCGCAGTTTGCCAACGACAGCTTCTGGCTGTGTGCACCCCACAAAGTATTCGACCCCGGCACAACACGTGCTATAGTTACGCTTCCCGATGGGAATGAAGGATTACTAGTCACCTATTCCAGCGGAGGGGTAACACCCGGCGATTCCTACCTTTGGCATCTCGATGATGACTACCACCCCACTGCGTGGCAAATGTGGGTACAAATCATCCCCATCGGCGGACTGCAATTTTCTTGGGAAGACTGGACGGATGCACCCCGCATAGCACGCACTCACCGAAGTGCTTGGTTGAACGTGCCCATTAAAAACCTATCGTTTCCAACAGCCATCGAAACGCCCAATCCGTTTGATAGGTTGTAAAATATTAGACCTTTGGGTAAACGGCATCAATTTCCGCCTTCACAAACTGCCCCAACTCGTGCACGTATTCACGAGAAAAATTAAACTCAATACCCGCCGTTTGGTAAATTTCACTAATACTACGGGTGTAGCCCAAACGCAAGGCAGTACGATAACGTTCAACGGTTTGCGCTGGATGAGAACGGTAGTGCTTCCAAATAGCAATAGCACCTAACTGGGCAATGCCGTATTCGATATAATAAAATGGCACCTCAAATAAATGCAACTGTTTGTGCCACAAGTGTGTAGCGTATTCCTCCAACCCCTCATGGTTGATCAGGCGAGAGTTGAACTCCCGGAAACAACTGAGCCATACTTGCTGGCGTTCCTCTCTGGAATGACCGGGGTGAGTATATACCCAATGCTGAAATTTGTCAATGGTAGCAATCCAAGGAAGTACCTTGAGAACAGTCTCTAGTTGCGACATCCTAGCACGGCGCAGGTCTTCCGCCGAACTAAAGAATACATCCCAATGATCCATCGTCAGCAGTTCCATACTCATGGCAGCCAACTCGGCTACTTCGGCGGGTACCCTGCGGGTAAAACTCAGCGGCACATCTCGGGTGAGGTAGGAATGTACCGCATGCCCACACTCATGCAAAAGCGTACGCATATCATTCAAAGAGCGGCTGGCATTCATAAATATAAAAGGAATCCCCGTCAACAATAGCGGCATATTGTACCCCCCGGGGCGTTTGCCGGGGCGAGAGTCCAAGTCTAAATGCCCCATTTCCCGCATGGTAGTCAGCACCTCTCCAAACTGAGGGTGTACTCTTTGCAGGCATAATGTGGCTTTATCCACTAAGTCGTCTATATGTTGAAAGGGGCGCAGCGGTTTGTGGCCACTTACATCCACGTGCAAATCCCAAGGGCGAAGCGAATCTAATTGCAAGTGCTCCTGACGATAAGCGTACAACTGCTCAACCAAAGGAAGTATCTCTTCCCTAACAGCCACATGAAAATCGCTACAATCTTGGGGAGTATAGTCGAACCTACCGAGTTTGCTAAAACGGTAGTCGCGATAGTTATCAAAGCCTGCATTTAGGGCAATTTCGTGTCTTTGTGCCAACAACTGGTCGTACAGGGCCTCTAAACTGTCGGCATCCTGCAAAATGCGGCTATTGATTTTGTGGTAAACCTCTTCTCGGTAGCCTCTATCCACTTCCTCCAATAAAGCACTTGCCTTTTGGAGCGTCAAATACGCGCCGTTTATTCCAACGGTCATCTCTGAAAAAATCTTGCCATGCTGCCGACTCTCCAACTGCACGGCTGTTTCAAGTGCAATATTCTTTTCGCGGAATAGCGAAGCCGAATTTTTAACCGATTTCAAGTAAATACCGTAGCGGGTAGGATCTAATTGCTCTGTTAACGGGTGTTCTACGAATTTACTGTTGAGTCGATGGGTGTAATCTGCAATGCGGGGAGAAAGTTCCTGCACGGCATTTTCGTAAGCCTTTTGAGCAGATTCATCTTGGCTATCACAGGAAATATTGATGTATTTCCAAGCAAAAGCCTCACTGACAAAAGCATCTAATTCACTGCGGTCTAACAGCCAAGACTCCAATGCCTCCACGGTATAAATAGGCCGCTCTTCCAACTCTTCAAAAAAAGGCTGTAGCCTCTCCCATACGGTGAGTTTGAAGCGAGATGGGATGTAATTTCGTCTTTTAGGGCGCAAAAATGCGGTAGCTCTCATAAGATGACTTGTTGCCGGGCACGCTCAACATACGCGGATGCCACGGTAAATAATACCGAAAATGCCCGACAACAGCCTATTTCCCCTACTCTTCTTCCTCCTCTGATGAGTCGAACACTCCGTTTTCTTTCAATGTAGTAAACCACTTAATTACTTTTTTAACATCTCCAGGGATATACTCTTTCCTTGTCATGGGTGGGTAATACATCCTCGAAATAGTCAAAAAGCATGGCGGAATCTGCGGTTGGCTCTGCGAGGCGTTGTCGTCTAATTGCTCCAACATATTATGGAACACCGTTGCCAACTCCACAGCATCTCCATCATCCGTATAAATGGAGATGGAAGCCAACGGGGTAAACTGGTGCTTGCGGGCACTCACAAAGTGACGCTTACCAGCTCCTAATTCTTCAATAATCAGGCCATTATTTCTATTGGCTATCATTCTGTACAAGCCAGACATACCGCTCACGGCAATGATGTCATCCAATTTCATAGTTTCACGCTTTATGTAAAGGCCGCAAAAATACGAATTTTGACCAGCTTGCATACGCATACAGGCATCCCTTTACAAGAAAAAAACTAATTTAATTGCATAACTAAGGGTGATACGAAATATTTGCTAAAAAGATGCCATCACCCAAGCCAATAAGAGTATGTCTAAATTTTCCGGATCGAGCGAGAGCGAGCAAATTTCGTTCTTTTCGAGGCGGAAAGCGCAGTCGATGCCGGAAGCATCGGCGAGCATTTACAACGAAGAACAGGGCAAAATTTGCCGCTTACAGCCGATTAAGGGAATTTTAGACATACTCTAAAAAGGTAGGTAGATAAAAACTATAACTGGCAGCCTAAACTTGCCATTTTTTCTCAAAGCTCTCACAAAAGTAGTGGCTTTCACCCAAAAGCAAAAGCAAGTCGTATAGAAAAAATCTTATTAAGACCGTTTTCTTGTAAAAAAGACGCTAAAAGGCTGCCAAATACACCATTTGCTCGCGCAACCTATCAACTGGCATAAATTGCGCTTCTAACGAAGCAGCAAATGGAATAGGCGTATCCAACCCTGCGACCCTGCAAACAGGTGCATCAAGGGATTGAAATAAGTGTTCACTAATCCAAGCGGCGATTTCTGCACCAACGCCGCCAGTCATAGTGGCCTCGTGCAAAACGATCACGCGGTTCGTCTTTTCCACGGTTTGCGAGATGGCCTCATAATCCACAGGCAGCAGCGACCGCAAGTCCAGCACCTCGGCATCAATACCCAAGGTTTCTGCCGCTTCCATTGCCCAATGTACCCCCATGCCATACGTAATGATGGACATTTTATTGCCGGGCCGTGCGATGGCTGCTTTTCCGATTTCAGTGGTATAGTAACCCTCTGGCACCTCTGAGGTTAATTTCCGGTATAGTGCCTTGTGCTCAAAATACATAACAGGATTCGGATCGGCCAAGGCAGCCAACAACAACCCTTTGGCATCAACAGGATTAGAAGGATACACGATTTTCAAACCCGGCGTATGGAAAAACCAAGCCTCATTCGACTGGCTATGAAAAGGCCCTGCCCCTACCCCACCTCCTGTGGGCATTCGGATAACGACATCCGCATTTTGCCCCCAGCGATAATGTAGCTTCGCCAAGTTGTTCACGATCTGGTTGAAACCCACACTCACAAAGTCTGCGAACTGCATTTCCACCATCGCCTTCCAGCCCTTAATGCTCAATCCTAGGCCAATACCGATGATGGCACTTTCACACAAAGGCGTATTGCGTACGCGCTCGTGGCCGAATTCCTCCACAAAACCGTCCGTAATCTTAAACACGCCACCATAATCGGCAATGTCTTGCCCCATCAACACCAACTTTTGGTGAAAGCGCATCCCTTCGCGCAATCCATCACTGACAGCGTCCACAAAGCGCATTTCACGCCCACTGATACTCGGTGCTACCGGAGCAGGTACGCCCGGTGCATATACATCGCCCAACTCCGCTGCTAGCGAAGCTGTCAAAGGTGCTTCTGCAAAAGCAATCTCTAATCCTTTCTCAATTTCTTCTTGAATGGCTTTCTTGAGTTGGGTTATTTTTTTAGCAGTCAACACGTTGGTTTCCAACAAATAACGCTCATAGTTGTCTAATGGGTCGCGCTTACCCCACTCGTCGAAGTAATGCTGGGGAACGTACTTAGTACCAGAGGCTTCTTCGTGCCCACGCATACGGAACGTGCGACATTCCACCAACACAGGTTCAGGGTGGGCACGCATCTCAGTGGCCAATGTTTGGAAGGTATTGTAAACCTCTAGAATATTATTGCCATCAATAATCACAGAACGCATACCGTAGCCCAATGCCCGATCTGCCAAGTTTTCACAACGATACTGCTCGGAAACGGGCGTGGACAAACCGTAACCGTTATTTTCGATCACAAAAATAACTGGCAATTGCCATACCGCTGCCGTATTGAGTGCCTCGTGAAAATCTCCCTCACTGGTACCTCCTTCGCCGGTAAAAGCCAAGGAAACACGTCCTTCTTGCCCCAACTTATGCGCCAGTGCCACGCCAGATGCTAACGCTAATTGAGGCCCAAGTGGCTAATCATACCCACGATATGGTGTTCGGGGGCACCAAAGTGAAAAGAGCGATCCCGTCCCTTTGTATAGCCCGTAGCCTTGCCCTGCCATTGGGCAAAAAGCCGCTCCAACGGCATACGGCGCGTAGTGAAAACGCCCAAGTTGCGGTGCATGGTGAAGATAAACTCGTCATCGAAGAGCGCGTGAGTCGCTCCCACACTGATAGCCTCTTGCCCGATACCAGAAAACCATTTACTGATACGCCCTTGCCGCAATAGTTTCAGCATCTTGTCTTCGATCATACGGGGACGAAGAAGATCCTCATATAATTTCAATAATTGCTTATCAGTCAGCCCTTTGCGGTCAAAAATCATAGATGCAGTGGTGGTGGCCATACAATTTGGTTTGGGAAAAAAATTACCCCTCCGAAAAAGGATGCGCAAAGGTAAGTAGGAGTCGGGAGATTTGGAAGTATATTGATGCCTTTGCGCGATTATTGAATAGGGTGTGTTCCTTCGCCCACAAAAAAACAGTTTCATTTCTGCAAAATATGCTTTCTTTACGCGATGGATGTAATGGAGAAAACTGTAGCGTTGCCCGGCAACCCCGCCCTGCCTAGCACAGCGGAGGAGATTGCGGCTTTGGCAGCCCATGCCCCGCAGGGTATGCGCTACTCGGTGGAGGATTTTTTCAGAGTGCCCGCGCAAACGGCCTTTACCTTGTCGCCGGATGGGGCGTTTGTGGCTTATTTAGCTCCTTTTGGTCGTCGCAAAAACATCCATGTGCGGAAAGTGGGCAGCGACACCAACAGCGCCATACGAATAACGGAAGAAACCGCTCGCGACATTACTTCCTTCTTCTGGGCCAGCAATGACCGCATCGTGTTTGTCAAAGATAGCGGTGGGGATGAAAATTTTCGTCTCTTTGCTGTCAATAAAGATGGCTCTCGGCTCAAAGACCTCACCCCTTTCCCTGATGTAACCATACAAATCATCGATACGCTTGAGGACAGCGAAGAGGAGCTGATCATCGGCATGAATGTGCGCAACCCTCAATTGTTTGAACCTTACCGCATCAACATTCACACGGGCGAACTGACCCGATTGGCCGATAATGACGATCCCTCGGCACCTATTGTTAATTGGTTTACCGACCATGAAGGTAGGTTGCGGTTGGCTATCCGTATGATTGACGGGGTGAACGAACGCATCCTCTACCGTCCCGATGAGGACGCTCCTTTCGAAGAGGTCATTACCACTCATTTCAAAGAAGGTATCAGCCCTTTGTTCTTCGATTTTGAGGACAAGCACGTGATTTTCGCCGCCTCCAACTTAGGACGAGACAAAATGGCTATCGTGCGTTACCACCTCTTAGAACGCCGCGAGATAGATGCCCCCCTTTTCGAACACCCGGCCGTAGATGTGACCCAACTACACTACTCCCGCAAGCAACGATGTTTGACGGCGGCTGGTTTTACTACCTGGAAGCAACAACTTCACTTCTTTGACCCAGCAGCAGAAACTCGCTATCATGATTGGAAAAATAGATTGGGCGATTATGAAATCAGTATCGTAGGCAAAAACAAAGCGGAAACCCGGTTTTTGCTACGAACGTTCAGCGACCGCTCCTTGGGGGCTTACTACCTATATGATACCACTACTGAACAGTTGGAACACATCGCTACTATCAGCCCGTGGTTAGAGGAAGACGAATTGGCATCTATGCAACCCGTCCAGTTCACAAGCCGAGATGGGTGGACGCTCAACGGCTACCTAACGCTGCCGCGTGGGCAAGAGCCGAAACAATTACCCACCATCATCAACCCACACGGGGGGCCGTGGGTTCGCGATACTTGGGGCTATAATCCCGAAGTCCAACTACTGGCTTATCACGGCTTTGCAGTTCTACAAATCAATTTCCGCAGCAGCAGTGGTTATGGTCGCCAGTTCTGGGAGGCTGGCTTTGGACAATGGGGCTTAGCCATGCAAGACGACATCACAGATGGCGTACAGTGGTTAATAAAAGAAGGTATCACCAATCCCGCTCGCATCGCCATCTATGGAGGCAGCTACGGGGGGTACGCTACCTTAGCGGGTATCACCTTTACCCCCAACCTCTATGCCTGTGCTATCGACTTTGTAGGGGTCAGCAATCTGTTTACTTTCATGAAAACCATCCCTCCCTATTGGGCACCCTATTTAGAGATGCTCTATGAAATGGTGGGGCATCCGGAAAAAGACGAAGAACGGATGCGGGCAACCTCTCCTGTTTACCACGTGGACAATATTCGCACTCCCTTGTTTGTGGTGCAAGGTGCCAATGACCCTAGGGTAAATATTGATGAATCAGACCAAATAGTAGCCAGCTTGCGCAATCGGGGGGTAGATGTACCCTACTTGGTTAGATATGATGAAGGGCATGGGTTTGTGAAGGAAGAAAATCGGTTTTGTTTTTACAAAGCTATGCTAGGCTTCTTATCTAAATAACCTCCGATAATACGACCCACAATGGAAATGATACGGGCACAACTAAAGCAAATTCATACCCAGTACGGGTATGATTCCCGACACCCTTTAGCGTGGATGATATTGCTGGCGAAGCTAACAGGGCTTACCTTTTCGGTGGTTGGTGGCTAAGGTGGCTTTGCAGCGTGCAACCCGTTCAGGGAAACTAGTCTTTGCCAACGGTTGGCCATTTATCACGAACCAAGGAGAATTGGTAGTAGGAGAACGGGTACGGTTTTGGTACTACAATAGAGGCTACGAAAATCACCGTGTTGCGGATGGCAAATTGCTAATAGGCGATGACTGCTATATCAACGGTAGCATCATACGGGCACACAAAGAAGTATGCATTGGAAACGGCGTATTCTTGGCACCAGGTAGTATTTTATCAGACACTACTGATTGGTGGAGCGACCAACCCGCTACCGCCGCCATTACAGTAGGCGACCACGCTTGGTTAGCTACCCGCTGTACGATAATGCCAAGGTGCACATTGGCCAATCAGCCGTGGTTGGCGTTGGTGCTTTAGTTACGGAAGACGTACCCGACTACGCTATTGTGGCTGGCGTTCCTGCCAAAGTAGTACGTTTTCTGACACCTCAAGGGTAAGATGATGCATCATTATATAGAGTATGTCTAAAATTTCCTCAATTGGCTGTCCCGATGGCTATCGGGAGTAAATATTGTCCTGCCCAGCGTTAATCCCGATAGCTATCGGGACGCGATGCTTCCGGCATCGGCTGTGTTGCCTGTCAGAACAATATTTTGCTCACTTTCGCTCAACCAGAAAAATTTAGACATACTCTTAGGTAACTACTTAGGATTGATAAAAGCAGCAAAAATATGTGGAAAATCGGTACCCAAGTGGCGGGTACACCACCAACTATCAGGTAGAAAAGACCTCGTTTTGGGCAAAGAAGTGGAGGTTGTCAACGATGGTGGCACTATTGAGATAGGCCAGAGGTGCAGCCTGTTGTCGGGTTACCAGCGCCTTCGACTCAAAGTGGGCAAAGATGCCACGTTAACCATTGGCGATGACTGTATTTTGGAAAGTGTCATCATCGCGGCTAGCACCTCAGTCTCGATTGGAAAGGCTTGTCGGTTGGGGCCTTTTGTGCACATTATGGACAGCGACTTCCACGACCTCCATGATCGCAGTCTGCCCGGCCCTACGGCTCCCATCCACATCAACGATGGCGTAACGCTAGGTGCAAGGGTAATCGTACTGAGGGGCGTAACTATCGGAAGCGGTACACAAGTGTTGCCCGGCTCCGTGGTAACCAAGGATTTACCCGCAGGGGTATTCGCCGCAGGGGTGCCTGAGGTATTATAAATGTGTTAAATGTGTTAAATGTGTTATCCCGATAGCTATCGGGAGTGTTAAATGTGCGATTCCGATAGGGAACGGGAGTGTATGGGTGTAAATGGGTATTTAAATTTATAGCGTGTGCAACAAATTAGTGGCACTTATATATATTCTTTGGAGAAAACCCCTCACTTACCCCTTGCAAGAAGGAGTGGATGCTTGAGAATTTCCGAAAGTCCTATTAGCTCGCCATCAATTGGTGTACACCCAAAAAAACAATAAAACAAGCCATTTAGATACATTATTTCACCTCTCTGCCGAACAGGTAGGGGAAGCGGAAGTTTCTTGAAGCGTGACGGAAATTCATCGTGGATTTTGAAAAACATTCCGATAGGAATGGTACGCTCGGTAAAAATAACAATGGTATCATCGGTCTGCATTCCGTTAGAATGCATCCTAAACAAAACATTCAGAGAAGAATATTTGGATATTTTGCAAAAAAAATGAAAATTGAATATAACGAACAATATATTTTTTCGGAATTGAATGAGGATACATTCCTATCGGAATGTAGGGCTTGGGTAGGCATTTCAATGCTACCGAGAGATGCAATCCTAACGGATTGCCTCAAAAAACAAAGCGTGTGCAACAAATTTATATAAAAAAGTGGCGTTTAGTTATCGGACAAATTTGAGTTGTGCGATAGCTGATTAGTAACTTACCTTCACACCATCTTTGTAAAGGATAAAGAAGCGGTCTTCAGGTTCATTAAATGCTAAGGCTTGGTTGATACTACAAAATCAACGGCATCTTCGATATCCATGCCTCTAGCAATGCCAAAATAAAACCCCGAAGCGAAAGCGATAGCAGCCTCGGTCGCCCACACTCCAACTGGTACCAACAACGTAGGGTACGTGACGCGAAACCGCCTCAGCCTGAGCACTGGGAATGACAAGCGTTGAATACCACCACTTTAATGGGAATACCCTGCCGCTCTACCACCATCGTTTTAAAAATGCGTGACAAAAAACTGCTGTTGACAAAATGAGCATGGCGTTGCTCTTCATCCACAAGTAAATGCCTGACTCTTCCGGCTCTTGTGCTTTGGCAGCATATCATCGGCCTCTCTTCCCATCCCTCGGCTCTTCAAATACTTTGGCCACATCGGGGCGGGAACGATCGCCGTGACCAGAAAAATGTACGATGTCTGGTTTTTCTAAAAAACAAATACTCTTGAAACTGAAGGTGTCACCGCTTGGTAAAAACTTCAACGGAAAACGCTCAGGCTCTAATGCTTCCTGTAATTTAGTGGCTATGCGACTGTGTTCTGTGGTTAATTGCAGAAGCGAGCCGTATCTGAAGGATTAGCTGCCAAAAACAGGATTTTCATAATACCATCATCGGATGGGTATTTTTAGATGCTGAAACAGGAGGAACAACAGGAGAAATAGGAGGTACGGGGATTCTCCACATCATCCAGCAGGGTCAATAACCCATGTGTGATACGTGCGCGCTCCTGTTCATAGCTGCTCCTTTCTTTGATACCCATCATATTCTCCCGCTCATTGCTGTGATACCTTGATTGCAGTAAGGTAATCGTATTAGCCAAACTGTCATCAGCTACAATGCTAGGCAGGGTAGCAGCAAGATTCAATGCGTTTTCATCCCTGTCGGATAAGGGGTGCGTATTTGTTCCATGACTATGATGCGAATTTTCAAAAAAAGTGCAGTTTTTATCCCGCTACTCGCCACAATGATAGCCATTTTTTCTAATTGGCTTTACATTTGCACCCATAAACTTTACAGATGGATACAGCAGCGGTTTTTCCTTTACAAGGCGTAGTGCAGCACTATGCTTGGGGTGGCACGGAATACTTACCACAACTACTACATCTTAGCAATAACGATGCCATTCCGTTTGCGGAGTACTGGCTGGGCATTCACCCAAAAGGGACGGCTACCGTGATGTTACCCAATACGCACGAGCCACTTTCCGCATTTTTGGCATCGCGGCCAGCTATGCTGGGGTCGTCAACCTTGGCTACTTTTGGCACGCTGCCTTTCCTTTTCAAGGTCTTGGATGTGGCTTCCATGCTTTCTATACAATTACACCCCACCATTGAAGTTGCAAAGGCGGGGTACGCTCGCGAAAATGCCGCTGGTATCCCCCTCAATGCCGACCACCGCAATTACAAGGATACTAATCACAAACCAGAAGTGATGGTGGCACTCACCGATTTCTGGCTCTTGCATGGGTTTCGTTCGGCGGAAACCATACGGGAAACATTGCTGCGTTTTACCGCTTGGCAGCCGCTACTACCCATTTTGGAAAAAAATGGTGTGGCAGCTTTGTATGCCCATGTCATGCAAATACCCCAATCGGAAGTAGATACCTTACTGCAACCTGTATTAGCAACCATCCAAGATACCCCCAATGCTGCCGACCCTCACCACCCTGACCACTGGGCAGCCAAAGCTTTCTCGGAATATACCACCAATGGGCATCACGATAGAGGCATTTTTTCCATCTACTGGTTCAACCTCGTCTATCTACAACCCGGCCAAGGTATTTTCCAAGGAGCAGGCATCCCGCATGCCTATTTGAAAGGTATTAATATTGAACTGATGTCCAACAGTGACAACGTTCTTCGCGGTGGTCTTACTCCTAAGCATATTGATGTGCCCGAGTTGCTAGCTAATATCAATACAGAAACCGTAGTGCCGCAAATCCTGCCCCACGCCCCCGATGCCGATGGCGTGGCAAACTATCCCGTACCTGTGGACGATTTCGCGCTTACCCGATACGATATACCCGTTGGGCAAGCTCGGGCTATTCTGCATCAAGCTCCTTCTATTTGGTTAGTCATGGAGGGAAGCATACAAATCGGGGAGCAGCATTTTCCTCAAGGAAGTGCCTTTTTCGTGCCAGTAGGCCATCACCTAAACCTACAAACGGATGGAGACGAGAATGCGCAATTGTTTAGAGCGTGGTGTTAAGGGAGTGGGAAATGTTGGGTATGTGGGAAATGTGTTAAATGTGGGAAATGTGGGATCCCGATAGCTATCGGGAGTGGGAAAGGTTTGATATGGTTGGATGGGCAAAATCCTAAAAATCCTACCGTCCTGAAAATCCTGCTTCTGGCAATGTGGGGTTTCGATAGGGATCGGATATGTATATATTGGGAAGGTGTGTCCTGATAGTTGTTGAGCACATTCCGTTCGCAACGCTACTACAATTCAACAAAAGCAGTATATTTGCGCAGTTTTTCAGCGGGCATTATTTGGAGGCGCTCGCCGTCAAGCTTTTATGTATTATTTTTTGTCTAATTTAACCGGAATTTAAAACTTTGACATTATGCAAGGCAAAGGAATTGTGAAATTCTTCCTTGTGGTGATGATTTTGGTGACTGCCGTTCAGTACCTCTTCATCCTCCCTACCAATCGTGTGGAGAAAGAAGCCGAACGCTACGCACTCACCCAGTCCGCCAACATTGAAGATGACGCCGAACAGAATCGCGCCCACCAGGAAGCGGTTCGCGCGTATTTGGACTCTATGTCCAACGAAACGGTATTCAAAATACCATTACTTAAATCTTATACCTATCAGGAATTGAAGGGCCAGCAGCTTGCTTTCGGCCTTGACCTGAAAGGAGGTATGAGCGTGGTGCTGCAAATTGACCTCAGAGAACTCATTCGCACCCTCGCGCAGAACTCCAAAGACCAAAAATTCCGGGACGCATTAGACAACGCCTCCAAAGCACAGCAAAATGCACAGACTGATTTCGTTACCCTGTTCGCTGACGAATGGCAGAAGGTAAAGGGCGAAGACCGCTTAGCACCTATCTTCCAGCGCAACGAATCCATGCGCGATGAGGTAAATTTTGAAACTTCCGATGCGGAGGTTATTCGCATCCTGCGCAGAAAAGCCGACGAAACCGTTGACCTGACATTCAACCTGCTCAAGCAACGTATCGACAAACTCGGCGTAGTACAGCCTAACGTCAGCCTCGACCGCGAGCGCGACTTGATTCTCGTTGAATTACCAGGTATCGACAACCCCGAGCGCGCCCGTAACTTCTTGCAGGCAGCCGCTAATTTGGAGTTTTACGAAACGTACCGCATCAGCGATGCCCCTATCGGCAACGGCCTTACGCAAGCTAACGAGAAACTTCGCACGTTGATGAACGCTACGGAGGAAGATCGCGAAATTGATCGCATCGATACTTTGTACGTTACCGATTCTTTGGGTAATGTTTCCACTGAAATTGAACGCATCGATACCGTTTATGCGGCACAGAGCCTCAGTGGCCCATTGTTCGACCTCATGAGTCCCGGCAACGGTGCAGTGGTTGGTGTAGTTGAAAGCAAAAAACTCAAGCGCCTCAAGGAGGTGTTAGCGATGGAAGAAATCATCAACCTCTTCCCTACAGATGTACGCTTCCACTATTCCCGCGACCCATTCATCAGCACCCTCACAGAAGGTGACAGCGATGAAGGCATGGAAATGTACGAAGTATATGCCATCAAAATGCCACGAGGTGGTGAGGCACGCTTGAGCGGCGACCACGTCACCAACGCCAGTGCACAGCCCGACCCACAGTCGAGCCAGATCGCCGTATCGTTGAATATGGATAATACGGGAGCTAAAACTTGGGCGCAAATGACTACCGAGGCAGCCAGCAATGGCAACCGCGAAATCGCTATCCTTTTGGATGGAGAAGTAGTTTCCGCCCCTCGTGTAAATGAGGCGATTACTGGAGGAGCTAGCCAGATCACCGGCAACTTCTCTTTGGAAGAAGCCACAGACTTAGCCAGCATTCTACAAGTAGGCAAGCTACCTGTTACCACTGAAATTATTCAGGAATCTGTAGTAGGGCCTTCTTTGGGTGCCGACAATATTCGCAAATCCGTTACCGCATTGATTATCGGTTTCTTGATCGTTATCGGTTTCATGGTGGCGTATTACGGAGGTGCGGGTATCATATCCGTCTTGGCTTTGTTGCTAAACGTGGTCTTCATCTTTGGCGCGTTGGCCAGCTATGGTACGGTGCTCACACTGCCTGGCTTTGCGGGTATCATCCTCACCATTGGTATGGCAGTGGATGCAAACGTTATCATCTACGAGCGTATCCGCGAGGAAATGCGCGATGGTAAATCGGTAGCAGCGGCAGTAGCAGATGGTTTCAAACACTCCTATTCCGCCATCATTGATGCCAACGTAACTACCATCCTGACCGCCATCGTTTTGGCGTACTTCGGCTTGGGTCCCATCAAGGGCTTTGCGGTGGTATTGATTATCGGTGTACTTTCTTCTTTATTCACCGCCGTGTTGATAGGTCGTTTGATGATTGACAGTTGGTTGAAGCGCCGCAAGGATTTGAGCTTCTACACCGCTGTTTCTCAAAATGCGTTTGCCAATACCAATGTGGACTGGATGGGTAAGCGCAAGATAGCTTATATGATCTCTGGCACTTTGATTGCCATTAGCTTAATCTCTTTTGCGGTTCGTGGCTTCGAATTGGGCGTGGATTTCAAAGGTGGTTACAACTACACCGTGGCATTCGATGCTGGCACACAGGTAGATATTGACAAGTTGCGCACCAACCTCACCGATGCTTTTGGTGGTAAAACACCTACGGTGAAGGTCGTAGCTGGTGTAAACAACTTCAATATCGTTACAGATTACCTGATCGATGCACAAGCTGCGGAAGGCGAACCTAAGCCAGAAGACCTTGTCATGCAGGCACTTCACAAAGGTGTTACAGGTGCCATTGGCAAAGAGGTAAGCTATCAAAACTTTAGTGATCCTGGTAGCTTAGGTACACACGTTACCAGCTTCAGCAAAGTAGGCCCCACCATTGCAGACGACATCACACGTACCTCTATGTACGCGGCTATCATCGCATTGGCACTGATCTTCTTGTACCTGCTCGTCCGATTCAGCCGTTGGCAATACTCTTTGGGTGCGGTAGCTGCCCTCTTCCACGATAGCATCATCGTGATGGGGGTTTTCTCCCTCTTCTATGGTGTTTTTGGATTTAGCATGGAAGTGGATCAGCCCTTCATTGCAGCCATCCTAACGGTCATTGGTTACTCCATCAACGATACGGTGGTCGTTTTCGACCGTATTCGCGAGTACTTCAATACTTATACAAGTGGTGATAAAACCACGCTCATCAATCGTGCTGTTAATAGCACCGTGAGCCGTACAATCATCACCTCGCTCACTACCATATTTGGTGTGCTTGTGCTGTTCCTTTTTGGCGGCGACAGTATCAAAGGCTTTGCCTTCGCCATCTTAGTGGGTGTTATCGTGGGTACTTATTCTTCTATCTTCGTGGCCACACCTTTGGTACACGACCTTTCTGATGACCTGAAAGTGAAGAAGAGTGCCACTACTACCGGTAGCTCAGAGAAACACTTCAATCGTGCTGCTGGTAATCAATAATGAATGAGAAGCTGGGCTAAGAAGTCCACACCGTTCTGATATAGTCCCGGGTGTCCGTAAAGGCATCCGGGATTTTTTTTATCATTCTGTCCAAGTTCTTTTCAAATCGTTTTGAGATGTGTTGTCATGCTGAGAGTATGTCTAAATTTCTCTGATTGAGCGAAAGCGAGCAAATTTTTGTTCTGATCAAGGCAAAAGCGCAAGTCGATGCCGGAAGCATCGGCGTCCCGATAACTTATCGGGATTAACGACGATCAGAAAAAACTGGCTTGCCGCGCTGTCATAACCCAACGGTCGTATAAGAGCGAAGAGGAGGTGCAGGAGATGGAATACGCTGTGAATATAACCCGTAGCATGCACATAGCGGCCATGCAGTCGGCTACACCCGGGCAAACGGAGGCAGCCGTGGCAGGCATTGTAGAAGGTATCGCCGTTGGGGGTGGCGGCAGGCTTTCCTACCCTTGCATCGGCACCGTCAATGGCCATATTTTGCACAACCACTACCACGGCCATACGTTGCAAAAAGGCCAACTCTTCCTGCTGGACGCTGGTGCCTCGGCTCCTTCCATGTATGCAGGGGATATTACCCGCACCTTTCCGGTAAGCAAAACATTCAATACCCAACAGCGGGAAATATACCAATTAGTGCTACAAGCAGAAGAGGCTGGTATCGCAGCCTTGCGACCTGGTATCCCCTACCGCGACATTCATCTACAAGCCGCTACGTTGATTGCCCAAGGGTTGAAAGACTTAGGATTGATGCGGGGCGATGTAGAAGAAGCCGTTGCCCAAGGTGCCCATGCGTTGTTCTTTCCGCACGGATTGGGGCACATGATTGGTTTGGATGTACACGATATGGAGGATTTGGACGAAAATTGGGTAGGATACGATGCCTCTATTACCCGCTCCGACCAGTTTGGGTTGCGTTCCTTGCGGTTGGGTAAAGCATTGGAACCCGGCTTTGTTTTGACGGTGGAACCAGGTATCTATTTCATCCCCGATCTGATAGACCAATGGAAAGCCGACCGTTTGCACACCTCCTTCATCAACTACGATGCGTTGGAGGCTTACCGCCACTTCAGCGGCATCCGTATTGAGGACAATGTACTGATTACTCAAAACGGGCATACCGTGCTGGGCGATCTTATTCCCAAGTCGGTCGCTGCCGTTGAAGCTATCCGAGACGGAGGGATTTACCCTCAGTAAGAAATAATCTCCAACGCATATTCGTTACTTTGTCGCTTTTGCGGGAGATACCCGTATCCTAAATATGGGGAAAAAAATAGATTCAGAATTTTCATAGTCAAAGAAATCGGATAAAACGCTTTAAATGAACCGCTTATTCATCCGATTGTCTTTGACAAATTCTGAATCTATTTTTTTCTTATCCCTAAAGGGACGCGTTTAGGCAGGAGATTTATCCATAATTCACGTTATCTTAGTAATTTGACAGAATGAGACGCAAAAAAAAACCGAACCATCTATTACAACGGCTCGGTATTTTATATAATCAAGCTTATAAAGCTCGGAATCTATCAACGACGCAAACTATCGAGGATAACACCTACTGTAAATCGGCTGTATCGAACGTTCTTTTGGTCATTAGGTGCCCAACTGGATTCTCCTAATGTATAGCGTACATTAATAGCATCATTATAACGGATACCTGCATTGATGGTAGCAGAGTGATATTTATAATCGAAACCATTGATAACATTGCCTCGCGCTATGGTGCCATAGCTATAGAGCGTAAACAACTGCTGGAAATCAATGATAAAACCAAACCCGAGTTCTGGTCCCCATCCTGTAGTTTTTCCGATGCGATTGGCATAAGCGGGTACTGTCAAATCGATATGAGAAGGCACATAAGTCCCTGCATCTACGCCAATACTGGTGTATAAACGAAAATCAGCAGTACCACCCATTCCATTAAACCGAGGCAGGTACATCATTGCAAAATTGGCGTTGCAAATAAAAGCATTCACTCCGGATTCAAAATTCAACTCCTGAATTTCTCCTCTATTTTCAACAGCATCTTCTCCCAAGAAAAACGAGCCTTCCAAAGACCAACGTGTTTCAAAAGTTTGGTTGAATTTGGGTACCGTAGCAATCCGTATCAGATTAGCCCGAAGATCATACTGCTCTCCCCAAAAGTTAATACTACTCCACTCTTGCCCGTAGGCTATTTCAAAATCATAGGCATCATCGAAAAGCGTAGTATCTAAGACTTCCTTCAATGAGTCAATTCCCTGATTGGGCGTGTTGGTGAAAAGAGAAGGCCAGTACTCCGTTTCCAACAGATCAAACGACTGATAAAGAGGGCCAATAAAAACCTCATAGCAAGTCACAAAATCTTCAGTATTAAACCCATTGGTAAACTGGAGTGTATCCTGATAAGTGTCAATCACTGTATTCAGACTATCGTGATCGGTAAACCAAATTTCGTTGAGTCGATCAAACTCATCGTTCAATGCAGTAGAATCTTCTGATGAAACATCACCAGAGCCTAACCACATATCCAGATCATTACCATTATTCAGCCATACTTGCACCAAGGAATCGGTGTTGATGATCGTATCATTATTCAGGTAGTAAAATAGGCTGTCATGTGCAATACCCAAATCGAAGTCTTCGATGCGAAGCCCGTCGAATTGGTCGTAAAAAAGGCTATCGCTTAGCTGCCCCAACTCGGTATTGAAATTGGCCTCATCTTGTTCCGTTAGCAACTCCAATAAAGGGCCTAAGTGAGTAGGGATTTGCGCCCGTAGTGTACCTGCGCATGAAAAAACTAACGCAAAAAAGTAGAATTTGTAAATGTGTTTCATGATTTTGAAATTATATATGGTGTTAAAAAATGATACATAAACCACCCAAAAACAAGTAGCTAATTAATTGAATATACAACCGAATTGCATGCTTCTGTCGAGCAACGACAAAATCAATTTGTGGGGGAAATATGCTTAAATCGGATTAGAGAAGTGATTGTTGCTGTTCTATGAATAGCCGAAGGTGTATATTCAGTATTATTGAATGACACTGAATTATTGTTTTCTCATTTCTAATAAGGCATCGCAAAATTATGCTTATTATTTCATTATCAAGAATTTTGTAAAAAAAACAACATATTTTTATTTTACATATAAATAAAATTTGTATTATTTATTACCCATATAGAAAGGTATTACACCAATGGTACAACACCATCATTGCCTGATTAGCATAGGAGTGCCTAAGATTCCAATTGTTGGAATTTTCGACAAGTATTCTATTGTATTAGACAACACAAAAAACGATCCGTATCTACCCTACTAATTCTCGGTAAGCCTACGGTTTATAAGAATCCTTGAGGCCTACCGTCTGGTTGAAAACGAGGTGTACGGAAGTACTTTCTGTATCCGTAGCGAAATACCCCATTCGGATAAACTGATATTTATCCCCTGGTTGTGTTCCGCCGAGGCTAGGTTCTACCTTAGCTGTGATGACATTGAGACTTTCTTTATTAAAGAATTCAAGAAAATCTTTGTCTTCATAATCAGCAGGGGTAGGGTCGGTAAATAACCGATCGTATAAACGCACCTCCGCATCTATGGCGTGGGCAGCACTCACGAAATGAAGCGTTCCTTTGGCACTCACCCCGCTCACGTCCTCCCCGCTTTTACTGTTGGGGTAGTAAGTACATAACACCTTAGTGACCTGCCCTGTTGCCGGGTCTGTTTCAAACCCATCGCAGTGGATAATATAGGCACTCTTCAAGCGCACATTCCTACCGGGTGCCAAACGAAAATACTTCTTACCGGGGTCTTCCGTTTTGAAATCTTCTTGCTCAATATACAACTCGCGACTAAATGGAATTTCACGAGTACCCGCATGCTCATCTTCCGGGTTGTTTTCTGTGGTAAGCATTTCCACTTGCCCCTCAGGATAATTAGTAATTACAACCTTGAGTGGATCTAATACCGCCATGACACGGGTAGCTGTTTTATTCAACTCCTGCCGCACATGGTACTCCAAGCGTTCAATTTCAATTACATTATTGCGCTTCGTGAGGCCAATACCACGGCAAAAATCCACGATAGCAGTAGCTGGAAACCCTCTGCGGCGCATTCCCGCTACGGTAGGCATACGAGGGTCGTCCCAACCAGAAACATAGTTTTCTTCTACTAATTTGAGTAATTTGCGCTTACTGGTGATCATATAACTCACATTCATGCGCGCAAACTCAATCTGTCGGCTGGGGAATATTTCCAATTTTTCAATCAACCAATTATACAAATCTCGATGATGGCGAAACTCCAACGAGCACAGCGAGTGGGTAATACCTTCTACACTATCACTTTGGCCATGAGCAAAATCATACATCGGGTAGATACACCAATCATCACCCGTACGGTGGTGATGCTCGTGCTTAATACGGTAGAGAATGGGGTCTCGCATGAGCAGGTTAGGTGCCGCCATGTCAATCTTGGCTCTTAATACCCGGCTTCCGTCGGGAAATACGCCAGCCCTCATTTTTGCAAAAAGCTCCAGGTTTTCTTCCACAGAACGGCTGCGATACGGGCTATCCACTCCCGGCTGGGTAGTATCGCCCTTCATAACAGCTATCTCCTCGGGGGTAGAGTCATCCACATAAGCCAATTCTTTCATAATAAGGTCAACGGCGTATTGATAAAGCTGCTCGAAATAATCTGAAGCGTAAAGTACCTCCCCATTCCACTCATATCCCAGCCATCGAATATCTTGCATGATATTCTCTACGTAATCGGTTTTTTCCGTGGTGGGGTTGGTGTCGTCCATACGCAAGTTGGTAAGCCCCCCGTACTTAATACCTAAATCAAAGTTGAGCACAATGGCTCTACAATGCCCGACGTGCAAAAATCCATTAGGCTCGGGTGGGAACCGGGTGTGTACCCTACCTTGGTGTTTGCCACTGGCAATATCTTCTACGATGATTTGTTCAATAAAATTGAGGCTTTCGCGGGGTTCTGTACTCATTGGTTGATGGAGTTGTCTATCTAAAGGCGCAAATATACGATGCCTGTTGATGTTAGTTTAACATTGATACCAAGAAAGGTACATTTTTTAATACTGTCTGGGAAGAAAAATCTGTGTAACGGGGATTGAAGGGCTGTCCTCAAGCGGAAGCAGCGCGTTAATGATCCTTACTTCCTTGAAATACTGCAAATCAGGTACGCGAATGATGGTTGGTGTAATCTTCCCCGAGCGTATTAGCTGCTCCCGCCGGACTCCTTTTAGCAAAGGGTGGGCAGGTGTCCACCACTTTTGACCATCCCAAAGTGCCAAGTTTCCATAGCTTACATCCGTGAGGTAACCATTCCAAGTAATTATAACATCATCGCAACCATTGCGGTAAGAAAAGGCCGTTTCCAATGCCTTGCGGTCTTCAAACTTGTAGCGGTATTCTATCGGCTCCGTGGCTACAATACGAAGGGTTTGCACTGGTTTAGGCTGATACGGAATACAGGAAAAAGCCTTAATACTGCGGCTGTAAATCAACCTAATTTTATGATAACCGGAAGTAGGCAACGCTTGGTTTTGCAGAAAGCGGCTCAGGTTTAACTGCTGCTTGATACCAAATAACTGCCTGCGCGAACGATTTACCCTTTCCTGATGAAAAGGCAGCAACGGCATCTGACCATCCTTTAGGCAAATGGACTCCAACAATGTGGTCGTTTCAGGCAACAAGGCAAGTGTTTCTACATACTAAAATTGGATTCACCCTCTAACTACCGCTCTCACAGGCAAATATACCTTTTCTTTTAATTCCTTGTACTCATCTTGCCAATTACTGTACGCTGTGATTCCTCCACCTGACCAAAACCTGTACGTGTCTCCTTTTTTTTCGAGAAACCTTATCATCACACAACTATCCAAGCCATAACCATCCCAAAGTGCGGCAATGCCTGTGTAGAATCCTCGTGGTTGACCTTCTGCCGCTCGAATAAGTTGTAAGGTGGCCGGCTTGGGAGCACCGCTAATACTACCCGCAGGTAGCAACGATGACAGTAAATTACCCAAATGACGGTGAAAATTCATAGGTAAAATGCCCCTGATTTCACTGCTCGTTTGCCACAAACCTCCATTTGTGGTTTCAATACGTTCGCCATACCGATACCGAACTACCTCTACTTGGTTAGCAACCTGACTCAAGTCGTTTCTAATAAGATCTACAATGGTCGCATGTTCCGCCCGTTCTTTAGCGTCAGTCAACAATTGATCCAATGGATGTGAAGCGTGCAAAGTGCCTTTCATAGGATAGGCATATATACGCCCCTCTGCGATACGCACAAATGTTTCTGGTGAAAACACAGCTATATTATCCTTCCACCACAGTTTGTAGCGCGCTTGTGTTTGCCAATATACCTCTTCTAACGACCAATTGGTTTGCACCACCGTGGGAAAGGTGAGATTCAGCAAGAAACTATCTCCTCGGTGCATACCAGCTTGTACCTGATTAAAAGCCTTTTGGTATCGCCGAGGTGACACATACGTGGTCTCCCACTGCAAAGCAACGGTAGGTGCTGCCCCCATGTATGGATCATTGCTTGCCTGCGGGAATTGGTATTTCAACACACTGCTGTCCAATTCATCCAAGGAAAAGATGACTGGCTGAATCATCTCAAAGTCCGTCAATAGTAAGAAAGGGCGGCGTTGGCTTCCCAATCGTTGATACGTTGTATTAGATCGTTTGGTAAACTCATTCATTTTGTCCTCCTAAAAGGATACATTTTACTATTGAGCAACAATGCGAACAAACAAACAAGCTAATCAGCACACAGGTTCGTTAGAAAAATTATTTATCCAACTTATCAAGCCCTAATGCCTCTATCACGGCTACTAACGCATGATCCAACCCCTCCCAATCAACAGCATCTGAATCGGCCATAGCGGCTGCCCATGCCTTATAATCACTGCTTCAAACGTGTAAAGAGGTGTGACCCTGTTGTCAGAAACAAACTATGATCCCTAAAGCTTAGCCAAGCATTGTTGTACTTTCGCAGGCACTCGCTGGATGAGCCATCTTGTGTTTGGTCTTCCCAATCGGAGGTGCAAGGCAAAGCAAAATAGTTATACCCCACGCTAGCAACGGGTAGCGTACCTGCATTGCTTTGGAGCAACGCATGCGCCAAAATAATACTGGCAGGAATACCAAACTTCTCTTGCTCCGATTGCGCAACATGCTGAAAACGTTGTACAAAAGCTTCAATATCTGGTTCAGATACCTGTCTCAACCGCTTGAGCAAATGGTGGTTAGCTTTGTCCTTACCCCAACCTGATAGCCAGTCAAAATAATGCCTTTCTTCTTGAGATTCAGCCAGCCCATGCTCAGTGAATGTCTGTTTCCGTGTAGGAGTGGGTGCAGCAGTGCCTTCTTCAAGCACATATACGGTGCTGAAGGATTGCCAATCGTGATATTGAAAGAAATATCCTTGCTCAAAAAGCATACAGCATAAGCAGCCCTAGTAATAGCTTAAACCAATGGTTTTGAAAAAAACACACGACCCGTAGTAAAGCAGGAGATACAGTTACGTCTTTCATGGCTGATATTTATGGCTTTTCCAACACAAACAAAACAACACAAAGCACTGTTTATCAATAAATACAAACAAAAACAACCAACAAATGCTTTTATAATGCTAAATACAACACAAATAAAGTCTATTTTGTTTATTTTTAATAATATTTAAAACATTTTTTAGTTTTTTTATCAAAATATATTACCCTTTAAAAAGCAATGTACTCACTTAGGTATCCCCGCTAGTCGTAGCCTCAACGCTATGACGGATTACGCTCACAGGGATTGCAGCTTGGTTTTCTAGTAACAACAAGAAGTGAAAAACAACCCTTTCGTTTTTGCATCCCACATCAACTGCCCCCCATAGAACTATACGGCACAACTGACACCCGCTCTTTTCTAATAAGCGAAGGAATAGGGTGTTGAGAAATAAAACACCCAAAAAACGGCGCAAAAACATGAAAAAAACCGTAACTTCAGCCTTTCTAATCGTCTTGCTGTGGCAAGTGGAGAAAAGAGATGTTTCCATCAATCAGTGGCGTGTTCTTAGGAATAAGAAAAAATAGATTCAGAATTTGTCAAAGACAACCAAAACAAATGAATAAATTAAAATTCTCAAAGACGAAGGCACTGGAGTTCTACAAAGAACTGAACGAAAGCGTTGAACAGTTCTTTGCTGAAAAGGAATTCGTAAGACAGGAAACAAGACAATGATTTTTAAAATCATACTTTATTTCAGTCTTGACATCTTGTTTTATGGGCTTATGATTATAGCACAACGACAATTGGTTTCTACACATTCTATTTGCTAATGGGGCTTTCTGTTTTGCTGACAGCTTTCAATGTTTCTCACGATGCTGCCCACGGAGTCGCTGTCAAAAGTAAATACTGGAATAAAGTGCTGTTCTCATTAAGTTTTAATCTTCAAGGAAACAACGCATATGTTTGGGGGAAAAATCATAATGAATCACATCATTTATATACCAACGTTGAAGGTAGCGACATAGACGTTCTGAACAATCCACTATTCCGAATGACTGAAAGCCAAGAATTAAAATGGTTTCATCGGTATCAGTTTATTTATGCCCCATTCCTATATTTATTTTACTCCTTAAATTGGTTTTTATTTCGAGAGACCTTAATGTTATTTAACCTTTCGAGCCGAACCATAAAAATTCAAATTCCTGCGAACGAAGTCGTCAAATTAGTCCTATACAAACTTCTATACATCGGGTACATGATTATTCTCCCGATTTACTTGTTACCGTTTGGTTGGCAAGCAGTTTTGTTGGCTTTTTTGATAAATCACTTTATGGTTTCAATACTATTTGTTGGTGTGCTAGGTGTTTCACACTTATCTGACTTTGTAGAACACCCCGTGCCTGGGCCAAACAACAAATTGAATATGAGTTGGCCAAAATTACAAATGTGTACTTCTGTTGACTATAACGCTGACAGTATATTTTTCAATTGGACTTTAGGCGGTTTCAACGCTCACGCCCTACACCATTTGCTGCCCAACATTTGCCACGTTCACTATTTAGAAATCCTTCCAATATTCAGAGAATTGGCACAAAAACACGGGCTGAACTATATGGAAATGCCATACAGAAAGTCTTTAGCTTCTCATTTCCGGTTCTTAAAAGGAATGGGTACACAACAAACTTTCAAACCAATACCCTTTGCGAGATAAACACATTCATATCGCACAAGATAGCGAGTTGCTAAATATCATTTACAGACAGGTAGATGAGCAACTCATTATTAACAACAACGTATTCCTGTTAAAAATTTGGGCTAAGTTCATTTTCTACTTTTCATTTTCGGCATTGGCCTACTCATTTTTATATTTAGTTGGCAATCCTGCTTATTTCGTTCTATGTTATGTTTTATTTGGTTTTGTGTCGTTGCTTTTTGCTTTCAACTTTGCCCACGACTTCTCCCATAACACCGTTTTCAAAAGTAAAAAACTGAACAACCTTTGTTTCATTCTCATTTACACCATGCTCGGTGCACACGCAGAAGATTGGAAACAAAGACATATCAACTCACATCATTATGCACCAAATGTGGATGGCTATGATTCCGATTTGAAAATAACAAAATTGATTAGAGTAATTCCAAACAGCGAACACTTCTGGTATCATAAGTTTCAGCACTTTTACGCTCCTTTGGCTTACACCACTTATTCCCTTTTTTGGGTATTTATTAAGGACTTTGTTATTCTATTTTCTAAAGACGAATACACAGAAAAGAAAGGATTCAAATATCATCTTTCGTTTTGGGTACAAAAGACAGTTTATCTGACTTTCATACTTGTTTTGCCGCTTTTGTTCTCAATTCAAAGTTGGTACATCGTTTTGACTGGCTTTTTATTAATGCACTTGACGCAGTCTTTGTTTTTGCTTTTCACCTTCTTTATGACACATCATGTTGAACAAACTGCATATCCAACTACAGACGATAACGGTTATATAAAGACATCTTGGATGATGAACCAAATCAAAAGTTCTAATGATATGCATCCATTTAGCGAAACAGCGAACTTCATACTTGGTGGTTTCAATAATCACATGGCACATCATTTATTTCCACATATTCACCATATTCACTACCCAAAACTCAACAGAATATTGTACGACATTTTGTACAAAAACGGCATAAAACCAAATCAGACTACTTATTGGGGTGGGATTGTATCACACTTGAAACTATTAAA
>JAWKLL010000054.1:0-25863 GCA_041392765.1 Saprospiraceae bacterium
TCCGTCCCTTAACGAAAAAGGGCAGCCCACTACTGTGCACTGCCCTTTGCTATTTCTAAGCCCCTAAAAATTAGGCATCAATATTAGCATACTTAGCATTCGCTTCAATGAACGCCCTACGTGGGGGCACTTCATCGCCCATCAGCATGGAAAACACTTCATCGGCTTTTCGAGCGTCATCTATGGCCACCTGCTCCAACATACGGGTATCCGGGTCCATAGTGGTTTCCCACAGCTGCTCGGCATTCATCTCGCCCAAACCCTTGTATCGCTGTACTTTGACACTGTTTTCGCCACCGCCCTTGCTGTAATGCTCAATAGCTGCTTTGCGTTCTTCTTCCGTCCAGCAGTATTGGAATTGCTTACCTTTTCGTACTTGGTAAAGCGGTGGTTGAGCGATATAAATATGGCCGTCCTCCACCAATCGGCGCATGTAACGGAAAAAGAAGGTAAGGATGAGGGTAACAATGTGGCTGCCATCAATATCGGCATCACACATAATGATAACCTTGTGGTAGCGGAGTTTTTCCGTGTTCAATACCCTAACACCGTCTTCGTTTTCTTCAATACGAACACCTAATGCCGTGAATATATTCTTGATTTCCTCGTTTTCATATATCTTATGCTCCAATGCCTTTTCCACATTCAGAATCTTACCCCTGAGTGGCAGAATAGCTTGGAAAGTACGGTCGCGCCCTTGTTTGGCAGTACCCCCCGCGGAGTCACCCTCCACAAGGTATATCTCCGAAGCCTCAGGCGAGCGCGAAGAACAATCGGCCAGCTTACCTGGCAAGCCACCGCCTGTGAGTACATTTTTGCGCTGCACCATCTCCCGCGCTTTGCGGGCTGCATGACGTGCCGTAGCGGCCAAAATAACCTTATCGATAATGCGACGCGCCTCGGTGGGGTTTTCTTCCAAAAACACCCCCAACGCATCACCTACTGCCTGCGAAACGATACTCACCACCTCGCTGTTGCCCAATTCTCCTTTGGTCTGGCCTTTGAACTGTGGCTCGGGCACCTTCACAGAAACCACCGCCGTCAGCCCCTCGCGGAAGTCCTCCCCTGCGATTTTAAACTTGAGTTTTTTGAACATCCCGTTCTCCTCACCATATTTGGTAAAGACACGGTTGACCGCCCGGCGGAATCCACTTACGTGCGTACCCCCCTCGCGAGTATTGATATTGTTGACAAATGAGTAGATATTCTCCGAATAGGAGGAATTGTACTGCATAGCCACTTCTATCTCTACGTTGTCCTCCTTAGCGGTAACATGGATGGGGTTTTCTATGATCTTTTGCTTGCTCTGGTCGAGATAAGCGACAAATTCCTTCAGACCACCTTCCGAATGAAAAGTAGTGTTGACAAAATTGCCTTTAGCGTCTTTTTGTCTTTCGTCGGTGAGGCGAAGGGTGAGACCAGAGTTCAAATAGGCAAGTTCCCGCAAACGTTCGGCCAAAATTTCGTACTTGTATTCCAACTCTTCGAAAATCTCCGAGTCGGGCTGAAAAGTGACACGGGTGCCGCGTTGATCGCTATCGCCCAACACTTTCACATCTGATTGTGGCTTGCCTCTGTGATATATTTGTTCAAAAACCTTTCCCTCGCGGTGCACTTCAGCGCGCAGCATACTGGATAGTGCGTTTACACAACTCACCCCCACACCGTGCAAACCACCAGACACCTTATATGTATCCTTGTCGAACTTACCCCCAGCGTGTAATACGGTCATAACCACCTCCAAGGCAGATTTCTGTAGCTTGGCGTGCATGCCAGTAGGAATGCCCCGACCATTATCCTTGACGGTAACCGAATGCCCTTCGTGTATGACAACGTCAATCTCACTGCAATACCCCGCAAGGTGCTCATCGATAGAGTTATCAACTACCTCCCATACTAAGTGGTGCAACCCCTTGGCGTCTGTACTACCAATGTACATCCCCGGGCGCTTGCGTACGGCTTCCAACCCTTCGAGGGCCGTGATATTATCCGCTCCGTAATCGAGCTTTTGCCCGTTCTGATCTGTTTGATTATTCTTCGTATCCATTGCCGCAAAAGTACGACTTTTTTACCGTGTTACCAATACGTTTCTTCATTCAAAAGTTAGCCAGTGATAACAACTTTTTTTTATGTAAAAAAACTACCGAACAAAACGAGACAAGCATGGGTTACTCATCCGTTTTTGTTGCAGCAACGGCTTCATTCAAATCGTCGGTTGCTTTTTTAAGCTCCTCTAAATCATTGCCTTTTTTCTTGCCGGATCGTCGGCTGCGGCCTTTTTTCTCTGGTGTGTCCGAAGTGGGTGGTGTGAAGCGCAAACTAGGATCGAAAGGCTCTTTGCTAAAAGTGAGGCTGTCTTGCCCCAAATCAATATAGAGTGTATCTCCCGCCACAAAGGTATCGGAGATGATTTCTTTGGAAAGCCCATCCACCAAGTCGCGTTGTAGTACCCGTTTCATAGGGCGTGCGCCAAACTGGGGATCATAGCCACGTACCGCCAACCAGTCTAATGCTCGTTCACTGACTTTGAGTACCATGCCCTTCTGGTTAAGGGCTTTTTCTGTTTTGCGCAATAACAGGCGCAG
Organism: Saprospiraceae bacterium; assembly: GCA_041392765.1. Lineage (GTDB taxonomy): Bacteria > Bacteroidota > Bacteroidia > Chitinophagales > Saprospiraceae > Lewinella. Next base: position 2,586 of record JAWKLL010000054.1, read on the forward strand.
TATCTGCCGAATTTCCTCCATCGTCAAAGGGAGGAACATGATGCGTTCGTCAATGCGGTTGAGAAACTCTGGCCGTAGGTTTTCTTTCAACGCTTCGAACACTTCTTCCTTGGTCGTTTCAATAACTTCCCCGCGATGTTCATCTCCAATGGAAGCAAGGTCTTCGAAGTTTTCTAATATCAATTCAGCCCCCATATTGGAGGTCATAATGATAATGGTATTTTTGAAATTGGCCACTCGCCTCTGTTATCAGTCAGATGCCCATCATCGAGTACCTGAAGGAGGATATTGAACGTATCAGGGTGTGCTTTTTCAATTTCATCAAGCAGGATAATACTGTACGGCCGGCGACGCACGGCTTCTGTCAATTGCCCACCTTCCTCATAACCAACGTATCCTGGAGGTGCACCTACCAACCGGCTGGCGGCATGGCGTTCTTGGTACTCGCTCATATCAATACGGGTAATAGCCTTTTCATCATCAAACAACACTTCCGCTAACGCTTTGGCTAATTCCGTCTTACCTACGCCCGTCGGGCCTAGGAAAATAAAGGAACCGATGGGCTTTCCTTCGTCTTGCATGCCCGCCCGGCTGCGGCGTATCGCATTGGCTACCGCATTTACTGCCTCATGCTGGCCGATGAGCCGCTTGTGCAGTTCATCTTCTAAACGAAGGAGCTTATCTTTTTCGCTTTGCATCATGCGAGCCACGGGGATGCCTGTCCAACGCGCCACTACCTCCGCAATATCATTGGCCGTGACCGCTTCGTTGGTAAACCGCTTTTCATCGGGCAGCTTGTCCAATTTTCCTTCGGCATCTGCTAATTGCTTTTTCAACTCTTGCAATTCACCATAGCGGATTTTGGCCACGGTTTCAAAATCACTATGGCGCTCTGCTCTGTCGGCTTCCGTTTCCAACGCTTCCATCTGCTTCTTGATAGCTTGCACCTGATCGACGATTTCTTTTTCGCTTTGCCAACCTGCTTTCAACCCATCCCTTTTCTCCTTGGCGTTGGCAATTTGCTCGTTGATCTTATTCAGCTTATCTTCATTTTTTTCGCGCTTGATGGCTTCGCGTTCAATTTCCAACTGACGCACTTTTCGCTCCCATTCATCCACTTCCTCGGGTACGCTGTCTAATTCAAGGCGCATACGTGCCGCACTTTCATCTATCAGGTCTATGGCCTTATCGGGTAATTGCCGATCGGCAATATAGCGGTGGCTCAACTCGGCGGCAGCAACCAACGCCTCGTCTAAGATTTCTATTTTGTGATAAACCTCATAGCGTTCCTGCAAGCCCCGTAGGATAGAGATGGTGTCTTCCACGCTGGGTTCTTCAATCAGAACCGTTTGGAAACGACGCACCAAGGCCTTGTCTTTTTCAAAATATTTTTGATACTCATCCAAGGTGGTGGCACCAATCGTACGAAGTTCTCCGCGAGCCAAGGCTGGTTTCAGAATATTGGCAGCATCCATAGCGCCGTTGCCACCGCCTGCACCGATGAGCGTGTGAATCTCATCAATAAACAAGATGATTTCCCCGTTGGATTCTGTGACTTCTCGAATGACCCCTTTCAATCTTTCCTCAAATTCACCCTTGTATTTGGCACCCGCAATCAAGCCCGCTATATCCAGTACGAAAATGCGTTTACTCTTGAGGTTTTCTGGCACATCGCCCTTGACGATACGCCAAGCAATACCCTCCACAATAGCGGTTTTGCCGACTCCCGCTTCACCTATGAGCAAGGGGTTGTTTTTTTTGCGCCGCGAAAGGATTTGCAGTACGTGCCGCATCTCCTCGTCGCGCCCTATGATGGGGTCTAATTGGCCATTTTCTGCCCGTTCATTCAGATTGATAGCGAATTTAGCTAAGGCATGGTACGATTCCTCGGCGCTCTGCTCCGTCACTTTTTTACCTTTGCGCAATTCGCGTATGGCAGCCTGTAGCCCATCGTTGGTTGCCCCCATGTCTTTGACCAACTGACTACCTTTGTCGTTGCCTTGCACGATACCCAGCAACATTAACTCCACCGAGATGAATTCGTCGCCAAAGTCAGGCAGCATCTTTTTGGCACGCGCCAATGCTTTATTGGCTTCGTCCGTGAGGTACTGTTTTTCAGCACCAGATACTTTGGGGTACTCCCGAATCTGTTGCGTCAATCTGCGCTCCAGTTCATCAACAGCTACGTTGTTTTTTTCCAAAAGAAAACGAGCCACGTGTTCGTCCGTGTCCAAAATTCCTTTGATTAAATGTGCCGTATCAACTTGTTGCTGGCTGAGGCTGGCTGCGATTTTTTGGCCCTGAATGATTGCGTCTTGCGCCCGGGTGGTGAAATTATCGTATGTCATCGATTAGCTGATGTCCTTTTTGATTACTACAAAGCCCAAAAATACTAAACGAATACCAGAAAAGCTTCGATTTTCTATTGACACCTTATATTTTACGACGGAGGAATAGCTAGATGGTATGCTGAACCAGCGTATCCTGGTGAGCACTTTTGCAAATTGAAAATATAAAAAAAACAGCCTGTACTTAAGCACAGGCTGTTTTTGGAAAAAGGTTAGTATTTTCCATCAAGCATGTATCAATCCCTGCTAGCCATACTCAAAACTAAATAAATCAGCACCACTAACGATGACAAGGCCGCTACCACATAGGTCATGGCAGCCCACCAAAGGGCATCTTTAGCACCTTCGTGCTCATGTCCACGAGTATAATGACTGGACTCTAACCATGCGAGTGCACGATTGCTGGCATCAAACTCTACGGGCAAGGTGACTAAGCTAAAAAGCGTAGTAATGGCAAAAGCCGCTGCGGTAAGATACAACAACCAAGTGCCTCCTGTGACACCAAACGCACCTAAAGCAAACATCAATAGGTACTGTTGTGCTTGCGCGGCTACACTTACCACTGGCACCATGGCCGAGCGCATTTGTAGCCAAGTATATGCTTGGTTGTGCTGCACGGCGTGACCACATTCGTGAGCAGCTACGGCAGCAGCAGCAATATGCCTGCCGTGATAAACCTCAGGACTGAGCGTAACGGTACGGGTAGCAGGGTTGTAATGGTCGGTCAACATCCCTTGTCCTTGGGTAATACGCACATCTGAAATGCCGTAGTGTTGCAGCATTGCCTCCGCTACCTCTGCGCCCGAACGCCCATTGCTCATGGGTACGTTGGCATATTTGGCAAACTTCGACTTCAATCGGTTGCTGACTACCATCCCAATCAATGAAAAGATACCAACAATGATTAAATATCCCATTTTTCTATACGGTTTTGTTACATATAATGGTAAGACGCAAAGGAAGTACGCAGGTTACAATCAATCGATTTTTTCAAAGCCAGTGTACCCCCTTAGCACTTTGGGAATAACAATTCCATCGGATGTTTGGTTGTTTTCCAACAAAGCGGCATAGATACGCGCCAATGCCAAGGCACTACCATTGAGGGTATGTGCCAACTGAGTGCTTTTTCCATCGCGGTAACGAAGCTTCAGTCGGTTAGATTGGAAAGTTTCAAAATTTGACACAGAACTCACTTCCAACCAGCGTTTTTGCGCAGCAGAATACACCTCGAAATCGAAGGTAAGAGCAGAAGCGAAGCCCAAATCACCACCACAAAGCCGTAGAATGCGATAAGGAAGCTCCAATTTATCCAAAATCCCCCCCACATGTACCAGCATTTCCTGCAAGGTCTCGTAAGAGCGGTCAGGGTGCTGAATCTGTACGATTTCAATTTTATCAAATTGGTGAACGCGGTTCAACCCACGTACATGCGCCCCATAAGAACCCGCTTCGCGGCGGAAGCAGGGGGTGTAGCCTGTCATTTTGATAGGAAAATCGTCCTCGTTGAGGATGACATCGCGATACACATTGGTAACAGGTACTTCTGCCGTAGGGATGAGGTAGAGATTGTCCTCATTGCAATAGTACATTTGTCCCTCCTTGTCAGGTAATTGGCCGGTGCCACGGGCGGTATCTTCATTCACTAATAGCGGCGGGATAATTTCTTCATAACCTGCAGCGGTGGCCTCGTCCAAGAAAAAACTAATCAATGCTCGTTGCAGGCGCGCTCCTTTACCACGATATAGTGGAAACCCGGCTCCTGTGATTTTTACCCCTAATTCTAAATCGAAGAGGTTGTATTTCTTAGCCAATTCCCAGTGCGGTAGCGCGCTGTCATCTAATTCCGGCAAAGGATTGCTCCACGCTTTGTACACCTCGTTATCGGTATCGGAGTTTCCAGCAGGTACGGAAGCATGGGGTATATTAGGAATGGTATAGAGTAAATTCGTGAGCGCTTCTTGAGTTTGCCCCAACTGCGTCTCCATCGTTGCCACCTGCTCCTTGAGTGCCGTCACTTCCTGCCGGATAGCCTCTGCACCTTCTTTGTTTCCCGCCTTCATAAATATACCAACTTCGGCAGATAGTTTGTTGCGCGATTGCAGCAGGGTGTCCATTTCAGTTTGGATGGTGCGGCGTTGTTCATCCAACGCAATCACTTGATCTACTACTTGGAGCGCCGCGTCCTGAAAGTTGCGTTTGCGCAATCCGGCAATCACGGCTTCTCTGTTGTCGCGAATAAAAGAAGTTTGTAACATGGAAATGAAGGTTGATCCGGTATAAACAACTCTTTTTTTACCGGAAAAAATCCAGAAAAAGTATTTTTTTGCAAAGATAGTATTTGAAATAAAAAAAATACCCTATTTTTGCGGGGCAAATATGCCAAGCTATCACCCCGCTTATAGTATATTCAACCTCAAGCCGGGTAAACTCAGCAATTCTTAGTTCAATTCTGGTCGAAACTCCTACAATTACATTCCTTTCGAATGTATAGTTGGGGGTAAATCCTGGAATCTAATCCTACCTAGCGCGTAAAGGCCACCTGTCCAAAATAATGACCCATTAAATCTGCTGTCAGGGTTGGTTGGTATTTACTAAGAAAAGCCTTCTGCCGTTTTGCAATTCATTCACCCTCCTGCTGCCATATCCTTTGGCTAAGGGGAACATTCCCAAATTTTACCTACCGAAGTAATCTCACGCGACTATGTTCGACATTTTGCAGCTTAATGACATGCTGGTTCCTGAATTGAAGGAACTTGCTGAAAAAATGGGCCTCGATGGCTTCAAGCGCCTCAACAAACAGGAACTTATCCATAAAATACTTGATCAACAAGCCGTTATGGGGGCTGCCGCTAAAGACAGTGCCCGCAATAAGAAAAAACAACAGGAATCCGAAGCTATAGACGAACCCGAAATGGTGTCTGCGCCTGTTGTTGAAGAAGAAAAAGTGGCTAAAACCCCTCCTGCTGATTCCGAGGAAGACAGAGCTGCCCGCAGGGCACGTGCCATCCGCAACCGAGAGGCTGGCCGGAAACCACAAGAATCAGCCTACGATATTTCTGTCAATCGCAGCAAAGACCGTCCTGCCAAGGATTTAGGCAAAGCTACCGAAGAATCAGAAACCAACCAACCACGACCCCGCTCGGGTGAGCGCGAACGTACCGCCAGTAATGACGCACGCGAACGCAGGGAAAGAATGCCCGAACGTGGTGATCGTAGAAGATTGGGTTACGACCGAACCAAAGAGGAAGACCCACAAGAAGATACAACCGATAACGCACCAACCACGCCTGCTGCTCGCCAAGAGCGTTCGCAAGACAGGGATAGAGACAGGGATATGGATCGCGACCGCAACTGGGGACGAGACAGAGACCGTGATCGTGGTATGGATCGCGACCGTAATATGGATCGTGACCGTGGTATGGATCGCGATCGTGGCTTCGACCGAGATAGGGAGCGCAATATGGATCGCGAACCCGCCAAAAAAGTGGTACCCCAAGAAGATATTTTCGATATTGAATTGGATGGGGTCATCGAAGGGGAAGGTATTTTGGAAATGATGCCTGATGGGTATGGTTTTTTGCGTTCAGCAGACTATAACTACCTCACTTCTCCCGACGACATCTATGTATCTCCTTCGCAGGTAAAACTTTTTGGCCTTCGCACAGGCGACACGGTTATTGGTGCTGTGCGCCCCCCCAAAGAAGGAGAAAAATATTTCGCATTGCTACGGGTGTCTAAAATCAACGGATTGGATCCTAAAGAGGTGAGTGAGCGCGTCCCGTTTGACTATCTGACCCCTCTATTCCCCACGGAGCGTTACCGATTGACGACATCGCCTACGGGCCGCGATTTCGGCAACCGCCTCATTGATATGTTTACGCCTATTGGCAAAGGGCAGCGCGGATTGATTGTGGCGCAACCTAAATCCGGTAAGACCTTCTTGCTAAAGGACGTAGCAAATGCCATTTCGCAAAACCACCCGGAAGTTTATCTCATCATCCTGCTAGTGGATGAACGCCCAGAGGAAGTTACGGATATGAAGCGAAGTGTAAAGGCCGAAGTAATCGCCTCTACCTTTGATGAACCTGCCGACAACCACGTGCGCGTGGCAGGGGTAGTATTAGAAAAAGCGAAGCGATTGGTGGAATGTGGCCACGATGTATGTATCCTCCTCGACTCCATCACCCGTTTGGCACGTGCCTACAATACGGTAGCACCAGCCAGTGGCAAGGTACTCTCAGGGGGGGTGGAAGCCAATGCTTTGCAAAAGCCTAAGAAGTTCTTTGGTGCAGCGCGCAATATTGAAGGCGGCGGGTCACTCACTATCTTAGCAACAGCATTGACCGAAACGGGTTCCAAAATGGATCAGGTCATCTTTGAGGAATTCAAAGGTACAGGTAACATGGAGCTTCAGTTGGATCGCAACTTGGCCAACAAGCGCATGTATCCGGCTATTGATATACTGGCTTCCAGTACCCGCCGGGAGGATCTCTTAATGGACAAGGAAACACTCCAACGTATGTTCATCCTACGCAACCATTTGTCCGATATGAAATCCGATGAAGCATTCGATTTTCTTCGTAAAAATATGTTGCATAGCTCCAGCAACGAGGAGTTCCTTATGTCTATGAATGGATAGAAAAAGGATATCAATACAGGAAAAAAATCCCGAACTGGTGACCTGGTTCGGGATTTTTTTTTCTCAATAAGTCTATCAATTCCCCGCGCCCCTGATCAATTCTATGAAACCCGATAGGAATTCATCGGCAGGTACAATACCATCCACCCGTTGCTCAAAAACTTGGCATTTGTAGAAGTAGGTGCCCTCTGCCAAAGGCTCATTATTGGTATTGGTGCCGTTCCAGTTTAGAACGGGGTTGGTGGTTTCAAAGACGAGGCCGCCCCAACGATTAAACACCTGAAATTCCACAGCGGCGATGAAGCAGGATTTAATCGGGACATACAGGTCGTTCTGGCCATCAGCATTGGGGGTGAACGCATTGGGTAGCTCATATACTGGGCAGTTGTCCACGCACACCACATTGCTGAATGTACTTTCATTCCCTACGGTATCCACCGCCGTGACCCGGTAGCAACCTGCTAAACCAAAATCGGGTGAGTGGGTAAATTCAAAGACATCTTCATCCGCAATGGCAGCTATCAAGGTAGGCGGCGTGTCGGCATCGGGGGCATAATAGACCCTGTATCCCGCTACATCCCCAGCCTCGGGGCAACGATTGCGCGGATCATCCCACGTTAATTGATTGTCGAGTTGTTCAATGTTTTCACAGTCTATATCTGTATTACAAAGGTTGCTCACCGCCAAGGCTGGCGGGCAAGGCGCTACATTGTCGGTAGGCGTAGCGCACACAATTTGCGAACGGTTGACCAACGGTTCGGGAAGTCCGTCAATATTGTAAGTGCCCTCGGCTTGCAAGTAATAGCAATATTCCTGCCCGTTTACCAATCCTGAGTCGCGGTAGGTAGTGGACATGGTGGTGCCAAGTAGCTCAAACACACCCGATACGAGGTTTTCTCTGAAAACGGTGTAAGAAAAATTTTCCCAAGGCACGAGTTCATCCCAAACTAAATCGATTATCCTATCGGAAGGTGCCGATTGTAGGAATACCGACCCCGCTGGCGTACTGACCCCTAACGGCGTGGGTTCTCCATTTACATAAAAATTTACCGCATAGGTATAAGGGTCACCGACGGTATTGAGACCTATATCCGTAAAACAGGTGTCGTTAGCTGTTGAGAAAAAGGGAGAAGATACGCTGTGAATGGGTACAAAATCAGCGGTGTTTTCATTATGGCCGATGCTGCGAAGCAATTCATACACATAAGGCCCTCCATTGAGGATGGTATCCAAATCCGCCGCATTGGGTTTCGACCAACAAACACCTATCTGCCCACCGGCTACATCTGTTGCTTCTACATCCACCTTCAACAAGAGCGGGAGTTCCCGACCTAATTGCACACAGGCTTCTTCGGAAGGAAGGCTGGCAACGGGGTTGTAAAAAAACAAGCCATTGGCGGTGCGCAAGGCAAAGTTGGCCAAAATGCGGTAGCAATAAGTCCTGCCGCGTTCTATATTTTCATCCACAAAAAAGTAACGCCCATTCACCTGCCGCATGAGGGTATCGGGTGAAATTTTGGTATAGCCTCGGCCTTCCAAGCCAGGGTCGCAGGTATCCAAAGGGGTTTGGTCGGAATTGAGTCTTCTCCAAACCGAGAACCCTCTGAAGTAATCTTCCTCCGTATCTTCACAGGTGTACGGCAATGCCCAACTGACAACGACATTATCTACTTCTGCCTCGGCTTGTACATCCTCTGGCGGAGGGCCTACGACCAAGATGCGCACCGTTTTAAGCGTAGCCAATCCGGTGGTATCGCCCAAAAAATCATCTACCGCCCTAAACACCACGTTGTAGGGCTGGCTGGAGATATGGTCGCAGGTTGTCTCCCATCGGAAACGCTTAGAAAGTGGGTCATCAAAGTAGGCTTCTGAGGGAGGGATCATCACTGCAGGGCTGTTTTCTAAGGTAAAAGGAGCGCCGTAAGCGATTAATCGCACCCGCTGATCGGTATCCGTGATGGGTGCTGTGGCCACTACTTGAAAGTCGATAGTCGTGCCAGCAATCACACAGAGTTCCTCCACCTCCGTAAGTACTACGGGAGGCTCGTTGGAACAATCTTCTACAATGATTTGCATATCCCGCACCATCGTGTCCAAGGGCACCCCGTTCCTGAATGAAATGATGATGATTGCAATATTAAATTCGCCTACTTGGTTGGGTGCATCCCAGACTAAATCACCCGTTAATCGGTTAATACTCATACCATCTGGAAAGAAAAAATTAGGTACGGGGTCGTCGGGGCCTTGCTGACAAACAGCCAGATCATATACCAAGCTATCTCTGTCAATATCGAAAGCACCGGGGTTATGGGTAAACACCTCCCCTAAGCAGGCAAAGTCAATAGGAGGCACCCGCAGTACAGGGGAATTATTGCACCCCGAAAAAACAGGGTTGACAATGGTGAATACCGTTTCGATATAGAAAGGGATACTGACCGAGTTGGGGAAATTCACATTGAGTACTCCTGCGTTGCGGTTGGGGTCTTCCATGTGGATGGTGTAGGTGCCGGGGCCGTCGTAGGTGTGATAAGCGACGTAAATGTTGTATTTAATATCGTTTTCTAAAGGTACGCCTTGCGGGGGCATACCTACGCCATTGGCACGGGGTACTTGTTCGCAGGGGCCACCACGATCCCAACAGATAGTAAGGGTGTCGCGGTCGGCATTTTCACTGGAGGTCTTCGTATAGGTTACAATCGTAGCTTTTACTGTCAAGCCACAGGCACCATCGGCATTGGGTACCATTTCCACCACGATCTCGCCCGCACGGTTGTGGGTAGCCTTTGCCTGAAAAGCAGCCACAAGGAAAAAAGATAGCAAAACGATTTTGTACCAGATACCTGTATTCATAGAGCAGTTAATTATACTTTCGTAAAAATAGAACAAGCGCGGCATAATAGCATCGAAGTGTTAAAAATTAACAGACACCAAAGTTTCAAACGGTTGGATGCGCTGTTTAGTTTGCTGATTCTTTGTATCCCGCTGAACAAATGCAGAAATTGTACTGTTTGGCAATTGTATTGTCATTACTTCATTAAAATTCAACGAAATACCATGGCTTTTCAACTTCCTGAACTTCCTTATACTTATGCTGCGCTGGAACCCCATATCGATGCACGCACGATGGAGATCCACCATACCAAGCACCATGCAGGTTATACCAACAACCTCAATGCCGCCATTCAAGGTACTGATTTGGAGGGTATGAAAATTGAGGATATTATGAAGAACGTTTCACAGCATAGTGCCGCTGTGCGCAACAACGGTGGTGGCTACTACAACCACTGTTTATTTTGGGAAGTTATGTCGCCAGATGGCGGAGGGGAACCTAGCGAACGCATGAATATCCACAAGGCTATCCAACGCGATTTCGGAAGCTTTGAAGATTTCAAAAAAGCTTTTGCCGCTGCCGCTGCTACTCGTTTTGGTTCAGGTTGGGCGTGGTTGTGCGTAGATGCCAACGATCATCTCTTTATTACGTCTACTCCTAATCAGGATAACCCCTTAATGGATGTGGCTGAAAAGCAAGGCACTCCTATCCTGGGTCTTGATGTTTGGGAACACGCTTACTACCTCAATTATCAAAACCGCCGCCCGGATTATATCAATGCTTTTTTCAGCGTTATCAACTGGCATGAAGTGACAGAACGTTTCAACAAAGCCAACGAAGGTGCTTCTGATTTTGGATAAGCCCTAGTATGGGAAAAAAATAGATTCAGAATTTTCATAGTCAAAGTAATCGGATAAAACGCTTTAAATGAACCGCTTATTCATCCGATTGTCTTTGGCAAATTCTGAATCTATTTTTTTATTATCCCTTACGGTTCTTGATTTCGATAAAGAAATTGTTTTTACACAAATACCTGAGATAGTTCAAGTAAGTGTGTCTAGGTTAAAGAATAGTAAAGCGTAGCTCGGGTGCTATTGACGGACGGGGCTTCGCACCTCCCGATAATTATCGGGATTACCAGTCGCACACGACAGATTAGGAAGGGGGGCAGTACATCCTGTTAAATCCGGTTGAAAAGCTGCGGTATGGTATTGGTTTTCACGGGTGTAATGGTGTTTGGAAAGGGGGGGGTGAAGCGTATGGGCATTGTTCTGCGCTTTTTAAATTCGATACAGATTTCAACTTCTTAGCGGCAATAATCGTATTTATACCTGTATATGGGTTCTTTCATAGACTTACAAATACCTCCATGATGTGAACATGTTCCTCTTCCTGTCGATTCAGATCGTGAACCATCACAACAAATCGAATAATAATGCCAAGAAGCAATATACCTCGTTAACTCTCTTAGTGTATTACACGATTCTTTATCTAATTGTCCTAAATCATTTAGTTGTTCAAAGTATCGGATTGCGATCTTTTTTTGGCCTCTTTTATAAGCTACTTTTCCAGCCAACTTAATCGCATCTGAATTATCTCTATTAATTTTAACAGCTTTACTTATAATTATATCTGCCTTTTTAGAGTATGTCTAAAAATTAAAAAAGGCTTACCGATTTAATCGATAGAGAATAGTTTGGCAGTTTTGCCAAAGAACCCACGCTTCGGAACTTTGTACTGTTTTCTCATGATCTTTATCGAGTCGGCGGAAGTAATTAAACCGTCCAAAGGTCTGTTCAGTTACCCAACGCCACTTGACAGGAACAAATCCTTTTGCACTTGGAGGCTTTGATGAAATTTCTAATTCGACACCAAGCATATTTTCGAATACCCAATCCATAAAGATCATTTTGTAAGCGGCATCAGCCAATATTTTTTCAAGTCGACTTAAGTACCCAACTAAAGGTTCCATAACTTGATGAGCCATTGCTCCATCAGCCTGGTTAGCGGCATGTACTACCACACCCCAAACTAATCCCAAGGTATCGGTTATTATATGCCGCTTACGGCCGTTAATTCGCTTATTTCCATCAATCCCCCTTTCTTCACAAACAAAGGGGCCTGCCTTAACTGACTGACTATCAATGCTCAATATACTTGGCGTTTCTTCCTTGCCCTGCCGTTTGCGCTCTTTACGATTCAGGCCTTCATTCATTTTTTGTAACGTGCCATCCTTCTTCCATTTCTGGAAATAATAGTGCACACTTTTCCAAGGAGGAAAACTGTCAGGCAAATTTCGCCACTGACTACCAACCCGTAATATCCAGAGTATGGCATCTACTATATCTCGCAAATCATATTTGCGTTTTCTTTGGATAGGTAAATATTCTTTCATATTTTGCCACTGGGAATCAGTTAATCGCTCGTAATGAGTTTTCATAAACTTGAGGTTGTCGTTAACTACAAGTTTAACAACTGATTCCCATTTTCCAAGATTTTTTAATTTTTAGACATACTCTTACTTTTGCTATATCATTTTTAAATCTATTATCTATATTTATTTTTCTGACGTAATTATACATTAATTTAAAATACTCATCATTGACAAAAAAAACATCTAATAAATAAATTACATCATTATTGTCAACATCAAAATTTGAATCTAATTTAATGATATTCTGAAAAAATGTGATTGCGCTCTCTTTATCATCTTGACCAATTGCATGTTTGAATCTAAAATTATTGTAAGCAGTAGAATTAGGAAAATCGTCTTCTCTAGGTATAGATGTATTTAATTTATCTAAGATTTTTTGGTTAACTATTTCATTATCTGCAATTTGTAAATATGAATAAGTGTAAAATGAATCTAATTGCGACACTCTCAGAATTGAGACATCCACATTTGACCCTACTAAAGATTTTCCGACTGGATTAAAACATTATATATTTTTATATCACTAATAATGGTATCAACCTGTTGACTATATTTCGCTGGTAATTCTGCAATTTTTGATTCTAATTTTGATAGTATTGAATCTAAACCAGATTTTTCATTTAAATTAAAATATGTATTCTTGATTTCATTAACTTTATTTTCATAGTGAATATCTATAATATTACTAATAATTGCTATTAAAAAAACACCTATAAAAACATTACAACTTTAATCAGTCTCCTTTGTAAATTTTCAACCGCAAACTTAAACTTAAACTGATCAAAAACTGATGGAACAAAAAACACTCCCAATAAAATAAATAGTAATCCATATATTTTCATGTCAGAATAAACTGACAATCCCATTATGATTAGAAACACTGAAGCTATCCAAGAAAGGAATTTAAGGTTTAGGGTTGATTTTTTCATTTACTTTATAGTGAAATAAATTCAGTGTAAAAGTATCAATATTTTTTAAAAAATTCGTTTTTTTATCCACATTGCGCAACTCTAAGCACTTACCCACGCCCCCACCCACCAAACCACTCCCAAAAGCTATCGGGACTACCAACTATCCAGCGCCAACAGCTCCCTTGCACCAGCCTGACACAATATTGCCAGATACAGACTTAGGAAACATCGTTTTTTGCGCCTTGCGGCAACGCGGCGATTTAGGGGCAAAATACGGGTTTTACACGGGTTTTTACCCCCGCTTTTGGGATTTTTTTCACCCTTCTATCCTGTTAGGTTTACCACGGCCGCTGACACCCTGCCGAAAGCTACTGTACACCCAACTGATTGCAGCATCTTCGCTACAACCCAACAGGCTTGTAGGGCTTGCAGCCCGTCATTCAGCGCACAATTCCAAATATACGAACCTTACGCCATGAGTATTTCCATGTCAATCAAGCCCGTTTACGAAGCCTCCAAGGGCTTATGTGTGGACACATCCCGTTAATAAAGATACATCTTTGGCAATTACTGTAAACAACCGTTTCTTCATAAGTGGATACCCTACTACGCGAGATTGCGTTTTCAAGACCATTTGTGTATTGTTTACCACCCCTTTCGGGGTTTTATTTGCTTGTATTACAGTTTATTACAATCAGTTCACCCCTTCGGGGTTTGGTTAAAAAGCATACATCCCTTACTAAAAAAATCCCGAAGGGATGGTAATATTGTAAAGTTCCATCATATCGAACAGCCTTGAACCCCGAAGGGGTGGTATAGAGGAGGATGGACTTCACGCTTTCTGGCAAAGAAGCACAACGGTTTGCAGGTTTCAATTAATAGATGCAATTTATTGGAAAAGAGTGTTTTGTGATGTGGCACACCCATCCGTGTCCACACATAAGACCTCCAAGGATTCGTAAACGTAAATGGCATGAAAACCCAAGTCGTGCCATACCGTACTTCGCATGGTACGCCTACAAATCTCCACCCCATACGGCCATATCCTACAAATCCTGCAATCCCGAAAATCTTGCTTCAGGCAAAAAGCGGTGGCGTGGCGATGTGAATTTATTTTGTGTATTAATTGAGTAAAAACACCCCGCAAACGAACGCACTTTACATAAAATACCTTAATTTTGAACCAAATGTTTGAACTATGTCCGTAGGAACTATGCCACAGCCTTTTACTAACTTGCAATGGGAGCTTTTGAATTTGTACGCAAGACACGTCTCCGAGGCAGATCTCTTAGAGATACGGCAAATGTTGGCCGATTATTTTTTTGAAAAAGCTATTGACCAAGCTGACAAGATTTGGGAGGAAAAATCCCTGCAAGAAGATGTACTATTGAAGCAGCACATTCGAGTATCCGCGACCAAAAATGACTAATGCACCGATTTATGCGTATTGTATTGGATACTAACGTATTGGTAGTCAGTTTATCGCGAAAGAGTAGGTTCTTTCCTATTTTAAAAGACATACGGAGTGGACGAATTGAGTTGTTGGTGACCGACGAAATCCTTTTCGAATACGAAGAAGTAATTGGTCGTTTAATGTCTGTGGATGTAGCGCAATCTATACTATCCGGTCTGGATTTACTACCTAATGTTATTTTTATTCAAAGATATTTTGCCTGGAATCTGATTCAAAATGACCCCGACGACAATAAGTTTATAGATTGTGCCATTGCAGGAAACGCTAATTTTGTTGTCACAAATGATGCTCATTTTAATGTACTGGCTAATATTCCTTTCCCAACTGTAAAAGTGATTCGTCCTGATGACTTTTTGTTGCTATTGAGCGAGAATGAATGAGTATATAATTATAGATGACTCCCGCGGCCTCACTGTTCCCCCCATCACATACGGCCATATCCTACAAATCCTGCAATCCCGAAAATCCTGCTTCAGACAAAAACTACAAGCTGCCTGAAGCAGGATTCACAGGATGGTGGAATGTTCAGGATTAGTGGTTATCTCAGCATCCTGCAAATCCCTAACCCATACGGCCATTCCGTAATATCGGAAAGCTGCGTAAACGGTGCGACCTTATCCTCACAGGTTTTTCTCACTGCCCCAGCGCCCTCGCTAATGCTTCATCCGCCGTTCTTTGAGCAGCATCGGGTTGGGCTTTTGCTCGCTCCAACAGGTATTCCGATAGCGCTGCTGCTAAGTTGCCCGTAGCATGCATCTTTAGTCGCTCTATGGTAGCTACATCACCAAGTAGCAGTTCGTCTAACCGATAGGTAAGTACATCCTGTGAGGAAAAAACATAATCAACATCAGCCGCTTCAATTTGGCTCGCTTTTCCGGCTACATCAAAAACAATTTTACCCGATAGCCCCGGAATATAAACGGCACTGCCATCCTGTGTCCAAACGATGTTCCTTACCGTTCCATCGGTAAGTTGCAACAACGCTAAAGGCATCGCGCCATCTTTGTGCCATAGCCCTATTTTTCCGTCTGCTCCTTGTGATACTACATACTGTTGGTCGGGCGACCAAGCTAAGTCGATGATAGCTTGTGTGTGACCCTTTAGCAAATGGGGATTCCCGTCAATGGTGATAAAGCTACCCGTGGCGGTTGCGCGTTCACCGTTTTTATTGGTAACACCTCCGGCATTGTCTGATGAATCAAGCTGCCATCCACGGGTTGCCGTCCAAGCTACCATATGACCTTCCAAGTCACGCATACTTAGCACTTGGTCTGCATCCAGGTGAGTGTTCCTATTGGTAATTGCCACTTTTCGAATCTTTGAGGGCGTTGTTGCGGGTTTCCCACACGTTACATTCGCCATCAGCTGTGAGTCCTGCCATGTACCGCTGGTCGGGTGACCAAGCAATATCCAACAAGTAACTCCCAACACTTTCCGTGGCAACGAGCAGGTCGCCAGTGGCTACATCCCAATAACGAATGGTGCCGTCGTCGCCAGCCGAAGCCAGTACTTTGCCGTCGGGCGAAAAGACTACATCCCGCACCCAGTCCGTGTGCCCAGCGAGCAAGCGGTACATCTCTCCCGTTTGAGCATTCCACAAACCTACTGTTTGGTCATCGGATGCCGTGGCGAGCCACTGTTCATTTGGCGACCAAGCCACGTTTCGAATCCAATCGGAGTGGTCTGTAACGGCAAACGCTAATTGCCCTTCTTGGGTATCTATTACTTGCAATTGATAGTTGGCATCAATCACGCCAAGCCATCTTCCTGTGGGTGATTTAAAAAGTTGCGTTCCTCCGGGCAATACGGCATCTAATACCTCATCCAATCCACTATATTCAGTGGTAGGGGATTCGGTTTCCTGAAAACCGGGTGTCATCCATCGTTGTACAGGGGTGGGAGTGCCTAATTGGTAAACAGCAATTTCGTAAGGTTGTACCGCCACAAAACGCTCACCTTCGGGAGCTACATCTACATCTAGCCAAGATGTTTCCGGTTCCACTGCGTTGTACCATGCTTGCTCTCCTGTGCGCAATTGGTGGGTAATGAGCGTGCCGATATTATCAACCGTCACAATGCTTTTGCCATTGGGAAACCAATCGGCAGCCAGTACCCAAGTTTCATGTCCTATGAGTTTTTGGGTAGGTTTTGAGGTCTTGGGGCTATCGTAAACCAATACGCTCATGTCATCAGATACGGTAACGAACTGTTGGCCGGAAGGCGAAAAAACAGCATCGCGGCAGTAGTCGGTATGGTCAGTAAAGCGACGGTATAGCTGGCCATCTGCTACCGACCAAACGATAGCCGATGCATCATCGCTGGCCGTGAGGATATAGGCCCCATCTGCCGACCAAGACACGTTCCGAATCCAGTCGGTATGGCCTTCCAAGGCTTGTACTTTGGCACCTGTGATTGGGTTGTAAAGGAAAAGTATTTTCTCATCACCCGCAGCGGCAAGGAGGTTTCCATCCGGTGACCACGCCACGGTGCGGATAAAATCAGCACTCGTCCATGATTGTAGTTCCTCCCCATTAGAAGGGTTCAACACAACGGTGCCCCCTGTATTGGTACCAAAGGCAAGACGACTTCCATCCGGCGACCATGCTATCGACAAAATAGTTACATCGGGCGCGGTGCGCAATACTTTGGGTGCTGTATCATTGCCCACTGTGTAAATATGAATACTACCATCCGATAATCCGGCGGCAATATGCTTGCCATCTGGCGACCAGGCCACTGAATTGAAGGTTGTCTCTGCTATATACTCGCCTTCAAAATCAGAATAATCGGGGGCAGTGTACCAAGTTTCATAGACCAAACGCGCTGCTTCCGGGGAAGTAGGGGCAATGAAGTCGCGCCCTAGCAGCGCCAGTGCTATGGCTTTATCGCGGCCTTCATTGGCAGCAGCTTGAGCTACCTGCCATTTTAGCACCTCCATTTGGGCGGATGTGGTTTGGGAAACGAGTGAGGTAAAGCATAGTGCTGAAATAGCCAGCAATAGAATAGGATGACGCATTAGATAATGGTTGGTGATAATGGTTGTAACAAATGAATGTTTTGGTAAGTTCTTGAATAACAAAAGAAACCGTTCATGAAAACTGTCCAATAACTTACTAACAATAGTCCGCTACAAAAATAAGCGTCGATTTTATCCAACAGGTATAATTCACTGATTTCTCGATTCTTTTTTTCCATGTTTGGGTCTTTTCTGTAAATGGAAATTATTCTGTCAAGTAGTATTTCGTTGGAATACTGGGTTTTAACGTTTGCCATGGAGAAGGGTGTCTGCCCCGCTATTGGTAGGGGGAGACAATGAACAAGTTTAGCGATATTTTTGGTGGTCATAACAATGTTGATATGGAATTAGAGTGCTTCCGCCTTTCGGCTTTGGTAGAGGGCCAAGCCTAGGAATTGTTTCTCATCCCTAAACCCGAACTCTATGAGGATAACGGGGGGGTAATATTTCGCTACCGGCTGGCCAGTTATTTCTGGAGCGATATCCACTTTGAGGTCGCCCACATCAGTGCAGAAGTAGAGTAGTGACTTGGTGACATTGCCGTCCTCGATGGTCTATAAAAATGATCAGCTTGACCCAACGCTTGAGAGAGCGGATCTGTCCACCCCCTCTTAAATGACCTCTTGATCTGCTCATCAAAGTACTTGGTACTAATGTTTTTTGGGGCAATTTTATCCCCGTACTGCTCCATATGGTCACCATAACGCGCTAAGCCCGTGAAATTCATACGCCCACGAATTTGTAGCAACGACCTTACGGCGTGTAATAAAAATTGTTGCTGACACTTGCTTATTCCGCTCATTTTTTCCAATATTGCACTTGTGACTGTTTCGACCGTCATGGGTGAAGTTACTTTTGTTTGACTTGGTAATCAACAAAGTTAAAAGTTCCACTTTTTTTAATAAATCACCCACGCAAAGTCTTTGACTTTGTAGCGGGCAGAATATCACCTAAAAGTATGTTTGAAAATTTTGCTTTCTGATTTTCAACGATTTGATGCAGGAATAATGTTTTTAAATTTTGAAAATAAATAAAATCAATTATTTGATGTATTTTATTTTTTGATTTACGGATTTGGCTAAATTAAATTTCAACACATTCTACAATCACAATTTATTGTTTATGAAATATTTTTTTACGTTTCTTATACTTTTTTCTGTATTTTTAATTCCTAAATGTCAATCATACGATAGTGCTCTAGCCAAGCTTGATAGCTTCCGCAATCAAGTATTAATATACTTTTATGAAAAGAACAGCCTCGATTCAGCAAGCATTTATGCTCGTTTAATGGTAAAAACCAGCAGAGAAGCTCAATTAGACAGCATGCTTATTGTCAGTTTAGGAATATTGAGTGCGGTATGTGATGACCCAGATGAAACAACCCTTGCTTTAAAAGAATCGCTTAAATTGAGTGAGCAGTTTGGCGACCAAAGTATGTATGTGCAGATTTTATCCACTGCAAGTCTCCATTTTTATCAGCTTGGCAATATTTCTCAATCTTATAGTTACACAAAAAAACTGCTCGAAATAGCAAATGATACAGGAGATCAGATCGCAAGAGAAGAGGGCTGTATGTCTGCATCTCAGATTTATGCTTCACTTGAAGATTATGAAAAAGCTATATACTATTTACTGGAGCTTCTTCAATGTGCCAACGACAATTGGGATCCAGATGATTTATTGACAAAAAAAAGAAAGGCTGAAATATATATTGGCTTAGGTTCGATTTATCAAAAATTTTCTAAACCCGACTCTGCACAATATTACTACCGAATAGGGATTCAAGCCGCTGAACGTGACAATGTACTTCCTTCAATTTTTAAAGGATATTTGAATTTGTGTAATAAGTATATGAATGATTATGAGGAAAATGGAACTTTGCTAGATTCAATAGATTTTGCACTCAATAAAGCAACAATGTACATGGACGAAGCAAACCACGATCAGTTAAGTTACTACCAAAAGACCCTTGCTAAATATTATTTACTCACTAAAAATTATGAAAAAAGCTTATCGTACTCGTACGCCTTGTTAAAACAAGCAAAGTTGATGAATAATGTTACTGATGAAATTGATTTACGGACTATATTGAGCCGTATATATGAGAAAAGAAACCAGATGGACTCATCCCTTTTTCATTTTAAACTAGCCTCCCAACTTAAAGATTCACTCAATGAAATAACAGTAGATTACGGGTTGAGTGTATATGAGGTAGACCGAGATGTACTTAAGAAGGAAATGCTAAATAATTCATTACAAAAAGAAAAAGAGTTTTTGTTAAATCGAATGAAAATCATCAAAACTTCGGCTATTCTTATAGGTATGTTTTTTCTCATCACATTAATCATGGGTTTACAATGGCGAAAATCATTAAAAAATAATATTTACATTAACTCCAAGCTCACTGTTGTAAACAAACGACTTGATGCTGCGAACCAACAACTTGAGCATTTACTTACTGGTGTGTCTCACGACATTCTTTCTCGGTTAAATTTGATTTTATCATATTCAACTCTGCTTGTAGAACCACAAAAATCAAAAGATAATCTTGATTTTTTTTATAGCAAGACCGTATATACTATTCACTCCATAAAAGACTATTGTACCGCTTTACTGCAAGCAGGTTGGAGAGAGCTTTCCTTCAACGAAGTCCAAAATAAAAAAATTGATCCAAATATTATTATCCAAAGCATACTTAAACAGATGTCACCTATTTTACAAGGAAAAGGTATTTTAGTAAGATACAAACCAATCCCTCACATTTTTTTCTCTGAAAGTGGGTTTCAACAAGTAATCCAAAACCTGTTAGATAATGCAGCCCGATATGCCAATAATGAAATTGTTATTTCTCATTTTGAAAAAGAAGATTCGTTAGAAATTATCATTAGTGACGACGGTCCTGGTGTTCCAGAGGAGATGATTGACAGCTTGTTCGAGATTGAATCGCTTCATTTTTCTAATTCGGGTTTTAGAAAAGGTCTTCTCACAGTGAAAGAAATAGTAGAAAGCATGGGAGGCAACCTTAGTTATTCTTCCTCTTATGCCCAAGGAGCTAGTTTTATCATTTCACTATTGGTAAGCGAACCCAAGAATAGGTAGTGATCCTCTGTAAATCAATATTATTTGAAGGTGTTATAAAGTAGTGATATTTAGATAGGATGTCCTCAAAACGCATCAATTATCTACTAATGTTGATATTCCCTAAAAAAGGGTAGCCTACTTTCGTAGACCACCCTCGTAAATTCATAATCACATAAAAAAACAACTTTGGATAGCGCGATTTTGGTATTTAGACGTGGTGAAAAAGCGGGCAGCCTTTGTAATGTTGCTGCCCTACTAAAATCATAATCATGTAAAAAAGTACATCTTTAGCGAGGTGAACAGTTTACTTCTATAAAGGTACTGAACATAGCATCTCTAAAGTCTGATAGATAGTTTGCTACACAAGTCCCTTGATTAGGCATCCTATGGAAAATATCCATAATAGTTCATCCTCTCTATGAACGCTTTTTAGTTCCCATCCCAAGGAAAAGAACCGCAATCCACTTTCAAGATTACAATCAAGACATCGTCAGTACTTATCGAACAAGCGCTTCCAAAGCCCGCTGGAGAATCCGTGCTCAACGTCAGTATTATTTGGCCAGCCTGAACGTCCATAGCACTTGGCGTATAAGTAGTTGCCACGCCAAACCGCCCTACACCATCGTCGAAAATTCCCGTACCATTACTTGTCCAAGTTGCACCAAAACCAGCTACGCCAGAGGGCGTGATGCTTGCTCCGAGTGTCGTCAAATCCAAAATTGCTGTTGAGCATATTGTTTGACCTATGCCTGCTTCTGCTTCAACAATACAGACAACCCCTGCATCTAGGTCAGGTACGTGCCCTCCTGAAGGGATACTACCGGTGTTATCCGTTTGGCCTGTAGTGGGGTCTGCATCAGAGTCATCAACCTCTATTCCTCCTGTATTGGTAGTGAACTGATAGAAAGCATTACTTGGAACTGTGCTCAAATCAAAAGTCACATAGTAATCACCGGGTGAAAGGTTCGTGAACTCGTAAAAGCCATTTGCATTGGATGTGGTAACATTAGTATAGGCTTCCCCTGTTGCGCTTACTGTAACTGGGCTACCGTCTGCATTATACACGCTCACTGTAACACCTTCAAGGGAAGGCTCTCCCATATCTTGTAAGCCGTCTCTGTCCAAATCAACCCAAGTGGTATCACCCAGACTTACCGGAGCGAAAAAGCCGAAGTCAACGGTCATATCTCCACTCTCATCATCACCATCATCCTGCGTTCCCCCTTGACCTGATTCGGAAGTAGGTTCTCCATCGGCCTCTCCCAAGCTAATAAGCGGGGAGCTGACTACTGTACCCGCACCCGCTGGCTGGTCACCATTATCATCACCATCTTCCTCGTTATCCGCCAAGTCCGTAGGTGTCGAAGATATAGCTATTACATCCAGTACTTCACCTGATGCAAAGTTGCTCGCTGGTATTTGCACCACATAATTGCCGGGAGGCAGGTTCTGGAAAAAATAATCTCCAGCTCCCGTTGTGAGTATCCCGCCAGGCCCGTCGTCAGAGGTTCCTAATATGCCGTCTATCCCCACTTCTACCTCATTACCCTGATCGTCAAACAACTCCACCCTTACTCCTGCAATTCCTGGTTCACCTCCATCCTGAAGACCATTATTATCTAAATCTTCAAAAACCGTAGAACCCAAACTATAAATCGCACACGCTTGTGTTATCACCCTTACCGGACAACACAACTCCCCACTACAGCCTGCTCCATCTTGAGCCGTATAGTAATAACTTTCGCTACCATCGGCCAAATCTGTGGCAAAGGGTTCCACACTTGCATCTACGGTGAGGGTATTGCCGCTACCCACCGGTGAGTCTGAACTATTGAACCATTCTATATTGGTAAGTCCGGCATCCGCCGTAAGTGTGATTGTGGTGCTTCCGTCATCACAAATTATTTGGTCATTATCTGGGCAACAATCCATAGGTGCATTCAAGCTCAGCGTCACTACATTACTGGTGTCGCTACACATGCCATTGCTACAACCGCTCACCGTGGCTACTACCCGATAGTAAGTGGTTCCACTTATTGGGCCAGCATCATAGGTCTCCATAGTGGCTCCTGCTATATTACTGAAACCCATACTCGCTGATGTGGTGCTGCTTTGCCATTGATAGCTGATCGACTCACCGGCAGGTACACTGCTGGCAGTGGTGCTTATTGTAAATGCAGCCGGGTCTTCTGTGGGGCATAGTGCCTGATCTCCTGCAATGGTTGGAGCAGTCACTTCTGCCAGATAGGAGACGTTTAATGTGATAGTATATGGAGCACACACTGCCCCCGAAACGCCTGAATTCGTTAGCTCAAAAGAACCACAAGCTGGTAGTCCATCCACTGTAACCGTCAGATCACAGTCGTTAAAGGTCAAACCGGTACTGCCAGGTGTTGCAGACCATTGTCCTTCACATACAATGCCCTCACAAGCCAACAACTCAGAGAGTGAAAGCCGATCCCCCACCTGTGCACCACAAACAGACTGGTCAAGGGTTACACTCTCCGGGCAGCACTCGGTCAGAATGCCAATGGCTTTGGCCTGC
>JAWKLL010000055.1:0-24043 GCA_041392765.1 Saprospiraceae bacterium
ATTCTTGTTGAACCAAATTATACCTACCATGCTATTCCACATTCGTACCTTATTCTTATGCGGCTTTGTAATCCTTGCAGCACATACACTGAAGGCTCAATCTTTCACTGATTCTCCTTGGCATATTCCAGCTACGGACATTGACCCCAACCATTACTATGGTATCACGGTGGCAAATGGTGTGGTAGGTCTAGTGTCCTCTCCTGAACCCATGAAGGTAAAGGATGTAGTACTCAACGGTGTGTATGACAACTACCAACGGGGCAGAGTTTCTAATATCCTCAAAACGTTCAACCATCTAAACATGGACATAGATGTGGACGGCAGACGCGTAGGGCGACAGCAAATATCCAATTTCGCCCAAGTGTTAGACATGAGAAATGGCGAATTAATAACCACTTTTGATGTAGGTAAGGACCTCAGTATAACCCACCGCCTGCTGGCTTTACGGCATTTGCCATACACAGCCATGAGCGTGGTATCCGTAAAGGCGCATCGCGATTTGGAATTCACCGGTATCAGTACCATCGAAGCCCCCGATCACTTGAGTGATGTACGCAATTATTATGCGGAAATTGACCGTCCTCACGTATTGCTTCCCCTTATGACATCGGTGGCCAAAAGCCCTTCTGGAGAACAAACAATAGCGGCTTCTGTCAGCTTTATTTTTGAAGAAGACCACGGGCAGGAACCACGACTTATTCACGAAGACTGGGATTACAACCGCCACCTCACTAAGTTTAAGAAATCATTGAAAGCAGGGGAAACTTACCTGTTCAGCATAGTGGGTTCTACTTGTGCCAGTCGTCAGTTTCAAGACCCCCACAACGAAGCCGAACGCCTCACAATTTTTGCAAAATTAGAAGGCAGGGAAAGGCTGCTCATGCGCCATAGAGCCGCTTGGGATGAACTATGGAAAAGCGATATTCAAATCGAGGGTGATCTACGCAGCCAACGCGCTGTGCGTTCTGCCCTATATCATCTGTATTCCTTCGCACGTGCCGGCACTGCTTACAGTTTATCACCTATGGGGTTATCGGGATTGGGCTATAATGGCCACGTCTTCTGGGATACTGAAATTTGGATGTATCCTCCCCTGCTGATTATGCAGCCTAATATTGCGCAATCCCTAATGGAGTACCGATACGAACGCTTGGAAGCCGCTAAGCAAAATGCTTTCTCTCACGGATATCAAGGAGCCATGTACCCTTGGGAATCCGCCGATGATGGCTCCGAAGATACACCCGTATGGGCACTGACAGGGCCTTTCCAACACCATATTTCCGGCGATGTAGCTTGGGCGTGCTGGAAATACTATCAAGTAACAGGCGACAAACAATGGCTAGCCGAAAAAGGATGGCCAATCATACGGGAGGTAGCTGATTTTTGGACCAGTCGCGTAGAGCGAAATGGCCCCGGCCAATACGATATTAAAAATGTCATTGGTGCTAATGAATGGTTGGAAAATATCGACAATAACGCCTACACCAACGGCATGGCCATCACCGTACTGCGCTATGCCACAGATGCGGCCCGTGTGTTGGGGCTTACACCTGACCCCGATTGGCAACACGTGGCAGAAAATATCCCAATTGTAAAATTCCCCGATGGCACTACACGGGAGAATGCAACCTACCAAGGCGAAATCATTAAACAAGCCGACGCTAACCTCTTAGCTTATCCTATGGAAATAGTAAGTGGCAACGCCAATATCCGAAAAGACTTGGCTTATTACGAGCCACGCATGGCACCCGATGGCCCTGCAATGTCGGTAGCCGTTTTGGCCACACTATATGCACGTTTGGGGGAAGCGGATAAAGCATTCACGCTGTTCAATAAAAGTTACCAACCTAATGAGGTACCACCATTTGGTGTATTATCAGAAACCGCAGGCGGCACCAATCCCTACTTCGCAACGGGTGCAGGAGGTATGCTACAAACGGTAATCTTCGGTTTTGGCGGCCTGCATATTTCAGATCAAGGGGTCACCCAACAGGCTAGCTCCCTTCCCGCTCAGTGGAAATCACTCACCATCACAGGCGTAGGAGCAGAACGTAAAACCTTCAAAGTAGTAGGTAAGGGACGGGAAAAAAATAAGTGATCCCATTTTTGGCTTGGCTTTATGCACTAAGCGTAGGAATACTTGCACAAAGCGTGTGTATAAAGACAAGCCTTCAGAAAAAATGGGATCAGTTATTTCCGTCAAATTACTAAGAGTAGGTCTAAATTTCTCTGATTGAGCGAAAGCGAACAAAATTATAGGCTATAGCCATAAAGTTGGCACGGTTTTAGAAAATTCATAATAATGTACAACTGAACCTTGGTTATAAATGTCTTTATGAAACGAAGATTTTTATAGCAAAATGGACTTACTTGGCATCTTTGCTAAGGGGGATGGCGGCAATAAGGCAATTTTGCCCCGCAATTGTTGTTTATTACAAAACATTCCCAAGGATTTGGATACTTTACCCAAGTTTTCACGTCCGAATTTTGAGAGTATGTCTAAATTTCTCTGATTGAGCGAAAGTGGTCAAATTTTGTTATGTTCAAGGCGAAAAGCGCAGTCGATGCCGGAAGCATCGACGAGCATTTACAACGAAGAACAGGACAAAATTGGTCGCTTGTAGCCAATTGAGGGAATTTTAGACATACTCTAAACACAAGAGCTTTCAGAAAACGTTTTTCCATGAAAATGAACAAATCCATCCTATTCTCTTTCTTTGCCGTCACCATGTTGGCCGCATTTATGTATCCACAACTGACCGACGAACAAAAAGAGACCATCCTGCTACAAACCTTAGTCAGGGGTGTGGAGCGTTACCACTACAGCCCCGTTGAAGTGGATGACCAATTTTCCGAAAAGGCATTCCATCTGTATATGGATGCTATTGATGGCGGTAAGCGCTTTCTGACGGATCGTGAATTTAAACAATTAGCTGCCTACGAGCATCAGTTGGATGAGCAAATCAAAGAAAGTGACTTTACCTTCTTCAACCTCAGCTACGACCTACTGCAATCCTCATTGGTTCGTGCCCAAGGTTACTACCGCGATATTTTGGCCTCTCCTTTTGATTTTACCACCGAAGAAACGGTAGAATTGGACGGAGACAAAAGAGCTTATGCCACCGACGATAAGGCATTGTGGGAATACTGGCGGCAGTACCTCAAGTACGAAACCTTAGATCGCTATGCTGAAGCTCTGGAAAAGCAGGCCAAAGGCGACGAGGAATTGAAAGGCAAAACAACTGCCGAACTAGAAGCCGATGCCCGCGCCGAGGTACTCAAGATGTTCGACCGTTGGTTCGACCGCTTGATGAAACTCGATCGTGAAGACCGTATGAGCCAATACCTCAATGTCTATACGAGTGTGTATGATCCACACAGCAATTACTATAAACCCATTGATAAGGAAAACTTCGATATCCGGTTTAGTGGAAAATTGGAGGGCATAGGTGCCAGATTATTAGAGGATGGCGACTACACAAAAGTTTCTGAGATAGTCGTGGGTGGCCCCGCATGGAAGGGCAAAGAACTCAAAGAAAACGACATCATCATCAAGGTGGCACAAGGCGACGAAGCCCCCGTGGATATCCGTGGTATGGAAATAAATGATGCCGTGCAGCTTATCCGTGGTGACAAAGGCACCGAGGTACGCTTGACCGTGAAAACGGTGGATGGCACAGAGAAAGTAATTTCGATCATCCGCGATGTAGTCATTTTAGATGAAAAGTTTGCCAAGTCGTTGATTTTGGAAGGCAATACCCTGGTGAAACCATCGGTTACATCTACTTGCCTAGCTTTTATGCCGATTTTCAGGATAGAAATGGCCGCCACTGTGCAGAGGATGTAGAAGCCGAACTGGCTAAACTCAAAGAGGTAGGTGTGGATGGCATCATCCTCGATCTGCGCAACAATGGAGGTGGCAGCTTACGGGATGTAGTTAAAATGTCTGGATTCTTTATTGAAGATGGTCCTATTGTACAAGTCAAATCACGCGAGTATGAACCAGAAGTCTTGTCCGATGTGAACCCAGCCGTGCAGTACGATGGGCCGTTAGTGGTCATGGTGAATAACTTCAGTGCCAGTGCCAGCGAAATCCTCGCCGCTGCGCTACAAGATTATGGCCGGGCTGTGATTGTGGGCAGTAATTCTACATTTGGCAAAGGAACGGTACAGCGTTTCATTGACTTGGATAGAACACTGCGCGGTTTCGATGATGTGAAGCCATTGGGCCAAGTCAAGCTCACTACCCAGAAGTTTTACCGCATCAATGGTGGTTCTACCCAGTTGCGGGGAGTTACACCCGATATCGTATTGCCGGATGCTTATTCTTATATTGAAACAAGCGAGAAGGAAGAGGAATTCCCCATGCCTTGGACAGAGATAGCCGCTGTTGATTACAGCCAAGAGGTTTTACAATTGGCTCATTTGGACAAAATCCGCACCAGAAGTAACGCCCGCGTTGCAGCTAATGAAGTCTTCGGAATGGTGCAGGAAAACGCCCGTCGCATGAAGGAGCTCAGGGATGTATCATCTTATCCACTCAGCTTGGAAACATTCCAAACCTCAGAAGCAGCTCGCAAAGCAGCCGCCGAAAAGTATGAAGGTCTGTTCGACGAAATTGTGAACAAAAACGTCAAAAACTTGGATGTGGATTTGCCCGCCTTTGAAAATGACGAAAGCAAGCAGGCGCGCAACAAGGACTTCTTGGAATCTGTCTCCAAAGATTTGTACATACACGAAGTGCTGTCCATCATGCACGACATTATCGAACTGGAGCGCGTAGCCGTGAGGGATTGATAAAAAGCATAGTTGCTGGGCAAGCTAGTTTTGCCTAGCAACTATACTTTCTTAGTAAGATCATTTCCAAAACTTCCAGTTGCGCTCGCTTTTATTACCCGCGTTATCCCCTTCTGCTAGCAATGGCTGCACTTGACGTACAATGTTTTTAGCCGTTGTTATCCCTATCTCTGATTTACCAGCTTGCCATCTTTGAAAAAGAGCAGCGTAGGCAGGTTCATTACTTGGTATTTTTTTACCAATTTAGGATTTTTATCCGCGTCTAATTTAACAAACCGGGCTTTTCCTTGCAATTCAGTGGCTGCCTGTTGAAACTGCGGTGCCAGCATTTTGCACGGGCCACACCAGTCAGCCCACACATCTACTACCACGGGCTGATCGTGGTTGAGTACCAATGCCTGAAAATTTTGATTCGTGATTTTATGTAACATATTTTAGAATTAGAGACGGAGAAAATAGGTTTATTTCCGTCAAATTACTCATGCCGCAAAGATACTGCTTGTGCAGGCGCGGAGTGTGATGCAGCACACAGTACACATAAGAAATCACTCCTTTATATATAGGTATTGAATCCTCATTTTAGGCCCAGGGCATACGGCAGAGTGGCAGTTCATACAACTTTCCACCATTTGGGTGTATTGTAGGCGTACATGGTGGGAGTCGGCTGCTTTTAGTGCCTCGAAGGCGGCAAGGTATGCCGCAGCAAGTTCGGGAAACCGCTTGTGTTCAGTCTTTGATGCTACCGATGCTTGGGCTGTTAGAATAGAAGAAAAGTCTTTCTCGGAGGTAGGGTGTTCTCCTCTCAATATCTCTTTTTTCATGCGCATAGCATCATCAAACATCTCTCGCATGAGCAAGGTCAATTCGCTTTCTGGATTGGCATCTTGTTTTGGATGAGTAGCACTCATCACCAGCATGAGCAAGACGATCCACCATGTGGTGATTAATATTTTCATAGAGGGTTGTTTTTTGGGAAAGCAAAGGGACGGGGAAAAAATAAGGGATCCCATTTTTGGCTTGGCTTTATGCACTAAGCGTAGGAATACGTGCACAAAGCGTGTGCATAAAGACAAGCCTTCAGGAAAATGGGATCCGTTATTTCCGCCAGATTACAAAGGTAGCGTATGAAAAAAAAACAGCCATGATAAAAATTACCATGGCTGCTGATAAAAATCCAACTTCAAAAGGGGATTTCGCGAATCTTTATGTAGAACATTCTATGAATAGAATGGAACAAATACTATTGGCAAACACGAGTGGTAACATTCAAAAACAAAGGGGGAATGCCACCAAGGTTGTTAATTGGTAGCAAAAGTACAGTAAACGTACATATTTTGCAAGAAAACGGTGTAATTTATTTTTTTTACGGTGTGATTGTCTGGGCATAGGCATCCAATTCGTCATAGAAATCGGTGCCATATTTACGGATCAGGGCATTTTTTAGAAATTGGTAAACAGGTAAACGGGCTTCTTTTCCTTTGGTGCAAGCCGCCGAGCAAATATCCCAACGGTCATAATTGAGTGCTTCAAACCCTATCAGTGGGTTGTGTGTAATGCGAATGGGGTAGAGGTGGCAGGAAATAGGTTTTTGGAAAGGCACCACCCCTGCTTGCCATGCCTGTTCAATGCCGCATTGTGCCATGCCCCGATCATCGCGTGTCATATAAGCACAAGGGCCATGATTGACCAAGGTAGTGCGATATACCTGATCCTCTTCATCTCGAGTGTACAGCCCTTGTGTTTCAAGCACAACGATACCTTCTGGAGAAAGAAAAGGCTTGACATCTTCGTAAATATCATCTAATATTTCTAGTTCACCATCTTCCAATGGTGCTCCGGCATCACCTTCCCAACAGCAGGCCCCTTTGCAAGCATCTAAGTTGCAAAGAAACTGCTCTGTAACCAGCTCGTCACTTAGAATTTTATCCTGAATGATAATCATTGTCAAAATTATTGCGAAATACTATCGAATAGCGAACAAAATTAGCAATACTTCTGTACAAAAGTTGTACTTTAGCCTCCATTATCGATTTTTATAAAAAAGCGTATGAAAACAAACATCTTGGTGTGCCTTTTCGTGATGATGGGTACGATGCTGATGGCACAGGAAAGAAGTGCTAACGTAGAAAAAGCCGTGCAGGAACTTGCCACTCGCTAATTTGACGCAAGAGCAACAGGCTGCTATGTATGATATTGAAGAACGCCGTGAGCGTAATTTAGCAGAAATTGCCTCCCTAGAACAGAGCGACTATAGGCAATTCCTGATGAAGCGGAAAAACATTCGCGTGCAAACAGAAGGAAGCATCCGTCGTTTCCTTACGCCAGAACAACGGAAGATACAAGATGAGGCCAAAGTGGCTGAACGTATTGCCATGAGTGACTTGATCAAACAGTATCAGCAAGAAGGCAAATCGAAAGAGGAAATTGAGATGTTGCTTCTTGAGAGAGGCTAAGTAATTTGACGGAAATAACTGATCCCATTTTTTCTGAAGGCTTGGCTTTATGCACACGCTTTGTGCAAGTATTCCTTCGCTTAGTGCATAAAGCCAAACCAAAAATGGGATCACTTATTTTTTTCCCGTCCCTAAGGGGGAGTAAACGGGATAGTTTATTTCCGTCAAATCATTTTATGCCAAGGTGAACCCTAGGCTAATGCGTTTGTATATACTATGGGTAGAAAGTACCCAAACCCCATCATTAAATTTTCACAACCAAAAGAAACTATCATATAAATGGATTCTCTCAAGCAGCGGTTTTTTGAAAAATCCTCCGCTTTAGCTACCGAGCTAAAAACCATGCTGAAAACGCATGGAGAAATGAAAATTGATGAAGTGAATATCGGCCAAGTATTTGGCGGTGCACGCAGCATCAAGATGATGATTTGGGAAACTTCTCAGTTGGATGCCCAAGAAGGTATCCGCTTCCGGGGGTATTCCATACCTCAGCTTCAGGAATTATTGCCTTCTGATGCACAAGGGCAACCCAAGCCAGAAGGCTTGTTTTGGTTGATGCTCGTTGGGGAGATTCCTACAAAAGAAGAAGTGGATATGCTTTCGCAGGAACTGCACAAGCGTTCTACCGTACCTGCTCACACATTTGCTGTGCTTGATTCCCTACCTGCTGACACTCACCCGATGACGCAGTTTACGGTTGCTATCAATTCAATGCAGACGGAGAGCGTTTTTGCGGCTAGATACGAGGAGGGCTTTTCCAAATCGGAATACTGGGATGCTACCTATGAAGATTCGCTGAATATTATCGCCAAGTTACCGCAGGTCGCTGCCTATATTTATCGCCGCAGCTTCCATGCAGGAGCACACATAGCTCCTGACCATTCATTGGATTGGGGAGGCAATTTTGCACACATGTTGGGTATTCCCAGCGAAGGTTTCCAAAGCCTGATGCGTTTGTACCTCACTATTCATGCCGACCATGAAGGGGGGAATGCTTCGGCGCATACCGTTCACTTAGTCAATTCTACCCTCAGCGACCCTTACCTCTCATTAGCAGCGGGTATGAATGCACTAGCAGGCCCATTGCATGGTCTTGCGAACCAAGAGGTAATCAAGTGGATTTTTGATATGCTGGATGAGTTGGGTACTCGTACGCCCAGCAAGGAAGAAATTGCCGCCTATGTGCACAAGACGTTGGGTGAGGGTAAGGTGGTACCTGGCTACGGACACGCCGTCCTTCGCCAGCCGGATCCCCGTTTCATGGCGCAAAAGAAATACGCCGAGGCACATTTGGCCGACAGTGATATCGTCCAAGTGGTTTGGAAGGTGTTTGAAACTGTTCCCGGTATCCTCGAAGGGCTGGGAAAAGTGAAGAACCCTTGGCCCAATGTAGATGCTCACTCCGGAGCTATTTTGGTACACTATGGTCTTACTGAGTATAGTTACTACACCGTACTCTTTGGGGTATCCCGTGCATTGGGAGTATTAGCCGCAGCTTGTTGGTCGAGAGCATTAGGTATGCCATTGGAGCGACCCAAATCCCTGACTAGTGAGTGGGTTAAAAACTATATCGAAAAACAGTTAGCAAACTAATCTAAGAGGCACTTCAATCAGTGCCTCTTCCTATTTAGCCATTAAACAACCAACTTTTTTATGAACGTTCCTGAAAATCTCCGCTACACAGAAGAACACGAGTGGATACGTGTAGAAGCGGACAACATGGCTTACATTGGCATCACCGATTTTGCCCAGAGTGAATTGGGGGAGCTGGTGTATGTAGAAGTAGAAACCGTAGGTGAAACGCTGGCCGTTGGCGATGTCTTTGGTACAGTAGAAGCCGTAAAAACTACCTCTGACTTATATATGCCTGTAAGTGGCAAAATTACTGCCTTCAATGAAATGATCGATGAGGCACAGGGCGATGATCCTACCTTGGTTAATAACGACCCTTATGGCGATGGCTGGATCATTTGTGTAGAATTAACCAACCCATCAGAATTGGACAACCTCCTCACGGCTGAAGCCTACAAGGAGATCGTTGGATAATTTTTTTAAATTTTTTTTAGAACTACCCACCGAAATAATAAACGGATGCATCTATCAGTGCGTAGTTCTTTTTGGATTCGGATATTGACTGGGTTGTGGGCAATCATTATTTTTGTATTATCCACTTTACCTGGTAAACAATTGCCACAGGTAACTTGGCTGAGTAGCCCCGATAAATGGGCGCATGCCTTCGTATATGGGGTTTTAGCAACGGGTATTTTGCTTTCATGGAGTCCAAATCTTCATTTGAAAAAACGTTATCAGTTGGCATTTTTATTGGCTTCATTATATGGAATTAGTATGGAAATCGTACAATTTACGTTTTTTCCGGGGCGATATTTTGAAGTCTGGGACATTGTGGCTAACATTACGGGTGCTTTTGTGGCACTCTTATTTAGTAATAAATTCATTAATCTTCAATAAACCTTTTTCGTATGGCTATGCTATTATTCGCAAAAGGCGGTTTGGGAGGGTTTTTCAGAGGCATTGCATCCTTGTTCAAGGATAGCCAAGCGGGCTTCGACGGGGGATTTTGGGCCAACAGCAGTGCGTTGTTGCTTATCCTAATCCTTTTAGTTGCAGGTTTGGTTGTACTGGGCAGATCAATGCGTGCTCATTTCGACAAGCAGACAGAAAGAGGTTTGTCTGGTAGTCTGAGCGATGATGGTAGCCCTTACGCCAGCCGCACTAAGTACGAAAAGGTGGATGCTTTCAAGTACAGCAGCACTTTCTTTAATTTGGGTTTGGCACTTGCCATTGGCCTTTCTGTTTTGGCTTTTGGATGGTCGAACATCGAAGAGAAAGTTATCATCCCTGAAGGGGCGCTGGAACTAGAAGACGATATCGTCATGGAAGAACCACCTCGTACTGCCGAACCACCACCACCTCCACCTCCACCACCACCGGTGATTGAAGAGGTGCCGGATGATACGGTTCTTCAGGATGATACCCAATCGGACAATAGTACCACAGTGGACGACACGCCACCGCCGGCTCCTATTGCCAAGAATGCACCACCACCACCACCACCTCCTCCGCCACCACCACCGCCACCAGCGGTAGAGGAAATCTTCAAAGTGGTAGAGCAGATGCCCCGTTTCCCCGGGTGTGAAAACGAGCCTGACGACAAAGCGAAAAAAGCTTGTGCCGACAAAAAAATGCTTGAGTTTATCTACAAAAACATCAAGTATCCTGCTATCGCCCGTGAAAACGGCGTAGAAGGAACAGCAGTTGTCACCTTCGTTGTGGAAAAGGATGGTACCGTTACCGATGCGAAAATTGTGCGCGACATTGGTGCTCAATGTGGCGATGAAGCACTTCGCGTGGTAAACCTCATGAACCAGCAAGGCATTAAGTGGACACCTGGTAAACAGCGTGGCCGCCCCGTGCGTGTACAGTTCAACCTGCCTGTGAAGTTTAAGTTAGAGTAGTACTTCTCCTCTTGCTTTTTGTAAAAGAAAAAGGCCGGATTTCCAAAGTGAAATCTGGCCTTTTTCTTTTTAGTATGGAAATCCTGTATAGCCCTGCTTTTATTAGAGGTTATGTACGGGGAATTTGTATAAGGGACGGGAAAAAAATAAACTACATTTATCAAGCGTCTTCTGCTACCGTTGCTGCTTCGGGTTCCATTTCTACTACATTGCCAGTAGCCTCATCTTTTTCGACTCGAAGGTTATCGATGATGAAATCTTGGCGTTCAGGGGTGTTTTTACCCATATAGTACGCTAAAATTTGCTCCAAATCTGCGTTTTCATCGATGACAACGGGGTCGAGGCGGATATTTTCATTGATAAAGTCCTTGAACTCATCGGGTGAAATTTCTCCCAATCCCTTGAATCGGGTAACTTCCGCTTTGCCCCTGAGTTGGGCGATAGCCGCTTGTTTTTCAGCCTCGCTGTAACAGTAGAAGGTACGTTGTTTGTCGCGTACCCGGAAAAGCGGCGTATCAAGGATATAAAGATGCCCTTGGTGTACTAAGTCGGGAAAAAACTGCAAAAAGAAGGTGAGCAGCAACAGGCGAATGTGCATACCATCCACATCGGCATCGGTAGCGATAACTACGCGGTTGTAACGGAGGTCGTCGATGCTGTCTTCAATATTAAGGGCATGTTGGAGTAGGTTGAACTCCTCATTTTCATACACCACCTTCTTGGTTAAGTTGAAGGTGTTGAGGGGTTTACCTCGCAGACTAAAAACGGCTTGCGACTGAACATCCCTCGCTTTTGTGATGGAGCCGCTGGCCGAGTCACCCTCCGTAATGAAGATAGTGGAGGCCAATCGCTGTTCCTCGGGAATTTTGCGGCCATCGTTGAAATGGATGCGGCAGTCGCGTAATTTTTTATTATGCAGGTTGGCCTTCTTGGCACGTTGGTTGGCTAATTTTTTAATGCCAGCAATCTCCTCTCGTTCTCTTTTAGACTGCAGGATTCGTTTTTCCAAATCTTTGGCAATTTCCGGATTTTTGTGGAGGTAATTATCCAATTTCTCCATGAGGAAATTGCGCATAAACGTGCGAATAGTGGGTCCCTTAGGCCCCATATCGGTGGATCCCAATTTGGTTTTTGTTTGGGATTCAAACACAGGTTCTTCCACCTTTACACTGACGGCACAGATAATGGAGCCGAGAATATCGCGGCGGTCATAGCTTTTGTTGTAGTACTTCTGGAGCGTTTCGACCAAACCTTCCTTAAAAGCATTCAAATGCGTACCCCCTTGGGTGGTATTTTGACCATTCACGAAAGAGTAATACACTTCTCCATATTGCCCGCCGTGTGTGAGCGCCACTTCCACATCTTCGTCGATGAGGTGTATGATGGGGTAGCGCAGTGTATCGGAATGAGTTTTGCGCTCCAGCAAATCCAGCAAGCCATTTTTACTTACTAGTGTCTTGCCGTTGAAAATTATCTTTAGCCCAGCGTTAAGGTAGGCGTAGTTCCACAGTTGGTTTTCGATGTAATCACTGCGGAATTTGTATTTTTTAAAAATGGATTCATCGGGTTGGAAGACCACCAATGTACCATTATCATCCTTGGAGTTGACTACTTTGTGATCCTTAGCCAATTCTCCTTTCTGGAACTCGGCCACCTTTGCTTTTCCTTCCCGCACCGCCTGCACACGGAAATAATCGGATAAAGCATTGACGGCCTTCGTACCTACTCCATTCAACCCCACTGACTTTTTAAATGCCTTGGAGTCGTATTTTCCCCCTGTATTGATGCGCGACACACAATCAATCACTTTACCTAGCGGAATCCCCCTACCATAATCGCGTATGCTTACCTGTCCGTCCTGTATGTTAACTTCGATAGTTTTTCCATACCCCATGACGTATTCGTCAATACAGTTGTCAATAACTTCTTTAACGAGGATGTATATCCCGTCATCGGCAGAGGAGCCGTCGCCGAGCTTGCCAATGTACATACCCGGTCGCATACGGATATGCTCCTTCCAGTCCAACGAACGGATATTGTCTTCGGTATAGCTTACTTGTTCCATGCGGGGTGTTAAAATCTTGCACCTTTCCCAAAATCGGGATGAAGAGCAAATATAAGTATTTACTTTTGTTTAATTAAAATTATTTTTAAAACAAAAATAAACTTATTGCGTTTTTAAACTAAATCCGTTATTTTTGTGAAATGCTAAGTTTTTGATATAATGACAAGTACCTCCCTGCATACAACCGTTGAAGCTGATACTGGCAAGCATGCCGTATCGCTGGAGCGTTATTTTGAGATCGAAGCAGGTAGTGTGGAAAAGATAGAATTTCACAAGGGCAAAATTGTTCCCATGGCAGGAGGTACATTCATCCACAATACTTTGGCGCAGCGTGCCGCCCGATTGATAGATAATTTCATCGAAGCTGAGTCCTTAAATTATTTTGTAAGTAATTCTGATACAAAGATTATGATATCGGACGAACGGGTCGTATTTCCGGATGCCGTTGTCATTGCTGAACAGCCTGTTTATTATCAAAAACGAAAGGATATTATCACCAATCCTTTGCTTGTCGTTGAAGTACTATCCCCTTCAACAGAAGAGTATGACAAGATAAGTAAGTTCGGTCTATACCGTACGCTTCCTTCGTTTCGGGAGTATGTGCTTGTTTATCAAGATAAGGTACAAGCCACGGTATATACTCGCATAGATTCGACTACTTGGGTTATGCGTGACTACGTTGGTATGGACACCCAGCCTATTCTCTATGCTTTGCATGAGTGCCCTCTCTCGTTTTCCAAACTGTACCGAGGCTTACATGTAGGTTTGTAATGCCTCCAATACATACGAAACCGCCCCCCCTATCGATGTGCTTTCTTAATCCTGTCTAGGTCGCGTTTTACATCTTTTTGCTTAATGGATTCGCGTTTGTCGTATGATTTTTTACCCTGAGCCAATGCGATTTCTATTTTGGCAATACCCCTTTCGGAAAGATAGAGTTTGTGGGGTACAATGGTGAATCCTTTTTCTTTTACTTTCTTCTCTAACTTGCGCAGTTCGCTTTTTCTGAGTAGTAGTTTACGGGTGCGTCTTTCATCGTGGTTGAACTGATTGCCGTGGCTGTATTCGGCAATGAACATACTGTAGAGGTATAACTCCCCTTGCTTGAAGAGGCAGTAGGCATCGCGGAGGTTTACGTTTCCCTTTCGGATAGATTTGATTTCAGTTCCCGTCAATACAATACCGGCTTCTACCACATCGAGGAAGTGGAATTCAAACGTCGCCCTGCGATTGACGATTTCTACGTTATGTGTTTTCTTGGTAGCCATACTGTATTGCGCCCTGTTGTTGAGGTTGCGGAAAATGATTAACAACCTGTAGTTTTAAAAGTTCCTTTGGATAGGTAAGGGACGGAAAAAAAATAAACTGTACAACTTTTGATTCAGAAAAATTTTCTAAACCTTTGATTCCGTAGTTATAGGGACGATGGTTATCGTGATAACACATTCCGCGCTAAGGGGCTGGAGGGGCAACTCCCGACCATCGGGAGGGATGAGCGCAGCGAACCCGGAAGCACCTGACCCCGCCCAAATGGCAAGATGGAACAGGACTACATCCTGCGGGGGAGCGCCCTAACCTAAAAAAAAGGTGCGGCTTTTCATACCTTTTAATTATACGCGGCTCGTGGCAAAGTCATTGGAATGTTTGCTACCTTAGCCCGCTAATAACCGTAGTGATATGCCGAAGATTTTGGTGACTGGTGCCCAAGGGCAATTGGGGAAGGAATTTCAGTATCTATCTCTTTTTTCTTCTGAAGAATGGGAATGGCGGATATTGGATCGTGCTTCCTTGGATATTACCGATGCGTCTGCTTGCGAGGCTGAACTGGATGCTTTTCGCCCTGATTTCTGTATCAATACGGCGGCTTACACGGCAGTTGATAGGGCGGAGGAAGAGCGGGATATAGCTTTCGCTGTGAATGCGCAAGCTCGAATATTTGGCTCAATGCTGTGCTTCGGTGGGCTGCCACTTCATTCATTTTAGTTCAGATTATGTGTATGATCGCGGGCTGAATCGGCCTATTACAGAAACCGATGCTGTGGCAGGTGTGGGGGTGTATGCTGCTTCCAAGCTGGCGGGCGATGTGGCGGTGTTGCGTGTTTTGCCTACTGCTACGATTATTCGCACGTCCTGGGTTTATAGCTCCGAAGGGCATAATTTTGTAAAAACCATGCTGCGATTGGGCATGGAGCGACCCGAACTTAGGGTCGTTTTCGATCAGGTGGGTACGCCTACTTATGCTCGCGACTTGGCGGATGCCGTCATCATGATGCTGGAGCGAATCCATTCGGGGCAAGTACCTCTGTCTGATGCAGCCGGGGTGTTTCACTATAGCAACGAGGGCGTGTGTAGCTGGTACGACTTTGCGCGATCCATTTTTAAGATGACGGGGCTGAACTGCCAACTCCTACCCATTGAAAGCGAGGAGTATCCTACGCCTGCCCAACGGCCTGCCTATAGTGTATTAAACAAAAAGCGTTTCAAGGCGGTGTTTCAACTTCCTATCCGCCACTGGGAAGATGCGTTATACGATTGCCTGGAGGTGTTGTTGGCAGATGCGCAATAGGTAATTTGACGGAAAATAGTCTCTTATATTTCCTTATGCTTCCCCTTCATGCTTACGCGTATCCGCTTCCTCGGGTGTCGTTGGGGTGGCAGGAGCATCCTCTTTCTTATCCTTACTAAAAGCATAGGGGAGCATAATTGCCAGCCCTAGCATGATGGATACATCTGCAAAGTTGAAAACACCCGTGCGCAAATCACCGATGCCCATGTTCATGAAGTCAGTCACTTTACCGAAAGCAATGCGGTCGTATATATTGCTGATACCCCCACCGAGGATAAAGCTCATACCGATTGTTTGCCACTTATTCAGCTCGCGAGAAAATAGGGTGTAAAAAAACATGATTACCAAGACTACCGCTGGAAACCAGTGCAGTAGCGTGGTTCGCCAGTTATGGGAGAGATCGGAGCCTAAACTCAGGAAAGCACCTTCGTTTTCTACATACGTCAGGCGGAAAAAATTATCCCAAAAGGATTGGGACATTTGGTATTGGAGTTCTTTCTTGGCCCAAGCTTTGGTCCATTGATCTAATCCAATATTAGCGGCCACGATGGCGAGTACGGCAATGATGCGTATCCAATTATTCTTCATGCGGTAAAGATAAGAAGGGGAAAGCAATCTTCAAACCACTTATGGGATTGTGCATAGGCGGTAATTACCAATATCATCCTCGCACTTTTTCCCATTCCCATGCGGTACGCATAATGTCGCTGATGGAATAGTGCGGTTGCCAGCCCAGCGCATGAGCTGCTTTATCGTAGTTTGCGTAGATTGCCACTACATCCCCTGGTCGGCGCGGCCCAATTTGGTAATTAAGAGGCTGCCCCGTTTCCTGCATAAAGGCGTGAATAGCTTCCAATACGGTTACGCCAGCCCCTATGCCAAGGTTGAAGATTTCACAATTACTCGACTGACGGTTTTCCAAGAGCATATCCAACGCGAGGGTATGCGCATGTGCCAAATCCACAACATGGATATAATCGCGAATACAACTGCCATCGCGGGTGTCGTAATCATCGCCGAAAACAGTCATACTGCTTCGTTTACCGATAGCTGTTTCTGTAATCACAGGCACCAAATTGGAAGCTGGGGTGGAGGAGGCTTCACCTATTTTACCACTAGGGTGAGCACCTGCGGGATTGAAATAGCGCAATAAAACGGTGCGGAAGGCAGGGTTCACAAAGGAGTAATCGAGCAATATATCTTCTCCTATTTGCTTGGTACGCGCATAAGGCGACTCGGCCTCCATCCGCGGAGTAGCCTCCGTGACGGGCAAGTCCGTGGCATTGCCATAGACGGAGCAGGAGGAGGAAAAAATGAGGTTGCGGCAATCGGATTGCTCCATCCCTTCTACCACATTTAGCAAGCTATTGAGGTTGTTTTGGAAGTAGCGGAGCGGCTGCTGCACGGATTCACCTACGGCCTTGAGGGCTGCGAAGTGGATAACGCCATCGAAGCGTTCGTGTGCAAAAAGCTGAAGCGTAGCAGCACGGTCGGCGAGATCGATGAAGTGGTTGGTAACGTTTTTGCCGGTGATGCGAGCAATACCCGCCAATGCCGACCCATCGGAATTGCTAAGATTGTCAACCGAAACAACATCGTAGCCATTTTCTATAAGATTGACAATAGCATGACTGCCGATGTAGCCGCAGCCACCGGTAACGAGTATTTTTCCTTTGCCCATAGTGGGGTGCTTAGAAGGAGGCGGTTAAGCCTCCTCTGTTTCCTGATCCTTGGTGGATTGAATCTTATTCAGCAATAGTGCTGCCTTGCGCATGAAGTCGTCGTGATGTTCGGTATATTCGTTGTAAATCATCATAAGACGAGCCGCATCGAAAGAAGCAGTCTTCGGCATCAGCTGGCGAGCCGCGATGGGGTGTAGCCAATATTCCAGGTTATTGGTACGCAGGTAAGACCTATCCATCTCAAAGTTACAGACGACGGCCAGCTTGTTTAGGCTGAAGAGGTAGTCAGTCTCGCGGTTGAGGTCTTTTTGGATGTCAATAATCTGGATGCGACCGAAGTTCACGCCAGAGCGTTCGCAAAGGAAAACATCCCTGCGACCGTCAAAAACTACCAAGTCTTGGAAGCGGTATTTTTTGAAGTTTTTCAGCATGAAGTTGCGGATGGCCATCTTAGCCGGGCGCAAGCGCTTGAATGCATTAGCCAGTTCGTCTTCTTCCAAACGGAAGGTTTCGTCGAAAGGCGTACGGCGGCGCGTGCGCATATTGACTACTTCTTTGCCTCTGCCAATGGTATGACCTAAGTCATTCGTTTTCGCAAAGACATTGACCATGTCAATATCGGCACTGTTAACCCAGCTTTCAATAAAAATTTTGTTCGACCCTTGTTCGAAAACTAACAAGGCGATTTCACTGATGGCGTAGAAGTTTGGGTACCCTCCATAAATGTTGCCATACTTTAATTCCAAAAATGCAACGTTCTTGTTCACGGTTTGAGGTTGTGTAAAAGTTAACTATAATATGCTTTCGGGCGTTGAACAGTGCTTACGTTGGTTTAAGGTCGCAATTTAGGGAGAAAAATTTATTCTACCTCCCACTTTTTGATAAAACCATTGAAAACACTACATATAAAAACAAAAAACAGCGGTTATAATCCTACAAAATGCCCTTTTTCATAAATTTTTTCCCCATCGGCCCATATTTCACCGCTCTGTGTCATATCTGCAATCATATCCCAATGGACAGTGGATTCATTTTTGCCCCCTGCTTGTAGATAGGATTGGCCGATGGCCATGTGGACAGTGCCCCCGATTTTTTCATCGAAGAGGATGTTTTTAGTAAAACGGTTGATATCGTAGTTGGTGCCAATGGCTGCTTCTCCAAACCTGCGTGTGCCGGGTATTTGAAAAACGCGGTCGAGGACATTTTTACCTTTTTGAGCTTCCCATTTTTCAATGTATCCGTCTTTAACCCAAAAGGGTCACACCTTGCACTTCCTCCCCCTGATAGATGGCGGGTAGTCAAAATGCACGATGCCTAAATTGACGCTGTCTTCCACTGGCGAAGTATAAACCTCACCACTGGGCATATTGGTTTGCCCATCGGAATTGATCCACTTGCGCCCGTCGGTTCGGAACTGAATATGGAAGGCATCGCTGCGGTATTCGATGGCAGTACACTTGTTGAGGTGATCCACAATATGCTGTTGGTTGGCGCGTACTGCCTTCCAAGCGGCAATAGGATCTGGCTCGAATAGTTTGCAAGCCGAATAAATGAAGGATTCATAAGCTTCCAAAGACATGCCCGCTTCTTGAGCTGCTGCTTGGGTGGGGAACTGACAAAGATTTCGTTTTAGTGAGCGGTCTGCTGTGCGCTCGAAATAGGTTTTGGATAATCCTGCCAATGATTGCTCGCGAAGTTGCCTGTTGGCGGACGGTATATCCGCCCTTCTCGTAGGTTGAAAGGAGCGCGGATGTACAGATAGGCATCAAATGTTTCCATCGCTTCGCGATACAAGGGCGATACGTATTGTAGTTGTGCCTCGCCAGCGTTTTTTAGAAAAATACGCTCCCGTTCACGAAATTCCAAATCGTATTCTACGTGGGCACCTGCTTCAATTGCTTCGCGATATACTTCGCGCAACAAAGGTTCCGCCAAGGTGGTCGTGCGTACATACAGCCGCTCACCGGGCTGGATTTCCAAGCAATAATGCACTAATAACTTTGCGTAAGATTGTAGTACGTTTGTCATATCAGATGGAGGATTCAGTTCTTTGACTTTTTTAGTGGAGGCTACCCTTCGTCGCTATGTTTCCCGACCAGTCTAGGTGGATCGGCCCGGCAAACCGGGTCTGTCAGCTAAAAGCTGCCACTGCTACAATCGCTAGCCAGTACGACCACTAAATTTGTCAAAGAACCGGATTACTACCCGCTTGGCGATATAAGGATAACGACGGTGGTACTCTTGGCGTACCATTTCCATCATCTTTTCGCCTGCAACAGATCAATATTTTCTTTAGTATATGCCGAGATGAAGATACTTTCCTGACCGAACTGCCCGTCTAACCTTTCCTTCAAACCAGTTTCAATTTCCAATCGTGCTTCCTCATCTACGAAGGGGTCGTAGTTTTCATCGCGGTATGTTGTCAATTTTATTGAATACCAACAAAGTGGGTTTATCAATAGCATTGAGGCTTTTGAGCGTTTGATTGACCGTGTGGATATGGTCTTCATGCTGGGGATGAGAAATATCCACCACGTGCAGGAAGAATTTCACTCTCGAACTTCATCCAACGTGGTTTGAAGCTTTCAATTAAGTGGTGGGGTAGTTTGCGGATAAACCCAACGGTATCCGACAAGAGAAACGGGATGTTGTCGAAGGCGATTTTTCGCACCGTGGTATCGAGGGTAGCAAACAGTTTATCTTCGGCGAATACCTCTGATTTGGTCAGCAGGTTCATCAGGGTACTTTTACCAACGTTGGTATAACCCACTAATGCCACCCGTATGAGTTCGCCTCTTGTTTTGCGTTGGGTGGTATTTTGTTGGTCTATTTTTTCCAACTTTTTCTTTAGCTGTGCCACTTTGTCGCGTACGATACGTCGGTCGGTTTCAATTTCTTTTTCACCGGTACCTCTCATGCCAATACCCCCGCGTTGGCGCTCCAAGTGTGTCCACAATCCGCGCGACGAGGCAGCAGGTATTGCATTTGGGCTAATTCCACCTGTGTTTTGGCTTGAGCCGTTTGGGCACGGCTGGCAAAAATATCGAGAATGAGGGTGGAGCGATCAATGATCTTCACCTTCAGTTCTTGTTCCAGCATATTGGTTTGTTTGCCGGAAGGTCATCATCAAAAACGACAGCGGTGATGTTCTCGTGCGATTCGATGTATCTGCCAATCTCTTCCAACTTGCCCTTGCCAACGAAGGTACGCGGGTGGGGGCTATCCATTTTTTGAATAAAGCGCTTTACAGCCACCGCCCCTGCTGTGAGGGCGAGGAATTCTAATTCATCCAAATGCTCATTCACGAGTTGCTCCGTCTGATCCCTAAGTATCAGCCCTACGAGCAAGACATTTTCCGTTTCTTTGGCCAAACCGCTCGATTGGTTGGCCGCCCCTACATTCCAGCCCTTCTCCATGTGTTAAAGTTTAATAAGCTCTTTTATCCTTCCCTTCCATAAAATACATAAACGCTCTATTGACCACACGGTTCCCGCCAGGCGTAGGATAATTGCCGGAAAAATACCAATCACCGTTGTGCTCGGGGCACGACTCCCGCAGGTCTTCTATCGTTTGGTAGATTACCTCCACTTTGGGTTTGATGTCTGGGGGGGTAATGATTTGAGCTATTTTATTGGAAACCTCCTCGTAGGTAAACTCGTCGTACAATGCTTTGACCTCGTTGGTGATTTCTTCTTTTGGCAAATGCTCCTGTGCTTTGCACCGAGCGTATGCTTCTTGCAGCAAGTGTTCTTTTTTGTTCTCTTTCAAAAGGGCAACCAATGCCTTGAAAGCTACGAACTCTCCCATTTTTGACATATCAATGCCATAACAATCTGGGTAGCGAATTTGCGGTGCTGAGGAAACAATAATAATCTTCTTGGGTCTTAATCGGGAAACGATTTGGATGATGCTATCGCGCATGGTTGTGCC
Source organism: Saprospiraceae bacterium (assembly GCA_041392765.1). Taxonomy (GTDB): domain Bacteria; phylum Bacteroidota; class Bacteroidia; order Chitinophagales; family Saprospiraceae; genus Lewinella. The sequence continues at coordinate 20,973 of JAWKLL010000055.1, forward strand.
ACGAACGATGGAATCGTCCATCAGTACCAACGTGTCTTTTTCGTTTTCGACGATACCGTAGGTTACGTCATATACATGCGACACCATGTTGCCCCTTGAGGTCGTATCGGCGATAAAAGTACGCACTTTGGCATCTTTTACCACGATCTTCTCCATGCGGGGCTTCACGTCTAATATTTTTTTCAGCTTGGCAGGCGTAATATCTTTTCCGAGTGCTTCAATCTCTTTGGCTTTGATGCTGTTGAGTTCGTCTTCCAAGCCTTGCATCATACCAAAGAAGGCTGTTTCCGCTGTATTAGGAATGAAGGAGAATACCGTGCGGTGGAAATTGTGTTTCACCCGCTCTGCCACGGTTTTGGCTAAGCGGCGACCCAGCTCCTTGCGCTCCAGATAAATATCGCGGTCGTTGCCCCGACTGAAATAAATGCGCTCGAAGGAACAAGCAGCGCGTTCGCCTTGTTCGATAAAAGGAACGACAGCGGCTGTTCCATCCCGCTTGATGATGAGGGTGTGGCCGCGTGGTATTTCCTGTACTTTGCTGACGTGTACATTTAGTGCGGTTTGTATGGCCGGGCGTTCGCTGGCGGCCACCACGATTTCTTCATCTTCGTAGTAATAGGCGGGGCGGATACCGTTGGGGTCACGCATCATAAAGGCATCGCCGTGGCCTATAAGCCCCCCCATGACATAGCCTCCATCGAATTTTTTGCTGGCGCGGCGCAGCAGCCGTTGGAGGTCTAGTTTTTCAAATATCAGGTCGTTGATCTCGCGGTTGGAATATCCATCGGGTTTAAACCAATTGAACATACGCTGCACTTCATCATCCAAAAAGTGGCCGATTTTTTCAAGGATGGTAACTGTATCGCTAATTTCCTTGGGGTACTGCCCCAATTCGACCAATTCCTGAAACAGTTCATCTACGTTGGTGAGGTTGAAATTGCCCGCCAAAATGAGGGTGCGCGGCTTCCAGTTGTTTTGCCGCAGAAAAGGGTGGCAAGTTTCTATACTGTTGTCGCCATGAGTGCCGTAACGCAAGTGCCCCAGCAAAACCTCCCCCGTGTAGGGTAGGTTGTCTTTGAGCCAAACGGGGTCGTTGAGTTGTTCTTCAGGGAGTTCTTTGAAACGACGGAAAACACCTTCAAAAAGATCGTCGAGGTAGTTGCTGGCATTGCTCCGTTTGCGGCTGATATACTTTTGGCCGGGTGCCGAATCTAACTTTAGTGTAGCTAAGCCGGCACCATCTTGGCCTCGGTTGCGCATCTTCTGCATCAACAGTTTGGCTTTATTCAGACCGTAGAGGGATGTGCCGTATTTCTCCTGATAATAGGCCAGCGGTTGGCGCAAACGTATCAACGCTATGCCACATTCATGCTTGATTTGTTCACTCATGAGGGAAGTCTCCGAAAGTTTGCGCAAAAGTAATCAATTTCCACAACGCCGCAGGCAGGATTTACAGGATGCGGGGATTTTACAGGATGATGCCACGCTGCTGGCGCGATACGCTTGCGCAGTTTTTTCAGGTTCGCATGTTTATTCCCTATCATTTACGTTTACTAATTCCTTTGGCAAGTAAACGAGTAGGTGATGATACCACTGATTGAGTGCTGTGTGTTGGCTGCTAAAAAAGGTGCGTGGTATTCCTCAATCCGAAAAATTAGGCTTAATTTTTAAGGTCAACCTGAAAAATTAGACTTAATTTTGCGAATAAACCTGAAAAATTAGATGTAATGATACAAAGAAGCCTCACAGAAACTATAGAAACAGCTTTAGCCGAGCGGCGGAAAATCATCGTACTTTATGGGCCACGGCAGGTAGGAAAGACTACGTTGGTGCAAGAAATTCTGCGAGAAAATCCCTACAAACGATTGATTATCAATGCAGATTTGGTGAAATATAGAGAAACCCTATCCAGCCAAGATTTATCGAAGATGATGGAACTTATTGGAGATAATGAATTGATTTTTATAGATGAGGCTCAAAACATCCCCAATATAGGCATCAATCTAAAGATTCTGCACGATAGCCTGCCCAATCTTCAGATCATTGTCACGGGTTCATCATCGTTCGAGTTGGCCAACCAGGTACAAGAACCCCTCACGGGTAGAACCATGACGTTTCGGTTGTATCCTATTTCCATTGGTGAATTGCGTAACAACCTGACACCCTTTGACATCAAAGACCAGTTGGAAAGCTACCTGCGTTATGGTATGTATCCCGAAGTGCTGCAACTACCCACCCCTGAAGCTAAGATGGCACACCTACAAGAGTTGGCCTCAGCATACCTTTACAAAGATGTCCTCCAATTGTCGGGCATCAAGCACGCTGATAAAATCCACAAATTGCTCAAATTGCTCGCACTACAAGTAGGTTCGTTGGTGTCGCTACACGAGTTGGGCAAATCCTTGGGCATGAGCCACGAAACCGTCGGTCACTACATTGACCTACTCGAAAAAGGGTTCATCTTGTTTCGCTTGTCGGGCTACAGCCGCAATCCACGCAAGGAAATCACCAAGATGAGTAAAATTTATTTCTACGATACCGGTATCCGGAATGTCTTGACGGACAACTTCAATAACTTAGATTACCGGACAGACACAGGCGCACTGTGGGAAAATTTCCTCATTGCCGAACGCCGAAAAAAAATCGAATACCAACGCCTCTACGGCAGCACCTACTTTTGGCGCACCTACGCTGGTGCTGAATTGGACTACATCGAAGAGCGAAACGGTCAGCTCGAAGGCTATGAGTTTAAATGGAAAGCTAAAAAGCGCAAAGCACCCTCCTCCTGGTCTGGCGACTACCCCGATGCAACCTATTCCTGCATTGACCGCGATAATTTTTTGGCGTTTGTGGTGTGAGGGTAGAAAGAGAGGGGGTATAGTGAATTATCAACATGCAAATCAGTAAAGCCGTACCGCCTGCGAAGCCTTTCGGGATACTCATACCAAGCCTCCAAGGATTCGTATGAGTATCCTTGTACGTTTACGAATCCTTTGATAGGCTTACGTGTGGACACAAATGGGCGCGCCACATCACAAGGTATTTTTTTTCAATGAATTGCATTTGCTATT
>JAWKLL010000056.1:0-23475 GCA_041392765.1 Saprospiraceae bacterium
CATCTTGGCATTGCCCGAAGAAGCGCAGCAAGAAGCGGCTTTCCAGTTGAACCGTCGTACGGAGTTCAAGATTATCGAAGGGCCTACCAGTATCCAAATTAAGACAACCCGCCTGAAGAAGCAGGACGCTAACGACAGGGGTAGCAATATAGGTGCGGTTGCGCCTGCCACCCAACCTGATCCCAAGCCTGCGATTTCCAAATTGTCTTCCCTCTACGGGCAAACCAATTTGAAAGGGTTACCTATTATGGATTTCGAGCAACGTACTCACTCATTGGGTAAAGTGCGCAAAGGGGAGCAGCGTTCCTTTAGCTATACTTTTACCAACAAAGGAGATTCGGCATTGGTCATCGACTTGATTTCCGCTTGCGATTGTACCAGCACTAACCAAGACGAATTGGTGGGTAAAACCATCGAACCCGGGCAATCGGCTACTATCAACGTAGTTTTCGACAGCACGGAAAAAGACGAAAGCGAAACGATCGACATAGATATTTACCTGCGCAACAACGATGCCAATGGCAACCCCATCATGGAAATGTTGCAATACAGCTTCGAATTGATCAAATAAGAGTATGTTTTGAAAATCAGTTCGCAAAATTTCAAAACATACTCTAAAAAATCCCAGTTCAATCATTGAGCTGGGATTTTTTTATTTGCAAGCTTGTTTGAAACTTGCGGCCTTAGTATGATGGTTCTTTGACAAAAAGTGTGGAACATCCGGCCTAGCGATGTGTAAGGGTGGCTATCCCGATTTTTATCGGGAGAAGCCAGATGCCGATCCCGATAAAAATCGGGAGAGGCAGCCGAGCGAAGAGCGAGCCCTGAAACGTAGCGCCCGAAGGGAGGCCCACCACACAAATTGTCAAAGAACCAATTTTTAGACATACTCTTACTCCCTTACCTCGTAAAAAACAAAGCCGTTTTGCTCATACAACTTTTGAAGCAAGGGGTAGCGTGCTGTTACCTCCGTTTGTTTGGTGATTTTAGTAACTACATAGACAGGTTTGTCGGCTTGGCCATTGAGTAGCCACTCTTGATTGGCGTGTTCCGGGTGATCGGGTGTGGGTTTCTCAAAATAAAAAAGGTGAGCATAACTTTTAAAACCTACGGGGATGATGTAGCAGTCGTCCCCTTTTTTTGATTGATAAAACGAGACGGCTGCTCCTTGTGTATAAGGTGCGACATTAGGAACATATAAAATGCTCAATATTTCGAGGCCAATAATACAAGTAAACAACAGTGCCGGCATGCCGTATTTCCATCGGTTGAGCAGTGCCACAGCGCAAAGAATACCCAACAAGAACGCAACGCCAGCCAACCATTCCCAGCCGTTCCAGTGGGCGGTGGCTTGCAGGTTGGCTGCTGCAAATGGGTCTTTGATATAGCCCTGTTCGATCAGCTTATTTTTGTAACGATCTATTAAGGGGAGGGCAATGAAAATAATTCCCAACAAACTACCAATGAATCCCAAAAGCAGGCGAATCCATGTAGGCCAAGCGATGCCTTGCTTGCGTTGTGAATAAATGCCATACGCACCTATGTAGGTTAATGGAAAATAGGCTAATGAGGAGTAGTGTACAATTTTGGTGTGTACAATAGAGAACAGTATCAATACCACCCAAAACAGGATTTTCATCCAAAGAAGAGGGAGGATAATGATGTGTTGCCAAAGCAGGTTTTCGATCAGCGTATAGCAGGAATATCGAAGCGGGGAAAACACCCTAACAGCAACACAAGGAAATGGTAAAGAACGGCCCCATGTCCTGCATCCGGCGTGCGGAATAAGCGTATTTGGTAGTAAGCAAAGTCCATGATGACATCTTGGCGGCCACGCATCCATTCTAATAAAAACCAGCCACCACCAGCAACGATTAGCAGCAAGAAAAAGCGTCCAGTGGCGCAAGCTAATACCATTATTAAACCAGTGTAGCCCAATATACCCCGTAAACAAGCCCGAAAATCAGTAAGCCCACAGGCCTTTGGTCATAACCGCTGACAATACTCAATCCACTAAGAGCCATGAACAACGAGCCTTTTTGAGGCAGTCGCTTGCTTTCGATCATGCAAAAGATACCGCAAGATAAACAGGTTGAACCAAGGATCAATGATGCCTGACTTGAAAAATAGAAAATGGGGTACCCAGGAGAAGGCGGTATATAAAGCCACCCACCACCAGCCGAAGGTAGTACTCACCCAACGTTTGCCGATATGGAACAGGAAAACTAATGTAAGAAGCCCACAAAGCGCATTGGGCAACCGAGCCGCCCATTCGTGATGCCAAATAGCTGCATGGATAACGCCTGCATCCAGAAAAAGAGGGGAGGTTTTTCCCAAAAAGGGATAAAATTGATTTGAATAGTTGAGAAATCGCCCGTGACAATCATTTCCCTAGCCGCTTCAGCAAAGTTGATTTCATCCCAGTCAAATAATGGTGCTGAACCTAAAAAAGGCAGGAAAAGCAACAACGAAAAAAAGGCAATTACAGCGGTGGCGTGTAGGCTGCGGTGGGGAAGGTTCATACTGATAAGTAATGGGATGATTGATTACAAAGGTAAGCAAGCTTTCTTGAATAAAGCCTTTTGAATATCCCTATGTCACAAATCACTATTTTTTTTGCACAAAATAGAAAAATAATAATATCTTTGCTCCGTGATAATTAGGTGTGGCTGCATTAGCAGGCAACACCCTCCCGAAAACTACACAGTATTGGAATCAAAAACTTTGATATATCATCCCGAGGTTTGACCTTTATGCTATTAGGTCAGGCCTTTTCTTTTTTCCCAAAAACAAACAACCCTTTAGAACATGAACATGATGCAGATCAACCTCAATCGCTCGTTTCCGAGCCGCACGGCTAACCGCCGCTATGATTTTACTCGCTATTGCGCGTTTACTGGCCTCAAGCCCAATCGCCAGAACCTTCCTCTAAACCCAAGGATATGTGGGAAATGGGCGTGCAGGGTGGATATTTCTTCGTAGCAGGAGAAATCGACCATGAGCCTGGGTATGCCTATGGTATCCATATCCGCAAAGCTACTGATTATCTGTTTTCCCTTCGGCTGGATGCTATGATGGGAAATGTAAGTGGAAAGATGGTGATGATTTTTTGGATGTATGATGCTAGTTGGCTGTCATTTTTAGCGGTCTTGGCATTTTTAGTCTTAATGGTCTTCGATTCGATAGACCCCGGAAGAAATCCAACATCTACATATTGGCAGGTATCGGTGCAAATTCCTACACATCTGATTATCGAACACCCGGTGTAGGTTCACCTCGCATCGGTACTGTAGAAAAGGAGTGGGCAGCTAATACCATTTTAGGAGCTGGTTGGGCATTTCGTTTAAGCCCCCGTATGAATATCGCTATTGAGCATCAAGCTTTCGGCCTCTTCGGAACGCGAGCCGATTTTATAGATGGTGTTAACTGGGAAGGTAACAACATCAACAACCGCTCCGGGTTCGTAGATGTACCCAACTTCACCAGCCTCCACTTGAACTTCAACTTAGGTAGTACCACCAACCGGAGTGAACCTTTGTACTGGGGTGGTTTTGGCAATGATTTAAAGTCTTCTTTGGATGATATGAAGAAGCGCCAAGATGCTGCTTTCGCCGATACTGACAACGACGGTGTCATTGATGCTGTGGATCAAGAACCCAATACGCCTTCCGATGTGCCCGTGGATACCAAAGGCCGCACATTGGACAGCGACAAAGACGGTGTGCCCGACTTTAAAGATATGGAGCCTTACTACCCACCTCGTGCGGGCGAGCGCGTGAATGAAGATGGTGTGGTACTCAACCCTATCGCTCCCGCTGGTGGCGTAACGGAAGATCGGGTGAAGGAGTTGATTGATGAGGCACTTAGCAAATATGGTCTTTCAGAACCTAAGAACAACGTAGCTGAGTGGTTCTTGCCTATGATTCATTTTGGCATTGATAACTATACTGTGAAGTATGCCGATTATGGCACCTTGGCTAGCTTGGCGCGTATGCTTAAATCCAATCCCAATATCCGTTTGATAGTAACGGGCTTTACCGATCAAACGGGGGCAGAGTCTTACAATGAAGGATTGAGCTACCAGCGTGCCAAGTCCGTTATCGATCACTTAGTGAACCAGCATGGTATTGCCCGTGGTCGCTTGGTGTTGCACTGGAAAGGACAATCCGATGCCTTAGTACCTGCAGCGGCCAGCTACATGAACCGTCGGGTAGAATTCCGTGTAGCAGAAGGATCAGATGTAGAGATGGATCCTCCGCTAAATTTGAAAACCACAGGGGAAGGCGGGTATTAATATCGGATCAACCCTAGTTTTTAACCAAAACGGATACCGAACTCAATGAAGTGGGCGGTATCCGTTTTTTCGTTATCCTTGTAGAAACACAACTTTTAAGCAACGGGGTTTGTTTTTCAATCAATTTCTTTACACCAGCAGCCTCGCAGGCATTGCTCATGCAACAACCATTGGTACAGCTTCAGGCGGAAGCCATGATTCCCACGCCTTGGGGAACTTTCAATATGTTGGCTTTTGCCACTACTAATAGTGACTGGATGCCCCATATAGCATTGGTGCATACCGACTTCCACAAGGAGCAGCCCACATTAGTGCGCCTTCATTCCGAGTGTATGACAGGGGATTTGTTTGCTTCTCGTCGCTGCGATTGCGGGGAGCAGCTTCATTATTCTTTGCAACAGATTGCCGAGGCAGGCGGTATCCTCCTATACCTGCGCCAAGAAGGGAGAGGCATTGGTATTATCAACAAACTAAAAGCCTATCAACTACAAGACCAAGGCTTGAATACCATTGATGCAAATATTCACCTCGGATTGGAAGTGGATGCCAGACAGTACGACATAGCAGCTGATATGCTGCATCAGATAGGCGTTACACAAATACACCTTTTGACCAACAATCCAGAAAAAATTGCAGCTTTAGAGCGCACAGATTTTGAAATATTGTCAAGAGTGCCTATCATTATCCCGCCTCACGCTGAAAACGCGGATTACTTGAAAACTAAGCAGTTCAAAATGGGGCATTTGTTTGATTTGTTTTAACCAAAATACCTTCCATGAAAATTCTGTCTATCATTTCATTAGCATTGGTTGTAGTGCTGGTGGGGTCGTTCCTGTGGTCTTGCAAAACAGAACCCAAGCAAGATGCTTCCGCCAATTCGGGACTGGCCTTCACCAAGCCCCGTGTACCGGATTGGCATAAAAACGCTACCATTTATGAGGTAAACCTCCGTCAATACACTCAGGAGGGTACTTTTCAATCTTCCAACAGCACATTCCACGTTTAAAAGAGATGGGAGTCGATATATTGTGGTTCATGCCCATACACCCCATTTCCCTAAAGAATCGAAAGGTACGTTGTTAGGTAGTGCCTATGCAGTTGGTGATTACCGTGATGTCAACCCTGATTATGGGTAGTAAGGATGATTTTAAAGCCATGCTGAAAGCCATTCACGATGCAGGGATGTACTGTCATCATCGACTGGGCCCAACTTCCATACCGGCTGGGACAACCCTTGGATCACAGAGCACCCCGATTGGTACACCAAAGACAAAAACGGCAACATCACCGACCCTATCAATTACGAAACGGGTGAGTCTTGGGGCTGGACAGATGTGGCTGACCTCAACTATGATAATGCAGAGATGCGTCTTGGGATGATTGATGCCATGCGCTTCTGATAGAAGACATTGGTATTGATGGTTTCCGTGTGGATGTAGCGCATGGAGTACCCGTTGATTTTTGGGCACAGTGCTCCGATTCGCTTTATGCTACTCAACCTTTGTTTATGTTGGCCGAAGCAGAAGTGCCGGATATTGTTAATAACGGCGCCTTTGTCATGGATTACGGTTGGGAAATGCACCATCTCCTCAATGGAATTGCTAAATACCAAGGAGCCAGCCGCGAAGCTGCAGCCCAGTTGGTACAAGGTAATCTAGTAAAGGGCAAGGATGCCGAACAGCCTGAGAAGAAAACAGCTTTAGACATTGACGCTATGCTGGCCAAAAAAGCCGCTGCTTATCAAAAGGCTACCAGATGCAGTTCACTTCCAACCACGATGAAAACTCATGGTCAGGAACAGAATTTCAGCGTATGGGTGACGGACATAAGGCTTTCGCTGTGCTTACCGCCACTTTCAATGGGATGCCGCTCATTTATACTGGCCAAGAGGCTGCTATGGACAAGCAGCTTGAGTTTTTTGAAAAAGATAGCATCAACTGGGGCAACTTTGTCTATGCCGATTTTTATCGCACGTTATTCAGCCTCAAGCACCGCAATAAAGCCTTGTGGAATGGCGAACACGGAGGACCACTAGTAAAAATCCCAACGGGTGCTGATGAGCAAATCTATGCTTTCACCCGCGAAAAGGATGGAGATAAGGTCGTTGTAGTCATTAACCTTTCTTCGAAAGAGGTTTCATTCAAATTGGGAGGAAATAGCGCAGCGGGCAGCTTTAACGAGGTGTTTACAGGTGAGGCTACCGAACTCGTTTCGGATATGCCCATGACGCTAGCACCTTGGGCATACAAGGTTTATTCCAACAAATAGAGGTTATAATTTTATAGTTGTATAATCATTGAGGAGGGGTGGGCGTGTTCCACCCCTTTTTGTTGCTTTAACAATATAACTGAAACTCTTCAGCCTCCTATCGCTCCGCCAAATATCTCTGCGCCACTTCCTCCGCTATGCCGAAAGCTAGCAGTGCATCTAACAAGTGCTGACGGATAGCGGGCAAGTCATTCAGCGTGCGAGCATCGCGCACCTGTTCGAGTAAGCGTGTTGCCATTTCGGGGGTATAAACTTCACGGAATGCCAATAGCAAGGTTTCTGGTACGTCGGTGAGTTTGCGCATCAAGTCGTAGGGTAGGTCTTGGGCGGACATGCGGGAGAGGAGTTCGAGTTCTTCGTCCAATGTAGAGATAAGTTCACCTATGGCCTCGCCTTCTAACTTGCCTTTGGCTTCGCCTTCTAAGATGCCTTCTAATTTGCCTTTAGCTTCTCCCATCTGTATCGCTTGATCCCACAGACTACCTGGCTCATAATCGACCCCTTCAAAAAAGTTCTCTTTCAACTGTTCCATGTCAGATGTATTGAGTTTGTAAGCCTTATAAATGTAATGTAGCAACTGCTGGAAAATTTGCACGACCACATCCTCCGGCAAGCCCGACTGCTGTACAAAGTTAGAGATTTTCCCAATAAAATGCAAGAGCATTGCCTTGTCTCGCCGGAATTTGTAAAGCAAGAAAGTGCTGCGTAGCATAAACCCGTATTCCAGCTGAAACAGCGTTTCATTAGATACCTGCGACAAGTCCAGCAGCTCATAACTGAAAAACGGGATGTACCGCTTCAAGTCTGGATGAGGCAGGTCGAAGTGGTCAGCGAAATCGCGTACCTTCCATTCCTCATCGCCGTGATAAACCACTATGGTAGCACGAGGTGCAACAGTTTATCTCCGTTTCGGTATTGATACTGGTAACATTCTATCAGGTAGCGAAGCAGTTGCAAGTGGATATTATCGGGCAGGTAGCTCTTATGTTCCAGCAGCAGCGTGATTTGCACGGGCGGTTTATCAGCGTTACCCTTCCAGTGGCAGGAATAGCTCACGTCAGAGAAATAATCGCGCAGCATCTGCACTGATGTACGAGGTATTCTCCATTTGGAGGGTGGTAAAGTCTAAGTTTTCGGAAATGATCGCGGGCAGAAACGTACCAATGCCTCCACCTCCGAGGGGTGAGACATAGTGGCCTTAAACATGCGTCGTGTGGATTGGTATTCGCCATGAGGAGAGGGTTTTGTAGGGCAAAGATAGGAAAATTGGTGTATTTATAAAAATAAAAATGTATTTATTTTTAAAATAAAACAAAAAAGTAAATCACGTCGCAATAAACCGATAAAAAGAGGAATACTCGAGGAGCAGTAAATAGATGATACGGGAGAGAATATAGACGTAATCAAAAACCGAAAAAGAATGACACAAGATGGAGCGGGATTATCCAATCCACTAGCTTTACTAACAAGTAGATTCCTTTATACCACAACCTCCCGCTTAGCTTGAAAGCAACGATAAAAACCCATATCTTTGCCAAGTAGAATAAATGGATATACTCTCAAGGAAAAAATACATTAATCCCTTCACGGATTTTGGGTTCCAAAAAACTTTGAAGCCGCCGAAATAGCCAAGTTCACCCCTGAAGAAAAGAGCACATGAAGATAGCCTTAAAATCTACCGAGATCTTAAAATGTGATTGATACGGCTTTTTTTGAAGGTAAATGGAAGGTAGAATGGAAGGTGAAAAAGAGGGTGGACTAAAAAAGAAAACGGCCAACATTGTCAGAGTTTTGAAAAGGGGCAAACTGAGTGTGAAGAAATAGCCGAAGATTTTGAGACCACCGTAGCTTTTGTCTTGAAGGTGAAAGCGGATAGTGGGTTGTAGGATTGATTTTTAGGTGCAGAAAAATTGTTGCCTAGCCCGCGCTAAGGGGCTGGAGGGGTTTCTCCCGACCGCAGGGAGGGACGAGCGAATAGCGAAGCCCGTAAGCACCTGACCCCGCCCGTTTGGCCAGATGGGACAGATACGCTTTTTGCGGGGGAGCGCCCTAATAATTGCCTTACAGAAGCAGGTACAACCAGCCATCGGTATCTACTGAAGGAGGAGCTTTTTTGGGTAGGACGGCACAGGGTTGGAAGGCATGAGCGGCCAGCAGGGTAGGGGGGATGCCTGACAGTACAGGGTGCACAAAAATGGGCGAGGTGGCACGCAGCAGTACCTCTTGCAGTAGCAACTGGGAGGGCGTGTCGGCAGGGTCGTCGCTCTGGATGTGTTGGAGAAGCAGCCAGTCTTTGCTTTTTACAACTTGCATGGCACTGTGGATATGGCCATCTGATGTGGTAAGCCCTAAGCTTTCCACCTGTTCGCGGGGCGACAACCAAGAAGGGGGAGGCGCAAAAGGCGTGATGGGCTGCAAGCTAAGCCCTTGTGCCAAACAGCACTGAATATAAGGGAGTGCCGCCTCGAACGCGCCGTATGGAACGTGTTTCCAGTTACCGCTACGGCGATTCCATGTGAGTTGTCGTTTCGCGTATTGGCGGGAGTGCTGCTGTATGGACTCAATGACTTCATCCCGCGCCGTTTGCCCCTCAAAGAAGGGAATCCACTCCTGATACCCTACCGTTTGCATGGAGGAAAGGTGGCGATAGGCTTGCAAAGACAGGGCTTCTGCTTCCAATCCCTCCTCTACCATCTGGAGAACGCGCTGGTCAATGCGTTCGTATAGCGATGACCGAGGCCAGGCGGGTTGGAGATAAACAGGGGTGTAGGGGTTGTCCTTGCGCTGCCCGGAGCGAAACGACGAATAAGGACGTCCGCTAGTGTAAATCACCTCTAAAGCGCGAAGGAGGCGGGCAGGGTTTTGCAAATCTACGGTATGATAGTACGCGGGGTCGAGTTGTAGCAAGGTTTCTTGCAAGGCTGGCAACCCTTGGGCGTGCAAAGCAGCTACCTGTGCCCGCGCTTGCTCAGTGATGGGAGGGAATTCGTCCATGCCCTCGATAAGGGCCTGTATGTACAATCCAGAACCGCCAACTACCACCAGATGGTCGTGCTGCTGGAACAATTCCTCCATCAGTAGGGTGGCTTCTTGGGCATACTGCCCGGCTGAAAGGGGCTGGGTAATGCTGCGGTCGGCGATAAAATAATGAGGCGCTTGGGAGAGTTCCTCGGCACTGGGGCGGGCGTTGCCAATGCGCATTTCGCGGTAAAACTGCCGGCTGTCGGCAGAAAGAATGACCGTTTGGAAGTGGCGGGCAATGGCTATGGATAAACGAGTTTTGCCAGAAGCCGTAGGCCCACCAACGACCCACAGGAATTTGCGCGGCAGCGGTGATGAGTGTGTTGATGCCATGAGTCAGGAAAAATAACACCGCAAGGTAGATAATTTATTACTTTCTTTGCATGTAGTAATCACCTTGTATTATGTTGTATGCAGCAGTACGTCCTGTGGCGCGCATAGGACTAAAGCGTTATTTCAGGCGCATCGATTTGGCGGATATGGAAAACATTCCCCGCAAGGGAGCTGTGATATTGGCTGCCAACCATCCTACTACCTTTATTGAGCCTTGCATATTGGCTTGCTACCAGGATGCGCCCTTGCATTTTATGGCACGGGGCGATTTTTTTAAGCACCGCATAGCCGCCAGTTTGCTGAGTGGTGTACACATTATTCCCATTTTTCGCTTGAAAGATGGCGGTTTTGAAGGGTTGAAGAACAACTACGGTTCTTTTGAACGCGCCTTCGATGTGCTGGCGGCAGGCAAGAAACTCATGATTTTGGCAGAGGGGCGATGCATACACGAAAAACGCTTGCGCCCCATACAAAAAGGTACGGCGCGTATTGCATTAGGTGCCTTGGATGCAACGACTATAGAGGAGGTGTACATCGTGCCGGTAGGCGTGAATTACACCTACGCCGATAGGCTGCGGTCGGATGTGATGATTCGTTTTGGTACGCCCATTCACGCCAGCGAGTACTTGGCCACCTATCGCGAGGCACCCAATCAAGCCATTGTGGCACTCAGCGACGAACTCAGCGCACGCCTGGCCCAAGATGTGATTGCCATTGAGCAAGTAGCGGACGAGCCATTGGTGGAGCATCTGCTGCAAATATATCGCACCCAATTCATACCGCAGGTGAACGGCATCACACATGATGGTCGCCAGCTCAGGGGTGAAAAGCAGTTGGTAGCCAATGTGGTGGCCTTGCCTGCTGTGAAAAAAGAGGGCTTGCGCGGCTTGTGTTACGATTACTTCAGCCGTTTGGAGCGGATGCGCATCACGGATGCCGCCTTTGCTGGCAAGTATAAAAAACAGCGAGCCGCCACCTCCCGTCTGCTTTGGGGAGCGTTGCCGTTTGTGGTGTTCCTGTTGTGGCACCTACCTCCGCTACTGCTGGCTCAGTGGATAGCGGGGTGAAAATTAAGACAATCGAATTTGCGGGTCAGTGCGCTGGGCGGCATTATTGGTTTTTTACCTGTTCTACCTGCTGCTTTGGGCGGCCATTCCGATTGCCTTAGGCGCGTGGTGGTGGTTGGTCGTACCCGTATTGGGCTACCTGTCCATCCCCGCCATGATTCACTATGGCGAGCAACTACAAGCATGGCTGTGAGCACTTGAGAGCCAAGCGTCAACCGCCTCACGAGGTACAATATATGCAAAAACTTCGCCAGGAGATACTCGGCAGCGGAGTTTTTCCGGCATAGTTGATGGGGTAGGGCGCATCCCCCTTTGGCGCACGCACACAAGCCAACCCGCAGGGGGTCGCCACCCTCCGGGGTTCGCTATTCGCTCCATACCGGCTAAGGCCGGTATCAAGCCCTCCGGTCGGCTTGCGCGGGCGAAGTCGTACGTTTCTAGGAGGTTTGTGTATTGTGTGGGGTTAAGATAAGCTTTAGTGTGAATTTCTGTAAAACCAGAGATTGTGATGATGAAGTATATAATTGCTTTTTCCTTTTAAGAAGAGCGTTAGCGGATTCATCTATCATGAACCAGATTCAATGAATATCCAATGTGGGTATTTTCGAGCGAAGCCATTGTGAAAGAGGAGGGCGTGTTGCTAACACGCGCCGTGCGCAGCCGTTCACAAATCCCTCCCAGAAAAAGCAAAAAACACCCCCTTATTCCGCAGAGGATTTCAACCGTATCGGTACATCTACTTCTTTATCATTCCGCTTTACGGTGACGGTGACCTGATCGCCAGCTTTGTATTTTTCCAACGCTAAGATTAAATCACTATTGGATGCGATAGGGTCGTCGTTGATAGCGATGATGATGTCGCCTAATACCACATTGCCATAGCGGTCAGCTTTTATGGGTTGAATGCCCGCTTTAGCCGCTGGACTGTCGGCTATAACATCCAAAACAATGGCTCCCTCGATATTGCGGAAGGGGCGTGCCAATTCCACTCCGATAAGAGGGCGGTTTACTTCCCCGTATTGTATCAAATCGGGCACCACCCAGTTGACTACATCTACTGGAATGGAAAAGCCTATCCCCGCAGACGCACCCGACGGGCTGTAAATAGCTGTGTTTACGCCGATGAGTTTGCCAGAAGAGTTCAATAAGGGGCCTCCCGAATTACCCGGATTGATCGCTGCGTCCGACTGGATAACATCGCGGATTGGAATACCTGCTACGGAGTTGATCTCACGGCCCAGCGCACTCACGACTCCGGTGGTCAATGTTTGGTCTAAACCGAAAGGGTTGCCAATGGCATAGACGTTTTGCCCCACGCGCAGGTTATTCGACGTACCCACAGGTATGGGTACCAATGTGGCACGGGGTGCATCAATTCGCAAAACGGCTAAATCCTTCTCCGGCGCACTGCCTATTACTTCTGCTTGCCAGGTGGTGCCGTCGCTGAGGGTCACGGTAGCTTTGTCGGCATTCTGAATGACGTGGAAGTTGGTTACAATGTGTCCTTCTTTGTCCCATACAAAACCCGACCCTGAGCCGCTGGGTATTTCCTGAATATTGCGGTTGTAATAATTGCGGCGGATCGTGGAGGTGGTGATGTAACAAACCGAAGGAGCGGCCTGCTCAAATAAACGAATGTTGTGCTCTTCTTCCGGCATCATATCCAATGGGAGTGCGGCACTAGCCACCGGAGCCGCCTCTTCGGTAGTATATTTTACGAGCCGTGCATCCCTTTCTTGTGATTGATCTGCTGTGATGGTTTGCTTGCGCATAAAGAACATACCAGCAAAAAAACTGACGATAACAAGTCCAAGCCAAATGAATAATCTCATAAACAGATGGTTTATTATTAGGTTGAAAAACAGGCTTGTATAGCAATTTGTACCCATGTAAGGAGTTGCTAAACAAGTACTACGTGTATTTTTCTACGTCAAATAGTCAGATTGGGTGAGAAATCAGGTTTTGCGTTCCTTTTTGCGAGCGGCCGGGAATAATACATTGTTGAGTATCAAGCGGTAGCCTGGGCTATTGGGGTGCAAATTGAGGTCTGTTTCTGGATCGTTGACATAGTGGCGATAGTCCTCTGGGTCGTGGCCACCATAGAAAGTCCAGAAACCTTTCCCGAAGTTGTTATGGATATAGCGAACTTCCTGCACAGGTTTATTATCCCCTAAAATAAGGACATCTGATTTGAGGTAACGGTTGTAAAAAGCGGTACTTTGCCCCATAAACCCTTTCACCGTGCGCGTATGGCACTGGGTGAGCATAGTGGGCACAGGATCCCACTTAGCTGAAAAATCAAAAAGGGTGAAATAATCTTGCTTGGGGTTGACATTGCGTTTATTGCCACTGTCGATATTGGAAAACTCGTATTCTACTGGGTCTCTAGTGAGCGTGAAGTTTTCAAAAGCGAAGGTTTTGGTAAAATCGAGCTTACTCTGTGCATTGGGGTCGGCGGGGTCGCCATCGTACATGGGGGCACAAATATCCAACCCTTCTGCCGCCAAGGCAATATCATAGGAGTCGGTAGCAGAGCACATGGCAAACATAAACCCGCCACCAAATACGTACTCTCTTATTTCCTTGACAACGGCTAATTTCAGTTGAGACACTTTGGCAAAACCATTTTTGGCCGCCAATCCCTCCTGATAACTCACCATTTCTCGGTACCAAGGCTGGTTGTGATAATTCCGATAAAAACGACCATACTGCCCCGTGAAATCTTCGTGGTGCAGGTGCAACCAATCGTACTCTACTAGCTTATGGCTCAGTACTTCCGTATCGTAAATGACATCATAAGGTATTTCGGCATAGCTCAATACCAGCGTAACTGCATCATCCCACGGCTGAATTTTTGAGCCTGTCTGGAAGTTCATATCTGGGGTGTAAACAGCAATTTTCGGTGCCTTCTCCAATTTCATGGCATCCATATTGATTTCTGGATTGGCTATCTCTTCCAATATAGCATTGAATTTGCCATCGGGAATAACTTCATAGCTCACATCGCGTGTAAGACACTCTCTTTCGAATACCTTACTGTGAGGAAAGGCAAATGAACCGCCCCTGTAATTGAGCAGCCACCAAGCTTCCAAGCCATTGTCCAACACCCAATAGGTGATACCGTAAGCCTTGAGGTGGTTGCCTTGCTCCTCGTCCATGGGGATAAGGATGTAAGCCGCCTGCAACTGCATCGCAGCAGTAAGGAGTAAAACAGAAAAAATTAATTTGCGTAACATCGTCGGTTGGTTTCTATCTGGCACTAAACGGCTCGTTTTTTTAACAATTGAGCGTCTTTTAGGTCAAATTGTGATAAAGAAAACGTCCGTTCCATAGAAAAGGATGTGTTTTCGGCCACAAAATAGCGATTGAATAGGGAGGTTTTAACACTTTGGTAACAATTTACTTTTTTATTAGGCACTTTGATTAACCTACTGCTTCACAAAACTGCGGACGCAAACAGGCGTATTTTTTTCATAGATGACCACTTGATAGATGCCACTTGGAAGCGTTGTAATGTCTAATAAGTGTATGCCTGAATCGTTGTTTGAATATGAGACCGTTGCAAAAAGTGTGTCAGCAACTTTTTTTAGCCTAAACATATTAGCTTTTTTTAAGTTGACGCTAATGCGATAGCTATCGGGAAGGGGAGGTTATTTTTGACCTCCTCTCCCTACTCGATTGGGCTTTATTCAAATACATCTCTAATCAATTTCTTTATGGTCAAATTTTCTAGTTTTGATGCAATTGGTGATACGTTGTCCAATCCATCTTTCCAATGCATTCCTTCATTGTAAATAATGCCGAGCAAATAATGTGATTCAGGTGAAACAACTCCCATTTCTTCTGCCTTTTCTAATTTTGACCTTGTCTTTTTAGTTGTTAAAAATGTGGTTCTTGCTTCGGGTGTTTGGAGTCTGACAAAAGCAATTTGTTCTATTTTTACTCTTAAACCACCACAAACTGCAAACGGGCAGAATGGTCGCCCATTTAGATAATTCTCAACTTCTGTAAATAGGAATTGATAAAAGTTGTCAGATTCTCCCCAAAGTTCACGCAGTCCAAGGGCATTAAACTCAGCTCTTTTGTTTATGTGTGTAGGTTCAAAATGAAGAAGATGTTTTGATACAGCGTCTTTTATGGTAGCGTGGTCTCTGTTTCTAAGAAGTCTAACAATTCCTTGATTTACTTGAATAGGGGATTGTTCTAAAAAATAAACCTTCTGGTCGTTGAAAGCGAAATTTTTAAAATAGTTCGGATTGAGGTGCGTAAGAATAATAGGATAAAGTCTTTTCCCTTCCTCTTTATAATCTTTGATGAAAGTTGTAATGTAATATTGAGCAGCGGTCAGGTTCGCATCATCAAGATAATCGAACACTTCATCAATTATTAAAATGTTGGCATTTTTCTTTAAATGTTGTCTCGCTCTGAACAGCATTGAAATGAAAGTCAGAATATCTCTTTGACCATTGGAAATATGAATAGCTTCTGGAAACTTAACAACTAACTGCCCGCCTGTTTGACTGGCACGTATGCCTCGCCAAGTACAATTGAAATTTGAAAGTGTTTGTTCAAAACGCTGCTTGTCTAGTTGATAATTGCTGTAATCACAGGCTGCTTTGAAGTTGTTTGGGTTATTGTTGTATAGCCAAATTAATTGAATTGCTACTAAATAGGCTTTTGTTTCAGAATTATAGCCAACATCAAATTCGTGTATCAGATTACCTAATGTGTTTAGATAGTCAATTTGGTTTAAATCGTTTAATCTGTTTGCAGTTATCCAAGCTGTTAAAACATCAGCAGTGCCGTTTTGTTGGTTTATTTCTTCAATAATAGTATTTATTCGAAGTTGGATTCTTTGACCATTTGCCCTTTCCAATGCTTGGTAGTTCTGACTTAATTTTTCAACGAGTTTCAAATTACTTAATGCCGCATTTGGATTGGGTAATACTCGTGCATTTTGGCCGAAACGTTCTTGTGCTGCTCTATATTGATTTCCAAAACCAACATTGTCTGGAATCCGATCTACCAAAACCACATCTTTAATTTCTAGTCTGGCACTTGCTCTGCCGAATTGACTTCCAACGCCTTTTGGTTTGGTAGGGTTATTAATTACAAAATAATCGAGTTCTGTGCTTATTGTATTATTCGTTGATGTAGCCTGTAGTTGGGCTAAACTTCCATCTGGTCTTTCGTATTCAATATAAATTCTCGGTTGTAAAGCCGCATTCGCTTGGTGAAGATTATCTTCTGAAAGATTGATTCGCCTGTTATTCATTTCATTAAAAGCCACAGCAAACGAACTTTTTCCAAAACCATTTGGAGCAACTAAAAGACTAGGCTTGTTGGGCAATATATTAAGTGCAAACCTTTTATGGGCTATTCCTTTGATATTTTCTATTTCGATAATCTTTAACATTACAAACTTGATATTATTCTAAACTCATTTTCGGTCAATTTCATCACTGCCAATCTTGGCTGCTTTATCAGCCCAATATTTTCTAGACCATCCGTTTGTTTTATTATATGCAAGGCAACAGGTGTCTTAAAACTATCTATTGGTTCAAAAGTAACCGAAACCCACTGGGGGGCATCTGTGGTTTTATCTTGATGTGCTTCTTCTATTACTTTCATAATACCCATAACACAATTACCTTCCTGGCTGTGGTAAAAAAGAACTTTATCATCCAATTTCATTTCCTTTAGATTATTTCTGGCTTGGGCATTACGAACGGAGTAAATTTCAAACTTTCCGTTACGCAATACATCTTGCCAACTGTACCGAAAAGGTGCGAATTTTACGAGCCAATAATTCATACGATTTACTTTAAGCCATACAATTCTAAATAATCATCACTCTTGCCCAATGCCCGCAGGTTGGCTTTTTGAGCTGCCGATAGCTTGGGGTAACGCCTTGCATACCAGTTTTCTACTTCCTGCACATCTTCTGCATTTAAACCATAAGCCTCATACACCAATTTGTCTATCTCTATTTGTTCGTAGCTGGCGTAGTCGTAACGAGGGTTGGATTTCTGGGTTTCGATAATTTTGGCTACAAGTTTTATTACTCTTTCTATTTTAGTTTTGGCTAAAATGGTTGTTTCCTTCAGCTTGTCCGCTGATGCGTGAACCGTATTATCAATAAAGTTCTTAATGAAAAAACGAGTTGTTTTGGAAGTAAGAAAACCTAAAAATGAATTTAGTTCAAAATTGCCAAAAATTGACGTTGCCTCTGTATTAAAAACTGCACCCGAATTACTTCTGAAAGTTGGACAATAAACTCCTGTCTGAGAATAATCTATACCATTAGTGAAATAAAATGATGTATTTTGAAATCTAGACTTTGGTCTACCATCTGTTCCAAGTAAGTTTTTAATTTGATCAACCGCCCATTCACTCCAATCAATAAAATAATTGGTATCAACCCAATAATTTGGAAGCCAACCCGTATCTGCATCGCTTTCCCCTCCTTTATCGTGTGGTATAATATACCGCCCACCGAAATATCGTTCACTTTTGGTGTTGTCTTTGCTAATGCCTTTATCAATCACTTCCAATCTTAGCTTGTCATTGGAGCGGATTTTATCTAAATCTACTTCCGTCAATAAAAATTCTTGGTAATCGTTTATGCTTCTGTAAGTTCCTCTTGCTTCAGGATTTTGAAACAAATAAGCGTTGTTATCTCCTGTTTGCAAGCCTACTTTTACATCCGCAACACCCCCCAATTTCACCAATTCAATTTCTTTGCCGTTTATGGGTATTTTCCGCACCTGCACCTGCTTGCCGCCTATTTCTTTCAGTTCTTTTTTTAAGTCTTTGCCACTGTCGTTCATCAAGGCAAACAATTTAGGGCTTGCTACAAAAAAGGGCAGGTTGCTGTTGGTTTTTATCAGGGCTTGTGGGTAGTAGTAAATAGCATATTCTTCGTTGGAGATATTGGTATTAGCAGATTCAAAGTCCACGCCTTTGGTCTGGTTAAGCACTTCCACAAAATGTTCGTAGTTATCGTGAATACTGATATTGGTTAAATCAGCCATCAGGCAAATGTGGTTGTCGTCCAGTTCTCTTTGGGTATTGCGTTCAGCAACCATTATAACCGTGTTTACCGTAGCTCTAAAGGTGTCAGGGTGAACCCGCAGCATTTTATGCACATAGTTTTGCATCAGGTGTTTGCGAAGCTTTAAATGACTTTTGATGGTCATAAATGTATCACTCACAATGTATGCTAGCACACCACCATTTTTTAAAGGTGTAGTTTGATTGTGTGCATTTAAAAATCGGGCAATAAAAGCACCATAAGGGTCTTTACTTTCTATATCTAAAGTTGTTCGTACATCATCACTGATTTTTACACCTCCATAAGGTGGGTTGCCAATAACACAATCAAAACCACCGTTTTCCGTAAGTTCTGGATAAAAGAAATCCATATTAAAAAAAGGTGCAGCTAAGGTGCCGTGCGTAAACCAATGACGGAGCAATTCTTTGTTTTGGCCCGAAATGCGTTTGCCTGTAACCTGAAAGGCAAAAGATGGAAAAGCGACATCCAGCACATCAATAATTTCGTCTGCAATATCTTGTCTTTCTTTTTGAGATATATCCGGTTGATAATAACGGGTTCGTGCTTCAATCAATTTTTCAATAGCATCTTTACTGAATAAATCGGCTTGGATATTTTTAAGGCTATCAGCACAAATGATTTTGGTTTCAATGTTGGGCATTGGGGTAATGCCTTTTGCCGTTTTCTGGTCAATCAACAAAGAAATAAAGAAACGCAGTTTGGTAATTTGTACAGCCAAAGGTTGAATATCGATTCCGTAAATGCTATCACGTATAATCCCCAGCTTTCTGCCATAATCATCTAAATGCGAGGTAAGTACTTTTTTAAATTCGTTGCGTTGAGCTTTATCTACATTATGCAATTTCAACTCAACCCATTTTTCATTCTTGTCGTCCACCAGTTTGAGTATGTCCACTATTCTATGTAACATTCCCATAGGGAAAGCTCCTGAACCACAGGCGGGGTCTAGCACTTTGTATTTGTCTAATGCATCTACTACGGCTTGCTCAAATTGATGGTCAGATTCTATTATCAATGTGTAATAAACCAAGTCGTTAACTTTGGTCTTGGCATTTTTGATTTTTGGATAGTTCTCCGCAATGTATTTGGATAGGTAAAGATTCAAACTATCATTTACCATTTCAAGAATTACCTTTCGGGGTGTGTAATAGCTCCCTGTTTGTTTTCGAATGCTTTTAATGGTGCTTTCTTCCAAATTAGGGTCAAGTTCTGCCAAAAGGTTTTCAAATACCAAGCCCAACATTTCAGGGTCTAGGGCAATGTCTTCCTCAAAGGGTGTATTTTCATCTAATGTAAACTTATACGATTTTAAAATGCCGTTTAACCCTTTGTGTTCAACCTTTTCAATGGAGGTAGTTGCCCTTGCACCTCTGCCTTTGGTAACTTCCGCTTCTACTTCAATTCCGTAAAATAAAAAGTTAGGGATTTTTAACACCGTATCTTCAATGCTTTCTTTGGCATTATCTTCATCTAGTTTGTCAAAAATGCCCCCATTGAGATAAGGTATATCGGTAAGCCAATCTAATTTGAAATCAGGATGCCAATATTTTGTCCAGCCAAAATCTTTGTTTGACTTTTTCTCCTTTTGATTTAGAGCATTGAAGAAAATATTTTGAAGTACACCTCTGTAGTAGGAGTTGCTTTTTAGAAAATTCTTTTCCTCAATATCGGAGGTCAGCTTAAACTTGTTTCCTTGCCAATCAGTGAGTTCAAGCAATTCGTTTTTTATCAGTCCTTTTTCTTTTACAAACCAGCAAAACATAGTTCTAGCTAAAAGCCGAACCAAAAAGTTCTTAATGTTCTCCTTTTCATTGATATAATCGGGCTTGTAAGGAAGTTTTATGTTTTGCGAAGCATAATAAAACCAATCTTGTAAATCGGCATAAAACTGATTGTTTAATGCTTGTAATGAAAAAACTGTTTGCCAATAGTTGTACAATAACTTAAATGAATCAATCTTTTGGCGGTCAATCGTTAATCCATAAAGTATTTTTTGTGAGCCGAATGCGTATTTTCTGGGTTTACATCTTTAAGCATAGTCACTTTTCCCACTTTCTCACCTTCTCGCCATTCTTGTTTGTAGGGTATGCGTTCGCTGTTAGCAAAAGAAATCAGGTTGTCGTATTTGAAAATGATGGTAACAGGTGTATAAGGGAAAGTGCGGTTAAATGCCCTAGTAATTTCTGCCAAATGGCTTCTTGTGATGGGCAAACCGTCTTTTCTGCTTTTAAGCGTTACACCAAAAAGCAACAAGCCGTCATAGTCCGCTTTTAGTTTCTTTACCTCTGCTAAGTTTTTGAAAGTCTCTGTGCCATCGAAAATGGCATCATTTACCATACCTAATGCAAACACATCATCAATGAGTTTATGTGCTTCGTTGGTTGGTTTGTATCGTTCTCCTAAAATGTCGTTTGCAGATGCAGGTTCATCTGCCAAATAATCAACCGGCACTTTCAGTTCTTCAAAAAATGCTTTTAAAGCATCAATGAAGGGGTCGTTATGGAATTTTGAAATTGAATTCATTACTTACTTACTTACTTATGATAAACCAAGTGATTAAATCGAAATTGTCTTTATTGAATTTTTGCGAAGTTGAACCTTCGTCTTTAAGTTTTTGGATGGTGGTTTTGCTGCCTGATTTTAGTTTGTTCAACATATCCAGTGAAGCCTTTCCCATTTTTTGTTTTACCGTTCCATCTTCCTGAACCTCTTCTTCGGTTGCCTGACTTTTTAACCAAGCAGACAAAGCAGCAGATAAATGCTCAATGGATTTTGGTTCGCCTTGGTCAATGGATTTTGGAACAAAACGATCTTCGTCTTTGTGTTTTGCTAATGCATCTAACACTTCCTTTTGATTTATGAAAACCGACTTGCCCAAATGGTCAATGTAAATGAGTTCGTAGCCTTTGTATTCAGAATTTAAAGATTTAGCAGGTTTGCTTGGGTAGCCTAATAGTGCAATCATTCCCTCTTGCGGACAAACTTCTTGATTGGCTTTAAAACCAGTGTAAATGCCGTTTGGTAGCGATTTGTAAAACTGCTCGTTCTTTCTTAATTCTTCTAATAATTCCTGACGGAATGTTTCCAAAGAAAAGTCGTCAAAGCCCAATGATTTTTCGGTGTCAATTTCATCCCAAGAAGATTGCATTTGCTCCAACATTCTTGCTTTTTGCTTCTGCTCCAGATTTTCGTCTTCTGCCATTTCTTTAAATGTGTCGGAGAAATCAAGGTGAACTTCAGAACCTGCCAATTTCATTGCAGTCATTCGTTGTTCAATTCTTCCCTGCAAATTCAAATAGGAATTGATGTTGTTGGAAGGCCAAAAGTTAATTCCAAATATTTTCGAGTTTGGCGAGCCCAATCGGTCAATACGACCCATTCTCTGAATAACACGAACGGGATTCCAGTGAATATCATAATTGATGACCAAATCACAATCCTGCAAGTTTTGACCTTCGCTTAAAGCATCTGTTGCAATTAAAATATCAATTGGGTTTTGCAGTTTTTCATAAGTCCGTTTGTCGTTTTCTGCAATCCACAATTGCCATTCGTCAAACTGCTTTTTCAAATCAATTTCTTTGTTGCTTGGTTCAAATTGCCACTCTTTCTCTCTGAACAGTTTGGTAAAAGGGGCAAAGCGTTCTAAAATGGGTTCGTAGCGTTTTGTTTCGCCTTCTTCATCCCAAACCATTGACGTGTCGCCACTAATGGCAGCCACTTTATCAAAACCTCTTGCTTTTAACTGCTCAAAAAGATAAAAGGCAGTGTCTTTGTAAACAGTAAAAATTAGAACCTTTGCGTTGCCGTGATTCTCACCCGACTGTCTTTTCTTTACAATTCGGTTAATAAGTGTTTCCAGTTTATCATCCTCACTTGCGTGATTTCGTGGTTTCTTAATCTCTTTGGCAATCTTGCGTTCAAACTGAATTAAGTTGGATTGTAACAATTGCAAGGCTTCAATATCTGCTTTTAAATCCTTTTTGTAGTTTTCAATATTTCCAGAACGGTCAATGTCAACCAAACGGGTTTTACGTTTTTTACCTAATGTAAAATCTTCGATTTGTGCTAATATTTCATCATCATCAAATAGGGAAGGTTGTGCTTCATTCCAGCCTGTTTCCTTTTTGGTTTCTTGATATTGTTTGATTCTGTCGAGTGCATTTTGATGATGTGCCAAAATTTTCTCAACGGTTGATTGAAAAGAGAACCAAGAAGATTCCAAGCGTTTCACCAACAAGATATACATCATTTTTACCAAGAAATGGTCACGCTGCTTTTCATCGTGTAGCACATCGGCATCTTCAAATTCTTCAATGTAAAATGAAGGTTGATAACCTGAAAGCATTGGGGGGAAATGGTCGAACAATTCTTCAAAGCTTTCAAAGTTTCCTATCTGCTTAGGTGTAACGAAAATGTTTTCAGGCTTTGATTTCTTAGGAAACTCCAAACCGTCTTGATGCCCTTCAATCATTTTACGAGTTCGGGCAACTGTCAAAGAATCTGTTAATTTGAAAAAGTTAGGCGGTAATTTTTTGATGAACTCACCAATTTTTGGTTCTGGGTCTTCCGTCCATTCGTTAAATGCTTTTTGTGCAGCCCTGAAAGTGTAATCAAGGTTTTTAATGTCTAAGGATTCTTCAAAGCCTTTTGAGTTACCACTTACAATGAGTTTGAATTGATTCCTTATGTCCATCAATGAATTGTTGATTGGAGTTGCTGAAAGCATCAGCACTTTTACATCTTCATTTTGTGAAAGAATCTGGTCAACAAGGAATTTGTATCGTTTTGATTTGTCGTTTCGCAAATTGTGGCTTTCATCTATCACAAACAGTTTGGGCTTTTCATTGATAAAATGTTTGTCTGCCCTGTCGTGGTATTTCTCCATCAGATCATCTGTCAAATCGGTATGGAATCTTAAGAAATATTCAAACTGGTCTTTCTCAAATTTTGAGTTTTGGTTCTTCTGATAGATTCTCCAATTGTATTGCAATTTCTTGGGGCAAATCAAAATCACTTCACGCCCTTGCAATTGATAGAATTTCATCACCGCCAAAGCTGTCCAAGTTTTACCCAAACCTACTGCATCGGCTAAAATGGCTCCGTTATATTTTTGAAGCATTTTAATCAAACTCAGAACGCCTTTCTGCTGAAATTCATAAAGCGAATTATAAACGACTGTATTTTCAAGTCGTCCGATTTGTCGGTTAAACTCAGGATTGTCTTTTTCAAGCAGGAGTTCGTCACCAAACAATTCAAAAAGAACTTTGAAATAAAGTTGTTTGGGTGAATATTCTGTGAAAATCTTTTTGATTTCGTCAATCAGATATTTTTTGAATGGAATTCGATTTACTCCACCGTTACCGTCAACAACGGTTTTATAGTCGTGGGCTTGTGGTCTTGACCACAAGCTGTCGAAC
>JAWKLL010000057.1:0-23311 GCA_041392765.1 Saprospiraceae bacterium
TAAAAAAGCAGTAGATCGAAATCGCGTTAAGCGACTGGTTCGCGAAGCTTGGCGGTTGCATAAACATCACATCTATGAAAATCGCACAGAAGAGCAGCCGCAGTTGGTCTGTATGTTCCTTTTTATTGGCAAAGAGTTACCTTCCTACTCGCTCACCGAAAAAGCGATGAAAAAAATATTGCGGAAGATGAAGGAGAGGTGTTAAATGTGTATATGTGTTAAATGTGTATGTGTGTTAAATGTGTATATGTGTTAAATGTGTATATGTGTTAAATGTGTATGTGTGTTAAATGTGTATGTGTGTGATCCCGATAGCTATCGGGATTTGATGTGTGATGTGCGATGGGTGATGTGAGATGGGTTGAATTCTGAAAATTTTGCGTTAGACGATGTGGGAAAAGTATGTGTGCTAAAGGTGCAGGTGTGTGTTTAGTACTGCACATAGACCACGAATTTTTCCTCAAAGAAGGGGTCTTTGAACCACGTGGATATGGGCATAACTTCGGAATAAGTGCCTCGGGGGAGTGCTTTTACTTCCTGTTTTACGTTGCCGCCTTTTAGCGCAATCAGACCGTTGGGGAGGCTGTTGATTTGTTTGTCGCGGAAAAGGTGTTCGCTCCAGGGAACTAGTTTTTCCAATAATGCCACGGCGCGGGTGACGACGAAATCGAACTCCCTTCCTTTTCTTTCTTCTGCTCTTTGTTGTAGTGCTACCACGTTTTTGATACCTGCGGCAGCTGCTACTTCATTGACGACGGTTATTTTTTTGCGAATGCCATCGATCAAAACAAATTCCACTTCGGGAAAAAGGATCGCTAAGGGAATCCCCGGAAACCCACCGCCAG
This sequence comes from Saprospiraceae bacterium, assembly GCA_041392765.1. Lineage (GTDB taxonomy): Bacteria > Bacteroidota > Bacteroidia > Chitinophagales > Saprospiraceae > Lewinella. The sequence continues at coordinate 846 of JAWKLL010000057.1, forward strand.
TACCTAAATCGAGCACCTTTGAACCGGGGGCAAAGCGAATGAACTGGGCAATGGCTAAACTATGTAATACGTGGTGGGTATAAAGGTGTTCAATGTCCTTGCGCGAGATGACATTGATCTTTTGATTCCACTCTGCATAAAGATCACCGAGCGCTGCAAATTGCGTTTGCTGGGTAGCGGTCAAATTCGGAAAATAGTTATTGATAGCTTCCATAGCAGGTTATTCGCTCTGTAAAATGTTGAAATCCAAATTAAAGCCCTTCCATAGTGGGGTGTCGGGCGGGAGCGCTGTCAAACGTTCTGTTCGGTGGCTGCTGGGGTGCGTGACAACCAACTGCCAAGCGTGTAGATCTATGTTTCGATCGGGATTGCGGCGGCGAAACCCGTATTTGGCATCCCCTCTTATGGGGCATCCTATATGAGCCAATTGCGCCCTTATTTGGTGGTAGCGTCCTGTGTGCAGGTCAATACGCAAAAGGAAGTAGCGGTCGCTTTTTCCGATGAGGGTGTAGTCTAAATGTGCTTCCTGTGTATCCGTTTCGGGTTGATCGAGTACGGTGGTACCATTTTTACCTTTTTGTTTACGCAGATAGTGTACCAAGGTGCCTGAGGTTGACGGAGGCTCTTGCGCAACAATAGCGAGGTATGTTTTGCGCACTTCCCGTTCGCGAAACTGTCGGTGCAGCTCCTGCATGGCATCTTTTCGTTTGGCAAACAAAACGATGCCGCTCACTGGCCTATCCAAGCGATGGACTAAATGCAAGGTTGTTTTACAGTAGGTGCTTCCCAACTGCAAAAGCGAGGCATCGCCCGTAAGGTCTGGTTGTACGGGAACGCCAGCGGGTTTGTTGAAGGCTACAATATGGTGGTCATTCCACAGCAAGTGGTCGCCGATGGGGATATATTCACGCATGGTTAATCCCAATCGATATCATCGCTGTCAGCCACGAAGCCATCCATGTCGTCGTCGTCCATGGCATCGAAAGCCGCCTCATCTTCTTCTTCGGAGACGCTGTCCAACACATTAGTTTGGATCGTGAAATCGGCATAACGCTTGAACATTTCCCAGTCCATATCTTGGGGCCAGTCGTCCACATTGTCACACCATTCCTCCAACAGGCTTTCGAAGAAAGGCAAGTAATTTGCTTCCAACCAGATCATAGCGTCTTCTATGTCATCCATTTCGGGAATGAGATAGACATCGGTATTGTCATGAGCCATTCGATCCTCATAGGGAACAGGGTCGTCAGGATAAATGCCGTTGATCCAATCCACCATAGCCTGGCTGGGCCTTACAAGAAGTACAAAACGATTGATAGTAAACAAGTCTGCCATAGTCAGATAAAATTAATGGATGCACAAACATCCGCTTTTTACTCCTATATTTCCACCCAATTTCGGAAAAATAAAGTAATTTTTAAAATATTAGCATCATGTACTGTTTTTTAAATGGTGAAATACTACCTGAACAAGCGGCATCACTGCACCTGAACGACCTAGCATTGCTGCGGGGGTATGGTATTTTTGACTACTTTTTATTCGAGCGTTTCCAGCCTCGTTTTTTGGAAGATTATTTAGATCGTTTCTTCCGTTCGGCGGCGCTGTTGCGTTTGCAATGCCCCGTGGATCGCGAAGGGATGCGGCAGGGGATACATCGCGTTATTGCTGCTAATGAAGTGCAAGAGGGCGGCATACGCTTAGTGTTGACAGGCGGGTATTCCCATGATAGTTATACGCCTACCGAGGGCAATGTATTTATTTTACAAGCCCCTATACCACGTGTTAAGGAAGAGCTTTTTCAAAGAGGTGCTCGTGCAGCGCTTTACCAGCATCAACGGGAGCTGCCGATGGTAAAATCACTCAATTACCTTACAGGTATTCACATCCTGCCTTGGTTGGCGGCTCAGGATGCGGAATTTGTTGTCTATCACGATGGCACTTTTTTACGCGAAAGCGACCGTTCCAACTTTTTTATCGTTGATGCCAACGGGCATTTGCTTACGCCTGCTGATAAAGTACTTGCTGGCGTTACGCGTAAACATATCATCGCAGCAGCCCATGAATTGGGTATCCCTGTGGAAGAAAGAGAGGTAGCTGTTGCTGAATTAGATACCGCAGCCGAAGCTTTTATTACCAGTTCTATCAAAGGTGCGTTAGCGGTGAGCAGCATGGACGGGAAACCTATTGGTAATGGAAAACCAGGCCCTATCACGCAACGGTTGCAACAAGCATTTTTGGAAAAAGTGGCGATTCACTAACATAGATACAGTATGCGGTTTGCTTTTTTAACTACCCACGACTGGCCAGGTGCCTTTGAAAAGGAAACTCGCTTGGCCGCACATTTTTCCCAAGGGGCGCATCAAGCAGCGGTGGTAGATTGGAATGATCCCTCCGTGGACTGGCAGCAATTCGATTGTTTAGTGTTCCGAACGGTTTGGGATTATTTTCGCAAACCAGCAGCCTTCCTGTCTTGGTTGGGGCATATTGAATCCTTGGGTATTCCTACCTTGAACCCCTTGCCCATAGTGCGCAGAAATCTTCACAAGTTTTACTTGCGTGAATTGGCACAGCAAGATATTCCCATCATTCCAACCGTTTTCATGGAGGCAGGTAGCGAATTAAATCTTTCGTGTTTGAGGGAAAATGGTTGGGAAGAAGCTGTCATTAAGCCTGCTATTTCTGCAGGATCCTTTCATACAAGGCGGTTTAGGCAAGAAGAAGCCGCTGCGGTGATGCTTGAATTTGCTCCTTATTGGCTCAACAAGATCTGTTGCTTCAGCCTTTCATGCATGAAATTTTAGCAGATGGTGAAGTATCTATGATTTTTTTGAGGGGATTTTTCACACGCCATTCGCAAAAAACCTGCTGATGGAGATTTCCGTATTCAGGTACAATTTGGAGGTATTTACACCCCATTTAATCCCGATACATCTACTTTGGCTGCCGCAAAACGGGTGGTCGAAGCATTTGGTGGCAAACTGGCCTACGCCCGCGTGGACGGCATCCTGCACCAAGGGCAATTTCTACTCATGGAGTTGGAATTGATAGAGCCTGATTTGTACTTCGATTACCACCCCGAGGCTATGAAACGATTTTTTCGATCTTTATTAGAGGCTGTGTAAGAAAAAAGCCCAACTACAGCGTATGTAGTTGGGCTTTTGTAAGGGCATTGCGTTGCCCCAAAATAAGGGATGCTACTTTCGTTGTTCCCACCAATCGTCGTGTGTATAGACAGGGGTACTCAATTGGTTTTGTTGTTGCGTCCACAGCGCCTTGCCTAGTGCGGCGGCTACTCGTGCTTCCTCTCTTGTGGCGGCCTCCAGCATTTCGGGCTGGTAGTGCAGTTTGACAAAATTGGTGTCAAACTTGCCACTGATGAAAGCTTCGTGTTGGCATACGAATTTACCACAGGGTAGGGTAGTGGCTACTCCTTCCACTTCATAGGATTCGATGGCCTCCACCATACGGCGCAGTGCTGCTTCGCGGTTGGCACCGAACGTGATGAGCTTTGCCAACATAGGGTCGTAGTAAATGGGAATATCCATGCCTTCTGTAAATCCATCATCCACGCGGATACCTTCACCATGAGGAGGCCGATAACGCGACAAATGCCCTACACTGGGTAAGAAGTTGTTGAGTGGATCCTCGGCATAAACCCGCAACTCAAGCGCGTGGCCGTGTATAGATAGGTCTTTTTGTGTGAAAGGGAGTGCCTCGCCGCGTGCGATGCGAATCTGCATTTCGACCAAGTCGATGCCTGTAATCAACTCTGTTACAGGGTGTTCTACTTGTAGGCGGGTGTTCATTTCAAGGAAATAAAAATTGAGTTGGTCATCAACCAAAAACTCAACGGTACCAGCGCCGAGGTAGTCGCAGGATTGGGCTACTTTGACAGCCGCTTCGCCCATGGCGCGGCGCATTTCTGGGGTGAGGATAGAAGAAGGGGCTTCTTCCACAACTTTTTGATGCCGCCTTTGCACACTACACTCGCGTTCAAATAAATAGACGACATTGCCGTGGCTATCGGCCAAAACCTGTATTTCAATATGGCGTGGGGAAGTAACGAATTTTTCAATAAAAACAGCCCCATCCCCAAAAGCTGAAACGGCTTCGCTGACGGCTCTTTCCATCTGTTCTTCAAACTCTTCCACGTTTTCTACCATGCGCATTCCCTTACCACCGCCCCCTGCGGAAGCTTTGATGAGTATAGGAAACCCAATAGATTCTGCTACTTTTTTGGCGGCAGCTACATCGGTTATCGCCTCATCCACCCCAGGTACCATAGGGACATTGTACGCTTTTACGGTGTCCTTGGCAGCCAATTTTGACCCCATTACCTCTATCGCATGTGAACGTGGCCCGATGAAAGTGATGCCTGCGGCTTCTGCTGCTTGTGCAAAACCTGCGTTTTCACTTAAAAAACCATATCCGGGATGGATACCGTCCACCCCTAATGCAAGAGCGGCCTCAATGATTTTATCCCCTCGAAGGTAGGATTGGCTGGAAGGAGCTGGCCCCAGCAAAACAGCTTCGTCTGCAAACTGTACATGGGGTGAATACCGGTCGGCTTCGGAATAGACAGCTACTGTAGCGATGCCCATCTTTTTAGCGGAGCGCATCACACGCAGGGCTATTTCGCCCCGGTTTGCAACAAGGATCTTTTTCATAGCAGATCGTTTTACGGAAAAAATAAACTGTGCAACATTTGATTCGGAAAAATTTTCTAAATAATTAACTGTTCCGATAGTTATCGGGAAGAAATTGTATGAAAATATTTACAAATCCTTTAGAAAAAGTTGTACAGTTTATTTCCGTCAAATTACTTTGATTTATGGGTCGGCCAAAGTTAGAATTTTTTCCTAACTTTGCATCCCGTAATTCAAGAAACAACATGACCAAATACATCTTCGTTACGGGCGGGGTGAGTTCTTCCCTCGGTAAAGGTATTATTGCAGCCTCATTGGCCAAACTGCTACAAGCAAGAGGCTTCTCCGTCACCATCCAAAAATTCGATCCCTACCTCAATGTCGATCCAGGTACGCTCAACCCTTATGAACACGGGGAGTGCTATGTGACCGACGACGGTGCCGAGACCGACCTCGATCTGGGGCATTACGAACGCTTCCTTAACGTGCCAACCTCTCAGGCGAATAACGTCACCACAGGACGTATTTATCAAACAGTCATTAATAAAGAGCGCGCTGGTGACTATTTGGGCAAAACCGTACAGGTAATACCGCATATTACGGATGAAATCAAACGCAGGGTACAGTTGCTGGGCGGTACGGGTGATTACGATATTGTTATCACAGAATTAGGTGGTACCGTTGGTGATATTGAGTCCCTACCTTATATTGAAAGTTTGCGGCAGCTTCGTTGGGAATTGGGTATCGATAATTGCTTGGTAGTACACCTTACTTTAATTCCTTATCTCAGTGCTGCTAAAGAGCTGAAGACTAAGCCAACCCAACATTCAGTAAAGGAATTACTACAATCCGGGATTCAACCCGATATTTTAGTATGCCGTACGGAACACCCACTGAATATGGATTTGCGTCGAAAGCTGGCACTTTTTTGCAACGTGGAAGTAGGGTCGGTCATTGAGGCAAGAGATGCAGAAACCATCTACGATGTGCCTTTGCTGATGCTGAAAGAACAATTGGATACCACCGTCATCAGGAAGCTCCGTTTGCAAGATAGAAAAGAACCGGATTTGTCGGCATGGAAGACTTTTTTAGGGAAACTCAAGAACCCTTCCTACGAGGTGAATATTGCGTTAGTGGGTAAATACAATGAACTACAAGATGCCTACAAATCCATCCATGAAGCATTCGTACATGCTGGCGCTGTGAATGAATGCAAGGTGAATGTGATCCCCGTCCACTCCGAGCAGTTGGAAACAGATATGGAGGGTATTGCCCGGCTCCTCAAAGATATGCACGGTGTTTTAGTAGCGCCTGGTTTTGGCGAACGAGGTATTGAGGGCAAGATTCGTGCCATCCGCTATGTGCGGGAGAATCGTATCCCGTTTTTTGGTATTTGCTTGGGTATGCAGTGTTGTGTAGTGGAGTATGCCCGCAACGTAGTGGGCTTAGAAGGGGCTTCTTCTACAGAAGTAAATCTACAGGCAGCGCATCCTGTTATTCACATGATGGCCGACCAAAAGGTATTACACAAAAAGGTGGTACCATGCGATTGGGGGCTTATGAATGTGCGATCAAGCGAAAATCCATCGCCAGCAAAGCGTATGGCACGCTTAGCATCAGCGAGCGCCACCGCCATCGGTATGAGTTCAATAACGCATATCGAGAACCATTGGAAAAAGCAGGGCTGATCCCAACGGGTATTAATCCCGCTACTGATTTAGTGGAAATTGTAGAAATGCGCGACCACCCATACTTCGTGGGCGTTCAGTTTCACCCTGAATTAAAGAGTACCGTGGAGAATCCTCACCCACTTTTTGTTTCTTTTATCAAAGCGGCTTTGGCCTTTTCTCTTCGACCCTAAGAGATATAGAACATAGTATCGCTAAAAGGGGGAAATTACTCAATGGGGCAGTTGTTTTTCCTGTTCGGCTTGTTTTTGTTGAATCGATTGGATAACGGCCATAAGTTTGCTGTATCAATTATTCACCAAAATACATGTTTATGAAAACGATCGCAGCTTCTTTTGTTATTATCCTTAGCTTATTTAGCAGTTGTGTCAATTCTTCCGACGACGACAATCCTACTCTGACGATGTGGTGGTAGTGGAAGAAAATTTGACCAATAGTAATTGGACGATAACTTGGTTTGAAGACTCAGGAGATGACGATACCCACTACTTCACGGGGTATGTTTTTGATTTTTGCCGACAACGGGGTATTGACAGCCGACAACGGCAGCAACCAGTATGCCGGGGCATGGAGTATTAGCTAGAAAGCGGTGATGACAATCCTTCTCATATTCATTTTAACATCTTTTTCCCAGTGTCTAACCGTTTTGAAGAACTAAATGAAGACTGGGAAATTATTTCTCAAAGCGATACACGCATTGAGTTGGTACACGTAAGTGGAGGGAATGGAGGTACTGATTATCTGACGTTTGAGCGTATCTAATCATGAGTTAAAAGGATCGCTCTATTTCAGCGCGTAGGGTGTGTTTATCCACGGGCACTACCCCTACGCGCTCGCACACCTGACCACCTGCAATATTTGCCAGTTTTGCGGTTGTTTCCATGTCTAAACCGCACGCCAATCCGAGGGCAACAATACTGATAACCGTATCTCCTGCACCGCAAACATCGGCGATGATCCGAGGGCGGGTTGGAATAATTACAGCTTTCTGGGTATCGGCCACAAACAACCCTTTTTCGGAGAGGGTTATCATGGTGTAGGGGTTGCCCAAACGGGTGCGAATGAGGTGAGCGGCTTGTTGCAAGCTTTCCAAGTTAGCCTGCACCTTGCCATCCATTTGTTGCTGAATTTCCCGAAGATTAGGTTTAAAAAGTGTCACGCCCTGATAGGCCCAAAAATTGTGAAATTTGGGGTCAACGACCGTAGGAATGGCGCTTTTTTGCGTTTTTGCTATAATATGTTGAATAATGTGGGGTGTAAGTACACCCTTGTTGTAATCCTGAAATAAAACCAAATCGGGGGTGTCATGGAGGAGGATTTCGTCGAACCGGTTTAGTAAAAGGGACGTTTCAACCTCGTTGAGTGGGAAGGTGTCCTCCCTGTCCACCCGTAAAAGGTGTTGCTGCTGCGCAATGACCCTGGTTTTTACAGTCGTTTGCCGAAAAGGAGAAGTTATAAGATAAGCGGAAGAGATATGGTTGTCGGGAAGTATGGCTTGGAGCGTTTTCCCGTTGTCGTCTTCCCCCGTGAAGCTCAGTAACAAGGGAGTAGCACCCATAGCTGCGATGTTGAGCGCGACGTTGGCGGCACCTCCTAATCGGTTTTCCTCTGCCTGGAGCTGCACCACAGGCACGGGTGCTTCTGGCGATATACGATCCACTTTCCCTGTCAGGTAGCGGTCTATCATCACATCGCCAACGATTAAAATGCGGAGACGGTTGACCTGTTCAAAAAAATCATCGCTTGTTACCATGTAGGGCGAACTGTTATGGGCAGAAGAATGGATCGGATTGTTTACTTTAAGGGACAAAGGTAATTAAAATGAATTTTTTCAAGTTGAATCAGGTAGAAATAGCAAAATAGCGGGATACTGGATTATTACCTTAAAAACCAGCTATATTTGTGAGATAAGTTATGGACATTATGATGACAAATAAAAAAAGCTCAGCCAAACTGACTGAGCTATTTCGAGTGCCGAAGGCGGGACTTGAACCCGCACGCCGTTAAGCACACGCCTCTGAAACGTGCGTGTCTACCAATTTCACCACTTCGGCGGGTAGTTCTTTTGTAGTAAATCTAAAATGTACCGAAGGCGGGAATCGAACCCGCACTCTGTTGCCAGAACTGGATTTTGAATCCAGCGCGTCTACCAATTCCGCCACTTCGGCATGCTGACTTACAGCACTCTCACCAACCCTTTTGATTAGTGCGGGGCAAAGATATACACGTTTTTTGCACTACACAATATTTAGCATTTTTTTTTCCAAAAAAGTTTCCCAAATAAAAAAAAGCCCTGCCAACTTGCGTTGGCAGGGCCCAAAAGTCATCCCTATGATTAATTCTTTTCCTGTGATATGATCACACAGTTTTACTATGTATTTACAAAAGTAAGCCACACATTAGTCTGCACCTAATTTTTAGGTTACCCTTTATGAAACGTACGGGAATTAACGGGGAACGGCGTACTTATGAACGTTTTTATGGATGCGTTTGAGGGTGTTTTTAAAAAAAAATATTTTTTTTACTATTTCAGGCAGCAAAAACGATAACATCCGCACATCTACTTGATACACGAGTTGATTTTCAGAGCGAACCTTTAACAGATTTTCCTTCAAATGAAAGCATCATTGGCCTGCGAGCTGGTGATGCTTTCTTTTTTTAGTACATTTTTTGTTGGACTACTTAAATAGGAGCAAAAGAATAATTAATAGTTTTAGAATTGTTTTATAAGTTTTTCTAATTGATTTTTTTGACATTAATTTCATGCTCCCGCCTTAAAGCTGTACCTTAGCAGCGTAACTTAGGGACGGGAAAAAATAAGTAATCTCATTTTTGGCTTGGCTTTATGCACTAAGCGAAGGAACACTTGCACAAAGCGTGTGTATAAAGACAAGCCTTCAGAAAAAATGGGATCGGTTATTTCTGTCAAATTACCTTGTAATATCACCCATTAGTATTTTTAGATCATACTAATGCTTGTTGGCGGTAGTCAACAACGTCTATTAAAAACCAAATTAAATAATAAGATGGAAAACAATTCTTCCAATGGAACGAATGGCGCGAGCAAGTGTCCGTTTCATTCCGGTGCGTTGAAGCACACGGGCGGCAATGGCACTACCAATAAGGATTGGTGGCCTAACCAGTTGAAATTGAATATCCTTCGTCAACATTCCTCTTTGTCCAACCCGATGGATGAGGATTTTGATTATGCAGCTGCATTTAAGTCATTGGACTTAGCAGCGGTAAAGCAGGATATTTTCGATTTGATGACAGATTCGCAGGAGTGGTGGCCCGCAGATTACGGTCATTACTACCTTTCTTCATTCGTATGGCTTGGCATAGTGCTGGAACATACCGTGTACAAGATGGCCGTGGTGGAGCAGGTTCAGGAAACCAGCGTTTTGCCCTTGAACAGTTGACCTGACAACGTCAACTTGGATAAAGCCCGCTTGCTATTGTGGCCTGTCAAGCAAAAATATGGTCGCAAAATTTCTGAAGTGAACCTAATGATCTTGGCAGGTAACTGCGCCTGGAATCGATGGGTTTCAAAACCTTTGGCTTTGCTGGCGGCAGGGAAGATATTTGGGAACCTGAAGAAGATGTCTATTGGGGGGCTGAAGCAGAATGGTTAGGCGACAAGCGCTATACGGGCGACAGAGAGTTGGAAAACCCACTGGCTGCGGTACAAATGGGCTTGATTTATGTGAACCCAGAAGGGCCTAACGGTAATCCTGACCCCGTAGCTGCCGCCCACGATATAAGGGAAACCTTCAAGCGCATGGCTATGAATGACGAGGAAACGGTAGCGCTCATTGCAGGTGGTCACACTTTTGGTAAAACACACGATGCCGCTGACCCCAATGAATATGTGGGACGTGAACCAGCTGCCGCTTCCATTGAAGAGATGGGCTTGGGTTGGAAAAACACCTTCGGAGCGGGGCACGGCGTGCATACAATCTCCAGTGGCTTGGAAGGTGCATGGACGACCACTCCTACCAAGTGGAGCAACAATTTCTTTTGGAATCTCTTTGGCTACGAATGGGAACTGACGAAAAGCCCTGCTGGTGCCCATCAGTGGATACCTAAGCATGGTATGGGGGCAGGTACAGTACCTGATGCCCATGACCCTGAAAAACGCCATACACCCGTGATGTTGACAACGGATTTGGCCTTGCGTTTCGATCCGGCGTATGAGAAAATTTCCCGCCGTTTCTTCGAAAATCCCGACCAGTTTGCGGATGCTTTTGCGCGTGCGTGGTTCAAGTTGACTCACCGCGATATGGGTACTTGAGCTCGTTATCTCGGGGCAGAGGTGCCCGCCAAGTATTGATTTGGCAAGATCCTGTGCCAGAAGTGAACCACGAGCCATTAATGCGGATGATATTGCCCAATTGAAGCGCTTGGTGCCAGCTTCTGGGTTGAGTAACATGTTAGTTTCTATGCTTGGCATCGGCTGCTACTTTCCGTGGGTCTGATAAGCGTGGTAGTGCCCGTGCCGCGTTCGTTTAGCTCCTCAAAAGGATTGGGAGGTGAATAATCCCGCTCAATTAGCAAGGTACTGGAGGTGTTGGAAGCTATTCAAACCCAGTCAATGGGCACAAACGGCGGTGCGGATTTCATGGCCGATATGATTGTATTGGCGGGTTGCGCTGCAGTGAAGAAGCTGCTGCGAAGGTGGATACGATGTAGTGGTGCCTTTTACCCCCGGTCGTACGGATGCTACGCAGGAGATGACAGATGTGGAGGCGTTTGATATACTGAACCAGTAGCGTGATGGTTTCCGCAATTACTTGAATCCACACTACAAAGTGATCGTGAGGAGTGGTTGGTGGACAAAGCGCAGTTGATGACCCTCACCACGCCAGAGATGACCGTTTTGGTAGGAGGTATGCGTGTTTTGAGCACCAATTACGATGGCTCGGCACACGGGGTATTTACCGACCGCCCATAGGTATTGAGCAAAATGATTTCTTTTACAAACCTCTTGGATTTTGGTACCACTTGGCGTTCATTGACAGATGACGGAAGCGTGTTTGAAGGGCGTTGCCGCAAAACAGGCAAAGTGAAATGGACGGGTACCCGCGCCGATTTAATCTTCGGTTCTAATTCCGAACTGCGCGCCGTTTCTGAGGTGTATGGCTGCTCGGATGGTGCTAATAAGTTTGTCAAAGACTTTGTAGCTGCTTGGAATAAAGTGATGAATTTAGATCGCTTTGACTTGGCGTAAAGCATACGCTAAGTTGACGATATACAACACAACATGGCGACTTGGCAACGGGTCGCCATTGTTGTTTGTAGGCTATTCTGGAAAATAGCTCCCTAGTATTTCAAATGAGCTTTTTTCGTATCCTTGGGGAATATGCCCAATTTCGGATGAATTTTTAGGGCCTGTGGGGTCGCAAAAGACAAATTGACCGCCTTTATACTTAAAATGATCTCCTCGTACGCCCTCTACAGCCACGGCCACCGTGATGTGATCAGGATAAGCTACGGCCGCAATGGGTAGGTTGAGCAATTCCTTCACCATCATAAAAAACAAGGCCGAACGATCTTCGCAATCGGAAAAAGGGTGATGGAACAATTCTTCTGGCACCATGGGCTTGTTGCGGCCAAAGCAGGCTTTATCTTCTTTATACTGAAATCCCGATCGCGTGAAAGCTACAATCAGTTGTAAGGCTTCTTCTTGGCTGCGCCCACGGATCAACTGACCGAAATGATGAAGGAGGGATGATCGTAAGGATGGGCTAATAGGCGCGTTTATATACCAAAACTCATCCACCAAGGGGTAAGAGTTCATTAGCTTGGCTACGTTCGCGTCGTAGGCTACGGGGATTTCGAAGCTTTGCCCATTGAATTGGAAAGATATGTCGCGCTGCTGGATATCCTGCTGCAAGTGAGGCCAAGTAGTAAAAGTAAACTGAAATACCTTGCCGTTGGGTTCAGGTCTATAACCTAATAAATACAATGATTTAGAGGATGTTCTGTTTTCGTGGGGTGCTGTAACGAGTGCATACTGGCGTCCATCGCTTTGAATAGTGGCTACTTCGTAGAGTTTTTCCTCATTATAAGCATAAACGGCTAATTGCTGCTGGAGATAGGTCAGCCTGACATCGTAGTGGCTTTTAGCTAAAAAGAAAAAGGTATTCAACTGCACAACAGGGGCGTGGATAGGTTGTTGATAGGCATGGGCTAGTAGCTCTTGCAACAATTGGGCGAAAAGCCAATCACTGAGGTTTAGGTCTGTTCTGGCACGTTGTATAGTTTCCAGAAATAAGAGGGTAGGTTTGCCTTCTAAAACTGTCATAGATCGGCGTAGCGACATTTCTTCAACAGTTAAAGGCGATTCGAGTAACATGCCATCATCGAAGGAAAGTGCAATGGGGGTGTCGTAAAACACCACTTCTAGATGGCGAATGCCCGCCTGAGAAGGGAGTGGCAGCAACCAACAAATAAAAACTACCAAGCGTATAAACATAGAAAGCGTATCTTTTACCACAAGATACGCTTTCTAACAAAGAAGTATTGTGCAACAGCCTGTTTAAAGAATCAACATGGCATCGCCGTAAGAAAAGAAGCGGTATTTTTCCTTAACGGCTTCATCATATGCGTGCTGTACCAACTCTTGCCCTGCAAAAGCACTAACCATGATAAGTAGGCTAGACTTTGGGAGGTGAAAATTGGTAATCATCGAATTGGCAATTCTGAAATCATAAGGAGGGTAAATGAACTTGTTTGTCCACCCCTCGGCTGGTTTTAGCAACGCTTCGGCTGATACAGATGATTCTATAGCCCGCATTACGGTAGTACCTACGGCACAAATGTTTTTTTCACCCAATCGCGCTTTGTTTACTGTTTCTACGGCCTTATCGGGGATGCGAAAATATTCGGCATCCATTTTGTGTTTGGAAAGGTCTTCAACATCGATACTGCGGAAAGTACCTAACCCTACATGCAGGGTGAGGAAGGCAAACTCCGCACCGTTGATTTCAAGGCGCTTCATCAATTCCCGGCTGAAATGAAGACCTGCCGTAGGTGCAGCTACCGCACCCACTTCGCGGGCGAATACGGTTTGGAAACGCTCTTCGTCATCGGGTTCGGCTTCCCGTCCAATTTTTTAGGCAGGGGAGTATTACCCAAATAGGCTAATTCCTTGCGGAAATCTTCCTCTGCGCCATCGAAGAGAAAACGGATCGTACGACCACGAGAGGTAGTGTTATCCACTACTTCTGCTACAAGGCGGTCGTTATCATGCTCATCGCTGAAATAAAGTTTGTTGCCTACCCGGATTTTACGCGCTGGATCAACCAACACATCCCATAGGCGGGCATCTGTATTGAGTTCCCGAAGCAGGAAGACTTCAATTTTGGCGCCTGTTTTCTCCTTGCGTCCATACATGCGCGCAGGGAAGACCTTGGTGTCGTTGAAGATCAGTACGTCTTCATCACCAAAATATTCCAACACGTCCTTAAAAACCTTGTGTTCGATCTTGCCAGTATCGCGGTGTACCACCATCAAACGGGAGTCATGCCGTTCGGGGGTGGGATACTTAGCAATCAGTGAATCGGGAAGGTTGTAGCTGAACTGTGAAAGTTTGGTTCGCATCTGTTATTCTGCTGCGTTGTGATTGGTGATGATATTGTAGCAACTCTTTTTATACGTACGAAAGGCATACTTTGTTGCAGGCACGCCTTAGGCTGTCAAGTTTTGGAGCGCAAAGGTACAATTTTTTTTGTTTTCCTGAAAATCAACGGTTAAATTAATTTTCCCTATGCTAAGGAATAGGTATTCCTTCCGTTTCCGTCAATTGCTTGAAATAGGTACTGATCGTATCCAATACCATCTTACCAGAACGGTTGATGATCGCCCTGCCATCGATGGTTACTACACGGGTGAGTTCCCCCATCGTGCCGGTAGTGAATACTTCGTCGGCGGTGTAGAACTCCGTTAGCGACAAGCGTTTTTCCACAGCAGGTATCTGGTGTTGTTGGCAAAGTTCAAGGACGGTGGCACGGGTAATACCTGGCAGGCAGTAGTCGGCGTGAGGGGTGTAAACAATGCCTTTACGGATGCAGAAGACATTGACACCATTCGCTTCTGCCACATACCCATCGGAATCGAGCATTAATCCAGCATCGGCACCTGCATAGTTGGCTTCTATTTTAGCTAATATATTGTTCAATAGGTTGTTGTGATGTATTTTGCTGTCCAAGTGCATGGGGGAGTTTCGCCTAACTGAACTGGTCATGAGGGAAATGGCAGGGGGATAAACGGGAGGTTTCCACTCGGCCACGATGATGAGGGTACAACCGAATTGGTTAAGACGAGGATGCATCACCAGAGGTGATTTTCGACCGCGTGTTAGGGTCAGGCGTATATGTACCCCATCGCGCATATTGTTGGTTTGAAGGGTCTGGATTAGTGCTTGCGTGACAAATTCACTACTTGGTACTTGCTTGAAGTCGAGGGCATGAGCGGATGCTTGTAATCTCTCCAAATGTTTCTCTAAGTGAAAGATCCTTCCGTCATATACCCTGATACCTTCCCAAACCGCATCGCCTCCTTGTGCAGCACTATCAAAACACTAATTTTAGCATCTTGGCGGGGCAGCAGATTCGCCGTCCACGTAAATAAGAATGTTCTCGTTGCGTTGATCGTATTGTTGTAGCATGGTTGGTTTTATTTGAACATACTCTTAGTGACGGAATCAAAAATTGAACAGTTTATTTCCGTCAAATTACTTATTGTACAGCCGCAATAATTCTGCGTTGAAAAATATTGGCAGAACTCAACTCCACAGGGTTATATTTCATAGTTTTCACCATCGGGCATTTGATGATGAGGTCTTTGCCTTTCATGCTTTCCTAATTGTTGCATGAAGACAGGTATTGTTGGAAGTAATGCTCATATGCCCCTTAACCAAGAAATAGATCAACCCGCTGGGATTTAAGGTAAAGGTACATCCGATCGTCATTGTCGGTACTGGGCATTTTTACTTCTACATAACATTCTACCTGCTTATTCAAGAGTTCCCCATTGATGCTGATAAGGCCGTTCTCTTTTTTAGTGGATACAAAGGACTGGTAGTCTTGTTCCACTTCATAGGCAGTGGCTGAATAGAAGGTGGGGTTGACCCTTTTGGGCATATCCAAGAAGCCGAGTGCCATACCATCTAGAGCATCTTGGCGCTCTTTGGGATTAGGGAAAATTTCTTGGACGGCTTTTTATAAAAGCAATATCCGTCAGATACGCAATGGGTTTGGCATCGAAAGACGCTGATACGAAATCATTGGTAATGCAATTTTCAACAAGGCTTCGGGAATAGTCATCGTAACGCCCATCATCAGCCGTCACCCCGATTTGCAGGCGGTGCTTGTAATGTCATCAGCCGCCGATTGGTTGGGTTCTTCCAATAACATGATATGGGTTATCTTTACGGGTTCTTCCTCAGGTATCGGCGGGGAAAACAGTTTTAGCCAGCCTGCTGCATCAATTTTTACGTATTTCAAGTTCCATTCAAGGTAAACTTACCATCAACTTCACCGAACCGTCACTGTTTTTAAATAACATCTTGTTGCCTGTAATGGAATTGGCTAACACCTTTGAATCCCCTAAAAAACAAATTGGTCTTGGTCAAGTAGCGGATTACCCCTTTAGATAAATCCATCAATGGCCGGTCTTTGCGAGACAACGGCGGGGTGATAATGCGCGGATAGATAATGCTCTGCTCCTTGGATAAAAACAGCCCAGAGAACAGCGGTTCGTTGTCATAGCTCTTGAGGGTGTTGTAGTTGATGACAGGTCGTTTTATCCCTTCAAAGCTAACGGTGAACCAGTATTTATGAGGAGGTTCTCAACAATGTGAGCATACCCATCAATTTCCAACCCTTTGGCTTCCGCATTGAGGAAGCTGATACGTGCCTGAAACTGTGTTTTGTTATCGATGAAGAAACTATCCGATGGTTCAATTTCCCCCAGTGCTCTTTATTTTCCGTTCTTTTTCGAGTATAGCTTCCTTTGCCTACGGGCTGCCCACGATGTTTTGTAATTTAATCTCTCTTGTTGGTGAAGCCCGCCACGTTTATTACTCATAAAAACCTGGCTTGCTTCGTAGTGCCGCCGTCCTTTAATTTGAACCGTCGCCCGATTGATAACGTGGTACTTGTTCAAGGTGTCGGCAATGATTTTCTTCATTTCCAGCGTAGCCATCTGAGCGTTAAGGGGGCAATTTCTATAAGTACTATGGGGTAAATGAAGGCATCGGCTGCTACGATTTGTTCCACACCTATGATGTGTAAAGGCTGGTATTGAGGTCGTAAGTGGCTTCTTTTGCCAGGGAATCTCAATGAGTCTTGGTCGGGGTGAATGGAAGTGAAAAGGGCTTCTTGTCCTTGCTCACTTCAAAGATGATAGTGCTGCCCTTCATGTCCCAGTCAAACTTATTCATGGTAGTAATGTACTGGTTGTAGGGTAGGGTAGTGATAACCTTTTCGTCGTTGGCCTCGAAGTGACCTTTGTCTTCATCAAAGTCTAGGATGCCGTTTACGTTATTGGTCTCAAGCGCCAACCTTTTCATCCACTTCCAAGGCTTTAATGCGAATACTCATGGTGTCTGCTTGTGCGGGTGTATCCAAACTCAAATACGTTAGAGGTAGCATTAGCAAGACTCCATCCCCAAAATGCCTGTTCCTTGCAATCCAGTAGGTGTTAATACAAGTGTGCCTTTGAATTCGTGGTCATTGTCTTTAAATAAAGCAAATGGACCTCCGCGCTTTTCACAGCAGGCTATCTGTATAGGGTCGCCATTCTATTTTCACGGAGTCGCCGTGTACTTCCGGTTGGCTTCCACGCGGTTTCTTCCAAGTCGAAGGCTTCTGCACTAGCCGTAGTAAGTTGGGGCATAAATTGAAAAGTCTTCGGCATCCACTTTTACGTAGGTATTTCCAGTTCTCCTTTCCCTTGCAAACCCTTGTTGCTGAGTTCAATGTCACCCGTATAAGGTGCCTTTGTCGCCATAAGCAGGTAGCCCTGAGAGGGGTTTTGTAGCAAAACCCAACGATTGGTCATCCTCTCGCAGTTTGAGGTTTCCTCAATGTCTGGAAAAATACCGCTACTCACTAATGTTCCTTTGAAGTTAATGTCTTGCGCCCCAAAAAATATCCAAGAGTGGTCGAAAGAGAAAGGTTACATTTCAAAATAAAAGGAATCGCGGCTGTAAAAAATACCTCCTTAGGTACTTTTTCCATCATAAAACATAACTCTTACCTTTACTCTGAAACGATGGGAAGATAAATATATCATTCCGCCCCGATTTATTATTGGGGGCATCAATGAGCAGTACGCCGTGTATGTTCTATACGAGACTATGCTGATGCCACGGGCTGTTTGTTTTCATCCAAGTCGCCAGTGGGTACGTACAAATCGAAGTAGCGGACGGAATCTAATGTCAACTTAAATTCATCATAATTGAAATGGAAATCTTTACCTTCAAACACACCGAACCCAGCAAATAGCCTACCATCAAAATCCAAGTTGCGATTGTTTTGGAGTAAGATTTGCTGGCTTCATCAGCAATGCGACTACCTTCTGTTTTCTACTGAACTCGACTTTTTTGACGGAGTTGGCCGTGGTATGGCCATTGAGTAGGTTGATGGTAGCATTGATGGTGTCGGAATCGGAGGTGATTTTTAGGAAATCGTAATCCACCGCGCCAGCTTCGGCATTCACGTAGTGGAAAAGTTTGTCCTTCATTTCCACCTGTTCCGTAGCGGGGTCGTAATTGATGAAGCCTTTGCCTACCAAATCAAACAGCAAGGGTTTAATATTATCAACGGTAGACTTGGTGTTGATTCTTTTGGCTAACAAAGAAGCATCCATAAAACGGTTGCCTTCTCGTTCGGCAGTGGCTTTCATAATAGCCAGCGGATTGGCTGAACCTATGTTCTGCAAGCGGTTGTATTCGGTGGTATTGAAAAAGTGAAGGATTCAAAGATGACATCTTCTTTGGAAACGAAACTCGCCGTTGGGCGGCCAGTAAAGATCACTCCCGCAAATAGGCTTTGATAAAATCCGCATCAATATTCATCTGGTGAAGACTGTGGTAGAAGGATACCGATGCAAATGTGCCATCCTTGCCACGGCTGAGTTCCAACGACATGTCTTTCAAATTCAAGCGCAAATTAGCAGATGGGTGATACAGGCTATCTGCCCCTAAGTAGATGATGGACAAAACATCTTCACCCATAATTCGGTCTTGCTCCTTGACGGTAACCAACTGGCCTACACCCTGGAAACGCGGCTGGTTGAGTTCGTTCAGCACCACTAATTCGGCGGGGTTTTCACGTGAGCCTACGGCATAGGTAGTTGCCCCGTGCAGCCGGAATCCTCCTCGAAGCCTGACACCGTCGCCAATATTGGGGATATTGATAACCCCTTCCGTGGACTCAAAACGAGGGTAGGACGTACGCGAATCGTCCGACACCAATTTGTCGGAAAAATTTCCTTTTATTTTTTTAGCACCAAAGTATTGTGGGTAGGTAAGGTAAGCTTCTTCCGACTCATACAAGCTGCGGATGGTTTCCAAGGAGTAGCTACCCAATTCTACGGCTACAGCTGCCCCCAACTCGGTGCGCGCCCAATTGGTATTTCCGCCTTGGCCGTAGAGTTTTTTCTCAAGGGGCTTGTAGGTGAAATTCGTGCGCTCAATCGAGAGACTATCATCCGAACGGATGGCGGTGAGCAGGGCGTTTGTTGCACGGCACTCAGGTTGGTCGGTATAAGCCCATGTCGTTTTTTCGGGAAAGGCGTACCAGCTTACACTCGAAGGGGAAAATCGAATGGCTTGTTTTTGAAAATAGTCCGAAGAGAATTCTAAAAGATCAATGACGGCGTTGGCGCGGTAGCGTTCTTCGTCGTCTAAGAGTTGTTGCACTACCTGATTCCACTCCAATACCGAATTAGCAGCCGTGGTGGACTGTTTGGCGGCCATCAGTGCGTTGAAGTAGTCCTCAAACTGGGCGGCATTTACGCGGCGGCTCTGCATACGCAGTCCGGTATTGAGGATGGCTTTTTTTTCATCTTCCGTAAAAGTACCCCCATAAAAAGCACCTTCAAAATCACGGAAGGCGGTTTCGGTTTCTTTGGGTTTATTGACGGTCATCATCCCTGCCATGTCTTCCATGAACTGGGTTAGCACGTCCGTAGGCAAGGAGTCGGTACTTGTTTGAGCAGTCGTTGATAGGCTTGTCAGGAGCACGGTCAGCCCCAATAGTATCGTTCGTATCATGCAAGGATAAAATTTTTTCATGGCAGCGGTTCTGCAAAAGGTAACAGCGACTTTTAAACTGTAAGATGATTGCTCAACAGGATAAATGTCACCTGATTCATTTTGTTTGGGTGTAGCAAACTGATGACGATAACACATTTAACCCGCCTTTCGCAAAACTTGCTGTGAAAACGCCCGTTTGGGGTAAAAATTCTTTTTAGGGGGGCAAAATCTTTTAGACGGGTACTTTTGTATGGGGAAAAAAATAGATTCAGAATTTTTATAGTCAAAGAAATCGAATAAAACGCTTTAAATGAACCGCTTATTCATCCGATTGTCTTTGACAAATTCTGAATCTATTTTTTCTTATCCCTTATTAAAATGAATCATCAGCCAGCCATCTTTTTCGCGTGTGAGCAGATGTTGCCAGCCAGCGTCGGCGGCAGTGGTAGTGACAATCGCCTCATCTTGTTGCAAAATTCCTGAAACGAGCAGTTGGCCACCCGATACGGTGCGTTCATACAAAGCCGCTAAAGAAGCTAAAATGACATTGCGGTTGATATTGGCTAATATAATGTCGTAAGTCCGCTGTGGTACTGCCTGCAAGTCGCCTGTAAAAACTTGGATGAGCGAGACATCGTTGGCCTCCATGTTGACGAGTGTATTTTCAGTAGCGGGTGCTTCAATGTCCACGGCATCAATATCCGTAGCGCCGAGTTTTTCGGCTAAGATAGCCAAGATGCCCGTACCACAGCCATAGTCAAAAACGGATTTGCCTTGGAAATCCACCTCCCCCATGCGTTCCATCATTTGGTAGGTGGTGGCGTGGTGTCCGGTGCCAAATGCCATGCGCGGATGAATGAGCAAATCAAACCGAACCTGATCGAAAGGTGGGTGGAAAGTGGCACGCACACCTACGAAGTTGCCCACTTGCACGGGTTGGAACGCCGCTTCCCAGCGAGCATTCCAGTTTTCGGCAGGCATAAACTCCCGCGAAAAGGGAATCTCTTGGGCGGTGATAATGGCTTTCAATTGGTTGGTAAAATCATCGGTTTCATCCTTCACCTCTAAGTAGGCGATAAGCGCGTCGTCTGTTTCTTCAAAACCATTGAAGGGCAAGTCTGCCAACGCAGCAAGGAGGATGTCACTTCGCTCGCCAGTGGCGGCGAAACGATATACCCAGTGGCCAGACTCAAGCATAAATTTCGTTTTTATAGGCGCGTAAGGTATTCATCAGGAGTGCTACCACGGTCATTTGCCCTACGCCTCCGGGTACGGGGGTGATGTAGCTACACAGCGGACTCACACCGTCAAAGTCCACATCGCCAACCAAACGATACCCTCGTGCAGCAGCAGGGTCATCGATGCGGTTGATACCTACATCTATTACCACCACACCTTCTTTCACCATATCGGCAGTGATGGTATTGGCCCATGCCCACGGAGGCAATGAGGATATCCGCCCTGCGGTGTGTTCGGCTAAGTCGTGGGTGCGGCTGTGGCAAAGGGTTACGGTAGCATCGCCGGTTCGCCTTTACGCGAAAGCAGTATGCTGATGGGGGTACCAACGATATTGCTCCAACTTCACCACCACCACTTCTTTTCCTTTGGTGGGAATGTGGTAACGGCGCAGTATTTCCATAATCCCAAAAGGAGTAGCCGGCAAGTAGCAAGGCAATCCTAACGACATACGCCCCATGTTCACTGGGTGGAAGCCATCCACATCCTTGGCAGGGGAGATAGCAAGCGTGATGCGCTCCTCGTTTAGATGCTTGGGCAGCGGGAGTTGTACGATGAACCCATCAATGCCGGGGTCATTATTCAGTTCGTGGATGATCTGGAGAAGTTCCTCCTCGGTGGTGTCTGCAGGTTTGCGGATCAAGGAGGACAAGAAGCCTACTTGCTCGCAGGAACGCACCTTGTTACCCACATACACGCGACTGGCAGGGTCGTCGCCTACCAATACTGCCGCTAAATGGGGCGCACGAAGACCCTGTGCCACCAATTGGCGAACCTCTTCCGCCAGTTCTTCCTTTATCTGATCAGCTAAATGCTTGCCGTCTAGTATTGTCATGGATCAAATTTTCTTAGAATTAAAAAAGCCTATCTTTGCTTTTTATTCTCTGTTCACAGCCCCGTTTTTCACAGTTGAATAATGGTTGCAAAGCTAAAAAAATATTGCGCATTGGGCAACTCCACCTACTATTCTTGCTGCTTTCTCTGTTGCTGCGCTGGGGTGCTTCTTGGTTTTCTGCCATCCACTACGATAATATATACCCTATTAACAAAGCATTACTTTTTTCTAAAAAAGATTAGTAACTTCGCATGAATATACGTATTGATGAAATCAAGAAAATATCCATTAGGCGAACAAGATTTTCCTTCTATTAGAGAAGCTGGGAAAGTGTATGTTGACAAAACGATGTATGCACTACACTTGATTGAATCCAGCAAAAGTAATTTTATGTCCAAACCCCGCCGCTTTGGAAAATCACTATTCATCAGTACCCTAGAAAGTATTTTTTTAGGCAAAAAAGAGCTATTTGAGGGGTTGTATATTTATGATAAGTGGCAATTTGAGGAATATCCGATTATAAGAATATCATTTTCTAATATTGGGTACAGAGAATTGGGTTTAGCTAAAGCCATCAATGACGATTTAGATAGAATTTACCTAAAGAACAACTTGCCTTTAAATGATAAGGCTATATCACAAAAATTTGAACATTTAATTCAAGCGTTATTCAAATCATATGACAAAGGCGTAGTTATCCTCATAGACGAATACGACAAACCGCTGATAGATTATTTGGATAAAGATAAAATTGAAATAGCTAAAGAAAACCGCGATATTCTCAAGACTTTTTATTC
>JAWKLL010000058.1:0-21788 GCA_041392765.1 Saprospiraceae bacterium
AAAAGCCAGCAGGGAGAGGTGGCTAACAAAAATAACCACCCCTTCCCGATAGCTATCGGGACTCTCACACCACTGTGCGTACGGGTCTTCCCGGCTCAGCCGGGAGCGGTTCACGAAACAACGATTTGACGTACCTTGTGGTAATAATCTTTGAAAGACAGGTATCCACGCTGGCGCAGCTGTTCTTCTGTCACACTCATCCCCATGACGGGGCTACAGGATAGCCGCCAGCCGCCCTTTCGGGAGTAGGCGAAACGAATAAGACATAGGAAAAACACCCCAAAAAACGGCAAAAAAAACTGAAAAAACCCGTAACTTGCCCCTAAATCACCACGTTGCGGCAAGGAGCAAAAAAGCGATGTTCCCTTATAGCCGAAAGTGGGTAGCCTAGCGGTCGGTTCGTTCAACTGAACTGTCTGCGCCAGACAGTCGGAAGTCCCGATAGCTATCGGGAATGGTTCGTGGGGTGGGGGCGCAGACAGTCCTTAGAGTTAGGCAACATGTATCAAAGACTCCGCGAGTTCACACTGAAATGATTAATAAAATAGTGTTTTATCGAATATAAAAGGAATAGAATATGTTTAAAGAGAATAAATACTGGGAGAAAATACAAGATTTCCTACCTGAACATAATCATGTTTCAGAAGACTGCAAGCCGCAAGAGAAGTGGATTAATTGCAATGGAATAGACATTCGATATGATGAATATAATCCTAATACGAATTCCGAAATATCAATTGTTGCTCTTCATGGGGTTGGTGGAAATGGCAGACTACTTTCTTTTATTGCTGTTCCACTGGTAAAAGCTGGATTTCATGTAATTTGTCCTGACCTGCCAGGATATGGCTACACAAAAATAGATTCTTGTTTTGATTATTCAACATGGATTGAAGTTGGTACGTTTATGGCAAACGAAGAATTAAAAAAAGGAAGAAGGTTGTTTATATTTGGGTTAAGTGCAGGTGGAATGCTTGCATATAATGTGACTTGTAATATTAAACAAGTAGAGGGATTAATTATTACCAACATATTGGATAACAGATACCAAATGGTAAGAGATTTTTCTGCAAAAAACAAATTCCACTCAAGAATTGGAATTAAGTTCCTAAAAGTTCTACCTGATTTCATAAAAAAAATTGAAATTCCTGTTAAATCAGTTGCTAATACACGGACAATTGTTAACCAAAAGGAACTTTTGAAGATTATGCTAAAAGATAAGGTTGGTTCTGGAAGCTCAGTTTCAATTAAATTTCTGCTTTCAATGATGGATATGATTCCGCTCAAAGAACCAGAAGATTTTCAAATATGTCCAGTTTTAATGGTTCATCCAGAAATAGACCAATGGACACCAGTTAAGGTAAGCAGACTATTCTTTGATAGAATTAAATCAGAAAAAAAACTTATAATATTAGAGAACGCAGGGCATTTTCCAATTGAATCACCCGGGTTACAACAGTTAGAAAAAGCCTGCATTGAATTTATATCAAATCAATAAATTGAACTTAAAACAATCTATCATTAAACACGTTGCCTAACAATGTATATACAAAATAGGCGTGATAGAAGTAAATTCAAAGGTTGTAGCCCGCTTCAACTTTGTAACGGTTTGATAAGTTTGAAGCCCGCAATCGCCTACTTTGCATATACTAAACGTTGAACAAACCTCCTACAAATTTTACTCTTAACACACTGAATATCATTGCTTTAAGTTTTTGATAATCCTATTTTTGGTGAAATTTTTCACCAAAACAAAGGGTTATGAAAACGAAAGAAGGGTATGTGAATGATCTGCGGGAATGGATGGTATTGCGGAACTTCAGTTCGGCCACGGTGAGTGCTTATACAGGAGTGTACAGTCGCTTGCGGCAGGCTGTCAGTGGCCGCAGGTAAAACTAACAAGATAGAAGGGTGAAAAAATCCCAAAAGTGGGATTAAAAACTCATGTAAAACCCGTAACTTGCCCCTAAATCACCACGTTGCGGCAAGGAGCAAAAAAGCGATGTTCCCTTATATCCGAAAGTGGGTAGCTTAGCGGTCGGTTCGTGCAAGGGAACTGTCTGCGCTGGACAGTCGGAAGTCCCGATAGCTATCGGGAATGGTTCGTGGGGTGGGGGCGCAGACAGTCCTTAGAGTTTAGGGCATAAAAACATGAAAATGAAAAGGTTAGAATTATTCGAATTTGAAGATTTTGATTGGCTTCCTGACTATATCAGGACAGGGGTGACTAATCTGATTAAAATATTTCATAGTTTAGTTGGAACAGCAGATGTTCTGGTAGGCGTAATAACAGATTGCCAAGAAAAAATAAAATTTAATCAAATCATTGATTTAGGATCTGGTTCAGGAGGTCCAATGATTGATGTGGTTGATAAAATCAATATGGATAGTGAAGTTAAAAAACCGATTAAATTGTTTCTTTCGGACAAATATCCAAATGCAAAAACGGTTAGGATAATAAATGATTTAGAATTACCAAATGTGGAATATTTAAAGAACTCAGTAGATGCATTGGAAATGAAAAATTTACCAAATGGATTAAAAACCATGATTGCGAGTTTTCATCATATGCCACCAAGTATAGCTAAGCAAATACTTTCATCAGCCGAAGAAAGCAAAGAGCCAATTCTAATTTACGAATTAGCTGAAAATAACATCCCTGTTATAGTTTGGTGGCTTTTACTTCCTATATCCTTGACATTATTAGTGGTAATGTCGCTAATAATGACTCCATTCGTGAGACCGCTAACAATAAATCAAATAGTATTCACATATTTAATTCCTCTAATTCCTATTGTATATGCATGGGATGGACAAGCTTCAATAATGAGAACTTATACTCTTGAAGATACCGAAACACTTATAGGAGAACGAAAAAACACAACCTATACTTGGGAGATGTGCCAAGCAAAGAATAAAAATGGTAAAAAGGCGGGTTATTATATTTTAGGATACAATTCAATAGATACGCCCTACAACAAAGGCTATGATGGTGCGACAAGAAGTCGCCTCTAAATACTGTTAGACCGTTGAAATCCAATACCTTACAGCAGAATTTCAAACGGATTTAACGGATGTACTGCCATCCTTCCTAATCTGCCGTGCGCGACTGGTAATCCCGATAATTATCGGGAGGTGCGAAGCCCAGATAACAACAGAGCTCCCTTTGCGAATAGCAAAATAAGCGGATTGCGTGTTAGTCATTTAGTGTGGGAGCGTACAAACACTAATCGTGTATTGGGTACCATTTGCAAAAACATAGCGTATCACAAAAAGTCCGGCCCTTATCGGCTTTAGTGCATAAAGCCAAGCCAAAAATGGGATCACTTATTTTTTTCCCGTCCCTTAGCATCCACTAACACATTCATATTAGCTTTTTTGAAGTTGATGCATCTGTGCCGGGTGAGGGATGGAAACGGTGCCGCTGCTGAGGGGCTTTGACAGGTAGTAGGCTGATGGTATTGCACGATTGGATGATGGTGTGTAGCAGCGGCTATGAGTGTACAGCCCGACCCCAGCCAGCCCTGCAACGCAGTGGAGGGGCTGGCACCTAAAAAAGCGGAATAATCCCAATAAATTTAAGAGTATGTCTTAAAAATTTAATTTGGTTAGATTTCAAAATAAGACCTAATAAATGGTTGGTAGGCTTTCGATTTCAAGGATTTTAGAACGTATGTCAGCATAAAAACTTCATTTAGCCCAAAATCAGTTTTGATGCTTTAGCCACAACCTCAAATCGTTGAAAATCAGTTCGCAAAATTTTGAACATACTCTAAAACGACCAATCGCGTTTCCAGGTGTCGATGATGTCAAAGCTGACTTTGAAAGAGGTGTCGGGGCTATTGTTGTCGGCCAGCACGCTGAAAACGCCTACGCGCAAACGACGACGCCACTTAACTTGAACACGCGCTCCAATCCGGCGAATACTTCTTGGTGGCGGAAGTTGCCGTCTTTGAGCCACAGCATGCCCCCACCTGCGACGGTGCGGATGCGGGTCTTTTTCAGCAGGGGAATGTTGTTGATGATAGCCCCGTTGAAGTGGTGGATGAGGTGCAACTCGAAGTGGAGGTTGGTGGTGGCCAAAGAGGTGTCGAGCATCTGAAAGCTGTGCAGCGGGTTGGAGTAAAGCAGGGGGTCGCTTTGGCGGAACTGCTTCCAGTCCACAAACCGCAAGTCGTCGGTATTGATGAATTGCCCAACTTGTGCGCGATAGTGCGTATTGCCCATCGTACCCATCACGATGTCCTGTTCCACCGCGCTCACGTAATCGAAGCGGATATCGCTGCCGAGGGTTTTGTCCACCCCCTATGGTGCATGAGGCTAAAGGTCGGCCACTTTGCTGCCGAGAATGACTTTTGCGGTTGGGTTCGCGCATGTACCGTTGGGCGGGGTGTAGCTGATGATGTTGGTCGTGAGCAGGGCTTGGTAGCGTTCGAAGGCGAGCAGTCGTCCTCGTCTTCGACGACTTCACCGATGAAAGAGCCTGTGTCGTAGCCAGTGATGGGGTGGCGGTCGTTCATCTCCACGTTGGTAGTGAGGAAGAAACCGTTGAAGAGTTCGATGCGGTGGTTGGCACGGAGGGCATCTTTGAGGATGTAGTTGCTGGGGCGAAGCAAGTTGAGGTAGGCATCGTAGGCGTTGATAGACTCGAAGGAGCGCCCCCCGCTGAGGGAAATATCGCCGAGCCGAAAAGGATCGTATCGATACCAAGAGCTGAAATTGCCTTGGAAGTCGCCGTTTTTCAACCCGACATTCAAAGAACCTGCATTGCTGAGGATGTGACCACTTTCATACCGTTTGAAGTAGGAAAGATAGGGGCCAACGCGCCAGCCACCTACGGGGCTAAAGTCGATGAGACCCGCCAAGGAACCGACGTAAAAGCGTGTTTTTTCGCGCCAATTTTGGAAAGCTACGCCTTCCCACGCTATTTCTAAAAGGTTGACGCGGTTGAAGAGGCGTTCCAAGCTGTCGCGGAACTCGGGGCTGTTGTGTACCCGCTGGATGCTGTCGCGCAGGTGGATGAGTTGTGCTTCGCGGTCGGCCAAAGCTTCGGTACGCGACTGCGCCCAATAGTCGCCGTCGCGTTGGTAGGCATCGGTGGTGGTGACGGCTACTTCATTGCCAAAAAAGTCCGCTGGAAAGGGGGGGGTGTGGGAATAGTCGGAATAGCGTAGCACGGTGCTGCCTTGAAAAAGCTGCTTGTTGCCTTGGCGAGATCGGTAGTGAAAGGCTTGGCGATCCATGATCCAAAGACTGTCGCCTTGCTGGGTGTAGGATTGCTCGATGAGGAACTGATCGGCAAAGAGCAGCGTACCCACGGGCAGTTCCAAGCGGAGTTGGTGGATCGTCCATTCTTCTTCTACAATCCACAGGGTGCCGCTTACTGTGGAGTTGCCAGCCTTTCTGGGGATGACTTTTATTTCGCTGATAAGGCGGCCATTGTCGTACTTGCTACCCACCAATTCGTATTTGTAGGACAGGATGGCGGTAGTACTGAGGGGGGAAATGACGGGGGCATCGGCAATACCCGGCAGCCACACCATATTGCGATAGAAGTTGAAATCGGTTTCTGCGAAGACGGGAATGAACAGGCGTTCTTTATTGCCATAAGCCTGATAGGCGGTGCGTTCTTCCTTGTATCGTCGGGGTTGTTGGTAGTTGAGCCAGAGTTCCATTTCCACCAAGTTGAGGCCGTTGAGCAGGGCGTTTTGTGCGGCTTCTTGGGCGGCAAAGGGGTCGGCATCAGGCCAGTAGGTAGGGAAGCATCGGCAGGCGGTGGGGTAGGGGAGGGCGGAGCACCCTTTTCTTCTACGGCCTTCAAATAGATGCGGGTGCGGTAGCTATCGGCAGCTTGTAGTTGCTTTTCTTTGTGATCGATGACTTGCTTGATGATGGCAAAGGCAGGGTCTTTGGCGCTGGCGTTTACCACAATTTCCTGCAATTCCAAGGCAGCCGTATTCAGTTGCACGTTCACCCAGGCCGTATCGCCCATCAGCAGTACACGTTCTGCTAGGCTCTCGTAGCCTAAGGAGGAGAAAACGATGTTGTATTCCCCTTCCACGTCTAAGTTGAGGATGTAGTTCCCTTGGTCATCGCTGACGGTGCCTGTTTGCAGTTGCTGTACAAAGATATTGGCGAAGGGCAGCGGCTCGCGGTTTTCATTCACCATGCGCCCGATAATCACTTGTGCCGAAAGTCCGAATGGCAGCAAGGCAAGGCAACTGAGCATCAGACGACTAAAAGAAGGAATATTCATTTGATTAAGGAGTTTGAACCGATCTAAGCGTATGTTTTAGAGATCGTGCACCCATTGAAACGCAACAATGCCACCAAAGTATCGGTAGGGTATAGACTTTAAGGAAAAATTAAGGGATAAGAAAATGCTGAATCTATTTTTTTTCCGTCCCTTAGACTTTATTACCTTTGTGATTCAAATGAAGTAAACCGTACATAATCTCGTAATATAGTTTATTTTTTCCCATCTCAAATTTTTTTCGTCCCTTTGGGCAAACATCCTTATTCATGTTGCATTTGTTGAGTGATACCCCTTCTGTTGTGAACCGTTACGTGACGGAGTTGCGCAACGTCCATATCCAAAAAGATCGTATGCGCTTTCGGCACAATATGGAGCGTATCGGCAGTTTTATTGGCTACGAAATCAGTAAAAAATTAACATTCGATGCCGTGTCGGTGGAGACACCGCTTGGATCGGCTACCACCGATGTTTACACGGATCGCATTGTGTTGGCTACCATCTTGCGGGCAGGGTTACCCTTGCATAATGGGCTGCTGCATGCCTTCGATGAAGCCGATAATGCCTTCGTGTCCGCTTATCGCAAACACCACCGCGACGGCACTTTTGAAATAGAAGTGGAGTACCTAAGCTGCCCCGATCTGGAAGGTGCAACCCTCATCGTGAGCGATCCTATGTTGGCGACGGGCGCAAGTATGGTACTGGCAACCAAGGCATTGTTGGAATATGGCAAACCTGCATCCCTGCATTTTGTGTCGGCTATAGCGGCTCGCTTGGGGTACGAGTACTTGCATCGGCATTTTCCGGATGCAGACATCTGGATAGCCGCCATGGATGAAGAACTCACCGCTAAGAGCTACATCGTTCCCGGTTTGGGCGATGCCGGGGATTTGAGTTATGGGGCGAAGTTGCAGGAGTAGTGGTTTTGCAGGAAGGAAACAAAGAAGAACAGTTTTTTTTCAAAGGCGAAGCACCGAAGAAGGCAGGAAATTTACACAACACATACCCACATCCTATATGAGAAGCATAGCCTTACTACTCTGGTCACTGTTGTTGTGGCTGCCCGCACATACGCAAGCGACGGACAAGCAAGCCGAACGGATTACTACCCTGTTGTATCAGCAGCAAGCTGCTTGGAACTCGGGCGATATTGACGCTTTTATGCAAGTCTATTGGCAGTCGGAGGCATTGCAGTTTGGGGGCGCGAAAGGTATCACTCGCGGCTGGCAGCAAACCCTTGAGGGGTACAAAAAGGCTATCCCAACAAAGCCGCTATGGGGCAATTAGTGTTCGAGATCAAGGACATTACCCGCCACAGCCGTAAGGTTTATAGCCTCACAGGGAGTTGGGAACTCATCCGAGAGCAGGACAGGCCCGGCGGCCACTTCCTATTGATTTGGCGAAAAATCGACGGGGAATGGAAAATTGTAGCCGACCACACCAGTGCTAGATAAGAGTATGCCTAAATTTTCCTGATTGAGCTAAAGCAATCAAAATATGCTCTGTTCAAGGCGAACGCGCAGTCGATACCGGACGTATCGGGATAGCCGATTGAGGGAATTTTAGACATACGCTCATGATGAGGTATATGCCGTGCCCCCTGCCGCCCCACGCTAGGCCAACGCCGAGCAGGGGTCGCGCTATCCACTCGTAGTCCGCCCCGGCTCAGGCCAGAGGCGGCCACCCGTTCCTATCGCTCACGGGGGGCGATTTGGGTGGGGTGTTGGTTTTGTGTGGTGGGGGTGGTTTTTTCTAAAATATAGTTGTGCTGTTGCTTTTATGCACAGCGTCGTTTATATTTGCCAAACAACAATTTATCTACCTTTCGCGCAGCGGAAATAGACAAGTAGTTAAGAGAGTATGCCCTGTTTTGAATTCCTCTTTTTGGGTGAAAGTACCACAAAAAGGGGGGGACTTGCGGGTATAACTAAGTTATGCCTCATGCTAAAAAAGACATAGACCATGGACAAAATAAAACAACTAGAAACAAAATTAGAAGAAACACGCAACAGCTTATCGACAGACAGGCTTGATATGTCTTTCGGAGAAATCATGAGCATGTACGAACGTGAAGAAATTGTAATCGACCCTGACTTTCAAAGACTTTTTCGTTGGGACGTATATCAACGGACACGTTTCATAGAATCAATTTTAATTGGAATTCCTATTCCGCCAATTTTCGTTGCAGAAGACGAAAATGGTAGATGGGAACTTGTTGACGGCTTACAAAGAATTTCAACAATATTTTCTTTTTTCGGAATTCTAAGAACAATGCCTGACAAGAATAGCTGGATTATGTGTAAGGGAGAGATTGCTAAAGACTTAGAAAATCTTGCTTGTAAAGACCTGCCCCTAAAGTTTCAACTAAATATTAAACGAGCTTCTTGTAGAGTAGAAATTATTAAGTGGAATAGTGCATTTGATATGCGATATGAACTTTTTAACCGACTTAATACAGGTGGTTCAGAATTGACAGACCAAGAAATTAGAAATGCAATTTTTAGGGGAGTAAGCAAAGACTTCAATGCATTTTTAAGACGGTGTGCTGAAATACCAGAGTTTGTAAGTTTAATCCAACCAACAGAAAGACAATTAGAACAGTTATACATGGACGAACTCGTCCTACGTTTTGCCTCACTTTACAACTTCAAAGAAGAGTTATCTGATAACATTTCTCAACATATGACAAATTATATGAGAATAGCAGTTGCTCAACCCGAAAAAATCCAAGAATTAGAGAAAGCGTTTAAGGAAACCGTTAGAATCCTATCTCCAATTGGAAAAGAAACTTTTAGAGGTTCTAATAATGTATTTTCCACAAGTCTTTATGATTGTGTAACTATCGGAATTTCAAAATATCTTTTTCGATACTCGAGCGAAAGAACCGATATAATCATTCAAAAGATAAATGACCTTAAGCAATCAGATAATTTCAGAAAAGCTTCAGGTTCTGCTTCTGCAAGTAAATCAAGAATAATTAAGAGAATAGAAGTTGCTGACGAAATATTCGGAAAATAACCATGGCTAATTTTATTGACGAGATATTAGCAGACATTGATTGGCGAGTTTCTGAATTGGCAACTCTAAAAAGTATTCCTATACGCTATAGTTTCAGACCTGAGCACAAGGAACTCCAAATAACATATACAATTCCTGCAATCTATGCAATTTGGGAAGGCTTTGTAAAGAACTGTTTTGTTATATACTCGCACCATTTAAATTCATTATCGATTGGTCGTTCGGAAATTGCCATTCCATTACTTACGCACCAACTTGACAGTGAATGTGATTTCAACAATCCACGAACAGGGTTTGAAGCCAAACAACGAATGGTTAGCTTAATCGACTCTTTGCTTACAGACATAGTAACAATAAAACCAAACGTTCCGACAGAATCAAATGTTAACTTTAAAGTTCTAAATAAAATACTAGAGCGATTCTGCATAGACAAAGTTCCTGACCATTATGACTCCAAACTAAATAAACTTTTGCTTTTTAGAAACAAGGTTGCTCATGGTGACAATTCAATTAGTGTAAACATGACTCATGTGACAGAGTTTATTTCAACAGTAGAAAATTTAATGTTGGATGTTGCAATCAATGTAGAAAAAATGAAAGAGTTGGAACATACAAGAAATAAAGCACGAAGGCATAACACGGGTTTTGCGTCAGGCGGGGTGACGTGCAAGCTTGGAGCATTGTGCCTCTTTTCAAGTTCGGTGCAGGTTGACAGTTTTGTGCTCCTAAACCCGCCCGAACGCAAAGCCCGAAAACGTTGAACAAACCTCCTACAAATTCTACTAATGTACTGAATATCATTACTTTAAGTTTTGGTAGCCTATTTTTGGCGAAATTTTTTCACCAAAACAAAGGGTTATGAAAACGAAAAGAAGGGTATGTCAGTGATCTGCGGGAATGGATGGTATTGCGGAACTTGGTGAGCGCGGTGAGTGCCTATGCAGGAGTGTACAGTAACACGGCAGGCTGTCCGGTGGCCTCAGGTAAGCCTAACGAGATAGAAGGGTGAAAAAATCCCCAAAGTGGGAGTGAAAACCCATGTGAAACCTGTAACTTGCGCCTAAATCGCCATGTTGGTACAAGGAGCAAAAAAGCGATATGTTCCCTTATAGCCGAAAGTGAGTAGCCTAGCGGTCGGTTCGTTCAACTGAACTGTCTGCGCCAGAC
Organism: Saprospiraceae bacterium; assembly: GCA_041392765.1. Taxonomy (GTDB): domain Bacteria; phylum Bacteroidota; class Bacteroidia; order Chitinophagales; family Saprospiraceae; genus Lewinella. The sequence continues at coordinate 10,436 of JAWKLL010000058.1, forward strand.
AGTCGGTCGGAAATAGTTCGTGGGGTTGGGGCGCAGACAGTCCTTAGAGTTTTGTGCGTCATTTGAAAACAGAAGTATACCTAATGAAATATAGTTTAATTATAATAGCTTTTTTATTCCTAATTTCCTGTCAAACCAACGGACAGAAAAAACAAGATAACTATTCTGACTTATCGTTAAAAATCGACTCGATTATTAGCGAACAAAAATTCAATGGGGTGATTTTGGTTTCCGCTGACTCAATTGAGATTTATTCTAAATCAATTGGTTTTTCGGATTTAGAAAACGAAACTAAACTTGACATAAACGACCAATTTGTAATAGGTTCAATAAGCAAACAGATTACAGCTGTATTGATTTTAAGAGAATATGAAAAGGGAAATCTTGAACTTAATGATTCAATTGGAAAATACTTAACCCAAATAAAGCAACCATGGACAAAAGAAGTAACCATTCATCACTTGTTGACCCACACACACGGAATTGTTGACTTGAACAAACCATTGGAATTTGAACAAGGTTCGCAATTCCATTATTCCCAATTGGGATATGAATTGCTCGCTCACATCCTTGAAAAGGTGACTCAGAAATCTTTTGAACAGTTATCGACCGCACTTTTTGAAAATTATGGACTTAAGAATACATTTCATCCAAACAACAAAAAATACGGACACCTAGTAAAAGGCTATGAAGAAAACGAAAATGGGATTTTGGTTTTTTCTGCTAATAGTTTGGACAATTATGTTCCAGCAGGTAGTTTCATATCTAATGCAGGAGACCTGAAAAAATGGAACGAAAATTTATATTCGGGAAAGTTAGTTACGAAAGAAACTCTGAAATTAATGACAACCAAATACGCCACACGAATCCATCCGATTTTTGAAACGGTTGAATATGGATATGGTCTGCTTTTTAAAGACGGAGAACAGAATATTCAAGTCGGTGCATTGGGTTATGCACCTGGATTTGTGTCTGCTTGCTACTACTATCCACAGGAAAATTTGAACCTTATTATTTTGGGAAATACTGCAAACAATTTAGATGACTTTAAACAGACATTCAAAGTGCATACTGAAATTATGGAATTAATAAAAAAACGAACGCACAACAAAACCTATAAGCAATAGCGCCCTTCGGGACGCTACTGCTCATAGCTAAACCGTTTTCAATAAAGTACAGATCATATTACACAACACATACCCACATTCCTACATGAAAAGCATAGCCTTACTACTCTGGTCACTGTTGTTGTGGCTGCCCGCACATACGCAAGCGACGGACAAGCAAGCCGAACGGATTACTACCCTGTTGTATCAGCAGCAAGCTGCTTGGAACTCGGGCGATATTGACGCTTTTATGCAAGTCTATTGGCAGTCGGAGGCATTGCAGTTTGGGGGCGCGAAAGGTATCACTCGCGGCTGGCAGCAAACCCTTGAGGGGTACAAAAAAGGCTATCCCAACAAAGCCGCTATGGGGCAATTAGTGTTCGAGATCAAGGACATTACCCGCCACAGCCGTAAGGTTTATAGCCTCACAGGGAGTTGGGAACTCATCCGAGAGCAGGACAGGCCCGGCGGCCACTTCCTACTGATTTGGCGAAAAATCGACGGGGAATGGAAAATTGTAGCCGACCACACCAGTGCTAGATAACATTCTTGTCTATCTTTGCGCCCATGAATACAAGTACTCCCAACATCCAAATGGTGGACCTGAAAACGCAGTACGAAAAGCTGCAAACAGAGATCGACCAGCAAGTAATAGACGTAATCCGCGGTGGGGCTTTTATCAATGGCCCTGCGGTGCGTTCTTTCCAAACCAACTTGGAGCAATACCTCGGTGTCAAGCACGTCATTCCCTGTGCCAACGGTACGGATGCGCTGCAAATAGCCCTCATGGCCCTGGGGCTACAGCCTGGCGATGAGGTCATCGTACCCGCGTTTACCTACGTGGCTACGGCGGAAGTAATCGCTTTGTTGGGGCTTAGTCCCGTCATGGTGGACGTAGATCCCTATACATTCAATATCACAGCGGACTTGGTAGCCGCCGCTATTACCCCCAAAACCAAGGCGATTGTGCCCGTTAACTTGTTTGGGCAGTGCTGCGATATGGCACCTATCCTGGCGGTAGCACGGCAACACAACCTGGCGGTAGTAGAAGACAACGCCCAAGCCATTGGTGCCCGCTATACCTTTCCTGATGGCAGCACCCAAGCAGCAGGCGCGTTGGGCGATATTGGCTGCACCTCGTTCTATCCCTCCAAGAACCTTGGTGCTTATGGCGACGGCGGTGCGCTTTACACCAACGACGACGATTTAGCGGCTCAAATTCGCATGATTGCCAACCACGGGCAGGTGCGCCGTTATTACCACGATAAAGTAGGTGTCAATTCGCGCCTCGATTCCATTCAGGCGGCTATTTTGGACATCAAACTCCGCCATTTGGATGCTTACAACGCGGCTCGCGCTGCGGCTGCAGATTACTACGATCAAGCACTTGCCAACCTACCCGGGGTCATCGTGCCACGTCGGCAGGAAAACAGCACCCACGTTTTCCACCAATACACCCTGCGCGTAGCCGACAACCAACGCGATGCCCTCCAGCAATACCTCCAGGGCAAGGGGGTGCCCAGTATGATATACTACCCCGTGCCGCTCTACGATCAGGAAGCCTTCAAAGGCACCGCTGCCAATGAGGTAACGTTCCTTCCCGTTACCGATCAGCTATGTAAGGAAGTCATCAGCCTGCCCATGCACAGCGAGTTGGATGAGGCCACTCTCGCATACATCACCTCGGCGGTGCGAGCCTTCTTCAACGCATAGCTATGTCGGCAACCAGCGTATTTATCCACCCCACGGCTATCGTGGACGAGGGTGCCATCATAGGTGGCGGCACCAAGATCTGGCACTTTTGTCACATCATGGGCGGCGCGGTTATAGGCGGCGGCTGCAACCTAGGGCAAAATGTATTCATTGCCGACAAAGTCGTGCTGGGGCGCAACGTCAAGGTGCAAAACAACGTGAGCTTGTACGAAGGCGTGGTATGCGAAGATGATGTATTTATAGGCCCCAGTGCTGTTTTTACCAACGTACTCAACCCGCGCAGTGCCGTTGTCAGAAAGCACGCCTACCGGCCTACCTTGCTGCGAAAAGGCGCTACCATCGGTGCCAATGCTACCATCGTATGTGGGGTGGAGATAGGTGCTTATGCCTTTGTAGGAGCGGGTGCCGTGGTGACGCGTTCCGTACCCGATTTTGCGTTAGTCACGGGAGTACCTGCCCGCCAAACCGGTTGGATGAGTGCCGCTGGCCTGAAACTCACCTTCGATGAGCAAGGCAGCGCCATTTGCCCCGAAACTGGCGTCCGTTACCGATTGCAACAAGGCCTGGTATCAAAAGAAGCGTAGCGGTTCCTTTGCATATTTTTTCCATGTTCCATTTTCAATGTGCAATGTCCAATTTTAGCGTGTCTTGCATGGGGCATTAGTGAATTGTATATGCCGTGCCCCCTGCCGCCCCGCGCTAGGCCAACGCCGATCAGGGGTCGCGCTATCCACTCGTAGTCCGCCCCGGCTCAGGCCAGGGGCGGCCACCCGTTCCTTATCGCTCACGGGGGGCGGTTTGGGTGGGGGTGTTGGGTTTGTGTTCATGCCCAATCATATTCATGGGATATTGATTATGGATAAACAGGATGGGGGGAACGTCAACGCCAACGTAGAGACGTTGCATGCAACGCCTCTAGTTACTTATTTTCCTACTAACAGCAAGGAGTAAAAAATTTGAAGTACCCCCAAAATTGGGAGCGTGACGGAAATTTATCGTGGATTTTGAACAACATTCCGGTAGGAATGGTACGCTCGGTAAAAAAACAATGGTAACATCGGCTTGCATTCCGTTAGGAATGCATCCTAAAAACAATACATTTATAGAATAATATTTTAACATTTTGCAAAAATTTAAAATTGAATGAGGATACATTCCTAGCGGAATGTGGGGCTTGGGTATGGCATTTCAATGCTACCGAGAGATGCAATCCTAACGGATTGCCTCAAAGAACAAAATATACAAAGCGATTTGCCATTCCGATAGGAATGGTACGCTCGGTAAAAAAAACTGATCGTCCTAGCCTCCACGCTACGGCGGGCTACGCTCGTAGGGTTTGGGTACGGCATTTAAATGCTACCGAGAGATGCAATCCTAACGGATTGCCTCAAAAAACAAAGCGTGTGCAACAAATTAGTGGCACTTATATATATTCTTTGGAGAAAAACCCCTCATCTACCCCTTGCAAGAAGGAGTGGATTCTTGAAAATTACCGAAGGTTCTATTAGCTCGCCACTAATTTGTTACACACCCCAAAAACGCCGCAAAAACCAGAAAAAACCCGTAACTTGACCCTAAATCGCCACGTAGCCGCAAGGAGCAAGAAAGCGATATTCCCTTATAGTCGGAAGGGAGTCCAGATAGCTATTGGGATGGGGTGAGGGCATTGCTTAGCGTTGCCTAAAAGCAAAAAGAAAAAGAAATGAAAAAAATATTTGCCAAAATTTTAATCGTCTTATTACTTGTTTTGATAATTTCATGTAAGGATGGCCATGTTTCAAAACAGCTAATATCTACTCACGTCAGCATGTATAGTGATTCGCTGACCCTTGAATTGGAGAAAATAAAAGAAACGTCTGTGATTCCAGGGTTTGGGGTAGCAATTGTAAAGGACAGCCAGATAATTTACAACCAAGGGTTTGGATACGCAGACCTAAACGATTCTATTCCATTCACGCCCAAAACTGTCAATTTCATTGCATCAATTTCAAAAACATTTATAGGTGTCAGTATCATGAAGCTAGTTGAAATGGGCAAACTGAACCTTGACGAAAAAGTTAATGACATTTTACCTTATGATATCGTGCATCCAATGTTTCCGGATATTCCAATTACTGTAAGACATTTGGTAACACATACAGCAGGCATCATGGATGAATTTGATACAGAACAAATAGGAGAGGCGGAGATAGTTTTATTAGAAGAGTTCCAATATGATGATAGTAGAATCGCTGAAATTATGGAGCAAGACTTTAAATATTACCGTTTGGGGAAGCCCATATCACTTTCTGAAAGTGTCAGGAAATATTTGGCAAAAGACGGAGCTTGGTATTCTGAGGATAATTTCAGGAAGTATCCACCAGGAACGAAATACGAGTATTCTAATCTTGGTGCGGATTTAGCTGCTGTAATTGTAGAAATAAAATCAGGACTATCTTTTTCAGATTTCACCAAAGTTCATATTTTCAAACCCTTGAAAATGAACAATACAGGTTGGTTTTACAAAGATATTGATAACTCACTTTTATCAAAAATTTACCGTCCTGATGATTGGGAAACACCGAAAGTTGCCATTGAGCACCCTCGATACTACTATGTTGGTTATAGTTCAGGGGATTTAAAGTCCAACTTAGAAGATTTATCTAAGTACCTCATTGAAATGATAAAGGGATACAATGGAAATGGTGTAATCCTCAATAAACAGTCTTACAAAACACTTTTTGAACCTTCATTAGACGAATCCTTCTACCAAAATGAAAGAGATTCATCGCCTTTAAATGACGAATATAATGTAGGTGTATTCTGGGCAGTTTCTCATACAGGGATACGTTTGCATAATGGAGGGTCTATTGGTGTATATTCATTCTTATACCTAAATCCTGATACCAATTCAGGGGCAATAAGTTTTTCAAATTTGCCTGATGCCTCTTTTGGAGACATCAGAGATGTTGTTTATAAGTATGAACATAAAATGTTTGAGAAGAGATGAAAAAGCAAACAGGTAATGTTGTATATGTGATGCGACAAGAAGCCCCTTCTAAATACTGTTAGACCGTTGAAATTAAATAAATCATTTAATACAGATGCATGGCTACTGCTTCGATCCTGTGTATCAATCAGACAATAATCCAGAACCTCCTTTGATACATCAATGTCGCATACTTGTTTCCTAATTGTCATAATCAAGTGTTCAGTAAGTGAAGTAAGTATTATTGGTTTACAATCATCATCGTGACGCGGGGTCAAACCCCATTTGACCAATAATGAGAGCCTGAGTAGCAAGATAACAACCGACATCAAGTGTCACTCACACTTCGCTATGCTCAGACTCTTTCCTAAAACTAGAAATTATTCACTTTTTTGATGATGCTTGCAATGTACGTTACACACATGTTGTTCGAACTACTGGCTATTTCGTATATCTTTTCTAACTTGGCCAAAAAAAAGATGCAATACCAATTATATCCATCCCTTCTTATTCTATTCGCTATCATAGCAGGATGCAACACGCCGCCCCAGCAGGAAGAAGCGAAAGTCGTGGCACTTGATACCCTCTCTCCGAATTCTACCACAACAGTACAGGCAGAAACAGCCTCCCGTTCGATGCCTCCCGATACGATTGTCTTGCCAGACCATTGGCCAATCGACCAAGGTATTGTCTTTGAAAGCAAGTACGTATCCGAGCTTTGCACCAATAAATGGGGGTGTCTATATCCCGTACTTTATCCATTGGGGTGGTCGGAAGATGGGAAATTCGCCTACCTGCTAGCACCTCCCAACGAAGCCGTAAACGACTACCGCCTCACCTTCGTCATTCAGGATATGACTACCAATCGATTGCTGGTAGAGCAACTATTCAAGGCCAGCAATGCACCCGATTTCAGAGAAGACCACAACTACGACTTCTCCAACGTATGGCGTACCCAACAGCCACAATGGGAACAACTACTAAACGACCACGACATTCAAAAGCAAGTAGGCACTGGATTTGTAAAAGACCACCAGTATGCATCAAACGACACCACCTTTTATGTCAACATCACCAACGAAGCCGCTTTTGATGAAATGTGGGGGCAATCCTTCCTCAAACGCTTGACAATGGAATGGGTGAGCAAAGCCGAAAAAAAACGCATCGCTACCCACTCATTCGGACGATATGACCACGTACTCGCCGCTCAGGTAATAGGCTTTTTTCGTTCCCCTACCGATACCCACATAGCCGTGTTAATAGGCTTGGAAAAGCGAGGCTATGAAGGCCCACCCAATGTATTGGCCTTGTACTTGGCCGGCGGGGCGGTGGAGTAGGGGGGGAGTTTATAAGCACTCACCCATCAAAAATCACCCATCAAAAATCACCCATCAAAAATCACACATCAAAAATCATACATCAAAAATCATACATCAAAACTCATACATCAAAAATCATACATCAAAAATCATACATCAAAAATCAAACATCAAAAATCACACTCCTCCGGGCGTTCGCCCATCTTGTATTCGTCCATGATTTCTTGTATGCGTTGTTCGTAGGCATCGGATTCTGCTTCTAAGCTAGCTAATTTTTGCAATGCCTGATAGCGACAGTCCCACACCTTCACTCGTAGGTTTTGTACCCTACATTCCAGGTCTTCGGTAAAATTAAATTCGAAGGTGTTTTGGAAATTCTCAATCTGCTCCAAGTAGAGGTGGCTTTGTTCACAACCAGCAGACAACCCCTGCATCGTCCAATCTTTTACTTGGTGGATGTTGTCGCAATAAAAATCCTCCGATTGGTAGCTCTTGGAGAGTTTGTCGCCTTGGGATACGAATTGCTGCCAAAGGCGTTCAATCTTCGCCCCATTGGCGCGGTATTCTTCCGTGAGGTCGGCCAGTTCTTTGATTTTTACCATGGTGATCGTTTCCAAGGGGGTAATTTCTGCGGATTGCAAGGAGTCGATGAGTCGCAGCATCTCTGTACCTAACTCGCAGGTATAGGCAAAGCCGTCCATGATATAAGCGCGTATCAGCGGCTCTTTGGCACAATAGTCGTACCCATAGCGCCCCATATGCTTGACTTTGTTGTCGGGCAGGAACGCTTCCCATGCTTCATTGAGTGCCGCCAAGTCCTCGTTTTTACCAGCAATAGCGGCTTCGAAACCTTTGATTTGAGCGGCCAGCTCTTTATCAGGTGCTACGTTGCTATTGGCTTGTAGTTGTTTAATCTGCGCCAGCATTTCTGGCCCTGTATGGCATAAGTCCAATACCCCTTTCAATACCAATACCTTCATATTGGGGATGGGATTGCAAGGAAATAGGGGCAATTCCTTGTCAAAACCAGGGGATACACCCGTGGAAACGTAGGTTTTCCAGGCTGCATCCAGCTTTTCCATGTCCTGAAATAAGGTTTTCAATCGGGCTACTTCAGGCCCCAAGCCTTCTACATCACTGACGCGCAAGGTGGTTTTTTCGGTCAGGCGCAGGGTGCGGTTTTCAAAAACATCCTTGGCTTTAGCTACATCCCCCTCGCAGAAGTGTTGGTGGGCGGTCATGAAGGAGTATTTGGCCAAGGTCTTTTTTTCACAACTCGTCTTAGCCGCTGAGCAATAGCCTCCATTTCCGCTATCGATATTTCCTTGGTTTGTAAAAAGCGCTTCCAAAGGAAATCCATAGAATGGTAAGCGTCAATTTTTGCCTCCAGAAGACTCTTTTTTTGCTATAAACCAGGGATGGATGTGAGAATATTGGCATCTATGGCATCTATTTGATCCATCAACTTTTCAGCTTCCGCTACATCGCTTTGGCAAAAGTCTGTGTTGGTGTTCATCAACAGATACTTGGCATAATCCGGCTTGTCATAAACTTTATCGGGTACGGCCAATTCACTCATATTGGAGATTTTATCATTGGCTAAAAACTCCTTCCAAGTTTCGTCAAAGTTCGCCGTCTGTGATAATACGGCAGCAGGTAGCCCAAGTACTAATGTTAAGCAACAGAAAAAAAAGTTGATACGCATCTCGATTTGAAGTTTAGGGATAAGAAAAAGATAGATTCAGAATTTGTCAAAGACAATCGGATGAATAAGCGGTTCATTTAAAGCGTTTTATCCGATTTATTTGACTATGAAAATTCTGAATCTATTTTTTTCCCCATATTTAGGATACGGGTATCTCCCGCAAAAGCGACAAAGTAACGAATATGCGTTGGAGATTATTTCTTACTGAGGGTAAATCCCTCCGTCTCGGATAGCTTCAACGGCAGCGACCGACTTGGGAATAAGATCGCCCAGCACGGTATGCCCGTTTTGAGTAATCAGTACATTGTCCTCAATACGGATGCCGCTGAAGTGGCGGTAAGCCTCCAACGCATCGTAGTTGATGAAGGAGGTGTGCAAACGGTCGGCTTTCCATTGGTCTATCAGATCGGGGATGAAATAGATACCTGTGGTTCCACCGTCAAAACAAAGCCGGGTTCCAATGCTTTACCCAAGCGCAAGGAACGCAATCCAAACTGGTCGGAGCGAGTAATGGTGGCATCATATCCTACCCAATTTTCGTCCAAATCCTCCATATCGTGTACATCCAAGCCAATCATGTGCCCCAATCCGTGCGGAAAGAACAACGCATGGGCACCTTGGGCAACGGCTTCTTCTACATCGCCCCGCATCAATCCTAAGTCTTTCAACCCTTGGGCAATCAACGTAGCGGCTTGTAGATGAATGTCGCGGTAGGGGATACTCAGGTCGCAAGGCTGCGATACCAGCCTCTTCTGCTTGTAGCACTAATTGGTATATTTCCCGCTGTTGGGTATTGAATGTTTTGCTTACCGGAAAGGTGCGGGTAATATCCCCTGCATACATGGAAGGAGCCGAGGCACCAGCGTCCAGCAGGAAGAGTTGGCCTTTTTGCAACGTATGGCCGTGGTAGTGGTTGTGCAAAATATGGCCATTGACGGTGCCGATGCAAGGGTAGGAAAGCCTGCCGCCACCCCCAACGGCGATACCTTCTACAATGCCTGCCACGGCTGCCTCCGTTTGCCCGGGTGTAGCCGACTGCATGGCCGCTATGTGCATGCTACGGGTTATATTCACAGCGTATTCCATCTCCTGCACCTCCTCTTCGCTCTTATACGACCGTTGGGTTATGACAGCGCGGCAAAGTGCTTCCGATGATCCTTTACGAATGGCATCCATGTTCTTGCCCAAACAATTGGCTAACAATTCCACCCGTTCGGCACGATAGGGAGGCAGGTACAAAACAGGAATCTGACGGGATGCTGCATCGCGCAGCTTCTCCAACCCTTGTGCAAAACTGATATAGTGTTCACATCCAATGGCGGCAGCTTTCTCTGCCATAGCAGGCTGTTTGCCCATCCAGATGATATGGTGTATGTCCAAGTCATCCCCGCAAAGGGTACTTTCGCCAGTGGCCGTGTCGATCAGCAGGAAGTGATGTGGTTCGTTGATACCCGCAAAATAGAGGAAATTGGAGTCTTGCCGAAAAGGATAGGTATTATCTGTATAGTTCATAGGGCTTTCTTCGTTGCCGAAAATGGCGATAATCCCTGCATTGGGTAATGCTGCTGCAAGTGCCTGGCGTCTGGCCTGGTAGGTATTGGCTGAGAACATGTTTGTTGAGTTGTGTTGTAATGGGTAAAAGTAGGCACTTTAAATTATTCCATCGATTGCATAGTGGGGTTTTGTCTATAAAAATCGTCAACAGGCAGTAAAATTTGTGCATCCACTGTTGGATATACTTAATTTTAGGGCCAACCAAAACTCAATACCATCATGATGTATCGCAATTTTTTTTCCATCGCATTGGCCGCCACCTTGGGAATAGCCACTTTTGCCTGTGGCAACGACCAACCACCTGCCGAGGAACAATCCGGAGGCATTAATATTTCCATTGAGGATGAAAATGGGCAAACACGCGATGTGAATATCAACTTGGACGAAAAAGATATACAAGGTGTACAAAATACTATCGCCGATGCCTTGGAACAAGCATCACAATCACTTCGGGAAGGAGGGAGCGAGCCTGTGGAAGTGAAAGGCTATCAAGAACTCAAAGCATTACTACCTGAAACGTTGTTGGGAATGGAGCGCACCACGCACAAAGGCGAGAAGACGAGTGCCTTTGGTTTCAAAGTTTCCCAGGCCGAAGCCGCTTATAAAGGAGGAGATGATCGCTCATTGAACGTAACCTTCATGGACACAGGCAATACAGGACTAGCCAAACTAAGTCTGGCTGCTTGGACCACAATGGACATAGACCGCGAGGGCGACGATGGCTACGAACGCACCACTACCATCGACGGGTTCAAGGCATTAGAAACCTGGGAGGCTGCTACGGGTGATGCATCATTAATCTATTTCTACCAAAACCGCTACCTCATCACCCTCAAAGGCAGCGGTGTAGATGGCGACGACCTGCGCCGTGCGCTGAAAAAAGTGGACTACGATTCGTTGTAAACGTTTGGTGGGTGCGAGGATGCTTGCCATTTTGTATAACCACGAAAGGCACGAAAAGCACGAAAAAAACACCCCCCTTTCGTGC
>JAWKLL010000059.1:0-20014 GCA_041392765.1 Saprospiraceae bacterium
TCACCACATGACTGCCGGCTCGCATCGCTATTGCTTCAGCTGTAGCTTGATCATCAGGCCCACCCATCAGCAAAACTGGTACAGATATCGCTTGGCACAGTTTCACTAATAGTTCCATAGGCAAACGCTTGGTCGCGTGTGCAGCTCCTATTACAACAGCAACGTATTGCTTAGGTAATCCAGCGGCTGCAAGATTCACTTGATCTGCTAGGGGAATGAAGTGATCCAACCCCATCCCATCATCACTAATACCTAGCGGCTGAGCTGCAGCTAAGTATCGTTGCACGATGTGAATGTCGGGCATACGGTTGATCTTCCAGCGCGTAAGCAACCATTTTTGAAAGTTGAGCTTATCAAAGCGGTAGCAAGGCGTTTGCCAAAGTGCTAAGCTCACTTGGCGCGAACGCAGGTTGTTGTGTAAATCCACAATGGCCGTGTATCGCTCCTTTCTGAGTGCGGGTAAAACTTCGCCTACTTTCTTTTGGATAGCCCACACTTTAGAAATATAAGGATTAGCCCCGGTCACACCCGCAAATGACTGTTTTGTCAACAGATGCACCTCTGCACCTGCTTGTTGATGAAGGGCACGGATGACAGGCGTTGTCAACACAATATCCCCAATAGAAGAGAAACGGATGACGAGAATTTTTTGGGTTCGACTCATAGATGACCTTATTACAAGATAGCCTTGGCAAAGGTAAAAAAAAATGCCCCTCCTATTGGGGTAGCTAACAACATTGTCGCCTGTGCGATATACAACTTTTCATCAAATGGTTAGTTTTGTTTGTTATACAAACGTCAATATGAAATCTTTACGACTCGTTTTTTTCGCACTTTGGTGCTTATCAGGACTGCTTCGTGCACAAGAATCCAACCCTGCTGCTGCAGGATTCAATAAATCTGCTTCAGACCCCGAGGCCATCGCCATTGCCGATCAGGTGATGCAGGCTATGGGGGGGCGCACCGCTTGGAACAACACCCGCTATATTTATTGGAATTTTTTTGGCAGCCGCCAATTGTTATGGGATAAATTCACAGGCAATGTGCGTATTGATATTCCGAAAGAAAACACGGTATTGCAAATCCATCTACACAGCAACACGGGTAAAGCGATGGTACGTGGCCAAGTGATGACGGAACCAGACTCTATCGCCTACTATTTGGACAGAGCCAAAAGCATCTGGATCAACGACTCCTACTGGTTGGTAATGCCTTTTAAAATGAAAGACTCCGGTGTTACACTCAAATACTTAGGGAAAGGGAATACCGAGGAAGGCGCAAAAGCGGATATCGTCCAGCTTACCTTTGAAGAAGTAGGCCGCACCCCCGACAATAAATACCACGTCTATGTGGAAGAAACCAGCCGATTGGTGACCCAATGGAAGTTTTTGAAAACTATAAGGACACCTCACCTCGTTTCACCACCCTTGGAAAGGCTATGCTCCGTATGGTAAGATACTACTCTCGGGCGACCGAGGCAAGCGGCAACTCAGCGATATAAAAGTATTGGCGGAGGTGCCGGATGATGTTTTCTACAACTTCACCCCTATCCGTTGGGAGGACTGTCGCGAAGCGGGGAAATAAACCATGATAATATGTCTAATATCGTTCGATTGACCTTGTTTTTCATTGGACTAACCGTGGTAGCTTGTTCGCACAACGATGCTACTACTAAAGCACATGAACCTGCTAGCGAACCGGCAGACTGGTTGTTTAGACAGCGGGCGTTCCCGCAAGGCACCATAGACGGCGAAGCATGGAAAACCGCCATCAAATGGAGAAAACAGCAGGAGCAGCAACCTCTGGCCAAAGACCTAAGCAACCGCTCGTGGACATTTGATGGCCACTCTTTAACATAGGCGGGCGTGTGACTGATGTAGAAGTTATTCAACAACCTAATACCACTACCCTGCTAGTTGGTAGTGCTGCAGGAGGTATCTTTCGCTCTATGGACAATGGCAATTCTTGGCAAGCGGTTTTTGACAATCAACCTAGTCTGGCTATCGGTGACATTGCCCTTGCCCCCAGCGACCCTCTTGTGGTATATGCCGGAACAGGCGAAGCCAATGCAGGAGGGCTCTATTGCCTATGATGGTTGGGGCGTTTTTCGTTCTGGCGATAGTGGGCAAACTTAGGAATCTCGTGGATTGGAACAAGTAGGCAGTATTGGAAGGGTACTTGTATCTCCCGACAACCCCAACCGTGTTTACGTCGCCGCTATGGGTACGCTGTTTGCCAATAATCCTGAAAGAGGCGTGTACCGCACGGATGATGGCAGGCTGAATTGGGAACAAATACTCTTCGTCAGCGATAGTACAGGAGCTGTGGATTTAGTAATGCACCCCGCGCAACCAATGGTGTTATTCGCTGCCTTTTGGGAACGCATTCGACGCCCTGATAGGCGGAGCTACACGGGTGTTTCTTCTGGCATTTACAAAAGTACTGACGGGGGCGATACGTGGCAAGAACTCACCAATGGACTTCCTTCACTACCTTCCGACAAAGGCCGCATCAGTTTAGCGGTAGCCCCTTCTGACCCCAATAGGATATATGCAGCTTACGTGAACGAGCAGGGGCGCATTGGTCATGTTCTCACCTCTGGCAATGCAGGTTTATCTTGGTCGGCTATGTCGCTACTGAACTTGGAGACGACTTCCTTCGACTGGTGGTTCAATCGATTAGTTGTCAGCCCTGAAGATCCTATGAAAATCTATTACATTGGTTTTAATATCAATGAATACAACAGCAGCACCCAATCATGGACACAACAATTTCTTGGTGCGCATGTTGACCAGCATGCTTTGTGGATAAATCCTTCAAATGCTAACCACCAAATATTAGGCAACGATGGCGGCCTTTATCTAACTGGGGATGGTGGTGCTACCTTTACAAAGTGGGATAATTTGCCTATAACACAGTTTTATACATGTGAAATTGACAACCTACAGCCCTATCGTCGCTATGGTGGTTCACAAGATAATGGTACCAATAGAACCCTCACGGGTCTTACCAATGATTGGCAACCTATTTTTGGTGGCGATGGCTTTCGTGTCTTAGTAGATCCTACGGATAACACCTACGTCTATGCGGAGTATCAGTATGGAAACGTGGGTAGATCTGTTGATGGTGGCCAATCTTTTGTTTTAGCTATTAACGGCCTTGAAACGGCGCGAAGAAATTGGAACACCCCTTTTGTATTCGACCCCGTAGTACCTTCGACTTTATACCTCGGCGGGCAAAGGGTTTATCAATCAACCAACAGGGCGCAAAGTTGGCAAAGCATCAGTCCTGACCTAAGCCTTGGTGCTAATGGGAGCAATGGGCTGGTTTATGGCACGATCACTACCTTAAGCGTTTCCCCTATTGATAATCAAATCATCTGGGCAGGCACCGATAACGGTCATGTTTGGCGTACCACTAACGGCGGACAAAACTGGCTGCGTGTATCTGAAGCACTTCCTATGCGCTGGGTGACAAGTGTAACCGCAGACCCCGCTCTTGCATCGGGTGCATATATCACCTATTCTGGTTATCGATATGGTACCAACATGAGTCACATTTACTATACCAATGATTTGGGTAATACCTGGGAAGACCTTAATGGCAATTTGCCAGATATTCCCGTTAATGACCTTGTTGTGGATGATGCAGGGGTGCTATTTCTGGCTACGGATGTTGGTGTGTATTACGATGACACCCAGCAAGGCAATTGGCAGCCTCTAGGGCTAGGACTACCTCCTGTGATTGTAACCGATCTCGCATGGCATGCGGGTACACATACGCTGGTAGCCGCCACTTACGGCCGCTCTATGTGGTCAATAAATACCGATGTGGACGTGGCTATTGAAGAAGAAGCATCCCTATCCCACTCATGGTATGTTTTTCCAAATCCAACACAAAGGCAAGGTATGATTCGAATGAATTTGCCATCCCTTTCACGCTGCCGTATCACTTTATACGATAGTAATGGCAAAATTGTAAAAACACTTTTTGACGGCACAATGCAAGATAATGAATTTACTATTCAACACGATTTTTCAGGTTTGCCGGCTGGTGTCTATTACGTGCAGTTGGAGCAAGCCGGAAAGGTGGATACGCGAAAATGGGTAGTGAATCATTAGGCATTGAATCTATTCGCTTTTTCAACATTTTCTACTGCAATCTGTTGTAGTGCTTATTTTCAATCGAAGCATGACAATATGTTGCGAACCTTTTTCTTATCTATTTCCATAGCCTTGTATATAGGCGGGATTGCGCAAACAGGCAGTATCACAGGGCAGATGACCGATGCCCTTACCAACGAGCCGATTTCATTCGGAAATATCCTTGTGGTAGGCACCGATGTGGGTACTACCACCGATGTGGATGGTAATTACACCTTAACGGGTATCACCCCCGGGTTATATAATGTGCGTGCCAGCTATTTGGGCTATGAAGAACAAACGGCGTACGAAATACAGGTAACAACCGCTCGCCCCATACAAGTGAACTTTGCTATGCAGGAACAAGCCGAGTTGTTGGAAGAAGTGGTCGTAACGGCTTCACCTTTTCGCAAAACAGAGGAAAGCCCTGTAAGCTTGCGCACGATAGGTGTGGCGGAAATTCAGCGAAACCCTGGTGGTAACCGCGACATCAGCCGCGTGGTGCAAGTGTTGCCGGGGGTAACGACTTCTGCCTCTTTTCGCAACGATCTCATCATTCGGGGTGGTGCACCTAATGAAAACCGCTTTTATCTAGATGACGTAGAAGTACCCAACATCAACCACTTCGCCACTCAAGGCGCAGGAGGCGGCCCTGTGGGGCTGATAAATGTCAATTTTATCCGTGAGGTAGATTTTTACAGCGGTGCCTTTCCTGCCAACCGCCCTAATGCCCTGAGTTCCGTATTCCAGTTTCGCCAACGCGACGGGCGCGACGACCGCCTCGGAGGCACCTTTATGCTCAGTGCTACTGACGTAGGTGCTACCCTCGAAGGCCCTATTGGGGAGAAAACCACTTTCTTGGCATCTGCGCGTCGGTCTTACCTACAGTTTTTGTTCCAAGCCATTGGGTTGCCTTTTTCTCCTACTTACAATGATTTTCAAGTGAAGGTGAAACACAAAATTGACCAACGCAACGAAATCACCTTCATCGGCCTTGGTGCCGTGGATCAATTCAACCTGAATCTCGAAGAAGACGATACAGAGGAAAAACAATTTCTATTGGCCAACCTACCCGTTTCACCCCAATGGAACTACACCAATGGGTTGGTCTATAAACACTACCGCGACAATGGCTTCTGGACGGTGGTAGCCAGCCGCAATATGCTCAATAATGAATCGGAAAAATATTTGGGCAACGACGATAGTACCGAGGACAACCTACTACTGCGCTACAAAAGCCAGGAGATTGAAAATAAATTCCGCGTAGAAGATACCCGACAAGCGGGCGATTGGAAAGTAGGCTACGGCATCAATTATGAATACGACAAGTATAACAACGCTACTTTTAGTCGAATTTTCACTAATGCAGGACCAGCCGATATCAACTTCGCTTCCGACTTCACGATGCACCGGTATGGTTTTTATGGACAAGTAAGTAGAAAGTGGTTGAATGAACGGTTGGTAGGCTCTTTGGGGCTTCGCTTCGATGGCAACACCTGGTCGGATGCACTGACTAACCCCTTGGAGCAGGCTTCGCCTCGGTTGAGTCTTAGCTACCAGTTCAGTCCGGCATGGGCCTTTAATTTCAACACGGGTATTTACTACCAGCTACCCGCTTACACGTTGCTGGGGTATCAGGAAGAGGGGAAATTTGTCAATAAAGAAAACGGCATAGGCTACCTGAGAAATGATCATATCGTAGCAGGTTTTGAATGGAACACAGGGACCAATGCCAAAATCAGTGTGGAGGGTTACTACAAACGTTACAGCGATTACCCGTTACTGCTGCGCGATAGCCTTACATTGGCCAATATCGGTGGCGACTTTGGTGTTGTGGGCAATGAACCCGCCGTACCTTTTGCCGACGGGCAAGCTTATGGTTTGGAATTTCTTTTCCAGCAACGGCTTTTTAAAGGTTTTTATGGCTTGTTTTCCTATACTTTGGGCTGGACGGAGTTTGAGGATAAAAATGGCACACTCATTCCTTCTGCTTGGGATGCCCGGCATATTGCGAATCTCGCGGTGGGCAAGCGTTTTTCCCGCAACTGGGAAATTGGCGTTAACTGGCGCTATCAGGGTGGCCTACCCGATACCCCCTTCTCGCCATCCTCCAATCTCGTACTCAACTGGGATCGAAATGGGCGTGGTATCCCCGATTACAACCTGCTCAATACCCTGCGCAGCGATGCCTTCAGCGCCATTGATCTGCGTGTGGACAAAAAGTGGTTCTTTGAACAGTGGAGCCTCAATGTGTTTTTAGATATTGAAAATCTCACAGGAGCTTCCGTAGGTGGTATAGACCTCATTCTCGATCGCCCGCTAGATGAAACGGGCAAACCTATTGGTAGCGGTATCATTATCAACCCCGATGATGCGCTAGAACAGCAGCGTTACTTACTCAAAGAAATTGATGCTTCCACAGGCACCGTACTACCCAGTATAGGACTGATGGTGGAGTGGTAGTGTGACCGCAGGAGACCGTTGCAAAATGCTTTGACTATCTTAAAATGTAATCGGAAATATCCTCAATTAATTTCTTAAAACTCGATAATGCATCTATTTTATCTGATTGATCCAAATTCAAAATGTATTTCACAAACTCATCTTTGTACTCATCTTTAACACAATATAAAAATATACTCTCCTCTTCTGTTAAACCTAATGTTTGTAGGTAGTCTTTTAGAGATAACTCATATCTATTCCACCGTTCGGGATTTGTCAAAATACTTTCAGCGTTATTTCTTTGCTCTAACCAAGAGTGCGTCTTTGCGTATTCCCAAACACCTATACTGAACATTTCCTCCCAAGGTTATAGGCAAGTCTAATCCCTTTTGTTTAATTGGAATAATATGTCTAGCATAAGATGGAGTAAGTTTAATAAGTTTAAATGTTTGGCTCTCAGCAGAATCATCTTTGATAACTCTGTTAACTTCATCCGTTGCTTTCTTCCCCGCTATATCACCATCTAATAGACCGATTGCTTTATGTAATTTCCTTCTTTCTGAGAGAATGTGCCCAAACAATAATTTGTCTAGCAACCCAGCTAGCTCCAGCATTAGTTTCTGATTTGATACTAATTTGATCTAATAAATCAGGTTTAAATATTCTTATAGATTCAATTAAAATTTTCTCATCTGTTTTACCCTCTACAAATAAAGTTGGTTTTGTTTCTGTTGCTTTATTCTGCTTAAAGCCACACTTAATTATATGTTTTATAATATCAATAATAGGTTTGTTCCATTCATTGCTTTCTGCTTTATAATTTATTGTCTGCCAAATGCTACTTAAGTTTTGACATTCGTCTGAATATTGGCTTAAACTAATTACATAGAATGGCGATTTTATGTTTGGCTTTCGATTTATTTCCGAAAGTAGGTTTTTGCCGATTTCTAAGCTCCTCACCATTTCTAATAGGAGATTAATATCAAGAATAAGTAGGTCATATTGTTTAGACATCGAAATTGGGTTTGAGCAGAAATGAAATCAATCGCGATATCCACAAAAATATCATTTGATAGTTCTCTTACAACTTTAAGTATGTTTGCAACTTTGTCATTGCTGTCGTCAACAATTAATATATCAATCATTATTAAGGTTTTTTATCAATAATCTTAATTCATCCTGCCAATTATTTTCTCTTGCGTGGTAAAAAACTGAACCTACATATAATTCAGGAAACTCTTCCTTTAGTGAATTGTCAATCTGTGATAAAGTAATGGACAAGTCGCTTTCACCGAAATCATCGAACATTGTTATTAAGATTGTATTAATTGGACGTTTCTTTCTAATAATTTCTCTTAAAACCTTATAACCTCCGAATTTTTCGTACGGACTCACTGACTCCAATGGAGATTTGTCATATGTAGGAATGCTCATATCAAGAAGTAATAAATCAAAGTCACTTTTGAGTATTTCTCTTATACCACTTTGATAAGATTCCCGAACAATGAAATTTTCACAACCCATTGTTTTTGTTACGAATTCCTTTATATCTTCTATTTTTTTTGAGTCATCCTCAATAAGAATAGTTTTAGTTTTCTGCATCATATTTCGGAATGTTTAAAAATTCAATTGATAATTCAATTGCAAGGTAATTGTCTTCAATATTGAAATCAAATGATAAGCTTCACAACCCAAATCGAAAGCTATTATTCTTCTTATTTTGTCGAATCCACTGCCTCCTTCAAATATCAATATTTTCAAAATCGTCTGACGAAATATCCCATTTATTCTTCACCTGTTGCAACTTGTTTTTTAAAGAATCTTTATTCACTTCATCAGACAAATTGTTTCTGAATGAGATTACCAAAAATTCATCTTCTGTAACTTTAGAAGAAATCTCTATGTCTAGATCATTTGGATTAACCTTAGAATGATTTATAATGTTATCCAGTAAAATTCTACAGATGTAAATTATGTGAATAGTACCAACCATTGGTATCGAATTCTCCTCAATAATTTTGGATTTAATTTGCTGTTTGGATAAATCGTATTTGTAATTTGTATGGCAGTTTGATTAGTACTTTCAAATCAAGAATTAAATCCTTACTTGTATTTGAAAGAAAAACCACTCAGAAATATTTTTAAGTTCATTCTGTACTCTTGTTCCACAGAGTCCAATTGCGCTTGTTAACTCAGGAAAACTATATGAACCGATAATTTCTTTTACTTCGGTATTAAAATCTTCTTAAAATTCTATTATAGTTATCCTTTATTTCTGAATTAATTATATCTCGTATTTTAGAAAGTAATTTTTCTGTATTTCTTGTAAATAATCAAATACAAAACTCAAAAAAACATTGTGATCTTTTATATTTTCTCTCGCGGCAGCAAATAAAAATGCTAACTCATTATTTGAGATACTGTAATCAAATATAGCTTTAGATTTTTTAAATGTTTTTCTTGTCTTAACTTGAATTAATTCCCTAATCAAAAATTCAGTGTATTCGTCAATGGATCTTGAAAACTTTTAATTGATTCTTGAATTTTGATTCTTTTATCAATAAGTGTGATTGGAATTACAATATTCCAAAACTCAATTTCCAAATACACATTATCCTTATCTCTTTGCGATATTATATTTTCAGACTCAAAGGTGCTTCTTATATGGTTGAGTAAAGTTCCGTGTCTAATGCGTGTACTTAAATATCCATCCAAACCATATTCTTTACTTAGAAGAAACTTATCTCTAATTTCTAGAAATATTACTTAAAAAGAAATGAATGCGGGGTCATTAGTATAAACTATTTTAGTTCCTAACAGTTCATCTAGGTTGACATTTAATAGCTCATTGAGGAGCTGGGTAGAAGTGTCAATGCCAAGTAGTTCATTGTTTTTGCTATAGGTTTCAATTTCCTTATACCTATTAAATGCTTCTTTTACATTGTTTGTTTCATTAGTTCTAAGTTGTTGAACATTGACTGTAATTCTACCTTTATTTACTTCTCTTATTGCTTTTCTAATATTGGCGTTTTGGTTAAGTTCTGTTATTTCTTTTATGTATAAATCTTCATTTACATTATCAATCACGATTAATTTATTAAGTATGCTCAGCCGTTCATTTTCAATATCATCCGTTCCATTAAAATGATATGAATGATGCATTACTTCAATCGTACAGACTTCTTTCAGGAAAAAAATTAATTTTTTATCAAAGGTTTCAGTTCTATCTAGTAGCTCTGTTGGCCTTGAAACAAGTTGATTTTCTAAAAAAGTATCATATGCGACATACTGCTGATAAGAGTCTATAGATGCCACTTTATAAAAAATTGGGAGTTCAATTAGCTCAGATAATTTTTCTATATCGTCATTTTCAATTGACTCAAGAAGTTTTATTTTATTCAGTCTTTTAGTTGTCTCTTTTTTCTTTAAAAATTGTTTAACAAAGAGGCAGCAAGCTTCTTTATTCAATTTCAGTTTTATATAGCATCTAAAGAGATTTACTATTAATTCTTCTTCATACAATAAATTTTTATGTTCCATTTTGTACAAAGCCTCAAAATGTTTTTTTGCCTCATCAAATTTCAATGCCCTTAATAAAGCTCTTCCAAAATGCAGTTCTCGCTTTGATTCAGTTAAATTTATATTATTCTCTATTGCTTCATAATTCCCATTTACTACGTTTGATAAAATCTCAACTGAAATTTCTAAATCTTCATTTTTTGACAATTCTACAATGTATGAATTAACATTTTCTACATTGGAATAATAAATAATTCTTGGGTTTTGTATTTCTGAATTAACGATGTACTGAATCGTAAATAGTTTATTCCCATTGCTTACAGATGTAGATGACTTTATCAAGCTTAAAAACTGTTTTGACCAATTCGTTGAAGAAAATGAATTGCAAATCTTTAAACCTAAATCAATTGTTTGTTCAATTCTATCCTGACTTGTATAAATATTGTATAAAGTACCAAGCATATTTTTAATATGAACTGGATAGTCATTAAATTCAATTTCTAGATTGCTTTCAATTATTGATTTAATATAAATCTCGTAAATCTCAATAATTGTAGGATGTGAAATGATTAGTTTTCGTGCACTCGCAATACAATTTGCATAATTACCCAAGGAATAATCATTAAGATATTTGTTTATGTCTGTATTTGTTGGAAGTTTACTAATGAAAGTATAATCCTTTATACTTAGTATTTGACATAGTTGAGTGTCCTCAGGAAATAATTCATAAAGTTGAGATGTGATTGAATAAAGTATATCCGAATATTCCTTGAAACGTGGTGTAGCAACTCTGATAGTACCTCTTTCCAGAATTAAATATCCTATCTATTAATGGAGAAGAACTTTCTACAAATAATAAGAATCCTAAGTTTTCATAGCCAGTAAAAGCAGAATAGTTTAAACGAAACATAAGTATTCATAAAGTAATGGATGGTGGTGTTGTAGCTCACTAATTTGATTTACTAAATATATTTAAATATCTGAAGTATGATATTTTAGTTTCAGCTTTTTTACTGAGATTTTCAATAAAAAGCAGGACTAATGGATCCTTTACTATTTCTGAAAGTGTGCTAACTTTATTCCAGTTTGCTTGAACACCATCTTTGTGTTCTTTTAATAATAATTGGTTTTCTATTAACCAATGTGACTTACCAGATAATATTTCAATTTCGCTTAGAATCTTTCAGCTATTTCATATTCTCCTTTAAAAATGCGGCTTCAAAAGTTCTTTTAATTCAATAAATGATTTTATTATTTGTTTATTCTCCTCTAGATTGATCAAGTAAAATGCTGCTTCTCCAATAAAGTTTCCCGAAAATGCTACGTTTTTCTGTCTCCTGATATCTGAATATTTTTTTGCTATTAGATTGCTCTTAAATGCGGATTTGCTACAAATGGGTGATTAGAAATGTTTTTATAAATTTTTTTAATTTTTGTAAATCATCTTCTTGCTTTAAATGTCTGAGCAATTGATACTTATCAGACTTTGGGTGGAATAAATGTTCTATATTCTTCTGTATTCATACTCAAATCTAGTTAAGTGTTTGAAAAAACGGCTCTTTTGGTTTTTGCGAAGGGTCGGCTTGTGTGTCGGGGCAAAACCCAATGTGTCGTTTGTGCTGCTGGCTAAAAGAAATTTTAAAAATGCGAAGGGTCGGATTTTTCTTTTTCTAATGTCACTTGTCTGCACATAAAACACGGTCAGCTCTTTTGTCTGTCCGCTTGGTTGATATGGTCTGTATGTCCGATTCCATTTTCAGTCATTGTCTTGTTGTGTCGTCTGTCTTTTTAGCATTGGTTGCAACTCTAAGGACTGTCTGCGCCAACCCCACGAACCGTTCCCGATAGCTATCGGGACGACCGGATTGTCTGGCGCAGACAGTTCCCTTGATGAACCGACCGCTAAGGCTACCCACTTTCGGCTATAAGGGAACATCGCTTTTTTGCTCCTGCGGCAGCGTGGTGATTTAGGGCAAGTTACAGGTTTTACATGGTTTTTAATCCCACTTTTGGATTTTTTACCTTCTATTTGGGCTACCTGCGCCTACTGACACCCTTGCCGCAAGTTTCTGTACCTCCTGTATAAACACTCACCGTGGCCGCACTAAAGTTACGCAATACCATCCATTCGCAGATCATTGACATACCCTTCTTTCGTTTTCATAACCCTTTGTTTTGGTGAAAAAATTTCGCCAAAAATAGGGCTACTAAAAACTTAAAACAATGATATTCAGTGTATTAAGAGCGGAATTTGTAGGAGGTTTGTTCAACGATAAAGCTACCGGTCGTTTCTTTTGTGTTGCGCCTGCGGCAAAAGAAATGTGCGGGTAGCATTTGGCTTTACGAATGTGCCGCCCTGCGTTGGCTTTGTGCGTGGGCATTTGGGCAGCATTTTCGTAAAGCCTTTGTTCGCTGTTTTATTATGGGTTGCAACTCTTGAACAGAACAAAAAATGCAAGGCAAATTCCAGCGGTTATTAACATAAACTTGTCTCTTAATATAACCCATTTTATTTCTGATTTGTAAGATTGAAGTTTTTCCTTTGTAAAAAGTAGTTTTTCAATAGTTAGACTGTTGTAAGTTTCGTCTATAAATCTTCTACTATTGATTTCTGCACTACTGCTATTGTTGAGCCAACGATTTCTTTTCAATTCCCTAATTTCTAATATTTCAGAATGAATTTGATTTGTCAAATTGAAATACCTGTTAAATTCTTCTCTATTCAGTTTATTGTTTTTTATCAATGTAATTATCTGGCTGTCCAATATTTTGAAAGGTTTGAAAATTTCATGTGCCGTTTCATAGAGTTCAGAATTTGAGGACTTTATTGAGACTATTTTTTCTTCTTCAACAATTAGGTTAACTCGTTCAGCAATTGCACCAATTTTTTGCGTTATTAACCTAAACCGTTCAAGATATGAATGCACTATTTCTTTTGCTTCGGCATCTTCAAAATCGAAAAGACGAGACATGATAAATTTAGTGTCAATTCTAAACTCTAAATCACCTTTCAATTTCTCAGGGTTAAAGTTAGGGATATAAGAATAAAGCAATTTGTGCAAATCATCCAAAACCAAAGCCAAATTCTTTGCTTCTTGTTTAATCTCGTTTTGGTTTTTATTGTTTTTGGCTGTTTCCTCTAAATAAGTAATCCAGCGACTAAAACTCCCTCTGCTTTTTTGTTGATGAAAAACCTCGGTCATTCGATTGGCAATCTCCAATTTACTTGCACTTTGCCCAAATATTTGAGTTAGTATAGTTTGGTTTTCGTAGAGAATATCGTTCGCAACAGAGTATACTATTTCTACAACATCCTTTAACTGCTCTTTGGGCGTTCTATTCTCAAATTCATTAATAGCAATACTAAAATCTTTTGATGTATTAGTCTCGATTTCTTTTGTAATTTCAAGAATTGCATTGTTTATTTTATTCAGTTCGATTGTTGCGGTTTCAAAAGGAACAAGTCCAAGTAAAAGTTGCCGATTGATGTTACTAAATCTTGCCGATTGCAAAATTACTCCGTGAAGCCAAGCACTGCTGTTTGCTAACTGGCTTAATTCGCTGATTGCTTGACTGGTCTCGCCTTTTCCAACCAAGTTTCTAATTTTTTCAGCATATCGAACTGCCTGCATTTATTTGTTTTTTTATCTTATTTTTTTCAATTACAGCGAACTCATTTCACGCATTGCGCATAAACACGCTTATATCTACAGCCTATATCCATCCAAATCAATGCAGAAGCTGTTTTTGGGGCGGTGTCATGCCTAAGCGACGCGATCAGAATAAGTCAAGCTATCCATGCAAAGCACACAATGTATCGACTCATTTTTTATGCCCCAAAATTATGCAAGGCATTTCGCGGGAGTACAAATAATCAATGCCATTGTTGTAGTATCATCGAATATAGACAATGAGGGCTTATTCGTTGATAAACAATTGTAAACGATTATATCGGATAGCATCTTTTCCGTAGTTCCTTAGTCAAAAAGCAATAACACGACTATTTTAAAAACCATCCCCCACAAAACCGCTGAACCACCCAAACCGCCCCCGTGAGCGATAGAGTGCCGGGTGTCGCCCATAACCTCAGCCAGGGTGGGCTACGAGTGAGATAGCGCGACCTCGGTGTCTTGACCGAGGCTGGCTTTCGTTATATTATTGGAATTAGAGTAAGTTGGGTGTTATTGTGGTGGTTTTGAAAGCAAGACAAAATATTCCAAAGTGCTTCCTGCTTTTCAAGGGATGGGCTTCGCCGCTACTTCGTGGTCGCTTCTCGGCTGAATTTACCTGCGGTGCTGCCTTCGGCGTTCGTGGTTAAGAACCGTGGTGTTGGAATAAAAACTTCATTTAGCCTCTTGGCAGCGCCGAGACCGACTGCAGAATTCAGTTTTATCCATCATTCCCGCCGAACACATCGCCAAGGGCTTTGTTTTTGTAACTACTTAGGTAGTACCAAATTCCGACTAAAAAAGCCCTTTTTCCACCTGACGGCAGCTATTCTCGTCGCCATGTCGGCTCAGCACGACATGACTCCTCAAATGAGCTTTGTCAGTCGAAAAAATCTTCTTTTAGCTCAGTAACACTACCTAAGTAGTTACTTGTTTTACCCCGCGTCAATCGGATAGGACGCGAGTACTGCTGATTGCCCTCGCATGAATTGCGAATATAAACACCCGAGGCCATCAATGTATCGGATAAAGGTAACTGCTGCTGGTGTGAACCACTGGGTTGATAACCGTTGAAAACCTGTTTCATGGGTTGTCCCAACATATTATACAACGTTATATCCACAGGGCTTGCGGTGGGTAACTCGTACTGGATATGGAATGGCGAATGGTAATAAGCCTGCATATCCGCTTGGGCTATTCCCTGAGGCGACCAACTGCTGACAGGCGCACAAGTAAGCCCTAAATCGGACAGTCGCTCATAGGTTTCGCCCATTACATCGTCCACCAAGGCACCATCAATGCACAGCCATTGCTCCAGTAAGGTGGCATATATTTGCCGCAAAGATATCGGTTATTGCCTCAGGTTGCCATTGTCATCATAGGTCGGGTAGCCCTCCCTAATAAACCGTTGCCATTCAAGCCCTCCCCAAACAAGAAAAGCGGTGCTGCTGTGCCGTGGTCGGTGCCGCCGGAGGCATTTTGCTCTATGCGGCGGCCAAATTCCGAAAAGGTCATCGACAAGGTGCGTTCGCCATCGCCATCATTGGCCAAATCCTCATTGATATTTTGTACAGCTCGCGACAGTTGTTGTATGAGTTGCGGATGATTGTCTGATTGGTTGGCATGGGTGTCGAAACCATCGTGTACCACCATGTATAAGCGTGGCGTGCTAAACCACCCCGTATGAGGCGTGCTACTAAGGCTAATTGGTAAGCCAACCCATTGGTGTCGTATTCCACCTTTATTCGATCCATTATCAGCCCAGGCATTGGCTACCACCTGCGTAGCGAAATGTGTTACGGTGACCACGCTGCGAGCTGAGCTAAGGAGTCGCCATAGTGGCTTACTCGAACTGTAGCTAAAGGGTCGTACGATTGGCCGGTCTTTATTTCGTAGAAGTTGCTCAGGCTGGCCACGTTGCTGTTTATATATCAAACTCATCCGAGTTGTTGAATATATAAAAATTATCGCTGCCCATCTGGATAGCAGGAGGAACGGTGGGGGGATTCGTTAGATAATCAGGGTATTGCTGCTCCAGCAGCCGCCCCAACCAGCGGTATCGACTCATGGCATCGGAAGCCGTTGACCAAATGTCCGTGGAGCGAGGCCGACAGGCTGTGGTCTTCATACCCACCATTGTTCACCACTTTCATTTGGCCGTCTTGCCAGAGCGTTTGCAGCGCCGACATGGTATTGGGCATCGCTAACTCCTGCGATAAGTTGATAAGCTCATTTTGGGGAATAGCTATCGTATTGCGCACCGATTGATAGGTGCCGTAATCATAAATTGGTACAATCGTATTCAACCCGTCGTTGCCTCCCTTTAGGCGAATTAGTACCAAAATGCGGTCTTCATTGGTAGTGGAAAGTGCCATCGCTAGGGGAGAGCTACATATGGCGGCCAATGGGGTACGCCCCAATAAAAAGGTAGCGGTGCCTGCCAATCCTATCTGGCGAAGAAAGGTGCGGCGGCTCCAATTGGCATGATCTTGTTGGTGCGCTTTGCCGTGCGACAGGGAAATACCGCGCTGTGGCTGCTTCTTGGAATGATGGTTACACATGGGCGGGGTATTTATGAAAGTTGAAATTCAGGTAAACGGGAAATATGACGCATCAACAACCCTACTTGGGCAGGTACGGTATCCCAATAAAGATTCCACTGGAGGTCATCATAGTAGTTTTGCGGTACTTCCCATTTGAAAACCGTGGTGGCCAGTTCGTAAGCTTCGTCACTATCCAAGCCTTTAGGCGTCAGGAAATCGACGATTGCACGCGCAGCGAGTGCAGGATCGGTAGTATCAGGAGGTACTAATGCTTGTACGAATGCGGTGAATTTTTCAGGCATTGTACCAAAAATGGTATAAAGAAAGAAGTCGGAAGCCTGCCAGCGCCCCGTGAGCGTACTGGTGTTGACCCAAGCTCTGTCGCCCGTCCATCCAGCCACGTCTATGGGATTGAACAAACCCTGATCCAATTGATAACCGCCATAGACTACATAGTTGAGGATATCCTCGTTCGTATCTATTTCGGTTTCTATGATGGTGCCCACCAAGAGGTCGATGGGCGATTTGATTTGTGTGCCAACGACGTACTCGTCAAAGAAGTGCTCACTGCGGAAAAGCTGCTCAAAAACAGGGGCTAATTCCCAGTCGTTATCGCGGAGGGTCTGTGCCAAACCCGCTACGATGGTATCATCTATTGTTGGATGGACAAAGTGTCGGTATATTTTTGTACAGATGAAGGTAGCAATCTCGTTGGCGCGTTGCGTGAAGAGGATTTCATGCAATTCATCGTAACCCCAGTTACCTGTTTGGCCAAAAATGGTTTTGCTCCCTGTATCGTGTAGCAAAGGAACAAAAGTGATGGGTGCGCAGGCGGTGCTAAAACCATTCCATCCCGTCAAAGCGCGGGCTGCCTCCACAATGTCCTGTTGGGTATAGCCGTTGTCTTGGCCGAGTGTAAAAAGTTCGAACAACTCGCGGGCGTAGTTCTCATTAGGCTGGAAACGGGTGTTTTGTACACCATTCAGGAAAACGAGCATGGCAGGCGTTTTGCCCATTTCATAAACAAACTGCCTAAAATTGCCCAAAGCATAGGTTTGCAGCAATTGATGGTAAGTAAACAACCAGGAGGGGCAAAAATAATCCTCGAATCGAGTCACGAAGTGGTTATGCCAAAACAGGGTAATTTTTTCTTTATAGCCCTGCGTCAACATAGCGGTTACCCACTGACGGGTGTAATCCACAAATTGCTCGAAACTTTCTGCGCCGAAATCGCCATAATCATCAATAA
Organism: Saprospiraceae bacterium; assembly: GCA_041392765.1. Classification (GTDB taxonomy): domain Bacteria; phylum Bacteroidota; class Bacteroidia; order Chitinophagales; family Saprospiraceae; genus Lewinella. The sequence goes on from JAWKLL010000059.1 coordinate 17,564, forward strand.
CCCAGTTTTGCCATAAAGGAGCAGGTAGATTAGGCGCTTGGGCAGCGGCTTGTAGCAGGTTGTTGAGAACCAACTCGGGCGTGCTGTCCAACGCATCAGCAATAGTCGTTTCCGAAGCACCGAAACCAAATCGGCGATAGAGGTGCTGCACCCTTGTCTTATCCCAAGGAGCATCCGCCGAGGGAACGTAGGGCATCAGCGTCCCAGTGGCACAGTTGGGAGGAGGTGTAAGTATCATAAGAAAGGAAGTGTGAGGTTAACGGACTAAGGGTTAACGTCATATAGACTTCCTTTCTTACAATGGGTTTAATTACTAAGGGATAAGAAAAAAATAAATTCAGAATTTGTCAAAGATAATCGGATGAATAAGCGGTTCATTTAAAGCGTTTTATCCGATTTCTTTGACTATGAAAATTCTGAATCTATTTTTTTCCCATACTAGGTGCTGATAGCTTCCGTCATTATTCACTTTCTTTTTCGCTAAGCCGTTCAAAAAGGGTCGTGTAAATACCGCCACGCGAGTAGGTCACCACGGGCTTCCATTTCTGCTCATGTCCATAAAAATCGGCTATGACATCATCCGGCTCATTGAAGGCATTTGAAAAAATAGCATATCGGCAAGGGTCACAAGGGTAAGAACGAAAATCAGTAGTATCTTTTTCAATATGGGTAAGTGATCGAGGGCTGTAAAGCGGGAAAAAAGTGGTCACCTCTGAAAGTGGAACATCGTTCTCTGCTAACCAACCATGTATTTTTTCCGATGTGTAAAAATAATGCCAATGCAGCGTAGTCGAGTCCCATCCCTGGCTCACTTGTAGCGGGTAACGCCAAAAATGACCACTCAGCAACACCACCCACGCACCCAGCAATATCAACTGCCGATGTCGGGCATAGTGCCAAACCCAATACACACTAAACCAACAAAAAGGAATCAACAACGGCAAGAGATACCGATGCCCAAAAGGGTTTTGATAAATAACAATCAACGGAAAAAAGACCAACAATTGGGATAATCCCATCAAAAAAAGCACTTGAAGTGCCGTTGACAACGATGACCACCGCCGAACAATATGCCCCATTGCCAATATCCCCACGATGACCCAGCATATCCGGCCAAAATCTATCCACCGCCAAATAAATAAGGCTGTATTTTTGAGTATCCCTTTCGCATCAGCAAAAGTGCCTGCATCCGTCCAGTTCTGCGAGGTCGTATTATGGACTATCCACCCTTTGCTCCAACTGAAATACACCAAAAAAGCTAACAACAAGCCAGCACCCGGCAAAAAGTATCGGTAATCGGCCAGCCTAAACGGTTGCCGCTCCACCCCATACCGATAAGCCGCATAAAAAAGCACCAAACCCGCACCAGATATAGCACCGCGCAAGCTGATAAGCAACAACAAACTAAAGGAAAGATACAGCCAGTCCCTACGGCCAGACAATAAGGCGTTTACACTCCAGAAAAGCGCAAAAAGGTGAATGACATCAAAAGTGATTAGTGATAATTGTGACAAGAAAGTCGCATCCAAGTACACAAAAGCGAGTAACCAACCTTTTAGCGAAAGCGGTTCTATTTTAAGGTGATCTGCAAGCCGCTTGAGTTGATATAACAAACCAAAAACAAATGGCCACATTGCCAAATGGCTAATCCAAAGAGAACGCCCCAACAGCATCCACACGCCTGCTAAATACATTCCGCCCAAGGGCGGATGCCCCGTAGTGATGGCATCTGGCAATAATAGCGTTGCAAAACGGTGTTGATAAAACCAATTGGCTGGCACCGATAGCTGCACCACGTTATCCCAATAAAACGGGAAGTCTTTTGTCAGCCAGATAAGTAGCCCAGAGACAAGCAGCAATAATAAAGCCCATCCTAAACGGTCATTTTTTTGAAAATAGTGAAATAAACCGCCAAGCATGGGAGTAAAATAAAATAGGGGCTGTATCAAGCATTTTGGCAGGGTGATTCTTCACTCCTTGAAAACAATACTTGGAATACAGCCCCTATGTAGGTGGATTAATTGATCTTCAACAATTCCACTTCAAAAATGAGGGTGGAAAAAGGTGGAATCTTAGGCCCTGCACCTCTTTCACCATAAGCGAGGTCGTAAGGGATAAAGAATTTGTACTTAGCCCCCATCGACATCAACTGCAAACCTTCTACCCAACCTTGAATAACTTGAGTTACGCCAAAGGTAGCGGGGCTATTGCGCTGCACAGAGCTATCGAATACAGTGCCATCAATAATAGTGCCGTGGTAGTGTACCGTTACTTTATCGGCGGGAGTAGGTTTAGCACCACTTCCAGGAGCCAACACTTCGTATTGCAAACCACTGGCCGTAGTCGTCACACCTGCACGCTGGGCATTCTCCTTGAGGAAAGCCGCACCGTCCGTCTTGACGCTAGCGTACTGCTCCGCCTGCTTATCGCTCATATACTGCTGAACAATTG
>JAWKLL010000006.1:0-164502 GCA_041392765.1 Saprospiraceae bacterium
TGGGGCAAGCTGGTGGGCATATCCACTACATTGATGCCGGCTGCCTTGCCAGCGGGAATCTCCCTTACCATTTTGCCGTCTTTCCAAATTTCAAAGTACATCTTCCCAAAAGTATGTCGTTTGGGGTTGTAGTAAATGACCTGTGCCATACGCCCCGGATTCTCTGCGCTAAAGTTGCCGGCGCCTCCAAACCAGCCACCACCGGCCCCCGGGTCTTTGAGCAACGTAGGCTGCGTACGCAGGAAGGCCACCTTAGCACCAACGATGTCGCTGCCCAACTGTTGCAAGGGCGACAAATCGTCCAATACAATAATACCACGCCCATGTGTAGCCATCACCAAAGCGTTGTCGCGCGGATGGATGACGATGTGGCGCACGCCTACCTTTGGCATATTGTTGGTAAATCGCGCCCAAGAAGTACCCGCATCCAAGGATACATACAAACCGAACTCGGTACCGAGGTACAGCAAGGAAGGTTGTTGCTGGTCTTGTCTCACACACAGTGCATATCCTTCCACATCTGAGCTGGCGAGGCGCGTCCATGTTTTGCCCAAATCGGTGGTTTGATACAAATAAGTCTGCATATCGCCCGTGCGATGCCCATCGAAAGTAACATAAGCTGTTTGCGCATCATGCGGGCTGGCTTCAACGAACGTCACCCAGGTGTGAGCGGGCAGGCCAGATATGTTGGCGACTACGTTCGTCCAGTTTTGGCCACCATTCGATGTGACTTGCAAGTTGCCATCATCGGTACCTACCCACAGGATGTTGGCATCTTTAGGCGACTCTGCCATGGTATAAATAGTACAGTGATTTTCTGCCCCTGAATTATCGATACTCAAACCACCAGAGCGGTATTGTTCCTGTTTCGCGTCATCATCGGTCGTCAAATCGGGGGAGATGCGATCCCAACTTTCGCCCATATCCGTGGTACGGTACAGGTATTGAGATGCAAAATACATACGCTCGTCATCGGTAGGGCTTTGCAAAATAGGGGAGTTCCAATTGAAGCGCAATTTTTCCTCGTCTCCTTTGCGGTAAGGCGTGATGTACTGCGACTGGCCCGTTTCGGTGTTGTAACGTGCCAACATACCGCCTTGGCTTTCTGCAAACAGAATATGTGCCTTCTTTTTGTGCCGGAACACGAAAAAGCCATCACCTCCCATCACATTCGTCCAATCCTTGTTTTCCACGCCACCTGCCTTGCGCGAAGGCCCCATCCACGAGCCATTGTCCTGCAAACCGCCATAGACGTTGAATGGTATGGCATCGTCCACGCTTACGTGATAAAACTGGGACACGGGCAAGTTCATCCACATGCGAGCGGTGTAGCCCCGGTCGGTGCTTTCATACACCCCACCATCGGTAGCTAAAAGAACGTGCTGCGTATTGTTGGGGTCAATCCAAATATCGTGAATATCGGAGTGCACATTAGAGCCTACGCTTCTGAATACGTGCCCCCTATCCTCGCTGACAATAGCGTTCAGGCCGCACTTCATGACGATGCTGTCGTTGTGGGGATCAACCGTTAAGTTGCTAAAATAGAAAGGACGGACGGTGGTATTGAAGTCTGTGCTGACTCGCTTCCAGTTGGCACCGGCATCGGTACTTAGGTAGAGGCCGCGTTTGTCCACGCTCTTGCACTCGACGGATAAATAGACAACATCGCCATTGGAAGGAGCTACCCCAATAGCCATACGACCAAGGGTTTCATCCGGCAGGCCATTGTGGATAGGCTGCCAGGTTGCGCCGCCATCGGTGGATTTATAGACACCACTTTTCCCCGTGAAACCGGAATCGAAAGACCAGGGGTAGCGGCGAAAACTCCACATCACGGCGTAAACTACTTCCGGGTTGCGGGGATCGAAATCCAAATCGGAAGCACCTGTGTTTTCGTCTATGTAGAAAATGTTGTTCCACGTTTTGCCGCCGTCCGTGGACTTGAATACGCCCCGTTCTTTGTTGGCGTTCCAAAGATGCCCCAATGCTGCCACATACAGGGTGTTGGGGTCGGTGGGATGCACAATGATATCGGAGATGCGCTCGGTCTGGTCCAAGCCGATAGCTTCCCAGGTGGTGCCCCCGTTTTTGCTTTTATACATGCCGGTACCCACCGAAACGCTGTTGCGAGGCCAAGGTTCTCCAGTTCCTACATACACGGTTTCAGGTTCGGAGGGCGCAATGGCTATCTTGCCAATGGACTGGGTAAAGTCATCAAAAATGGGTCTTATGGACATACCGCCGGAAACTGTTTTCCAAACACCCCCACCTGCAGCACCGATATAAATGGTGTTGGCATCATTGGGGTGGACGGCCATCGTACTAATACGTCCGCTCATGACAGCAGGCCCCAAATGGCGTGCGCGGATGCCGTTTAAGAGGACGGATTCCGTGGTTATGCCCTGAGCCAGCAAGCCCGTAGCGAACAAGATAGATAAACAGAAAGGGGCACAGAAGGCCCAAGTTGGTTTTATCATGGTATGAATCTGGTTTTGCATGGCAATGTATAAGTTTGTAGAGGAAGAAAGGTAATTTGTTAGACGATTAGTCGAATTTTTGCTATAAATATTACAATTCTTTCGGGCGAAGGATGGGAATGGTGGCAGCCCTTTGGGGTGCCAGCCCCGTGGAGGCTTGCCGGAATCGGGGCCGAAGCCATGGACAGCCTGACCTCGTATCCGGCTCTGCCGGTACGAGGGCGCCCCCTAATAAAAAACATCCTCAACAAGTTTATCAAAAAAGTATATCCCCAAACAAACAACTTGATTATCTTGTGGCCGATTCAACCCTGCCGGATGCCGGATGTTAATATGCGTGTTATGATGCCCTAATTGGCCAAATGACAAGCATTTATTAAAACAAAACACTACATGATTTTTTTTTCCAAGTTTTTCAATAAAGAGAAAAAAGAAGACCTCGACAAGGGGATGGAGAAGACCAAAAGCTCCTTCCTTGATAAGATTAGCAAGGCCGTGGCTGGTAAGGCTACCGTGGATGAGGAGGTGCTGGATGAGCTGGAAAACATCCTTATTTCTTCGGATGTGGGGTTGGATACGACGGTAAAAATCATTGAACGCATCGAGGCGCGGGTGGCGCGGGATAAATACCTGAACACCGCCGAACTCAATGAAATCCTGCGGGACGAGATTGTGCAATTGCTGGCGGAAAACAACACGAATGACTTGGAAGGCTACAGCCTGCCGTCTGCTGCGCGTCCGGCCATCATCATGGTGGTAGGGGTGAATGGGGTGGGCAAGACGACCACCATTGGCAAGCTGGCCAACCAATACAAGCAGCAAGGGCTGAAAGTAGTGCTGGGTGCCGGCGACACCTTCCGCGCCGCTGCGGTGGACCAACTCAAGATTTGGGCCGACCGGGTGGGCTGCGATTTCTATAGCAAGGGTATGAATACCGACCCCGCCGCCGTGGCCTTCGAGACCGTCAAATACGCCATGGAACACCAATGCGACGTGGCCATCATTGATACGGCGGGTCGCCTGCACACCAAATACAACCTGATGCAGGAGCTGACCAAAATCAGGAACTCCGTCAGCAAGAGTATGCCAGACGCCCCCCACGAGGTGCTTTTGGTGCTGGATGCGACGACGGGGCAAAATGCGGTGGAACAAGCTACCCACTTCACCAAAGCGACGGAGGTGTCGGCCTTGGCCATCACTAAATTGGACGGCACGGCCAAGGGCGGTGTAGCCATCGGAATCTCCGACCAGTTCAGCATCCCCATCAAATACATTGGGGTAGGTGAGGGCATTGAGCAGTTGCAGATTTTCAACAAACGCGCCTTTGTGGACGCGATTTTCGGAGCTTAATCCATTTGTATGCGAAAGGGGAAACGACAGCATTGGGCAATCCGCTTGGGGGGGCTCGCTGGGATCGTTGGCGCTCCCTCTTTCGCCACGAGCTGCGCGGGCCGTTTTCCATTCACGCTTACCGAGGATTTGGCGGCAGCAACTTCCTGTTTTTGAGTGGCAGGGTCATGCGCGACCCATTCCTAAGAAAAGCCGAAAAGGACAGCACTTGGACGAACCTCGGCAATACCATCAAGCGCTTCAACTCGCATGAAATCAATCGAGCACAACTGCGGGTATCCTTCGCCAATGAGACCTTCGAGGTGACGACCAATACCGAAGGTTATTTCAAAATCGATGCTCATTTATCGACACCGCTACCACCACCGCCCGACCATCCTCCGTTTTGGCAGTATGCGCAGGTAGCCTTGCTGCGTGTACGCGACCAAGAAGTTTACCTCCAGCAGGAGGCGGAAGTGCTCATTCCCGGCGAAAAAAGCGGCTTCGGCATCATCAGCGATATTGACGATACCATCCTAAAAACCTACGTCACCAGTTGGTTGAAATGGCGGATGATTTACTTGACTATCGTAAAGAATGCCTTTTCACGCCAAGCGTTCACCTCGGTAGCAGATTTTTTTCAGGCGCTACGCCGTGGGCCAGAGGGGGATGGCTACAACCCTTTTTTTTATGTGTCCAATAGCCCCCAATCTCTATGATTTATTGGAGGACTTTTTAGACCTCAACCACCTGCCTCGTGGCCCCATCTTGCTGCGCGATTTTGGGCTGCCCTACGAGGAACGCCCTCTCCACTATCGCGGCCACAAGCATGAACAAATCGTGCGCATCCTGCACCTCTACCCCGCCCTACCTTTTGTGCTGATCGGCGATAGCGGCGAAAAAGACGCGGATATTTACAGGGCGGTGTGCCAAGAATTTCCGGGCAGGATCAAGGCCGTTTATATTCGGGATGTACACAGCAAGCCACGCGCAAAAAGGTACAATCGCTTTTGCAGACCATTCACCATGTGCCCTGCCTCTTGGTGCAGGACTATGAGCAGGCCATGGCGCACGCGGCAAAGATTGGTCTGGTGGGGGTGATTTTTTTTGGGGGTCGTCTGATAACTGCGGTCTTGTTATTGAAGCGTGAATGATGGAATAATGTACCTCGTATGATACGCTACGAATCCCGGAGGCTTCGTAAGCGTATTGAGAAAGGCTTCGCAGGCGGTGCGGCTTTCCTCGTTCGGCCTATACACCATTCACGTTTTTAACGTATCATTGCAGTAAAATAGAGGTAATGCAGGAGAATTTTGGTGCGCTTCAAATATCTTTTTACGCCATACCGCGTCAAAGAACCATTTTGCTTAGCTACGGCTAAGCAAAAGAACCTTTCCTTGCCTAACGTAAAAATCTTATTTGAATCCCTATACAAATTCCCCGTACTTAACCTCTAATAAAAGCCGCCAAAAGCAACAGCTAAATATGTCCCATAATCCATACAACATCCCCCTCCCCGATATGCTGCACATCCCCGGCGGCCGGGCATCGCTCGGCAGCGATGGCGCACTGAAAGTCCATCTGCCCGACTTCTACCTAGCCCGTACACCCCTGACCAACGCCCAGTATATGGCGTTTGTGGCGGCCACCGGGCAGCACGCGCCAGAATGGATGGAGGAGGAGAGTAATTACAATATCCATACTGGCTCAAATGAGCATTATCGGATGTTGGGTACTGCGCACCACCCCGACCACCCGTGGTAGGCATCAGTTGGCACGATGCCGTGGCGTACTGCGCTTGGCTGAGTGCACAAACAGGCCATACCTACCGCTTGCCCAGCGAGGCGGAATGGGAATACACCGCACGCGGCGGCCAGCGCAAGCCAGGCTTTCCCTACGCAGGCAGCCACCGGCTGCAAGAAGTGGGCTGGTACGATACCAACAGCAAGGATCACCCAGCCCGTAGGGCTAAAACCCGCCAACGAACTGGGGCTGCACGATATGAGCGGCAATGTATGGGAATGGTGCGCCGACCACTGGCACGGTGAGTTTGGAAACGAACCCATGCCGAAAGATACGCCAATCAATGGCACCCTGGCTGTTGGGCACCGCCGAAGAAAACGCTCGCCGAGTGGTTCGTGGCGGGTCTTGGTACTTCAATGACTACTACTGTCAAGTGTCCTACCGCACGACAGCCATTGCCGATTACAGGTTCATCGATGTCGGTTTTCGGCCTGCCCGGTACTAACCCTTTTGCTTTTTTACCCTTTTACCCTTTTTTATGGGTGGTGGGGTTGTATTCCGCGAAGCGGACGATTTTTTTAAAAAAACTACTTCCCGAGTGATTTTATCCAGCCACCCGTCATACGGCCTATATGTTGGATGATTTCTGCGAAGTGTTTGTAGCGCACGCTGTTGTACAACCCCAAATCGTAGGCGAGGCGGTAGTAGTGGCGTAATATTTCGAGTTGAATATTGGCCTCATCGAGGAGTGCCCGCTTGGCTTCGCGAGGGGCGTACAGGGCGCGGATGTAGTTGTCCATCAGGTCGGTGGCTTGGTTTTGCAACCTATCGCCGAGGGTGAATTTTTGGCTACGGGGGAAGCCGTTGGCCGTCAACACAGTCTCTTTTAACAGGTCGTAGCTTTTTTGCACAATCGTATTTTTATCGGAATCCATAGGTATGAAAAGATTTGGTCGTTTATATGAAAAAATAGGTGCATTTGACAATCTACTCCTAGCGGAAAAACTAGCACGAAAAGGAAAGAGATACCATTCGGATGTAGCTGGGTTCCACCTTCGGTTGGACGAAAACCTGCTCTGCCTTTCAGAAGAATTGTCACACAAGCAGTATGTGCCAGGCGCCTATCGCGCATTCCACATTTACGACCCCAAGGAACGACTTATCAGCGCGGCACCGTACCGCGACAGGGTCGTACACCACGCGCTGTGCAATGTGATGGTGCCACTGATTGAACCTACTTTCATTTTCGACAGTTACGCTAATCGGAAGGGCAAAGGTACGCACAAGGCTATAAGCCGCTACCAGATGTATGCCAAACAATTCCCTTATGTGCTAAAGTGCGACATCTGCAAGTTTTTCCCGAGCATTGACCACGAGATATTGAAACGCGAAATCCGCCGCAAGATAAAATGTGAGGATACGAATTGGCTCATCGAACGCATCATTGACAATTCTAACGAACAAGAGGAACACATCGCCTACTTCCCCGGCGATGATATTTTTACGCCATACACCCCGCAGGCGCCGGAGTTGCCCATCCGGCAACCTGACCAGCCAGTTTTGGGCAATGTCTATCTGAACAGGATGGATGCTTCATCAAAGAAGAACTGCGCGTGCTTATAGCGCATCCGCTACGTGGATGATTTCGTGCTGATGGGGAACGATAAGCAGCAAATGTGGGACTGGAAGGCAGCACTCACCGAATATCTGGCATCCATGCGGCTGTTGCTCCACCCCAGCAAAACCCACATCCACCAGACAGCCAAAGGCATCCCGTTCTTGGGTTTTACCGTGTTTCCCGATTACAAGTACGTGCGCAAAGGAAAAACGAAACGCTACCGCCGCCACCTCAGGGATAACCTGCTGCGCGAAGGATGCCTACCGCCCCAAACCCTAGAAGACCAACTGAACGTATGGCTGGTCATATTCGCCACGGACCGGTAACAACGAAATACAATTTTTCGTTATCTTCGCGCCCAAGGGGTTGAGCTACATCGCTCGCCGCGTGGTTCGTGGCGGGTCTTGGAACAACAATGACAACAACTGTCAAGTGTCCTACCGCAACAACAACAATGCCGATAACAGGAACAACAATATCGGCTTTCGGCCTGCCCGGTACTAGCACGGACAACCAATCCCAGCCAAGTCGCCAGGCTGTCTTGCTGCACGACGTGCCGTGGTTAGTACGAGTTCAATCCCGCCTTCGCGCCCAGCGCGGGGGCAAATACGTCGAAAACGGGCAGCGGCTGGTAGGGCAACCGAACGTATACTCAATATTGCTTTTGTGCCTGTGCTACCATCCCCTCTGCAGTGCGCCCGTTCGGCAAGGCGAGTTCATTAGTGATCGTCGGCTTGTAGTGGACTTGCCCGACTTTTACTTAGCGCGTACCCGGTGACGAACGCCCAGTATGGCGTTTGTGGCGGCCAAGGGACATTACGCCTCGAACATGGGTATCCATTCTACCACCCCGAACACCCCGAACACCCGTGGTCGGCATCAGTTGGCACGATGCCGTGGCATGCGCTGGCTGGGTCAGCAAACGGATTTGGCCACCAATAGCCTGCCGGGCGAAGCGATGAATCCCGCTGCGCGGGGCGGTAGCCTGGTCAGGGCTTCCCTATGCAGGCGGCGCACCGCCTGCAAGAGGTAGAGCTGGTACAACACCAACAGCAATGGCACCACCCAACCCGTGGGGCATGGCTGCCCAACGAACTGGGGTTGCGATATGAGCGGTAATGTGTAGGGCGGGTGCCGCAGATCATTGGCATGGGGATTCGGTCATGAACCGCTGCCCGCTGATACGCCCGCAATGGCCGCCCTTGGGAAGAAAGGACGCGAAAAAGATCGCTCGCGGAACAGTTCGTGGCGGGTTGCTCTCGGCAATTCCAGCAGCTGTCAAGTGTCCTGCCGCGCCCACTGCCGATGTCGACTTGTGGATCAACTTCATCGGTTTTCGGCTCGCCCGGTACTAGCCGGGTTCAACCAATCCCGTCCAGAGTCGCAAGGGCAACGTCCCCCTTGCGAGCGTGCCTTTGGTTGTGCGGATTCAATCCCGCCTTCGCCCAGCGCGGTAGCATCGATAAATAGGCGCGGATTGACGAGAACAAGCCGAACATCGCTCACCATTGCGTTTCTTTTATGCGCTCATACACACACATGCCCATCCCCCTACCCGAAATGCTGCCGTTGCAGGCGGCCAAGGCAGGTTTAGGTGATCGTCGGCTTGTAGTGGACTTGCCCGACTTTTACTTAAGCTCGCACCCGGTGACGAACGCCCGTATATGGCATTTGTGGAGGCCACAAGGCAGCACGCGCCTCAACCACTTGGGTATCATTCGACCATCAGTACCCATGGTGGGCATCAGTTGGCACGATGCCGTGGCGTATTACGTTTTGAGCTGGGGTCAGCAAACAGTTGGCTTATCGCCACCGAGCAGGCGGAATGGACTGGCACGGGGCGGCCAGCACTGTCAGGGCTTTCCCTACATGACAGCCATCAGCTACAAGAAGTGGGCGCAGTGCGATACCAGCTTAGCAACGCTACTAACCGTGGAGCTAAAGCTGCCCAACAGACAGGGTTGCACGATATGAGCGGCAATGTGTGGGAATGTGGTGCGCAGATCATTGGTACGGGGATTGGTTCAATCAGCACTGCCTGCTGATACGCCCACCAATGGCCGCCCTTGGGGAGAAAGGGTGCGAAAAGGACGCTCTCCCAGTGGTTCGTGGCGGAGTCTTGGAGCGACTATGTCAGCTTCTGTCAGGTGTCCTTCCGCTTCGACTACCTTGCCGATTTCAGGTACAGCGATCTCGGTTTTCCGGCCTGCCCGGCACTAACCCTTTGCTTTGCTGCCGCACATGGGTGATGGGTTGTTCCGAGAAGCGGACAGAAATTTTTAAAAACTACTTCCCGAGGGATTTTATCCAGCCACCCGTCATAATACAATTTTCGTTCTTCGCACCCAAGGGTTGAGCTACATCGCTCGCCGAGTGGTTCGTGGCGGGTCGGAACGGCAAGTGACAGCAGCAATACCGAAGTGTCCTACCATAGCAATGTGCCAATGGCGAATAACGTGTCGGTTCGACTGCCGGTACTAGCACGGACAATGATCGGTAGGGTCGCAGAGAACGTACCTTGCGAGCGTGCGCGGTTTTGAAATGCGATTCAATCCGCCTTCGCGCCCAGCGCCGGGCGGCAATGCGTCGAAAACGGGCAGCGGCTGGTAGGCCAGTGCGTCGGGAACTAAGTCTGGACAGTCCAAGTTCGTTCTTTTGCCGTTACTCGTCGTTGGAGAACCTTGCGTAGCAGGCTATGCGCGGGAACCTCCGCCTCGATTAGCGACTCAAATAACAGCGCGTGAACGCTCCTGACGCACTTGGCCCGAACGTCGCTGCCCCTAATTACATGTTGCACATGCCAAACACCACAGACATTCCTTTACCTGATATGCTGCACATCTCTGGCGGCACTTTTCTGATGGGCAGCGAAGCGGCATGATGATGAAAAACCCGTCCATCAAGTGGAAGTGCCCGATTTTGCGGCACGTACCCCCATCACCAACGCCCAGTATAAGGCGTTTGTTGACGCCACCGGGCAGCACGCGCCTCGAACATTTGGGTATCCATTCGACCATCCTGACCACCCCGTAGTGGGCATCAGTTGGCACGATGCCGTGGCGTATTGCGCTTGGCTGAGCGCGCAAACGGAGTTTAGCTTACCGCCTGCCCAGCTGAAGCTGATGAGATACGCTGCACGTGGCAACCAGCGCAACCGGGGCTCCCTACATGAGCAACCACCGACTACAAGAAGTGGGCTCAGGCACGATACCAACAGCAGCAGCACCACCCAGCCCGTGGGGCTGAAGCTGCCAACGAACCTGGGGTTGCACGATATGAGCGGTAATGTGTGGGAATGGTGCGCCGATCATTGGCACTACAACTACAACGAAGCACCTATGCGCCCGTGGCTGTTGGGCGACGCAGAGAAAACGCTCGCCGAGTGGTTCGTGGCGGGTCTTAGGGCCTCGATGACAGCTACTGTCAGTGTCCTACCGCAGCTGGCAATACGATTACAGGAACGGCAATATCGGTTTTTCGGCCTGCCCGGTACTAACCCTTTTGCTTTTTGCGCTTTACCCTTTTTAAGGGTGGTGGAGTTGTTTTGCAAGCGAACGATTTTTTATTTCGGTGTGGTGGCGGAAAAAATAAAGCCAAGCTACCTTTATCACTAGTACTTCCAAGAAGAACAACGTATGCAAATGGTCCCGCAGTTATTGGCCCTATTTGGCGGGCAGTCTTCGAAGAGAAAGCGGATTTGACAGCACTTCGGCAGTTTCACGCGCCCAATGCCTACTGTTGCAATGAGGAGGGTGAAGTGGTGGGTATTTGTGCCACAGCAATTGACGTGGCGGCGGTGGATTTTTTCCCGCTGTGCCTAAGCTTCAATATTTGAATGTGGTGGCAACAAGGGGTTGAAAAAATGGGTTTCACACCCTTGCCCGCGCTGGTACATTTTTGATATTAGCGGTAGTGGTTTATTCGTTACTTGCAAATACCGCAGGGATTCAGTCTTTCGAAAATGTGTTGGATACTCACGCAATGAACTCACGACATGGGTGCCGCAAGGCGTGCTACGATCGCTGGTACATTTAGATTTGAGTGGTAACTCGTTGGAAAGAATTTTCTGCTTACCTTCTCGATAACATGCCGCGTTTAGGGCAACATTCTCAATAAAAACCCGCTGCCCCAGTGCCAAATTGGAGGCTGCTGATATGAGTAGCAGTTGTTTAGCACTGCTAAAGAGCTTTTCGCCGCGATATAGATTTGCACAGTGCAAATGAAGACAAGGAGTTTAGGTTGTCGTAGGCAATGGAGGCGTAGGCAAAAGCTTTGCCTCGTGACGCATAGTCTATGACACCTTTCGCCAGCATCACCTATCCACCAATGGGGTGGTGCTGAACAATACCCGCGAGGAAGCACATACCTACCCTTACCTACTCAATCTGTGCAGGACTTTGCTGGGCAGGTGTTATCCACGCCACCCACCGCCTGTTTATGCAGGCTGATGCCGATCTATCAGCGCTTTGGAATTAAAGAAACAGCGCACCTGCACACACAGCAAGATGCAGAAAACGGAAGACAGAATACGAAAGCTTCCCCCCTCGACTGCCTGGCTGCATTCCCATCGCCATCAGGCGGTAGCAGACATGCATTATTCAATGGTGAAGACCAAATGCATAAGCCAAACGGATGAAATCATATCCTGTTGACGGAATTGAAAAAAGTATGAGCCGCTGGCTTTTCTGAGCATTGACTCACAAGAGCGCCCGCCAATGGGCTGGAGGATGTACTGCACTACATCAAAAAAACCATAAGGGACGAATTACCCGGCGCCTGGGCTATAAAAATTGGGCTGATGATATTGCCCAGCACCGCATACCTATACCACCAATACGGATGAAGGCCTTGTCGCTGGATGAGTATATAGACATAGCCGCCAAACAAAAGTGGCAGACGGCCAACAGGTGCTCAACTGGTTGGTTTATATTGAGGCGTTCCATCGGTCGGGCTAACTTTGGCAGTGTTGCCATCCTGCTGACCAAACTGGTATGAACGAGATGTATGCCATTTTCCGCCGCGACAATGGGTTCTTCTACACTGCGCGATACCCAAAGGGCAGCTTTACGGGTACGGACGCGGAAAATGGCACAAAACCAATAAAAATAGCCAAATAACCGCCTATTCCGAAGCAGAACTGCGGGAACTGCTGTTGAGATAATGCGCTGGATTACCATTTGTGCTAAAACCACCCCCAAAGGCGACGACCACCGCAGTACACCTTTGCCGAAGGAAGTTCATAGCCCCAGCTGCTGCCAAAAGAAAAAACCTTCGTTAGCAAGATGTTAACAGGAGAAAGCCACAAATGCTCCGCATTGCTATGCAGCATGAGTTTCTGCACCAAGGTGTGATACAACGCTTCATCGTGCAGGCGCAGGCACTGGCCGAAACGGAGGATATGTGGCTGTACGGTATCACGCTCGAAGAAAACGGGCAGTCTGCAGCGGTGTATTCGCAGCGCGCCACCCAGCGTGGGAGCCATGCCTACGACGTGAACGTCATCTGTAGCCGCGAGAACCTGACCTTGATGGATAAAATCCGCAATACATTAGAAGAACTCCAAGGCGAGGCCGTGGAAGAATGGGTGAGCCACAATGGGCAAAACTGGGTAAATATGGCAGAATTGGCCAAACGCGAAGGCAAATGGACAGATATTCCCGATGAAAATAGCAACCCCGTTCCTATTGCTGAACTACAAGTGTTCCGCGAGCGGCGCGAGCAGGCCAAGCTGCAACTGCCTCAAACCACCCCATCCAACAGCAAGACAGCCGAGCTAATGGCCGAGATGGAAAAGGAACGCATGGGATTGGACGAAGTGGACGTGCCAGCATTGTCGTTTGAGGAAGGAACACACACGGTGTTGTTTTTGCAGGCAAACCCGACGGATCGTACTGTTTCTTGGAAAGACGAACATTCTGAAATCAGCAAGCGTCTACAGGACAGCGATTTTTTAGAATGCAAGCTTAAGGAACATGTCAACTTGGATGATTTTAATAATGCCGTTGAGGATTACGAGCCTAGCGTGCTCCACTTCTGCGGCCATGGTGAAGAGGAAAATTATGAGGAAGGCACACCTGCGGGATTAGTTTTTCACAACGAGAGCAAGAACGAGAAGCGCATCCTTACAGCGAACGAACTGGAACAGTTGTTTCGACGCACCAAACAAGACTTCCCACAGTTGCAGTTAGTATTCTTGAATGCTTGCCATAGCAGCGAACAAGCCAAGGCCATTAGTAAAGCAGGCGTGTTCGCGCTGGGGACAACGCAGGAAATCACCTCCGAAGCTGCCCGGTTGTTTGCCGCTGGTGTTTACAGAAACCTAGCTAAAAAGAAAGATTTGCTCTGGGCTATACAACGGGGTGTCAGTCGTGCCAGCTCATCCGACAAAGACATGACCACCTTGATAGAAGCCTACTACAACGGCGTTAAAATTTTCCCCATCACTCAAAAATAGACACTTTAACATGACAGATCAAAAACAGATTTTAGCGGCCTACTTGACCGAAGTACTCGCCGAGCGCGGCATGGAGTTAGACCCAACCACCTTGGATTTTATCCATGAAAATGTGCAGTTGGAAGCCCGCCGCCCCGACGAATCGGAGGAAGAGCGCAGCATTACCCAGCAGGTCAACTCCGCAGGTAAGCACAATGCTAGCTCCTTCAAATTAGCTAACATTGCCCGTATGGACACGGAAAAATTACTGGGCTTTGCACACAAATATGTAGGGATTTTGATGTTTGACGATGCTGCCAAAAAAATCATCTACAACGTAGTGGGAGCTTTTGATAGACTTTGTACCAGAGTTGAAAAAGTCCTTCGACGAGCAGGAAGCCAAGGTTATTTTTGCCATTTCAAAACTGCCGCTGCACTTTGATAAGGAAACACTGGCTCAAACCTATCTGGATACCTTCTCGCCTGGTTTGTCTGCCGAACAACTAACCGCCAGCTTGGAGGTACTTACTCACTACGGCGTATTACGCCAAACAGGCAAAGAAACCTACGAACGCAAGGAGCGTATCAAAAACCTTGTGCGCTGAGAAGCTATTGGAAGCGGTGCTGCCAGTTATCGAATCGTCGTTATCAGACAACTTCTTAGAGCACCCAACAAAAAAACGCACGAATACCCAGTATCCGTGCGTTCTTTATTCGATCATTGAAGCCATCACAGGGTTAGCCTGCGATGAGCGATTCAATACTAGTAGCGATCATCGTCGCTGTAGCGATCGTAGCTGCGGCTTCCGCTGTCTTTGCGTGAGCGGTCGTAGCTGCTGGAACGGTCGCGATCATAGCTGCTAGAGCGGTCGCGATTGTAGCCACCGCCACCGCCGCTGCTGTAGCCACCGCCACCGCCGCCACGGTTGTAGCCACCGCCACCGCCGCCACGGTTGTAGCCGCCACCACCGCCGCCACGGTTGTAGCCACCGCCGCCACCGCCACGGTTGTAGCCACCGCCGCCGCCACCGCGTCTTTCGCGGTCTTCAGATGCTTTTACAGCGATTGTACGTCCGTCTAATTCCGTCTCGTTCAGTGCTTCGATTGCTGCGAGTCCCTCGTCGTCGTTTGGCATTTCTACGAAACCAAAACCACGTGAGCGGCCTGTTTCGCGATCAGTAATTACCTTGGCAGAAGATACTTCCCCAAAGGCTTCAAAAGCAGCTTGCAACCCCTCATCGGTGGTTGCAAAATTCAATTTGGCAACAAAAATGTTCATCAAAAAAAGGTTAAAAAAAACAATAAACACGACACGGGTATTCTCCATGGGAAACCCCGACCCGCGCCGGAAAAGCGATAAACCAATAAGTGACAGGGAAAGTACAACGAACTAAAGCTACAGTGGTAAATTTCCAGACAGGTACAACTTACAGGACCTCGATTTTCATAAATCACTACAAACATACAGGATTTATTAATACGCCGCCACTTTTTTTATCTATCCACCTCGTATTCCTTGAAAAAAAGCATGTTTTAGTAAAAAAACCCAGTATTTTGGCCTGTTGGGAGAAATGTAACCCCAAATAAACCTATGCAAAGACGATCCCTATCTGCCTTATTTACCTTTCTCAAACGCCTTCCGCGTTGGGTCGTGGGGGTGATTGTGCTTTTTGTGGTGTGGTGGTTTTCTTTGCCCAATCCTTTGTTCAATGCCGCTGTGTCAACCGTCATAGAAGATAGCAATGGGCAGTTGTTGGGCGCCAAAATTGCCTCCGATGGACAGTGGCGATTTCCTCCCGGCGACAGCTTGCCTGCTCCCTTCCGTATCTGTGTACAGTATTTTGAAGATCAGCGGTTTTGGTCGCATCCCGGTGTTGATGTGTGGGCATTGGCCAGAGCCATCCGCCAAAATGTGGCACACGGTGGCGTAGTGAGTGGTGCCAGCACGCTGAACATGCAAGTCATACGCATGGCTAAGGGCAACCCACCCCGCACGATTGGCCAAAAGATTATAGAGATACTGCTGGCCTTGCGTTTGGAGGTTCGCTACACCAAGGCAGAAATCATGCAGCTTTGGGCCTCCCACGCACCTTTTGGTGGCAACGTCGTCGGTTTGGAGGCAGCCTGCTGGCGATATTTCGGC
The DNA here is from genome assembly GCA_041392765.1 of Saprospiraceae bacterium. GTDB lineage: Bacteria > Bacteroidota > Bacteroidia > Chitinophagales > Saprospiraceae > Lewinella. The sequence goes on from JAWKLL010000006.1 coordinate 15,744, forward strand.
AAGCCACCCCACCTCCTATCCTGGGGTGAAGCAGCTACACTGGCAGTACTCCCCAATAGCCCCGCCCTCATCCACCCGGGCCGAAACCGGGAACAACTGAAAGCCAAACGCAACCGATTGCTGCAAAAACTCGCAGACAAGGGCGTACTCGACCCCGCCACTTGCACCCTCGCACAGGATGAGCCGCTTCCAGAAGCTCCCCTGCCCTTGCCCCAGGTAGCTCCCCATCTTCTCGATAGATTGGTGGCCACCCGTGGCGCAGGCCGATGGGTCACAACGATCGACACCCGCTTGCAGGAACGGGTCACCCAAACCGTACAGCAATACGCCTCGCAAATCGCAGGAAACGGCATCCACAACATGGCCGTGCTGGTGTTGGATACAGAAACAGGACACACCTTGGCCTACGTCGGCAACGTGCTCAACCTGAGTCCCGAACACAGCCCGGGTGTGGATCTCATTCACGCCGCCCGCAGCCCCGGCAGTTTGTTGAAACCAATACTCTACAACTTAGCCGTTCAAGAAGGGCTGATCCTGCCGCAGCAACTCCTCGAAGATATTCCCACAGCCATCGGTGGCTTCCGCCCCGAAAATTTCAATAAGGCCTACAACGGTGCCGTGCCTGCCGATGAAGCCTTGGCGCGTTCCCTCAACATCCCTTTTGTCAGGTTGCTCCAGCAATACGGGGTAGCTCCCTTCCACGCAGCCCTAAAAAACGGCGGATTCCAACACATCAACCGCCCGCCCGGGCATTATGGCTTGTCCCTTATTCTCGGCGGTTGCGAAGTGAGCCTGTGGGAAGTTGCCGGATGGTATAGCAGTTTGGGGCGTATGCTTTGGCATTATCCACAATACCAAGGTCAGTACAACCCGGCAGATTGGCGCGCCCCTTACCTGCTGGCAGCAGCAGTGCCTCCCACGCCCAACCTACAGCCCTTACCGCCCGCCACGGGTGCGGGTGCTGCCTGGGCGACATTAGCCGCTATGGAACAGTTGGAACGCCCCGACGAAGAAGGCAACTGGGAATCTTTTGAATCGAATCGGCGCATCGCTTGGAAAACGGGCACCAGCTTCGGTTTTCGCGATGCTTGGTCGGTGAGCGTTGACCCGCACTACACCTTAGCCGTTTGGGTAGGCAATGCCGATGGAGAAGGCCGCCCCGGGCTGACGGGCATCAAAATGGCGGCACCGCTGCTGTTCAACGTCAGGCGGTTGCTACCTACTGGCAGCCGAGCCTGGTTTCGCCAGCCCTTGGACGATATGCGGCAGCTATCCGTTTGCACCCAGAGTGGTATGTTGGCCTCCTCTATTTGCCCCGCAGACAGCGTTTGGGTGCCCGTACACGCGCAGCGGGGGGGCGTTTGCCACTACCACCGTAAAATCCATACCAACCCTGCCGGCACCGAGCAAGTACACCAGCAATGTGTAGCACAATCCGAGGAGGTTCAGGCTCGCACTTGGTTTGTGTTGCCTCCTTTGCAAGCTTATTACTACCAGCCCTTGCACCCCGATTACCACCCATTGCCGCCTTGGTCAGTGGCCTGTATGGATGCTGCCATCGAGCCGCCTATGCAGTGGATTTATCCGGCAGGCGCGGCACAAATCAAAATTCCTAAAACCTGGGACGGGCAGCTTTCCTCCGTGCTCTTTGCCGCCACCCACCGCCAAGCTAATATGCCGGTACACTGGCATTTGGATGGCCAGTTTCTGCAAACAACAACGGGGGAACACACCTTGGAGCTGCGCCCACCACCCGGGTGGCATCACCTATTGTTGGTGGATGCACAAGGCCACCGATTGGAAAAAAGAATAGAAATTTTGCCCTAAGTCTTCCTCAAAGCGTGTATCTGTAGTTAGAGATTGTGTGAATTTTCCTGATTGAGCGAAAGGCGCAGTTGATGCCATAAGCATCGCCCGATAACGGTTTCCACTATGTGACAGGCGATTCCGATTTTTATCGGGAGAGCATGGCCGCATAGCGTTTGTTGGCTGTTCGGGATTATTCTCCTTATCTCGGAGGCGTTCCCTTTCGGTTGGTATATCTCTGTCTCGGAGGCTGATGCCTGCTGACAGATGCGTGCAATTTACTTCGTTTTTATCAATGCTTCATGCGCGGTGACACCACTTATCGCACCCCTTTTCCCTTGATGGCGGAGGTGCATTGCTCCTTCTCTATCACTATACCGCTTGGCATCCTGTATCCTGTCAATGGGGCTTCTTCTTTTCCTTGATGAAAAGAAGCAAAAAAGGCCTGTATCGGCTTCTCGTGAGCTGAAAACCTACCATTTGCAAACTCGCTCTACTTAGCGTCCCGTTTTATTCAGTTTGATAACGAACTTCCTTCGCAACAACGTTTTCGAGGCTCAAACAGTGCAAATGGCTTCGCTTGTTTTTGTTGCGCCCATCCACTAAAGCCGATACGCCGACTTTTCGTGATACGCTATGTTTTTGCAAATGGCATCTAATGCACGATTAGCGTTTTGACCTCAAATGTCATTCCCTTTTGAATGCAGCGGGCGATTTCGACAGCCACATTGCATAAGCATCAGCTTTAAAAATATATGATGGAGTGTGTCAAATGCCCCATGTTCAATGGGAATATCCAAAAATTGTACATTGCACATTTTGGGAATGTGAAACCATATATGAATTTATTAGGTTGCCGCCACGTAAAGCGATCGGGATAGCTAATTGAGGAAATTTCAGGCATGTTTTTATTGGGTCTTGCACACCCCTCCACTGCGTTGCGGGTGTGCAGGGGTCGGGCTGTACATGGCTACGCTCCCGACTTCGGCGCGCCTCATCGGGGCTGGTCCGTCGCAGCCGCCACCATTCCATCCCTTACCCAAAAGTATCGCGAGATTCAAGCCACCGCTAATCTAATCAAAACTTGCATAGTTTTTCCATATCCTCCTATCGGAAAAATGAGGAAGGGACAGCGTATCGCCATCTATTGATTTAGCAAACACCGTCAGTTCCTTATTGCCACTTAGATCTCCGTAGAACAACCATTGAAATAGTGCCAGTGTCGCCAAACCAGTTCCTCTGTAATAGCGCATGTAGAGCTTGCTTTTTCCTTTGTATCTCTCGTTGGTTTGGTCATAAAAAAACAACCGACATTACGTGCGTTTGCCCCTTGTCATTTCACCCACAACCCCATTTCTTTCGTTTCAACGATCATACCTGATGCCAAACTTCAATCCTTGATATCAAGTTATTCGTAACACCCACCAAAATACTATCAACGTCATTACCTGCTATACTCATCTTTTGCCCATAAAACGCCTGATAAGCCCCCTCCACTGTACCTTGCTTTATTGAAACCTCACTTGAAAACACCTCTTTCGGAATGGCGGGTTGTAATATCCGACAAGGAACGGACGCTTCCAACTGAACGTCTTGCGATGTGTAGTCAGCAACGGGGTCTCGTATCACAAAGCCGTTAGGGTACACGCATGAAAAAGGCCGAGCAAAACACTCAGCATTGTTTTTATTGGTCTTCGCATTATAGTATTATTTCGATGTAACTACTTAGTGAAAAGACGGAAATAACCACCCCCATTTTTTTCTACCGATTCGCGAATATTTCACGCAAGCTCCTTTTAGTCGCTTGCTTAGAAAATTTTAGCGAATCAAAAATGGGGGCAGTTATTTTTAATCCGTCACTTAGGTAGTGCGCTTTCGATAATAACTAAAACCAGACCTAATATTATGTTGTTAAGTTTTTACCCCACATACGCCACTTCTTCAGCGCGAACGATTTTCTGGCGTTCGGCAAGTATGCTTCTACAAAAGGAGCCGCATACGGAAGGGACGTATCTGCCGCATTGACACGGATGACTGGGGCATCTAAGTAGTCGAAAGCATAGCGCTGCACTTCGTAAGCTACCTCGCTGGAAACACCTGCAAACGGCCAAGACTCGTCAATAACAACCAATCGGTTGGTCTTCTTGACAGATTGTACAATCGTATGAAAATCTAAGGGGCGGATGGTGCGCAAGTCAATGACCTCTGCACTGATGCCTTCTTGTGCCAGCAGCTCGGCAGCTTCCATGGTAGGCAGCATCATTTTATTGAAGGAAACCAAGGTGACATCTGTTCCTTCGCGGCGAACGGCGGCTACCCCTATGGGTACCAAGTATTCGCCTTCGGGCACTTCGCCTTCGTATCCATACAGCAGCTCCGATTCCATCACACAGACGGGGTCATTGTCGCGGATGGCAGACTTGAGCAAGCCCTTAGCATCGGCAGGGTCTGTGCAAGAAATAACCTTCAAACCGGGTGTGTTAGCCATCCAGCTTTCAAAAGTCTGAGAGTGCTGCTGCGCCAACTGTCCAGCAGAACCCGATACCACGGAACACAATAGGACAAGAAAACTGCCCAGCCGACTGCGACAAGGTCTTAGCGGCGTTGTTTACAATCTGGTCGAATGCTAAGACGGCAAAGTTCCAAGTCATAAACTCAATAATAGGTCGCAAACCATTCATGGCCGCCCCTACCCCAATACCTGCGAAGCCCAATTCGGCAATCGGCGTATCGATGACCCGCCTGCCAAATTCATCCAGCATGCCTTTGCTTACCTTGTAGGCACCGTTGTATTGGGCTACTTCCTCTCCCATCAGAAATACGGTTTCATCTCGGCGCATTTCCTCAATCATGGCTTCGCGTAATGCATCGCGTAATGCTAATTTTGGACATAGTTGACGGTCTTTTATCGTTTCGTTCCGTAAAAAGTGGTGCAAAAATACTAATCCTCTCTTACTCAGCAACACTATTTGTAAAAAGCATTGCAAAACAACGTAAAACTATGTACTTTTGCAGCCCGATAAAATAAACTAATTTAGGTTCGTTGGTTTGTTTTTCAGTGATTTATATTCCATAGAACTATCAAAAACTTGACCTCCATGAAAATTTCTCGCAAGCACATCAACCTCGCTATTGTATTCGCTACGGCGACTGTGTTGTTTTCTTCTTGCAACAAAGGCTATGGCTGCCCAATAATTTCCAGTTGAACGATTCAGTGTGGAATGTTGTTCAGTCAGCGATAGCTTTTATTTTCTAGAACCCCTCCAATATCATGGTAAAGTGGTGCACTTTGGCGCAGGAAGCCGAAGTACAACAAATTGCTGATGCCTCCTTTCATCAGCCGTGCCTTATTTTCAAGCATAGTACGCGGTGTAGCATCAGTGCTTTTGCTAAAAATAGGTTGGAAAGCCAGTGGGATATCCCCGCCGACCTATTGAAGCCATATTATTTGGATTTGATCGCTCACCGCGAGGTGTCCAACAAAGTAGCCAGCCACTTTGGTATCGACCACGAGTCGCCCCAAGTACTCTTGATTCGCGATGGGATGTGTGTCTATGATGCTTCTCATTTGGCCATCACCGTGGATGCAATACTCGCACAATTGGAGGTGGCTTAAATTGTTACCTGCCGACCCTGTTTGAAACCCAGGGATGGTTCCCATAGTTTGATAAACGAAACTTTCGGTGTCAGCTATCACTCCAAGTATGGGGCGATACAGGAATCCCGCCATGTGTTTATCGAAGCGGGGCTGGGTATGGTATTGCCTACTCATTCCCATATTCGCCTGTTGGAAATGGGTTTTGGCAGCGGGTTGAACGCCTTGCTTACCCTGCAATTGATAAACGCGATGAAGGGCAAAACCGTTTTTTACGAAACCGTGGAAACCCACCCCATTCCTCCCGAACAAGTCAAGGCACTAAACTACCCGGTTACGGTGGATATACCCGAAACGCAATTCTATGCTCTCCACGAAGCACCTTGGAATGAACCGATGGTGATTACCCCCTCTTTCACGCTGCTGAAATGGCTGGACAGCCTGCAAGATGCCCCGCTTACAGGCGGCTATGACCTTGTTTATTTTGATGCGTTTGCCCCTACTTCCCAGCCAGAATTATGGGAAAAGCCTGTGTTTTCAAAAATATTCGACCACATGGCTCCGGGCGGTGTGCTTGTCACCTATTGCGCCAAGGGCGTAGTGAAACGCACCCTCCGCGATATAGGCTTCACCGTGGAAGGCATCCCCGGCCCTCCGGGTAAAAGGGAAATGACGAGGGCTGTGAAAGTATAGACTTCAAATACCCCCATTCATTATGTCATATCAGGCAATCATTTTCGACATGGACGGCACTTTGGTGCACACCGAACCTGCCCATTGTGAGGCTTGGCTATCAACGCTCGCCGGACGAGGTTTTCACTATGATGAAGCTTGGTTTGCCCAGTGGATAGGCACCGCTGACCGCATATTGGCGCAAGCCGTTATTGATGAACACCAACTGACGGAATCGCCTCGCGAATTGCAACAGATAAAAGAGGCAAAGCTGCACGAAAGGTTGGTACAACGCAATTTTGCCTATCCGGGGGTAGAAGCGGCATTGTCGCAGCTCCATGGACGTTTGCCTATGGCGATTGCTACCAACAGTTCTCGCAAAGATGTAGAAGCCGTTTTCAAGGCCACCCCTCTGGATCGCTATATGCAAGCAGTCGTGACTTCGGATGATGTTGAACGCCTCAAACCAGCACCGGATATGTATCTTCAGGCTGCTGAAAAATTGGGCGTGTCTCCACAACACTGTATCGCCGTAGAAGACTCTCCTGCTGGCTCTAAAGCCGCTTGGGATGCAGGGATGTACGTACTGGCACTCACCAGCTCTAAACCCCGCGAGGCTATGCAATGGGGGCATGAGTGGCACCATCATCCCATGGAAGCGATGCAACGTATATTGGCATTAAGCGTATGTCTAAAAATTTAATTTGTTTGTATTCTAAAATCAGGCCCACCAAATGGTTGGTGCTTTCTGATTTCCAAGGATTGGCTTCGCCGCTACTACGTGGTCGCTTCGCGTCTACTTCGTGGTTAAGAACGTGGCGTCAGCATAAAAACTTCATTTAGCCCCTCGGCAGAGCCGAGACAAGCTGCTAAAATCAGTTTTGATGCTTTAGCCACAACCTCAAATCGTTGAACTCCGAGGAGCTTGCGACGATCAGCGAAGCTAAAATCAGTTCGCAAAATTTTTAGACATACTCTAATCATCCAGAACAAGTCCCAATAGATATTTTCATCGGTCAAAGCGGGTTGAACATCCCGCAAATGGTCAAGTTGGTGGGAAAAGTTTGCGCGTTGTCATAAAAATGCCGAATATAGCCTTTGATAATGAGTAAATATTGACTCATTCCTCAAACTGTAAGCGATGATAGGTAAAGTAAAACACTGGTTAGGGATAGAGGGCATTAAACTGGATATACAACTGCCAGCAGGACAACCTTTTGATGCTGGGCAATTGCAGGGATCCGCTATCTATGCACGCGGCAAACCGTGACGGGCATACGCGTGGTGCTGATAGAGCGATACAGCCGAGGCCGGTGGGAAGAACAACTCATCGATGAGTACGAATTGGGCACGCTAAGCTTAGATGGCACTTTTGAGGTGACACCCGAAGCCCCGTGGAAAAGCCATTCCTGATGCGGTTCACGCCAGTAGAATCGGAGGTAGGATGTTTGGGGCAACCGCAATGTACTCCAACCGCCAGTTGGCTAAAGCGGCTCGGTGGGAACGAAATGCACAATCGCGCTTCCGCATAGAAGCCGAAGCCAGTGTGAAGGGCGTTGCGCTGAATCTTTTTGATAAAAAAGACGTTATTTTCTCCGGCAGGTAGCCAAAAATAGCCACGGTTAACAACTATGGACATTATCGTACACACTTTCGACTTGCCCTTGCGGCATACGTTTACCATCAGCCACGAATCGCGTACCGTGCAGCCCACCTTAATACTGGAACTTCGGGACAACGATGGGTTTCATGGGTTGGTGAAGCAACGGTGACCAGCTACTCGGCATCACGATGCAAGGATGCTGGATGCGGTGGAACGCGTGCGCCCCTACCAAAACCTACTCGTTTAGCGCACACAGATGTCCGTATTCAGCATTGGAAGTCCATCTGCCCCATGACTCCTTCGTGCGTGTGCCTTGGATATGGCCGCCAACGACCTGTGGGCACGTCGGCATGGCCGCCCTCTACGAAATGTGGAGTTAAACCCTGCCGATGCTCCTACTACCAGCTTTACCATAGGTATGGCCTCATTGACGAAATGGTGGCCAAAATGTGGAGAAAGCCCTGGCCTTGTACAATAAAATTGGGTACTGAATCACGATTTAGACATCATGCGGACGTTGCGTGCGCACACCGATGCCACCTTCCGAGTGGATGCCAATACCGCTTGACTGCTGCCCAAACCATAGCCTATTCCAAGGAACTGAAAACCTTGGGGGTAGAGTTCATCGAGCAACCCGAAAGCGGATGCTTGGGCAGGCCACAAGGAAGCCCTCTTAGGAAGCCATTTACCTATTATTGCCGACGAAAGTTGCCACGTGAATCAGATGTAGCACAGTTGTGGATATTTGACGGCATCAACATCAAGTTAGTAAAATGTGGTGGACTGACCCCTGCTCGTCGCATGATTCAACAGGCGCGCGCGCTGAGGCTGAAGGTGATGATGGGTTGCATGACGGAAAGCTCGGTAGAGTTTTCGGCCATTGCCCACATCGCGCCCCCATGCTCGACTATGTGGATATGGACGGCGCGTTGCTCTTGGCCAAAGACCTGCACGAGGCGTAGTCACTGATGAGGCAGCACAACTCCATCACGCAGACTTGTGAGACGGGCGCGGCGTTGTAGCTTTTTTGGGGGAATTGATGTAGGATGCAAAAACGAGGAAACGGTTTGTTTTTTCACTTTTTGCTGTTAAGAGAACTGGGGGCAAGCCTTGCGAGTGTAGCATGGGGTAGTGGACGCTACGACGATCAGGGTTTTCCGAGCGTACCATTTCTATCGGAATGACAAATCACGCCTGCATATTTGTTAATGGATGCATTCCTAACGGAATGCAAGCCGATGTTACCATTGCTTTTTACCGAGCGTACCATTCCTATCTGAATGTTGTTCAAAATCCACGATGAATTTCCGTCACGCTCCAATTTGGGGTACTCCATAGCTTTTATTTTGCTGTTAGCAGGAAAACAAAATAGCCAGTAGAGACGTTGCATGTAACGTCTCTACGTTGGCGTTGACGTTTCTCATCCCGTTTATACAAAATCAATATCCCATGAATATGATTGGACACGAACACACACCTACAGGGTTGTCGGATCTAAATTTCGTTAATGTAAAAAGCTTAAAAATACAAGCAAATACGCATTGTTAAAAACAACAAATCAAAAGACAGTAAATGTTACCTTTTTCTCTAACGCTAACAAAATCGACGCATTAATACATTAGTATTATTTGCATCCGACAGCCCTGACCCCCCCCCAAACCGCCCCCGTGAGCGATAGGAACGGGTGGCCGCCCTTAGCCTTAGCGGGGCGGACTACGATGATAGCGCGACCCCTGCACAGCGTTGAAGTGCAGCGCGGGGCAAAGAGGCACGGCATACATGGATTGAAAGTAGGGCTGAAATTCACTCAAACGGCTATCCCTATAACTATCGGGCACAAATTTTCGCACGATGCAGGAATTTCTATACAAGTTCTTATTTTTGCGAGCTTAAACAACCATATCTCCATGTATAGGACACATAATTGCGGCGAGCTTCGCCTTTCGGATGTTGGAATGGAAGTCACCCTGAGCGGGTGGGTGCAGGTGGGACGCGACTTTGGCGCACTTACTTTTTGGATTTGCGCGACCGCTATGGCATTACCCAGTTGGTTTTTGATGCGGAAGCCAATGCCGACCTGAGCGCGGTAGCTCGCAAATTGGGCAGGAGAGAGTGGTATCGGCCACGGGATTGGTACGGGAACGCGCCAATAAAACCCGAATCGCGCCACGGGTGATATAGAGATTGAGGTGAAAGTTGTGCGCCTACTCAATGCATCCAAAGTGCCGCCGCTTCACGATTGAAGACGATACCGACGGGGGCGACGACTTGCGCATGAAGTACCGCTACCTAGGATTTGAGACGGGCACCATTGCAACGCAATATCATCTTCCGCAGCAAGTTGGCGTTGGAAACGCGCAAAGTTCTGGACGGCCAGCAATTTGTGGAGGTGGAAACGCCTTTCCTTATCAAGAGTACGCCAGAGGGTGCACGCGACTTTGTGGTGCCTAGCCGCATGAATCGCGGTGAATTTTATGCACTGCCTCAAAGCCCGCAGACGTTCAAACAAATTCTGATGGTGGCTGGTTATGACCGCTACTTCCAGATTGTGAAGTGCTTCCGCGATGAAGACCTCCGCGCCGACCGGCAGCCGGAGTTCACCCAGATAGACTGCGAAATGGCCTTCGTGACCCAAGAGGAGGTGCTGGCTACCTTCGAAGGGTTGGCGCGGCATTTGTTTCGGGAAACCCTCGGCATTGAGCTGCCTACTTTCCCCGCATGACCTACGATGATGCCATGCGCCTGTATGGTTCCGATAAGCCGGATGTGCGTTTTGGGATGGAACTGAACGACCTCAACGCAGTGGCTAAAGGAAAAGGATTCCCCATCTTCGACGATGCTGAATTGGTGGTGGGTATTTGTGCCAAAGGCCAGTCCGAGATGACTCGCAAACAGATAGACGCACTGACGGACTGGGTGAAGCGCCCGCAGATTGTGGTAAGGGCTTGGTATATGTGAAGTGTAATGCGGATGGCAGCTACAAGTCGTCGGTGGATAAATTCTACAGCCAAGAAGACCTGGCGCAGTGGGCACAGGCGATGGAAGCTGAAGCAGGCGATTTGCTGCTGGTATTGAGTGGCGAGGATGAAAAAACCCGCAAGCAAATGGGCGAACTGCGCTTGGAAATGGGTCGCCAATTGGGGCTGATGGAACCAGGGGTGTTTAAGCCGCTTTGGGTGGTAGATTTCCCACTATTGGAATGGGATGAAGATACCCAGCGGTTCTACGCTATGCACCACCCCTTCACCAGCCCGAAAAAAGAGGATGTGGAGCGTATGTTGAGTGGCGACCACGAGACGCTGAAATCGCTGCGTGCTGATGCCTACGATATGGTCATCAACGGGGTAGAAATCGGAGGCGGCTCTATCCGTATCCACGACCGCGCGCTACAGGAACGCAACTTCACCTTGCTGGGCTTCACCCCAGAGGAGGCCGAGGCGCAGTTTGGCTTCTTGATGGGGGCGTTTGAATATGGTGCTCCGCCGCACGGTGGGTTGGCCTTCGGATTCGACCGCCTCTGCGCGGTGATGAATGGCCAAAATTCTATTCGGGACTTCATCGCTTTCCCGAAAAACAACCAGGGAAGGGATATGATGATAGATGCACCCTCCAGTATCCACAAAGCACAGTTGGATGAACTGAACTTGGCTTTGCTAAAGAAGGGGACGGTGTAAGAAAGCGCGAAGAGAAGAGATAATGTATAAAGTGTTCAACTTCTTTGAATCAAAAGCAAAGGGCTATACCTTTTTTCCCGCTGATTCCGCTGATAAATCTGCGTAAATCCGCGTGTTTATCTGCGTTTATCTGCGGGAAAATTTCTCCACTTTGAATTGTGCCTGAAAGTTGAATCGCTTTTTCCCCCGCACTAATGTGCTTTCCTTTTATAGTGGTTCTGTACGATTTGACCGAGATATAGCTTGGATTCGATATGCTCAAACGCCAAGGGGTTCGGTAGTTCTCCAAATCCATATTAGAATATATTTTGCCGCCGCCTAAGAGAATCGGGATAGTCGTAATCCTAAGTTCATCAATCAAATCTGCTTGAAGAAAACTTTGAACCGTTCTGCCGCCATCAATGTATAGGGTGAAATATCCTTTCTCGTGTATTTTGTTCAAAATATCAACAGGGTCGCCACTGAGCAGTGTCACCTGTTGATTCAAAGCGGCTGGAATTGCTTGGAGCGAATGGCTCAAAACAAATACGTGTTTGGAGTAAGGCCATGCTCCACCAAACCCACAAACCGTTTCAAAGGTGGTTCGCCCCATGAGAATGGCATCTATCTCGTCCATTAGCTGGTGATATCCCATGTCCTCATTATCGGGATTGGGGGTGGCATGTAGCCAGTCCAATTCCCCGTTTTTGCCCGCAATGAAGCCGTCCAAGCTTTTGGCGATGAATACAATGTTTTTAGTTTTTGCGGCATCCATTTTACAGTATATTTTTTAATTTAATGTTCAAATATATAAACGCTCCTGAATGGCTACAATTGCCTACATTTGCTCTCACCATCAACATACCACCACGATGAAAGTTAAATTCTGCGGCGCGGCGCGCGAAGTAACGGGCAGTAGCCATCTCCTTACTTTGGAAGATGGTTTTACTATTTTGCTAGACTGTGGCCTCTACCAAGGCAACGACAAAGACATGAAGCACTTCAATGATGAGTTCCTATTCGACCCTGCCAACATTGATTGCCTGATTCTTTCCCATGCTCATATTGACCATACGGGCAGAGTGCCAAAATTGGTCAAAGATGGCTATGAAGGGCCTATTTACGCTACTCACGCCACACGCAGCCTATGCTCTATCATGCTATTGGATAGTGCCATGATTCAGGAGCGAGATGCTGCCTACCATAATAAACGCCACCCCAACGACGAGCGCGAACCCCTCTACGACTCCCATGATGTACAAAAAACCATGAGCCGTTTTGTAGGTTTTCCTTACGGTAAATGGATGCCCATACGCGATAACGTAGAAGTCATGTTCCGCGATGCAGGACACATTCTCGGCAGTGCTAGTGTTACTCTGCGCATTCACGAATCAAACAGAACGATCCACTTCGGTTTCACGGGCGACATTGGCCGACCAGACCGCCCCATCTTGCGCGACCCCCAAAAAATGCCCGCCGTCGATTACCTGATCTGCGAATCCACCTATGGCGACCGCCTACACGATGAAAAACCTAAAGAAGTAGCGCGATTCCTCCAAATCATACACGATGCGTGCATTACCCGTAAAGGCAAACTGCTCATTCCGGCCTTTAGTGTGGGGCGCACGCAGGAAATTGTGTATATGATGGATCAATTAGAAAATCAAGGGTTGCTGCCTAAAATCCCCGTGTTCGTGGACAGCCCATTGGCCGTGAACGCGACGATGGTGTTCGGTTCTCACCCCGAGTGTTATGATGAAGACTTAGAAAAATACATCCTCACGGATCCCAATCCATTTGGTTTCAACAACTTGCAGTACATCCGCAAAGTAGAAGGGTCGAAGGCACTCAATGCCATGCAAGAGCCGTGCGTCATCATCAGTGCATCGGGTATGATGAACGCAGGTAGATCCAAACACCACTTGGCTAATATGGTGGAGGATCCCCGCAATACCATCCTTATCGTAGGCTATGCTTCGCCAGAAACACCCGGCGGTAAAATCCGTGAAGGGGCTGCCGGCCTCAAACTCTTTGGGGAGTACAAACAAGTACTGGCCAAAGTGGAAATTATGGACTCATTCAGTGCTCATGCCGACCGACAAGAAATTTACAACTTCCTCAAAGGGCAGCAGCAGCATGTCAAACAGTTGTTCCTCGTTCACGGCACCATCGAGCGGCAAGAAAGCCTTGCTCAAATCCTTACGGATGGCGGATTTCGCGAGGTTGTCATCCCTACATTAGGGGATGAAGTGGCACTGTAATAAGTAGCTAGGTACCATAAGTGTATGTATAAGTAGTTACGAAAAAATCACACAACGGGTTTCAAAAAAACTTCCCGCCGATAGGGGTAACATTACCTTACTCGCATCTTAGAGTAGTAAACAAAAATCCCGAGTGTTATGCAAAAAATGGTACTTTTTCTTATGTTGTCTATGGCTGCCATCACCTTGTATGCGCAAGAAGAGACACTTTTCAACAACCTTGATGTGACGGGCGCTTTCGGTAGCGTCATTGTTGAGACAGGCACGATCAATGGCGAAATCGGCGCGGATGTAGGCGGCGGTGGTGCGTTGGTGATGTCGCCTATTTTTGTAGGAGGTTACGGCATGGGCACCGACTACCCTGTCCACACCATCAAGGAAGGCAATTTAGCAGGCGACTACGACCTCAAATTCGGTCATGGTGGCCTGTGGTTGGGTGTTGCTCCCAATGCACACAAGTTGATACACTTCTATGGCAGCACCAAAATTGGGTGGGGAAAAGCGCGATTGCGCCAAGACAAGGAAAACATCCTCATCGACCGCGTTTTTGTCCTAACCCCCGAATTAGGCTTTGAGGTCAACCTCACGGAATGGCTAAAAATGAGTGTGACAGGTGGCTATCGTTGGGTAAATGGGGTAAGCCGCTTGCCGGAATTAGCCAATAATAATTTCAGCAGCCCATTAGGACTCATCACCTTCCGCATTGGTGGTTTTGATGATGATTTTTAGCGTATGTCTAAATTTCCCTGGTGTAGCGAAGGAATGGGAAAAATAAACTACTGTAGTTATCGGGCAACTTGAGTTGTCCGATAACAAAACACCCAATCGGAAGGTCTGCCTGCTTGCTACACGGCAGGTCGATCTTGGCTATCGGAAGGCCGATTGAGGAAATGTTGGGCATCCTTAGGTCTAGGTGTTTGAAAAAAAGGAGGTAAGAGTTTGTGTGTTTTGCACTTATGATATATTTCGGTATAAGTCAACTTGAAGAAATAATTAAAAAAGAGAAAAAGACGGCATAGCATCGAGTAGGGAGATTTGAGCATGCATCTTTCTTTTCAAATGCCTGCGCCACATTTGCTGCAAAGTGCGCCTTTCAGGTCGAAAACTGTTGTGGGGGGTACACCACAGGGCTGTCGGATCTAAATTTTGTTAATGTAAAAAAGCCTAAAAAACAAGCAAATACGCATTGTTAAAAACAACAAATCAAAAGACAGTTAATGTTACCTTTTTCACTAACGCTAACAAAATCAACGCATTAATACATATTAGTATTATTTGCATCCGACAGCCCTGGGGGTACACCAAACAAACTATCATTTCTTACCCTGTGACACACTTTTTTGAATACTCTCGAATCTGCTGACATAATAAATTGCCCCATTCGGTTCTCTGTATTCAAAATCACAGAGAAAATCACATTGCTATCTACGATGAAAATTTTCATTATTTATGCTACTCTACAATTTCTTCAAATCCAGGTACATCTTTAAATCGCTCTTTATTGTGCTCCCACCAACCTGATTTTACTTCATTTGCTAATCCATCAATATCTTCTTGAGATGCCTGGCTTTTACCTACCAAGTCAATGTATTCAAAATAATTTAAGACATTTTGGATATCAGATATATCGGTATCAAGTGGTAACTTGATTACAATAGCTTCACTTGTCCTTTCTACTTTAACAGTCATTATTCAACTTTCTCGGGTTACAATTTTGTCATGGAACTAGTTTCTACCGATTCCATTCTGCTAAAATAAGGCTTTTTAATTATATTTAGTAATTTGACGGAAATAAGTGCTCCCAAAAACGAGTATGAAAAGAAAAGCAACGTATCCAAATACATCAGACACGTTGCTTATTTCACCTCACTATATGTGTAAAGCCCTGTCATCGGTAGCAGCCAATGCGGCTTCCTTGAACGCTTCTGTGTAGGTAGGGTGTGCGTGACTCATACGAGCAGCATCTTCGGCAGAGGCGCGGAACTCCATCAACGCTACTGCTTCCGCGATCATATCGGCGGTGCGCGGGCCTACCATGTGTACACCCAATATCTCGTCGGTTTCCTTGTGAGCCAGCACCTTTACCATACCGTCCACATCCATACTGGCACGGGCGCGCCCCAATGCTTTGAAGGGGAATTTACCCGTTTTGTAGGGAATACCTGCTTCTTTGAGTTGTTCTTCTGTCTGCCCCACGCCAGCTACTTCTGGCCAAGTATATACTACGCCCGGAATGAGGTTATAGTTGATGTGAGGATGTTGCCCTGCGATGGTCTCTACCACAAAAACGCCTTCTTCCTCGGCTTTGTGTGCCAACATAGCACCTTGAATAACGTCGCCGATCGCATAGATTCCTGGCACCGCCGTCTCCAAATGCCCATTGACGGGAATGCGCCCGCGCTCGTCCAAAGTAATGCCGATATTTTCCAATCCGAGTTTATCGGTATAGGGTCGGCGTCCAATGGCTACGAGGCAGTAGTCGGCCTTGATTTCGAAGGTATCGTTGCTGTCGCGTTTTTGAACGCTAACGGTTACGCCTTTGCTGGTAGCTTTCACATCCGTCACCGCATGCTTGAGGTGGAAGACCATGCCCAATTTCTTCAAAGAGCGGGTCAGCTCCTTGCCGCAATCTTGATCCATGCCAAGGGATGATTCGGTCTAAAAATTCCACTACTTCCACTTCCGTACCTAAGCGAGCATACACCGACCCCAGCTCTAATCCAATAACGCCGCCGCCGATAACGACCATCCGCTTGGGTACTTTGTCAATATTCAACGCTTCCGTTGAGGTGATGACTCGTTGCTTGTCGTAATTGAAAGCAGCCGGAGTAATGGGCTTGGAACCTGTGGCGATAATGGTTTTTGCGGTTTCAATATGCTGGGTGGTACCGTCGGCCTTGGCAATTTGTAGGGTGTGTGCATCCACAAAAGAGCCGTGGCCGTGATAGACATCAATTTTGTTTTTCTTCATCAGAAAATCGATGCCCTTGCAGGTTTGATCCACCACTTCATTTTTGCGGCGAATCATTTGTGGCATATCCACAGCAAGCCCTTTGACGGCAATACCATGCGTGGCAAAGCGCTCATGCGCATTGTGGTAGTGTTCTGAAGAATCGAGCAGTGCCTTGGAAGGAATACACCCAACATTGAGGCAGGTGCCACCCAGCGTATTGTAACGCTCGATGATAGCAGTCTTCATACCCAACTGTGCAGCGCGAATAGCTGCTACATAGCCCCCCGGGCCAGAACCTATGACGGTGAGATCGTATTTCATTTGTCAATGGTGGTTAATAAACAGAATGATGATGATGCCTCATCCCTGTTTTTATTCAGTTTTATCCGGGTTATTGGGTCTATTCCCTTTTCCCGATTGTCTGTTATTGCGATTGCGGTTTTTGTTGCGGCGTTGGCGGTTATCCCCCGCGTTGCCCTCCGTCCGATTTTGGGGTTCCTGTGCCCCCTGACGCTCGGATTGGTTGGTTGAAGGATTGTCCGTCGCGGTGGATTGTTGAGGGCGGTTGGGCCGGCGGTTTTTGTTTCGATTCCTCGACCTGTTTTTACCTTCTCCATCCTGCTCTCGCGGTTGGTTGTCTTCCCTATTGGGCTTGGCGGCATCCCTGGCGGGTCTTCTGTCCTCTCGGGGAGGTCTTGCCTCAGCAGCAGCAGAGGATTCTCTTCTACCCTCTCTTTCAGGGCGATCCGGTTTGCGGTTTTTACCGCGCCGCTTTTTATTGCGCTTCTCTGCCGGCAATTCGATAACGCCCGTGAGGTCGGTATCGTTGTAGTCGTGTTCCTCCTCGCCTGTATCATCCGACATGGCAGTAGCAATGGCCAAAGCACCCAATTCGATAGGTTTTTCCCCTTTTTTATTGAGTACTTGGATTTCCTTCACCTGTTCAATACTCAGGGCGTAGAGTTTGCCTCGGTCGCGACCTTCGACATAGCTATAAAACATCAACTGCTTGAAGATGTCGGTTTTTACTAATACCGCAGCACCCGCCTGTGTTTGAATACGGTCGGCTTTCTGTGGAAAAGCTTGCACGGCTTCCATGTAAGTGTCTAACTCGTAGTTGAGGCAACATTTCAAACGGCCACACTGCCCGGATAGCTTGGACTGGTTGATGGCCAAATTCTGATAACGAGCCGCACCGGTTGATACTGACTTGAAGTCCGTTAGCCAAGTGGAACAACACAACTCCCGCCCACAGGCTCCCAAGCCACCTATGCGGGATGATTCTTGCCGGGCACCGATTTGGCGCATCTCAATTTTCACCTTGAACTCCTTGGCGTAATGGCGAATGAGTTCGCGGAAGTCCACCCTGCCGTTGGCGGTATAGAAAAAGGTAGCTTTGCGCTTGTCTCCTTGGAACTCCACATCGCCAATTTTCATATCCAACCCCAGCGTTCGGGCAATGACACGGGCACGAATGAGGGTGGGTTTTTCTTCCAATCGCGCCTCCTCCAAACGCTCCATATCGCGTTCATTGGCCAAGCGAATAACGGGCGGAAAGATACCATCTTCGCGCACCTTCCTGCGCTTCATCTGCATGCGCACCAATTCCCCAGAAAGGGACACCTTGCCAATATCATAGCCTCCTTTGGCATCTACGACCACCATATCGCCAGTGACGATGGTTTGCCCGGGTTCCAATTTATGGAAAGCTTTTCTGGCACCACTTTTGAAACTCACCTCCACAATGGAAAAACCATCTACATCGGCTATATCCATTTGCGACAGCCAGTCGAAGGTATTCATGCGGTTGCATCCGCCGGAGGCACAATGCCCCTTGCTGCCACAACCTTTCGGCGAGCCGTTCTCTATTGCCACACTACATCCTGTACATCCCATATTTATATCGTATTCAACAACAACAAGCTATCAACACCGAGGGTTTTAAGCGTATGTCTAATAAACCGCAGTGGACGAAGCATATTGCTGTTGGTAGGTTGACCAATTTTTAATAATTCGATGAATCCGGATGCTGGCATCCAGAAATAATATTTTTGGATGGGCATTCCGCTCCACATGGTAACTACAAGCGTCCAAGAGTTGCACGATGGCTTCCTGTTGGTCTAGTTCCATGACGCGCGCCATGCCCAAAGCTGTTTGTTTTTCGCGGTTGCGTAGGCGAACGGCCTCCTCCCCTCTTGTTTTGAGTACCAAAAACTCTCGCCAGAAATGCAAGGCATAGCGAAGGAAGTGTTTTTGGTTTTCCCGTCCTAGGGTGGAGAATGCATCTACCCACTCCACCATTTCCCCTGGTACCCCTTTGTAGCAGCGGCGCATCCAGTCTAAGAAGCGATGTTCTTGGTCGTCGTCCTCGTTGGCGGCCATTTTCAAGGCTTCGTTGAAGTTGCCGTATGCCAATTGAGCCACCGCCAAGGCTTTGTCTTCTGTTAGCCCCTTTTGTAAGACCAAGTGAGCCGCCACTTCTTCATCCGATAAGCTGTTGACTTTTACCAACTGGCATCGAGACAAGATGGTGTTCAGAATCAGGCTCACGTTTTCGGTAATGAGGATAAAGACCGTATCGGCAGGGGGTTCTTCAATGAGTTTGAGGAGGCGGTTGCCCTCGTTGCCCAAGTATTCCGGCAACCACATCAGCAGTATTTTCCGGGGGTTCTCAAAACTCTTCAAGCTGAGTTTGCGGATGATATTCAGACATTCTTCTTTGTTGATATTCCCTTGTTTATTGTCTGCTTCTATGGTTTGTAGCCAGTCGTTGACTTCCATGTAAGGCGTTTCGGACAAGGCCGTTCTCCATGGCGGCAAGAAATGGTCTGATAAGGCATTGGTGCCTACGGTGGGAAAAGAAAAATGTAGGTCGGGGTGGATGAACTTGAAGGATTTTCGGCAATGGCTGCACGTACCACAAGCATCTCCCTCCGCGCTAGGGGTTTCGCACAGCAGGTATTGCGCCAAAGCCAGCCCCAACGGCAACCCGCCACTACCGGGCGTGGACAGCAACAGCAAGGCGTGCGGAAAACGGTCGCTCTCGACCATCTGCCGGAATAACGCCTTTGGCTGCAATTGTCCAATTACCGATTGAAATGGCATATCCCTTTACGCTGTACAGTGATACAGCCGGGCAGGCAGGAAACAAACAGGTATGCTACGATGAGGCATTATACACCACTCAGCGGGGTGTCATGCCTTCGACGTTTACCATATATACACACTCCCCACCAAGGCATGGCGGAAAGCAGGAAACCAGCTATTAAAGACTGGCTAACAGTTACTTATTCCTGCATTGCAACACCTTGATGACTGCTGCAACGCTATATATATTGACATACCGGAGAACAATACCGACCTTTACTGAGCCTTACTCACAGTTGGTTGAAAACCGTGGGAGATTCCCTCACACAGTATAAGCGTCAAAAGTAAGGCAAATAACGACCATTTCCAATATTTTGGGGCGATAAATATAAAACCTTGTTTCCTGTTGGGAGGCCGGTAAATACGCAAGACTTCCGGGTAAGGGATGGAAATGGTGGCGGACCTCGGGACGCCAGCCCCGATGAGGCGCGCCGAAGTCGTGCCTAGCCATGTACAGCCCGACCCCTGCACGCCCCGCAACGAAGTGGAGGGGTGTGCAGGGGATACCCCAAAAAAAGAAAAAATAGAAGACACATGAACTTTTTGCCGTTGCCCCCCCTACTGCTTGACAAAAAACAGGGGATAAACGCCCGTGCGGGTATGCCATTGCAGCAGATAGGTACCCGCCGGCAGGCCAGCGACGGGTAGCGGTATCCGATTTTCACCTGCCGCCAAGCGCCATTTTTCTTCCCTCAATTTCCGGCCATGTACATCGTGTAGCGTAAGTATCACTTGGTCTTCTGCTTCGAATAGTGTGCAATGCAGGAAGGCGTTATCACTGGCGGGATTGGGTACGATGCGCCCCGCTAAACGATTGGCAGGCTGGGAAGTGCCGTTTTCAAAATCGTAGTAAATGGTATGTACCGGTGTCCAGACCTCACTGCCAGCATCGTCTTTGGCACGTGCCTGTAAGCGATAAGCCCCCCAGCCGGGCAGGGTAAATGCAGCCTCATAAGGAGGTGATGTATCCGTGCCTACCCAAGTGTTTTCCACAAAAAAGTCCACCCTGTTAATTTCGCCATCCGCATCGAAGGCTTCCGCTCGCATGCTGAGGGTATAGGGCGTGTCATCTCCCATAAAATACGCTTGGTCGGCAGGCCAGGCCAGATAGGCTGTAGGAATGGCATTGCTCCATACTGCCACATTATCCAAGAAGATGCTATTGCCCCTGTCGCCTATACTTTCTATTTCTAGCACGATTTGCTGCCCCTGCCAGTCGTTGAGCGGTACGGATTCGGTTCGCCAATGGCTACATTCAGTGGGTTCAAAATCGGGTTGTGGGGTATGCCAGGTAGCTAGCACCGCACCGCCTTTGTTGTAGATATTGTGAAGGTTGCCATTGCTGTCGCGCAAGTTGACTCTCAACTCATCGAAGTGACCTTCATGCCTGATAGCATAAGCCACATCGAAGCGCAAAGTGGCTTGGTCTGAGTTGCGGAGGTCGATGGCCGTGCGCAAGAAGGCTCGGTTGAGCTTTCGAGGTGAAGACCGATGGGGTACGCGCAAGCAAGCACTGCTGCATCCTTCCATTTCCTGCCATTCCCAGGTGATGGTGTCGCCGGGTGAGGTATGGCGTTGCCACCGAGTGGGAAGCCCCTCATCAAAAGTAGCGGTAAAAGGCTGGTGAGCCTCGAGTACCCGAACGGCGGCCACACGCAACAGGGTATCGCTGCCTTGGGGGTTGATGCTGCGCAAGCGCACATTGTATTCCCCGGCTGTGGGTAGGTTACGGATACGTCGGCCTGCGTAGCCAGTACGGGCGTACCGCCGGGGAAGCTCCAATACCGCGCTTGTCCCGCTTCCGACACATCGGTAAACCTTATGCGGGTAAGCGGTGCCACCTCGAAGGCTGTTTGTCGCCAGTCTGCCTGCGGCGGGGTATTGTATGACTTCACTTCAAAGTCGTAAAAAGCCACCGGGGCAGGCAGTGGGCGCTGCGAGGTAGTACCGTTGTATGCCGTGGCCTGTAAGTAATATTGCACCTGACTGCCCGAGGCGAAGGGTGGAAGATTGCCTACCCATTCCCCTGCATCGCTTGCCGCTAAAGGAAGGGGCTGAAAGGTGGTATCGGGGAGTAGGCGGTAATGGCATTGTACCGCTTGTATGCCACTTTCGTGGAAGGCGAACACCCGTATGGGTATGGGGATATTGTCGGCGTAGGTGTCGCGTATGCGCGCATGCTGTATCAACAAAGGCGCATTCACCCCCGCCACTTTGGTAATGCAGTGCGCAGGGCACCCAGCTCATCAATCATATCGTTGCACAGGATGCCTCGCACCTTGTAGCCCGGAAAAAAGTGCGGTACGTATCCAAGGCGGCCTCGTCTTGCGGGATACCGTAGATAGGCACCAAAATCATGCCGTTGATAAAGACGCTATTCGTATAAGTGAGGTAGTCACCTTGGGGAGGATATTGCCCATTGTCGGCGGGCATTTCCAAGGGCATAATACGGTAAGGACGGTCAAAAGGCGTGCGATACTGGTGGGTAATCCGCTCCAAATTTTGAGCTATCCACGGCTATCTGCTACCCCTCCGGGTAGTATCCCACGGCGATGGTTTCCTCATCCATGAGCCGCAGGTGCATATCCAAATGGTGGATGGTGTCAAACGGCAACCGATAGAGCATCCGATAATCATCGATGCCAAAAAAAACTTGGGCCCACTGTTCTATTTCCCTCCCCGTACGTCCCGAGTTCTCGCGTAGCACCAAGTCGCTGGAGTAAGCTGTCCCCATTCCGTCCACCAAGAAGTTGCCACCGGTATGTACCCAGCGGTAGGGGTTTTCATCGGCATTGTAAAGGGGCAGACCAATGAAATCTGCCAATTCATAAGGCACGAAGTCATCGAGCGGGCGGGCAGGTCGGTTGTATCGGTAATCGGAAATGCCGCGTTCGCCTACCTTGTCTTGATAGACCGTCCATGGGCCGTAGTCCTGTATCCAAACACTGTTGAAAGAGCCGGGTACAAAAATAACGCGGTCTAAGGGGATACCTTGGAGGAAAGCTGAAATTGCACAGAGAAGGGGTCATTGGCTAGGATATAGACATCACATTCCTCCACAGCATGGCGGACGATTTCCGTCAAAATGGCCGATAGGAACGCCAAGCAATCACGAGGGCTTCCACTTCCTCCCATTCGGCCATGGTGCGCACAGCAGTGGGTGGCAAGTTGGGTTGCACGGTCTTTTCTCCCGGCACACCCGTTTCTTGGCCGAGTAAAGGATACGCCAACCCAGCTATCACCAACAGCACCCACCACGCTAAATACCTATTTTTCATAACCGAGTAGTTGGGTTCAACCTTCTCATACTACCCAAAGGATAAACCAGAGCGAATATACGCACTTTTTGGGATAAAAGCAATTTGCCCTTATAAACAACACACCCCGAATACTTTGCCTTCTGGCGGAAAGTATCCGAGGTGTATTTAACGCTTAAGGCGTTGCCCTTTTAATTCAGCTGGAATCGAACCACTACCCCTCCTGAAGCATCTGTACGCGGGAAGCTATTAGACACCTTAGGATTGGTGAAGCGATAGTCTAAAAACAACCGCAACGAAAGATTCTTATTGAGCTGGTACTCCGCCGACGGGGATACGCTGATAGCCGTAGAACCCCTCGTAGGCTCTGCAATTTCTTGGTCGAGGACTTGCGCAAGGGTAATATCATCTCGGTAGCTGAAGTTGAACTGCAAATCCAAATCCTGCTCTCCAAGACGGCCACCGTTGCGCCCTTGATTGGGTCGATTGCCTGTCTGTGGCGTGGTAGGTTCATTGTCATTGGAAGAACGGGCTTTGCTGTTCTTCTTCCTGTCAGGAAGCCGATATTGACGCCTTTCATGACGTACCCAAAACCTGCTGCTATCTCCTTAGTCCTGTTTTCCGACACCAATTTACTGGTGACATTCAAGCCCACATTGCGCGATTGCTTATAGTCGATATTGAAAGTCATCCCGTTTTGGAATTGCATATCCATAGCCAACAAGGGGGCAAAAGCTTCCTGTATTTGCACGTCGGGTATTTCGATGCGCGGCAAGTAGTTGTAGGTATCCGGATCAAGCCCTGCACCATTCGGATTATCTCTTAGTGCTACACTGTACAACAAGCTGGTCGCGTAGTTCCCGATGGTAAAGGTGGACTTGTAAGAATGTGTGAGGCTGAAATTAGTGAAAATTTTCTGGAATGCCTTCACCTTCGACAAGCCATTATAAGTAACGCGCCAATTGGGTTTCCAGCCTGTATTGAACGGATCTAAATCCACTGCATTGGGGTCTTGACCCGTGTAAGCCGCGATAAAGGCCGGGATCAGCACCTCTTGTTGGTTTCTGCCATAACCTTCGGTATAGCCCTCCGCTGCTAAATCGGGTTCGAAGTGCAGGCCGCCACCTAAGCGTTGCGAAACAACAGGGCGATAGCTTTGGAAGGTATTGAAAAGGGCAATCGCATCCTCGGTGCTACCACCGTTGAACATCGTTTTCAACGCGTTGTAAGATACTGTCAACTGGCCGCCGTAAACAGGCAAGCGGTGTTCAAAACCACCATTATTTTCCTTGTCCACCACTTTGAACGTTTCCGTGTAGTTTTCTGTGAAGGAATAGTTGCCCTCCACTTCTATGCGGAAATCATTTAAAGGCTCCAAAGTTAGGCGGCCATCATAGCTGATCGTGTAGTTTTGTATCACTTCGCGGTTTTGGAATACACTTCCCGTAATCCAGTTGCGGTTATTGTACAGCCAGTCATCCTGAGAAGGTGTGCCTGTGTTGGCCGCCGCCCGATCTGTATCGGAAAGCGTGCGGATGGTAGGTTGCAAACCAGCGGCAAAACCCCAGCCGGGTGCACTGAACCCAGAGGCCATGCCCAGCAGTTGTGGCGAAGGCGTAAAGCCCGGCACCGTAGTACTGAATTGTTCGGAATAACTGAAGCGCCCTTTCCGTACCAGCAACAGCGGACGAACCAATGCTCTCACCGTAGGATCTACATCATTCTTGCTGGCGCGGGCATTATCCTTCCCTTCCCGATCTTGTGGTTGTTGCCCACGGCCACCTGACGCAGGAGTCCCCCCTCGTGAAGGACGAGCCGGGCGGTTTATTTTCTTCAGGAACGGCACGGAATCGTAGAGTTTATCGAAACTCAAATCGGCTGAAATTTGACGCGTCTGATTATTCTGAATCACGTTGCCCAATGAATCTACATTCAAGCTCGCCGCATTCCAGCTGTAGCCTCCTTGGTATTGGGCGCGCATCTGCACCCAGTCCATATAGGGCAAGTAGCGAAGCGGCAACGTATAAGATACGTTCAACGCATGCTGGTATAGTTTGGGACGCCCCAAGTCGCGAATGTTGTTCCAAATACTATCCCGGCGGAACTGCGCTCTATCCAAGATATTGGGGTCTTCCAACATAGCCGTTTCGTCTGGCTCGTCGATGACCGCATTGGCGTTGGCATTGAAGTTGAACTTAAGCGATCGGGTAATATCCCAGATGAGATCGTAGTTTCGATTCCAAAGGAAGTTCTTGTTGAAGAACGTGTTAAATTGCTCTTGCACCCCAGAGAATCGATATCGCGTCTGTCGGAAACGTCGATCGAGGGTATTCGTAAAGGAGAAGTTATTGGGCAGCGGATTCAGGTTGATCTCCTTGATGATACGCAACGGCTTAGCCTTCAATCCTTTGAAAGGCTCCAAGTACTTAGTAGGCCTGCTAAACGTATAATCAAATCCACCTTGGTATTCTTCCAACACATCTTGCTCCACCAGAGGGTCGCTAGATTCTTGGCGAGTGTAGCCGTAGCTGGCCGTGAAATTTTCAATATCCCAAGGCTTGGGCTTGTCGTCGCCTCCGGCAGCCGTTCGTTCTTTACCGACGTTGGTAAAGTTGTACGTCACCAAATTCACGATCTCCTGAGCTTGCCGTCTTACAGAATCCCGTACAGCCGCTTCGTCTATCGCATCCAACTTATCTTGCAGACGGATATCTAAATCGTAGGGGTCGTATTCTGGCGTGGTAGTGGTATTCGACCGCTGGGCATAGAAAGGTACACGTACCCCCCAGTCATCCGGGAAGAACTTACCCAATTCTAGGTTAGTAGCCAAATCATAGCCTTTCACCGACTCCCGGCTGCGCTCTTGCACACCGTTGTCTAAGGCACCAAACCCGATGGTACTGAAATTACCCCCTACTGATACAGAACCTAAATCGGCGAGATTCATATCCATACGGGCAATACCCGCATAGCCACCGCGCTCATCCAAGCCTGTCAATCTCAGCTCGTTGATCCAAACCTCCACATCGTACTCGGCTAAATAGTCTTCGTCCTTCTTGGGGTTGCGCACCCCTATCATCATCACTTTAACAAAACCCAAGTTAGGGTTTCCTTTTACCTTAATACGGTGGGCTGTACTGCCGCCATCGGGGTTGTAAATGCGTACAAACTCCTCCTGGTTATCAAATGACACCCCATTGCGTTCGGTCTTTAACTCTCTTAGGATCGCTAAAGGAAAATCAAACTGGTTGGCGGCTTTCCATACGGCCTCCTTGTATGGAGTGGAGTTGACATCCTGCAACCCTTCAATGTCTTCCAATCTTGAAATTTTGAGGGGTATCTCGTACTCGTAATAGTTATTGGTGAAGTCGCTACCCAATCGGATGAAAACACTCAAAGCATCATCGGGTACGCGCATTTCCCTGCGCTCTTCGGCGTGGATGAACATCTGTAAGCGCTCATACACACGCATATCGGATTCCGTGTATTTGAAAACAGCTTTAGAGTCGCCATCACAAAGCCTATCAATACGCAACGATAGCGATTGCTCGTTCTGCAAGGTATTGAAAACACCCAGCGACTGCTCCCGCAAGATCCCTTTAGGAAGGGTGTAGCCGAAAGGTTGTTTGCTGCTGTTTTCCTCAATGTTCACGGCATCAATTTGAAATCAGTGCCGTCTGGATCGCAGAGTGCCTCGCCTTGGCCAGGGTCGGACAAGGTGCGGGTGTAGCGCCGCCACTGGTTGCGCACCAACTCGAAACTGGCAAAGCGCAGTGTGACAGGTGCTTCAAAATCCTTCATATACATACGCATGAAGCGAATGGAGCGGAAGTCTGCGATGCCGCCAATGCTCACTTTATCCGCGCTGTTCAGCGGTACGCGGAAACGATACCAAACACGGCGAGTATTGCCACTACCATCACCTACGTCCTCCCGTCTGTCGGTGATATAGGGAGTGCGGCGCATATCAATTTCCCGGGGATTGGAAGGGTCGTAGTAGAAGGGTATTTTGTATTCAAAATAAGACTCGTTCTCATTCAGGGTGTTGTCCCTGTCGAGGTCTTCGCTATCTGGCAGGTTAGTACCAGACTGGCGAAACTCTGTACCTTGATTCACCCGAGAGTTTCCTTGTGGGTTGTTGAATTTGCGGTAACGCACCCGCAGCGGATCGCTGCCACTAAAACCCTCCGTATAAAACCGAAAGTTATCGTTGGCCACATCCTCTTCCAACAAGCTGGTATTGGGGTTGGTAGCCTGAATAGCTTCCACATAATTATTGAAGAAGGCACGTTCCTGCATATCATTCAAGCCGTCCAAACCTACGTCTTGCAATTCTCTGGCACTAGGGTCATTATCAAAGGCATTGACAATTTGCTGCCCGACAGGCACCAACCCCCAAGCCGTTCTGTCCACGGGGCGATCGGGGTTATTAACGGGATACCATTTTCAAAAAAGCGACGAGAATCCTGAAGAATGTCTTCGAAATATTTCCAAAATTCAAATACAGCGTACCTTCTTTCAGTTCCACATCATCAGCTGGTTGGGCGGCATCCGTTTCCGAAAGGAAAGGAGACAACATCCAGAATTCGACAAATTCGATGTTAGCAGATTGGAAGTCATTGGTATTCAATGCCCGCATGATACCCGCCCAACGGGTACCGGGGTCGTTGA
The DNA here is from genome assembly GCA_041392765.1 of Saprospiraceae bacterium. Classification (GTDB taxonomy): domain Bacteria; phylum Bacteroidota; class Bacteroidia; order Chitinophagales; family Saprospiraceae; genus Lewinella. The sequence goes on from JAWKLL010000006.1 coordinate 43,362, forward strand.
GCCTAACGGGAGAAATGGAGTCAAAAGGTTGGTAAGTAACCCCTCTTGTGAGGCCGGCATAGCCCCTGGTACGTCGAAATTATAAGGCGCGCTCACCGGGGTAGTAGGACAAGTCGAAGACTTGTACATCCGCCCGCTGGTTGGGTTGTACATTGCGGAAAGGAAAAACCTCCGTCTGCGGTACTAAGCGCGTATAAGGATTGACATCGTCCTGCCCAGTTCTGGCAATGGGGTCGAGGCGATACCAGTTCAGTCGAGCACGGTTGGCACCCGAAACTAGCCCCTGTCGGTTGGCCTCAGGAAACATGGAGGGCTTGCCGTGTGGAATACTGGAATGGAACCACTGGTTGGTAGGCAAACGCAGGTCGATGGTGCTGGTGCTACCTTCAAAGTCATCGATATAGACAATGCCGTCCTTGTCGCGCTTGCTCTGGTTGATCGCTCTTGCGTGTCCAGGGTCGATAGCGGCAAATTCTGCCATAAAATCAATAGAGGAAGCCTCGGTTGTGCTATACAGCGGGAGTTTGTCCACCAATCTCGTCAGGAGGGGAGCTTCTTTGCTAAAGTTGAAGTCCAGACCGTAAATGCGGTTGTTGATGGGATCGTCTCCTTGGTTTACCTTGGGGGTAAAGGGGCGTTCAAATAAATTGAGGAAAGTAGCACCAATGTTGGCATTTTTCCCCAGCTCATAATCGGCTCGCAAACCAAGCATGGTCCGATTTTGCAAACCAAAAACAGTGTTATCTTCAAAAGACACATTGATAGGCACCCCTGATGCCAAGATCGCATCATTAAGAATCCGAATACGGCCCGTAGAATAATCTATCTCGTAGTCCACATTTTCTTGTAATTCACGACCTGCCGATACGCGAACCGACCCTTGCGGAATGTTAAATGCTCCCAGCGAAATTTCGGAAGTGACGGACGACTTGTATCTGCCCTTGAGCACATATCGGTTTTTCTCAGGAAATTCTTTGGCCAAGAAAATAGTTTGGTCATAAAGTTCCTGATAGGTAAAAGAATCCCGTTGCAAGGGGTCTTCAATCTGACTAGCGAGGTAGCTACCGAAAGGTTCCAGCACGGGGAAAATAATGCGTCCGTTATCAGGATTGATCGTAACCCCTGGCACAAAGTCGAAGATACCATCGGGTTGTGGGTCGTTTTGTGTATTTAACCTATCAAGATTGAAAACGCGAATCAACGGTTTGCCCTCCAAATTGCCCCGAGGGATGAATCTTTTCACCCCTTTCCCCGGGTCTTCGTAGAAAACGTCTAACTGAAAGTCCTCTTGGTTCACCTGATACGCACCGATGGAGTAAACGTTTTTCATCATCAAATCCCAGGCGGGCACATCCGTACGCTGCGTAGTACTTTTCAGCATTTTAGTAACCAAAACGGTAGAATTCTGGGTCGTGTCGGCAGTAACGCCATCCGAGGTAGTCGCAAAAGCACCTACTTGGAAGGGGTCGCCATTATACTTATAGGTATAAGAAACGGCCAGTACCTGATCGGCTTGGAGGGCGATATTCAAAGAAAGAAAGCCCAATTCGGGATGGAAGGTGTATTCGCGTTGGTTGAGTTTGCGGGCACGCACCTTTTCAAAATCACTCGACTGGCGGAGGTTGTACGGAGCAGCCTGCAACACAGACACCACTTGGTCGATATTTTGCACATCGGGGTTTTGCCTAAGTAGTTCAATCAAGTTATTGGCGCGGTTGTCTGGCAGGGGTCGTCCGTCGCATACCTCCCTGTAAACGGGGTCGGTAGAAGCCTGTACCGTAGCGGGGTTGGTAAACCGTTCCGGTTCGCCCAAGTCGGCTAAGGCAACGATATCGCGTGTGTTTTCTACTTCGTTTCTGTCATTGGTTACCCAAACTTCAATGCGTTCAAGCTTGAAGAGCGTATTCATCTGGGGAAGGTTACTCAACGCACCTTCGTACGCATCGCGGTTGTAGTGGGAAAGGAAGAAGTGGCGGTTTTCATCGTATTCATCCGATTTCACCTCAAATTCAGTAACCTGACTACCTCCTTGAATGGTGATAGATTCGTTTTGCGATTTTTGTTGGGAAGCAATAGCCGTGAGGCGCAAGTGACCAAACTGCATTTCGGTTTTCAAACCAAAAAGGCTCTGAGCACCCTGAATGAGCTGTCCGCGCAGGGGCAGGCTCACGTTGCCCGCTTCAATTTTCCGCAAGATATCGTCTTCGCCAAAAGCATCGCTGCCGTAGTCGAGTTTGATTTGGTTGTCGAAATCGAAGGTAGCTTGAGTATTGTAGTTGGTATTGAGCTTGAGTTTTTCCCCGATTTGGCCAGACACGTTCATCTGTATCGCCATATCGAAATCAAAACCACCTGTTCGTTTCTGCCGTTGTGTCAAGATTGGGTTTTCAACATACTGATAGTCAAACCCAAAGGTGAGGTCTATGCTACCTTGCGGTTGTATATTGATGTCGGTTCCCCCAAAGAGGCGGTCGATGAGGCTGTTTTGTACGTCGATGCCTGCCAAGGGGTCATCCACACTGAGGTTGCTACCCCGATTGTATCCACCTAATTGGTCGAAGAACCGTTTTTGGTCTCGCTTGCGCGACAATTCCATGTACTCATCGAAGGAGATAAAGGTAGGTGGTCGGAAGAGGGTTTCGCCAATGCGCTCCGTCACCATATATTGACCACTTTCCGGGTCGTACTCGATGGTCTGCTCTACGGCTGAGGGGTCGTTGAGGTCGAAGGGATTGGTGTTGGGGTTGGTGATAAAATCGCCTTGCCTGTCCTCTAAAGGAGGCAGGGTATCTTGCGGCGCAACCGTAGTATAACGGGGTTGCCAAGGGTCTTCAAGCAAGCGATTTCCGCCCCAAGCACTGCGATAACCAAAGATAACCAGAGCAGCAAACGTGCCCGAGAGTAGAAGTTGTCTAATCATTGTACTGGCTGTTCAATTCAATGCCGTTTAATTTGTAACCCGCCCAAGCAGCAAGGGGCAAATCTCTTGCCTCCAACCTTTTCCAGTCTTGGTTGTTACTTTCCATAGAAACGAGCATTCCCTCCAAAGGGGATGATATGTCCAAAATTTAACAAACAAAATCAACAACACTAAGCCGATAATTCGCGCAAAGCCTGTTTAATCAATAATTCAGGAGTAGCACCATGATCAGGCTCGCGCAAGATGCGATTGAGTACCTTTTGCACCTGAGGCCGGGCAAAACCCAACGCTACCAAAGCAGATAACGCCTCTTCGCGCAAGGTATTGTCTTGAGGGCTTGCCAAAACAGGCATATCGCCACCGTCTTTGAGTACTTTGTCCTTCAAGTCTAGGATGATGCGTTTGGCTGTCTTAGGGCCAATACCCTTGATGCGGTTGAACGTATTGACATCTTCTCCAATAATGGCCCCTCGCAGTTCATCGGGCGAAAGCCCTGAAAGTGCTATTTGTGCGGTAGCCGGCCCTACCCCACTAACAGAAATCAATAACCTAAAGAGACTGCGTTCCGCCTCATCGGCAAACCCAAACAAGGTATGTGCATCCTCCTTGATCTGCACATGGGTCAGCAACCGAACCTGTTCGGCTTTTTCGATCTGTGCATAGGTGTGCAGGCTAATATTGATATGGTAGCCAATCCCCCCTGCTTCAATAACGACGAAGGTAGGATTTTTGAAGGTAATCAGTCCTTTGATGTAAGTTATCATGTTGTGTAGCTTGCGATGAAGCAAAAGCTCCCGCGTTGTAGTGCGGGGCTGCTTTCGTTTGCAATCCGCAAAGGTAATAAGGATTGTTAAGAAATCAATTAGATAAAAGACCGAGACAAGTTGTGCAACAGTGCCGCGATAGCTATCGGAGTGCCAATGCTTCTCCTCCTTAAATATCACTATCCCTCCCTTTTTTTCGAGAAAAAAAACGGCTTATCACCCATCCAAAGGCGGCGGTAGTCCAAAAAGTGAACATACCATAAACCAAAGCAGGCTTCACAAAGTCTTCGTTCTGAAGATAAACCGACCCAATGAGGAGCGCCAAGGCAGCATTTTGCACCCCCATTTCGATGCCGATAGTCATACTGTCTCGGCGATTGATGCCTGTTTGCACGGCGATTTGAAAACCCATCCACATGGCAACTACGTTGAGTAGCAACAAGGGAGGCAGCAACTTCACCACTTCTGCCATGGTAATGCCAGAGCCGCCCGCATCGGAGGGGGCAAAAAACTTTATGAGGTACACCAACCCCAACAGGACCACAGCCACTGGGCGCAAAAAACGCTCCAGCTTGACCGCCTCCCCGGGGCGCTTATGCCGTACCCACAGCCCCAAAAGCGCAGGCAACACAATGACAAAAAATATGTTGCCCACCGTACTCCAAAACGGCAACCGAATAGCCGTACCTACCCCCCAATAGTACCAGCTACCCCAATTGACAAACAATGGAATGGTAAGGATGGTAATAAACCCGCTCAGCGTAGTAAGGAAGATCGTGAGGGCACTTGTACCCCCAAACCAATAGGTAATCACATTGGAGGTGGTACCCCCTGGGGTAAACAGCAACAACAAGATGCCAAATTGCCAAGCCACCGGCAACGCAAACGGCATCGCCAGCAACCACCCCAGCAAGGGCAAGAACAAAATCTTCAGCGCCAATCCGGTAATCAATAACCGCCCATTGTCCAGCACATAGCGAAAATCCGACAACCGAAGCGATAGCCCTACCCCCAGCATGATCAGCGCCAACACCATTTGCAGCATCACATCTGTACCCAACCACGCTAAAACTGTTATTGACATTGGTATGTGAAGTTTAGGAAACCCTGACTTATAAGGAATCAATTTCAGTCACATGAATAACAAAAGCTCCTTCTATTGGGTGTATCGCTTCAAATATACCACATGCGTCTCTTGCCTCACCTGAAAACTTGACTTGCATGCCTGGTCTTCGAAAACTGGAATCAAGATCACACGTGAGGAAAAGAATATAAGAGTCAAAGGATGCTTCTACTGATATATTAAAATCACTATTAATGCTTCCTGAAACGTCTTCTACTCGCAGGCGAGAAACCCTTTCGTTTGAGCATTTTGCAAGGTTACAGTCATTAGAAGATGTATTGTCTAAAACAGTGACACCTTCGGGGAAGTCAATGGACGGAAGTAGGTTTTCCTTGTCTTTGCAAGAGAAAACACACAAGCAGAGCAGCAGGGGGATAAAAAAGGGTTGCGCTTTACCATGTTGTTTTTTGTTATGTTAGGGAGTATTTGCTGTTTTATTGGGGGTTTATATGACCGTACCTTTCTACAGTATATTAATATTGATTTAAGGAAAGCCTACATAACAGTTTTTATATTTTCCCCTTTTTTAACAAATCCCCCTTGAAAAGCCCCAATGACTGGCAATAGTTGATCTCCAGATTGATCGACAGGGTATTGCGCATGAATCTTCTGGTACCAATTTTTGTCATTAAAATACTTTTTCCTATAATTGGTGGCTTTATCTGGTTCAATCAATAAACTCTTCTAGCTTTTTTTCATCCGCAATAACTTGGTAATTCATCTCCATTTTGATTTTTCTGGATTTTTACTAAAACGCAAAAGGCTGTAAAAAACGTATCTTTGCGGTCATTGAAAATGTCTGTTGACAAATGTGGTAAAATGCAGGAAAAGAGAAACCGTAGCCTTTTGATGGTAGGGATTGGGTTGATGCTGGTTGCTAGTGGGGTGCTGTACGACATGTACCGCTTGGCGGCGCAGGATTCGCTGTGGGGCTATCGCCCCTTGTATTATTAGCGACGGGCTGGGCAGGCAAGCTGTTGCTGCGGCAATGGTGGTTGACGAGAAGCAGCCCAAATACTTCGCACCGACACCTACTGCTCTCTACTGCCAGTGGGGTAATGCTAGGGGTGGGTTTTCCTGATATTTTGCCGGTGCCGTTCCTGCTGTGGGTGGCGTGGATACCGCTGTTGGTACTGGCCCAAGAATGGCTGCAAACGCCGGATGCCCGCAAGCGCACGCTGCTATTTCACGTCTTCAACGCAGCACTATGGTGGAACATCGTAGCTACTTATTGGGTGATGAATACCAGTTTCGCGGCGGGGCTGTTTGCCAATATCGCCAATAGCCTGCTCATGTGCTTGCCTTGGCTGCTTTTCATCTTTACAGCTCGCCGATTGCCCCATCTAAAATGGGCGGCCTTGGTGGCCTTCTGGTTGGTTTTCGAGTATATACACCTCAACTGGGAGCTTACTTGGCCTTGGCTCACCTTGGGCAATGGCTGGGCGGAATACCCTCTTTAGTGCAATGGTACAGCTACACGGGCGTATTTGGCGGCAGCCTCTGGATTTGGGTAGCCAACCTACTGGGGCTACAAGCGTGGAATACTTACCAACATACGGGACGCATAACGCCTATACAGGGGATAAAAGGCGCACTTTGGTTATTGCTACCTATGGGCGTATCGGCTTGGATGTACCTCACCTACCAAGAAAAAGGTGCCACTGTGGACGTGGTGGTGATCCAACCCAACTACGAGCCTCACTACGAGAAATTTAGCCTACCGGAATCTGTACAGATACAGCAGTGCATCGCATTGGCAAAACCGCTGATGGACGAAAAAGTGGACTACCTGCTACTGCCGGAAACTGCCTATGGTTTTGTAGAAGAAAACGACGTGTGGAACAACGCCGAATCGATGGCGCTGTTGGATGCTTTTGGCGGTTTTCCACAACTCCAAATTGTCACTGGGTTGAATGCCTACCACGATCTTTTACCAGATGAACCCACTACGAAAGCTACGCGTATCCGCACCCGCGCTGGACGGGAAATAAGGTACGAAGTGATGAATCTGGCGGCGCAATTGCCCATGAATCGGGAGCAAGCCGTGCAGACCTACCGAAAATCGAAATTAGTACCCGGGCCAGAGCATTTCCCCTTCCAACGGATGTTATTCTTCATGGCGGATGTGGTGAATGAACTCGGGGGTACTACCGAAGGACTCGGTACACAGCCCGAACGAACGGCGTTTACTTCTCGCGTAGGACGTGTAGCGCCTGTGGTGTGCTACGAGTCTGTTTTTGGGGATTATTTTGCTGGTTATGTACGGGGTAAAGACAAGGCGCAAGCTGCTTTCATCATGACCAACGATGGCTGGTGGGACAATACCGCCGGGCATCGGCAGCACTTGTACTACGCCAGCCTCCGCGCCATCGAAACCCGCCGTAGCATAGCACGGTCGGCTAATACAGGTATTTCTTGTTTCCTCAATCAGCGGGGCGACATCCTTCAGCCCACTCGCTACAACGAACCAATAGCGATCCGAGGCACTTTGCACCTCAACGACGACCTTACCTTCTATGTGCGCTGGGGCGATATGATAGCGCGGATTGCTTTGCTGGCTAGCATTATTTTTATACTCAATACATTTGTTAAATCAATAATGGCTCGACATGAATCATAAAATCAACAGACTGCTCCCTTTTTTGGCATTGATGTGGCTCTTGTTATGGCAGGGTTGTAGCAATACCGACAACACACAACGAGCCAATATCATGCTCTTCAATGGATACACAGCACCCGTGGCCGTAGTGTGCAATGGTGACACTTACGAACTGGCAGCCGGTGCCGCCCTTGTGGTAGCATCGCAGCAAGCCACCAACGAGGTATCGCTACAGCAAGGCGACAACCTCCAGCAATATACCTTTGGCGAGGGGCAGCACGTCATCAACTTAGGTACGACTCCCTTGCAGTTGATTGAAAAAACTACCCTTGGGACGAAGCTTCCCAGTCGTTTATTCCACATAGCAGACCTCACCGCGACCGCGTACTCCTCAACGGCATCTACCAACAAGGGTTACATACCTGGACGATTGCCGCGACTGTTGCGTTTTGATTCCTCCCGGTGAACGCCCCGTACTGCACTTGAAACCCGAACACAAAGGAAAGCGATTCATCGTGGCGGTGGGGGGATGATTTACCGTTGGTTTACAAATGCCACTTCCCTTTAGCGAGTTCCTTGTCGTAAGCATCCATGATTTGCAACAAGTCTTTGAAGCGGTAGCCTTTTTGGCCAATTTTGCTAGCCAAAACGGGAGCGGAATCCGCCATGATTTGCTTCATCCTTTTTCGGAAGTTATTTTTTTGGAGAGGGGTAATGCGTCCGTTGCTGTCTTCGACCCAAAATTCAAAAATCTTTTGCGTATTGGCAACTAATCGGTCGTTGACCAAAAAGTAGTTGGTCAATATTTCGGGCGTTTGCAATAGCCGCACATGCTCGCCACTGTACCGCACCCGCAAGAAGAGCCATTTGTCTTTCCATGCAACACTTTTGTAAACGTAAGGCTGTGGCCCTTCATAAAACACAAAACCTTTTATGAGCGAAGGGTGCAAAAAATACGGAGTGCCGAAATCATTGATGTATTCCACCATTGAACCTTGTTCCGTATGTTGTAGGAGGCTGATGGAACCTGTCAATTCATAATTATTTTTGGTAATAATGAACCCGTGAAATCCGGTTTCAGGTTGCCCCAGCAATATAGCCGCCAAGAAGATGCTGAATAGAAAGAGGGTAAATCTTGCCATCATAAGCTACTTGATTTTATAGGTAATATCTGATAATCAATGCTAAATGTAAATGCTAAATCTGTAACAAGATAAGTAATTTTATAACAACTTTGTTTAAAAATGGTAGCTTATGCTAAAAAACGACCTATATCGCTATCTTTGCGTAAACGAACCAAGACATTGCGTATGCGTAAGCTGATATACATAGCCTGTTTGATGATGATAACGGCGGCATCACAAGCCCAGAGTGTCCAAGTGAAAGAAGACCCGATCATCACCGAAATGGTTAGCCAATATACTGCCGATAACAAAGCTCGGGCTACGGTGCCGGGCTGGAGGGTACAGATTTTGGCCACCACCGACCGGATGCGGCTCGACAACGTGCAGCAATCCTTCAAGTACCACTACCCCAATATTCCTGTGGACTGGCAACACGAGCGCCCCTACTACAAGCTTCAGGCTGGTGCTTTTCGCAACAAGATTGATGCTCTACGCCTCAAATACATCTTGGCGCGGGAGTATGAAGGCCTCTACTTGGTACGGGATGAATCGGTTGGTAAAAATGAATTGCTCAGCGCTTTCTAACGACTCAACAGTCTCATGCGCAACAACCAGCCATCCTACCTTCAGAATACCGATTTCATCACGTTCAGTATCTACCTGGCATTAGTAGCTATTGGGGGTATTTTCGTCTATTCCGTGGACATTCAGCAGTCTGCACCACCCGATGGGCTAGCCGATTTTCTCTTGCATACATTAGCTGGCAAACAGGTGATTTGGATTGGTATTTCGCTCATGGCGATGTCTTTCATCCTGTTCGTAGTCGATGATAAGGTTTGGCAGGTTTTTGCCTACCTTTTCTATGCGCTGGGAATTATCGGGTTGGTAGCCGTGCTCTTTTTTGGTAAAACCATCAATGGAGCTACCTCCTGGTTCAGCATTGGCGGCTCCACCTTCCAGCCATCGGAATTGGCCAAGTTCGGCACTTGTTTAGCCATCGCTTCTTATCTGGGGCACTGGAGTGTGGATATGCGCCATGCCCGGCAATTCCTGATTGTCAGCGTTTTCTTTATGGTACCTGTGGTGTTGGTGTTGTTGCAACCTGATGCAGGCTCGGCTTTGGTTTTTCTTTCTTTCTTCATCGTATTGTTCAGAGAAGGGTTGTCGCCCTTGCTGTATGTGATAGGTTTCGTGAGCGCCGCCACATTCGTCGTTAGTATTCTTTTTCCCTCCACCTCCGTGGTCGCGGGATTGGCGTGGATAGTGTCGTTGCTGTATATTTTACAAGAAAAAAATAACTTACCTCGGTGGCTATTAGGGCTGACTGTGCTGGGAATTGCTATCGTCTGGCTTTTTCAAAACGAGCAAGTGTGGATTGCCCTAGCATTGGCCCTAACGGGCGTATTGCTACTCTCATGGCGGCAATACACCCATTTCCGTGCACACCTCATCCCCGTTATGTTGTCTGGTTTTGTGCTGACGGCTGGCTTAGCAGTAGGAAGTAGCTATGTATTCAACAACGTACTCAAACCACACCAGCAGCAACGCATTGACGTATGGCTACGCCCGGCAGAGGCCAAAAAGCGCAATAAAGATTCGGTGATGAACCTCGAAAACAGCATGCTGGCCATCGGAGCCGGTGGCCTCACAGGACGCGGGCTTTTCTCCGGACGCATGACCCAAGGGCGCTGGGTGCCAGAACAAGATACCGACTTTATTTTCTGCACCATAGGCGAAGAACAGGGCTTCATCGGTTCCGCTGCCGTTGTTATTCTCTATCTGTTATTGCTCTTGCGCATCGTGATGATAGCCGAACGCCAGCGCGTCGCCTTCAACCGCATTTACGCCTACGGGGTAGCAGGTATCTTGTTTGTCCACTTCATTGTAAACATAGGCATGACCATAGGACTGCTGCCCATCATCGGCATTCCGCTACCTTTTGTTAGCAAAGGAGGCTCCAGTTTGCTCGGCTTCACCATTATGATGGCGGTACTACTCAAACTCGACAGGCATAGAGGACGCGCTAAAAAAGGGCCGCTGGGCGTGTAGCTAGCTTCTCAAATTTCATCACCCCCCACACACTACCCGCACAAACTATCAACAGGCAAGCTAAGAACGGGTGTTCGGCTATGGTAGGAAAGGGACTTGGTCTTGCTGTAGTTGAAAAGTTCCTCAAAGAAAGACCGCTTGTGAGTTACCATCGCTACTATATCAATCTGTTGGTCGGTCAGGTAATCCGTCAGCACTGATTGGAAATCGTCTCCATCCAGCACCTTCATCTTGACCCTGGGAAAAGACGCAAAATGCTGCGCAAAATCATCCTTGCGGTGATGGTAGGCCGCCGCATGTGATAAATCTACATTGACGCAGTGGATATTGGAATCGAACACCGCAAAGGTTTCTATAACTTTTTTCAAACCATTCACCTCCTCTTCGCTGAACGTGGTGGTGAAAGCGATATTATCTAATTTTCCATCAAAAACAGCTTGCTCCGGCACCGCCAATACCGGGCAACAGGCATTTTCCAACACCTCCCCGGCCACACTACCCAACAAAATTTCTTTCAACCCTCTGGCGCCCGTGGTACCCAATACAATCAGGCTGGCCGCCTCTTTTTTAGCCCTTTCCAAAATCAGCTCCACCGTGTCGCCTTCTTGCAATGTATGCACAACCTCCACCGACATCAACCCCTGCGCCTCCTGTATGGCATCCAATTGGGGCACTGCGCTTTTATAGTCCTCAAATTCGTACAAATCGATACTATTATAAAATTCCTCTAAATTCCTAGGAATATGGCTGAACCCACTCATATCCGGGCGAGTAAAAGCATGCAGAGTCACGATACGAGCACCCATTTTATCCGCCAATTTCAAGGCATAAATAAACGCACGAGTAGCTGCATCAGAAAAATCGGTAGGAAAAAGAATCGTTGGCATGGCTTGTTATGGTTGCGTTGGTGAGCTGTAGTAAAAATTGAAACCCAAGGCTGTCAATCGGTATCAACCTAAGTCGCAATAGCGGTAGCAAATTACGGTTATTTCCATTAGATAAACAGTATTACTAACTAAAAAATAACATTACGCCCCCTAGCAAGGTTGAAAGGATTCATTAAAAAAGCCCGCCTTCTGAATCAGAAAGCAGGCTTGTTGAAGACGTGAATGATGAATCAACCTTTACATTTTATTGGGGCGCTCCCCCGCATAGGCAAGGGGCGTTCCATTCTACCAGCGGGGCGGGGTCAGGGCTTAGAGTGTTTCTAAATTTTCCTGATTGAGCGAAAGTGATCAAATTTTGTTCTGCCCAAGGCGGAAAGCGCAGTCGATGCCGGAAGCATCGGCGAGCATTTCAAACGCAGGGTAGGATAAAATTTGTCGCTTGCAGCCAATTGAGGAAATTTTAGACATACTCTTATGGGCTTCGCGGTGCTCGTCCCTCCCGATGGTCGGGATGCCCCTCCAGCCCCTTAGCGCGGTTATCCGTTGTTCATACTGCAAGAAAAACCACACCTGCTTGCTATTGGCAGACCTCCTGAGCCGATAGATTCACATCCCCTCTTTTCACCCCGATACACGATACATTGATGGACTCCGTAAGTGACGGGATTTCAATGAGATTGTCAGGCGAAGAAGCAGTGGCCTCGTCAAATGCCCACGGTTCAACACTGAGGGTGGTATCTATCGCCAAAATCAATCGGCGCATAAATACCATATCAAGGGTCGTAACCGTATTAGTGCCATTCAAATCGGCTATCCAGTGCATATACTGCGGCACAGGTGAAATGCCAAGAATATGACGCGCCGTGAGTACCATATCAAATGTGGAAACTCCATTGAGCGGGCTATCTTCCTTGCTAAAATGTAGTGTATAGCCACTTCCTGCGGGCACATTGGAAAAAGCAAACTGTCCGTCAGTGTCGGTCATCTGTTGTCCCACAGCCACACCATTGGCATCTTGGAGGGTCACCAACACCTCGCATACAGGTAAAGCATTGGGAAGGGTAACATCGCCTGCTACCGTGATTTGAGCAAAAACTCCTATCGGCAACAGTAAGAAAAGAATGGAATACAATGTATTTTTCATTGGAATTAAGTTTTAGATAAGTTCATTAGTATGGGGAAAAAAATAAATTCAAAATTTTCTGAGTCAAAGAAATCGGATAAAACGCTTTAAATGAACCGCTTATTCATCCGATTGTCTTTGACAAATTCTGAATTTATTTTTTTCTTATCCCTTACAATACGCTACCTTTTTACAACCTTTGTATTATTCCTTAAAGCGGCATTATAAGAAGCACATCATTTACAAGGGTATGATAAACAAACTGGCAGGAACAGCAGCAGACTTCATTCCTATTGCGATCGTAGGGGTGTTGTTGTTTATTGGATTCGTACTGGAGTTGGATAATATGATGGGATATCTGAATACAGCCAAATTTTGGTATCACAGCCTCTGTTTAGCGATACCATTGGGTATATTGGTAGGAGGGTATGCAGCATACCGAAGTTATCAAAAACAGCAGGATGAAGTGGATGCGATGAGAAGGTTCTTTGCTATCTTTTTTTTCTGCTTGCTGTTACTGCCTTTGGGTATCAGTAAAGCCAACCGATTGGGGTTTAAACCCACGGATGCTGTGTTAGAAAGAGTTGAAATCGAGTCTCAATTGGCTCGTTATGCCAGCCGTTTTGGAGAAACAGCAGTTGCTACCAATAATGCCAATCAGTATCTGTTGTTTTTTTATTGGAATAACAGATTGTATAAAACCGTCAGCGATCACCCCCTGTTGGATGATGCCCGTAAAGGCAAAGAGGTATCCTTGCCCATCACCATTGGAAGGCTGGGGTATAGTTGGGTGGAGCCGCTAGATTGAGGCCACTACTTCGCGCGCTTTTCCGTTTTGATCCAAGAGATGATGACACCGCCTGCCAATAATACGAAAATAACCACTAAGCTGAGCCATTCTTGGGGATGCCAAAAGTCGTGTAGAAGCATTTTGGCTGCCACAAAAAAGAGGATAAGGGCTAAACTGTACTTGAGTAGCTCGAAACGATCCATCACGGTAGCTAATACAAAGTACAAGGAACGCAAACCTAATATGGCAAATACATTGGAAGAAAACACCAAAAACGGGTCGGTGGTAATAGCTAAAATTGCAGGAATAGAGTCGAAGGCGAATAGAATATCAGTGGTTTCAATCATGATAAGCGCTATGAATAAAGGGGTCATTGCCAACACTTTGTTATTGCGTCTTACCACAAATGATTCGCTTTCTATTCGTTTGCTGACAGGAAACAATTTACGCGCATAGCGAATGATTGGGTTTCTACTAGGATCCACTTCTTCATTGCTTGTCAACATTTTCCATGCGCTGTAAATAAGGATAGCACCAAAAATATACATCATCCATTGGAAGTGTTCCAAAAGATACACACCCACGCCGATCATCAAGCCCCTGAATATGAGTGCTCCCAAAATGCCCCAGAACAAAACCCTGTGCTGAAATTGGGTAGGCACTTTGAAGTATTTGAAAATCAGTGCCATGACAAATACATTGTCCATACTGAGGGATAGTTCTACAAGATAGCCACTCAGGTATTTTAGGGCAGCATCAGTACCAGTGAGGTCTCGCTCGCCCCAATGATTATTGTAGAGATGATAGACAACCAAGCTGAAAGACAAACCTACGAAAGCCCAGAGAGCAGTCCATTTTAAGGCTTCTTTGGTGGTAGGAACGTGGACTTCCTTATTGTAGTATGGGAAAAAATAAATTCAAAATTTTCTGAGTCAAAGAAATCGGATAAAACGCTTTTAATGAACCGCTTATTCATCCGATTGTCTTTGACAAATTCTGAATCATTTTTTTTCTTTTATCCCCATTCACAATTCAGCAGAACGATCACATCACCTTTTTTATTAAATGAGGTCGTACTGTAGCATGTCATTGAAAAGGGTAACCGTAAATTCATCGGAAGGTGTACTGGCATCCGGTGCAAAAAACAGCCAGTTGCTACCCGGTAATTCACCAAGCAATCCAACTATCATGTAGCGATAATACAGGATGTCCAGCACGGAAAGATGGCCAGAACCATTAAAATCGGCAGCGTGGAATTGATAAGGTGTTGTAAATTCCTGTGCTCCCAGTAAATGCCTAGAGGTAAGCACCAAATCGAAGGTAGAAACCCCATTGAGGATATTGCCATCCTTCACAGGCTGCAAGGTGTAGGCAGTGCCCCCCGTGAGGGTCTCAAACTGGTAAACACCGTCGCACCCCACTGCTTGCGAGGCAATAGTTGCTCCATTTTCATCCAGCAAGTTTACAGTCATACTGCCAATGGCTTCGCCAGCAGCGTCGCGGATAACTCCGCCCAAAGTGAAGGTCTGTGCTATTAGTGATGACGCACAGCAATAGGCGACAATCAATACAAAATAGGTACGCATGGTCTTTGTATTTTTTAGTTGCAGACTCAGCCATTCCTTCCTCGCTTCCGAAGAATGGGTGTTCACACACTTGCATCTATTGCAAAAGCGGGAAGGAATGGTGATGAATCTGATAAATTAGTGGAGGATAAGTTTGCGGTAAGCAACCCCTAACGGGGTTTGCAATTCCAAGTAATAGACCCCGGCGGGTAAGTGCTGTAAATCAATACGTTGGTCTGTAGTTTCCGTATTGATGAGCAAAGCCCCCGTAGCTGCCCGAACCAACAAGCGGTTCACCGTTGTCGTTTCGCTTACTACCTGAATAAAGTCGGTTGCAGGGTTGGGCATAATCTGTATGCCTGCCAATGCGGCTATCTCTTGGGTATTCGTCACATTGAGTACCAAGGTGATGGTTTCACGGGCAGCCGTTGGCACTTCTACTTCCGACACATCAATTAAGCGCACTTCGCTGATACGGATGGGTACTTCCACATCCACCAACCCGCGAAGAATGACATCTTCCATGATGATACTCAACTCGGCAATAGCACCACTACCCGATACGTCTTGCCCATCGGTACGCACCAATGCCACCTCTACCCTACCCGTTCCCGGATAATCGCGGTACATAGCCAAGAGGTCTTCTCCCTGTGTTCCCATCCAGCCGTTGAACGACAAGGATACTGAACCGGATTCTATCATAATAGGGTCGTACTCAATGGTGAAGGCTACGCCATAAACGCCGTTGGCAGGATGGTCATCCGTTCCCAATAGTACGGGCAACTGAATGTGGGCACCTGCTTCCACCGTATCAGGCAACACATAAAAAGGAACCCCCGTCACAAAACGCCCCGGTAGATCCGGCTCGGTAAACATATCTGCGATTTGCCCCCAGTTTTGGGCAATAGCTGCCGTGTCCTGAGCGGTAATCATACCATTGCCATCGGTGTCGATATGTGCAAAATCGATACCAGACGCAGGCGTTTCTTGCCCCCAAGCATCGCTGTACTGAGCATACCAGTTGATCGAAGCATCCGGGCGCGGAGGGCCACTCGTGCCATAAGCTAAGCCAATATGTAATAGGTCGAAGTGGTTGACGATCTCATCCGTATTCGTGTCACCCGGCCAAATAAGGCCGTCGGCGGTAATGGTAACGATGCCGTTTACGGGCATAAAAGGAATCAACACTGGCCCATTCTGGTTTTGGACAAACTCAATAGCCGTAGGCTGGTTGGCAAACACAACAGCAGCTTCTCCTTCTGTTGCTTGGGCGGTAAAGCAAAGCTCCATCAATATCGTACCATGTGGCACCGTTACCCCCTGCAAATCGGCATTAATCCAGGAAGCTGTCAGCAAGTCGCCCGCTGGCGGCACATAGATGTGCGTTTCATTCAAAATAGATCCCGGAGGGAAGTTGACCTCCTCCAAATCTAGCAAATCCGTATCCCAGAGCATGCTGAACTGCATACCCAACATATCGTAGAACTGTATCGCCTCTACGGGTACACACACCTGTTCACCGGGCAAGGTAGCTACACTGGCAATCTGCAAGATAGCCGCATCGTTCTGCTGTACGCCGATGGTTACACTGCCAGAAGACAAAGAAACGGGCATGATTGCTAATGATGAAGAGACCACCTCGGCAGGCAACGGATCGGGCGTAAATACCACAGGGTAGGTACCCGGCAGTCCATTGGCTACGAAACACACCTCAAATAAAGTGGATTCATCGGGAAGGCTGATGCCTTCTAATGTTGGTTCAAACCAAAGTACACGCAATACCCCTTCTTCCTGTATTTCCGTGAGGGCACCGAAATTGATACTAGAAAGACCCGGTATGGCACTGTTGGCTACGCCAGTATAAATCAAAGCCTGTGGATCCCACTGCATGGTAAATTGCATCCCTCCTACGGAAGAAAAACCACTTACTTGCAAAGGTACACACACCTGCGAACCACCCGTGGCAAAGACATTTCCGAGACCCATCGTCAGGGCTTCGTTTCCACCGCCATTGATATTGACTTGGCAGCCTTCGGTCTGCACCGCTACCACTTCCGCCGATGCAGAAACGAACTCTACAGGCGTAGGGAAGGCAGGAAATAGTAAGTTTGTGGCCGTATTCCCAGTAGCTATCACATCGAAACAAATAGAGAATAGTACGCTATCATCTGGCAGGGTTTCTCCCGTATTAACGTTGCCTGCTAACCAAACAACCGTGAGTAATCCATCATCAGTGAGGTTGGTATTAAAATCATTCAAATCCAAACCAGGAACCGACAGGTTTTGCAAGCCCGTGAAGGCCAATGCGTCCTCATCCCATTGAATGGTGAATTGGAAGCCCGTCATGGCATCAAAATTTTGTACCGTGACATCTGCACACCAGTTGTCGCCCGTAGCAACCTGGGCGATAGTGGGTTCCAGCGCCAGCACTACTGAAGGCGTAACACCACCACAGTCGAACGTGATGTCACTGAGGACTTCTACACAACCACTGGCACTGGTGATAGTGACATCATAGACACCGCTACCGGGTACCGTGATGGAGGAAAGCTGGTTGGAGGTCTGTATTTCGCCATTGCTCCAATGAAAGGTGTAGGGCGCGTCATTATTTGTCCAAACAACTACAGCAATATCAGCCCAGGACTGCCCACCCGCCTCGTAGCAGGTGTAATTGTAGGAAGCCAGTATGCCTTGGTCGGCTAAGGTGTAAATTTGCGTAGCCGTACATCCCGATTCCACCTCAGTGACCGTAACGGAGTATGCTCCTGCTGGCAACCCAGCGACGGTAGCCTCTGTAGCACCATTGGACCAGATGAAAGTAAAGTCACCATCGGGCATATTGAGGATGATTTGGCCATCGTCCCCCCCCGTACAGTTACCTGACTGCACCGTGGCTTCCCAATACAAATCGGTTGCGGTAAGCAGCACATCTACAACCTTGCTACAAGCACCTGCATCCGTAATGGTAAGGGTGTAAATACCGGCCGCCAGTCCGCTGATATCCTCGGTATCGGCACCATTACTCCAAGCAAACATCAGAGGCAATTGGGCACCAGAGGCATCATGGGATACATCAATAGCACCATCGGTAGCGGTTGAGCAAGAGGGGCGGTCGATGTGGTAAAAAACATTAAAAGGGGCTTCACCTGGCACCTCAATGGTCAGTGTCTGGCTACAGCCTAAAACAGCGTCGAGCACTGTTACGGTATAGCTACCAGCGGCTAGGTTAGTAAGCTGAGCCGTGGTTGCTCCATTCGACCAGTTGTAGGCATACACCCCCGAACCACCTGAGGGTAGGAGGGTAATAGCGCCATCAGGCAGGCCATCGCACTGGTCGGCATCGGCGGTGAAATCCACCTCTAAGTTGTTTTCGCCACTGACGTAAAAATCCCCGGTTTGGGTCTGTCCATTGGCATCTGTTACCAAAAGATGATAGGCACCCACAGCCAACCCATTGACTTGTGGATCCGTGCTGCTGAATCCATCACCGATTCATTGGTAAGAGAAAGGCATTACCCCAGACATACTGAGTTCAATCTGTCCCAAGTTGGGGTTGTTACAAGCTTGGGGTGCGATGGCTGCTAGGATTTGAGGTGGTTCCTGTAGCCCCGGGTTAACGTGGGCATGGAGGAAATAATACTCGCCGAGTGCCTCATCGTCGTCAACGATAATTTCAATGGGTACTTGACTGCCATCAGTCGTAACCACTGCATCGCCGCCAAGATAGATAAAGCGTAGGCTGTAAAGGGGTTGGTCATCAGGTAGCGTGACACCTTGAAGGGTATTGTCTAAAAAGGCGAAATTTAGGTGTCCCCCAGCGACGACTTCTGGGGTTAGGTTGAAGTGGTTCTCAAGAATCCAAGGCACCTGTGGGTTGTAAGTAACCCCAAGGAACTGCAATTGGGTAGGATCCCAGGAGTGGTTGTACTGTAAGCCAATAACTTCCGTGAAGTTATGAGCCGTTACAGGCAGCGTGACCATGTCGTCAGGTTGAGCTGCGGTACTCTGTACGCGCAGGCCAAAACTGCAATCCGCTTGTCCTAGTAGTACCCCGGCCCACCAGACAGCGAAACAAAAAAGAAGGCATTTTCGAAACATAATTCAATCATTTTATGGGATTAGCATTGATAGTAACAGGGAAGCGGTGCGTCATGTACAGCCTCCGATAATACAAAAGTAAGCATAGCAACCAGTGCAGATAACTACAATATTAGGCCACAATAGATTTTTTTTATTTAAATATTATTTTTATATAACTGATTTACAATATTTTATAATTTCATTTTATAGCGTAATTATAGGAACGGGAAGTTTTTTTATTTATGACTAACAGTCAAAAAATCATGCATCAACCAGATAAGCATCATATAAATGGTGGTTATCACCCTTGGCGGGGGTATAGACTCTTTGCCATCAAAAAAATCATCCACAATAAAGCTACTCTTCCAGCACTTAAAAATGATTTGAGTTTGCTACCCAACAATACATTGATACCTAATTCCTTCTTGCCTTGTTTTTCACATTGCTTTTGTATTTTGAGACAAATCCACCAATTCATAGCGGAATAATGGGATATACTGCGTCTGTTCGGCATCGGGAAGATTGAAGAAGTTGTCGAAGTCATGTACTTTCCACTCCTTGTTTCCGTGGCATAAAAGCCTCATCACTTTTATTGTTCCGCGCATAAAAAACCTTATTTTATTCAATATTTCTATGTTTCTTGCGTATCCAAACCAAAGGATTATGCAAACGATACCGGAAAGAATACAAGCGTTGCGCGCTTTGATGAACGAACGCCAAATTGACGCTTACCTTATACCTAGTGGTGACCCGCACCAGAGCGAGTACGTGGCACCTCATTGGGAAACACGCGCGTGGATGTCGGGATTTACAGGTTCGGCAGGTACGCTAATTATTACGCACGATCATGCTGGGTTATGGACAGATTCCCGCTACTTTGTACAGGCTGAACAACAATTGGCAGGCAGTGACGTGGTACTGCACAAGCAGCAGATACCTCATGCTCCGGAGCATATCGACTGGCTGGCAACACATCTGCCTGCTGGAAGTAAATTGGGGTTGGACGGCATGGTGGTATCTTTAGCGACCGTTCGAGCCTTGGAGCGGCAGCTTACGCCAAAAGGCATTCACCTCGTGACAAGCTACGACCTACCCGGCCAGTTGTGGGCCACCCGACCGCCTATACCCGCCTCGGAGGTATATGACTTCCCCGTTTCATACGCTGGCGAAGGCAGGGAGCAGCGCTTAGACAGATTGCGCCAGTGGCTTTCTCAACAGGGAGGCGATGCCTTATTATTAGTAGCGTTGGATGACATAGCCTGGACGCTCAATATTCGCGCTGCGGATGTGGACTACAACCCGGTATGTTTGAGCTATCTATTAGTGGAAAAGAATGACGCGCAGTGGTTTGCAGGAAGAAGGCGCGTGCCGGAAGCTTTGCAATCCCAGCTTTCGGAAGCGGGTGTAGCGGTAAAGGAGTACGAGGAAGCTGCCGATGCACTGGCGCATTTTGCTTCATCTTCAGTCATAGTCGTTGACCCCGCTACCATTAGCCATCGTTTTTACGAGTTGCTGGCAGGTAAGAACATTCAGGAGGCTGGCAGCCCTGTTGTGTCTATGAAGGCAATCAAGAACGAGGTGGAGATAAACAATTGGCAGCAGTGTATGCGCCGCGACGGGGTAGCACTGTTGCGCCTGTTTCGCTGGTTGGAAACCACCTTGCGGCAAAGGGAAGTGCCGGAGGTGGAAGTAGGCGAGCAGTTAGCTCGTTTTCGCAGCCAGCAGGCACTATATATAGGTGAGAGTTTTCCTGCTATCGTGGGCTACCAAGCAAATGGAGCTATCGTGCACTATCGGGCAGAGGAAGGTAGTTGTGCTATGTTGCAACCCGAAGGCATCTTACTACTGGATAGCGGAGGGCAGTATTGGGATGGTACTACTGACATAACGCGCACGGTGGCTTTAGGTCGCACCACGGAGGCCCAACGCCAGCACTTTACCTTGGTGCTCAAAGGGATGATTGCCTTGAGCATGGCCAAATTTCCAGAAGGTACGAGCGGTGCTCAGTTAGATACATTGGCCAGGCAATTTCTTTGGCAAGAAAACTTGAACTACGGCCACGGCACCGGGCACGGAGTAGGCTATTTTCTGAATGTACACGAGGGGCCACAAGGGTTTGCTACCAGCGCTGTAACGTCGAGAGGTAGAACAGCTTTCCGGGCTGGTATGGTTACGAGCAACGAACCAGGGTTTTACCGAGAGGGGCACTATGGCATACGCACTGAAAATCTAATGCTTTGTGTGGCAGATGGTACCTCGCTGTACGGCAACTTCTTCCGGTTTGAGACACTTACATTGTTTCCGATTGACAAACGGTTAGTAGCAATAGAGATGCTGACACGCCAAGAACGGGACTGGTTGGATCGTTACCACCAGCAAGTACAGGAAGCATTAATGCCTTTGCTGAATGATGAAGAAGAACGCGCATGGCTAGCCGCACAATGTGCCCCTTTGGTAAATGATGATATATCTTCTTTGAAAGACTTGTTTTATTAGTTTTGTCGAACCTCAAAATAGAGGTTATGTACGGGGAATTTGTATAGGGATTCAAATAAGATTTTTACGTTAGGCAAGGAAAAGGTTCTTTTGCTTAGCCGTCGCTAAGCAAAATGGTTCTTTGACGCAGCATGGCGTAAAAAGATATTTGAAGCGCGTACAAAATTCTCCTACATAACCTCTAGTTGAATTACTTTATTTTTTATCGCCCCTAAATTTAATCATAGCATAATAATCTTTTAACTTTGTGCCATTCCCTGACTTTATCGTTTTCTAAGAGACGGAAAAAATAAATTGTACAACTTTTGATTCGGAAAAATTTTCTTCATAATCGTAGTTATCGAACAACGTTGAGTTGTCTAATAACTGAAGAATCGGGAGAAATTGTGTGAAAATATTTGCGAATCTTTTAGAAAAAGTTGTACGATTTGTCCCTGTCAAGTTTCTAAGCGTGAATATGTTCATTCCTTCCAAAAATATCGAACCTAATATCAATATGATCGTTGACGTTAAGCTTTTCAGCACAACTCATTCCCGTTATTTGGCTGAAAAGATAGCCGATAACTATGGCCATCCATTAGGTGATTTAACCATCAAGCGATTCAGTGACGGGGAAATGCAGCCCGTTATCAATGAATCAGTAAGGGGGGGCTTTGTCTTCTTCATCGCTTCTACTTGCCAGCCTCACGATAATTTGATGGAACTTTTATTGTCTATTGATGCGGCTAAGCGAGCTTCGGCGGGGTATATCACAGCGGTTATTCCCTATTTTGGGTATGCCCGCCAAGACAGGAAGGATAAACCCAGGGTGCCGATTTCGGCAAAACTCATTGCCAATCTCATGGAAGCTGCCGGCGTGAACCGCATCATGACGCTCGACCTCCACGCCGATCAAATACAGGGCTTTTTCGATATACCATTGGATCACCTCAGGAGTGAGGCTATTTATTTGCCTTACATCCAAGAGAACTACGACACCAGCAACGTCACTTTTGCCTCTCCTGATGTAGGAGGCGTGAAACGTGCTCGTACTTTCGCCAAGCATTTTCAGCGGCCTTTGGTAATTTGTGATAAATACCGAAAGCAAGCCAACGAAATAGCTGAAATGACGGTGATAGGCGATGTGACGGATGCGGATGTTATTCTCGTGGATGACTTAGTGGATACGGCTGGTACGCTCTGCCGCGCCGCAGATATCATCATGGAAAAGGGAGCTAGAAGTGTAAGAGCCATCTGTACACATCCTGTATTAAGTGGTAAAGCTTACGAAAACATTGAAAATTCGGTATTGCAAGAACTATTAGTGTGCGATACCATTCCTCTCAAACAACAGTCGCCTAGGATTAAGGTGTTATCCACGGCCAAATTGTTTGCTAGAGCCATCAGAAATACACACGAGCACCGTTCTATCTCGGCACTTTTTGCCAATGATTGATTTTTTTTAAAAAAATCCAACAGCTAAGTATCAGATTTTCTAAGGATTGACTATCTTTGCGTGCCTTTTTGAAGCCTTCCTTATAAAGGGGGCAAAAACAGAGAAATATCAAGCATCATGGAAGCAGTAATTGTTTCAGGACAGTTGAGGTCGGATTTGGGCAAGAAAGGAGCTAAAGCCGTTCGTAATGAAGGGCAAATCCCCGCTGTTCTTTATAGCAAAGACCAGATCGTTCACTTCGCTACTACACAGAAGGAAGTGAGAGGATTGGTTTATACGCCAGAGTTCAAAGTAGCAGAAGTTAAAGTGGAAGGTAAGACTTACCGCTGCATCATTAAAGATGTGCAGTACCACCCTGTTACTGACGAAATTACTCACATCGATTTCCTCCAGTTGGTGGATGGCCACCCGATAAAACTGCAAGTCCCGGTGCGTTTCGTAGGCACATCTCCTGGTTTGCGTGCAGGTGGTAAACTGTTGCAGAATGTTCGCCGTGTTGCCATTAAGACGGTTCCAGAAAATATGGTATCCGAGTTAACATTGGATATTTCCAAGTTGGAATTGGGGCAATCCATTCGTATCCGTGACCTCAAGCCGATTGATGGCGTAGAAATTCTCACGCCTGCAGGCACGCCCGTAGGTACTATCGAAATTCCTCGTGCCCTGCGTTCTGCTGCTGCTGCGGAAAAGAAAGCCGCCGACAAAAAAGGCAAGAAGTAATTTTTTACTCCCTTTGGGGGGGATATCTATACGGGAAGGGCGTGTACCAATGGTATGCGCCCTTCTTGTGTTTAGGTATTGTCTTACTTATTCCCAAACGGTTACTAATAATTTTGGAGCCATGCACGGACACCCCACGGAGGTGCTACGCCTCACCTTAGTACAAACGGACATTGTGTGGCAGTCGCCAGTACAGAACAAGCAGCGGATAGCATCACTATTGGCCAATATAGTAGGCACAACGGATGTTATTGTGCTGCCTGAGATGTTTACTACAGGGTTTACCATGCAGCCAGAACAGTGGTCGGAATCCACAGAGGGGCCTACATGGCAGTGGATGAAAGCATTGGCCGTAGAAAAACAAGCTGCGGTTGTAGGTAGTGTAGCGATTGAAGAAGACGGTAGTTACTATAATCGACTGTATTGGGTGATGCCAGATGGCACTACCTATACTTATGACAAACGCCACTTATTTACATTAGCTGGCGAACACCTACATTACTGTGCCGGCACTGATCGTTTGGTAGTGGATTTTAAGGGGTGGCGTATCATGCCTTTGGTGTGCTATGACATACGTTTCCCTGTATGGAGTAGGAACAATAGCGGTTATGATCTCTTATTGTATATTGCCAACTTCCCCGATAGGCGGGGCCATGCTTGGAGAAGTTTGCTGATGGCTCGCGCTATAGAGAATGTCGCCTATACAGTGGGTTTGAACAGGGTAGGTATGGATGGAAATGGCGTGTACCATGCAGGAGATTCTATGCTGATTGGATTTGATGGTCGTATCCACGCACATTTACCTGCTAGAGAGTGGGTGGAGCAAGTGACTATTACGAAACAACCCTTACTAGATTTTCGAGATCGAATGTCATTCTTGAATGATAGCGATGAATTTACGATTAAGACCTAGTTACCTGGAAGGGCAATGAATCAAAATAACGCGTCGTTCATACAAGCTATTTGAATTTGTTTTTTGAAAATCCAATTTATCAACAGATGAGTACAAACTGGAAAGCGGGAATAATGGGCGTATGGTTGCTTTTGGGGGCTACTTCCTGCTCACACATACAAGAAATGTTGCGGTGTAGCCCGGAGGTGGAAGTGTCGGCTGCGGAGGCACAATTGCGCAAGAATATTGTTTCTTACGCATTGGATTACCAAGGTACTCGCTACAAATATGCAGGGCGATCACCCCAAACGGGTTTTGATTGCAGTGGCTTTGTTCATTATGTATTCCAAGCCTTTAACCATGATTTACCCCCTGTATCCCGTGCACAGGAGACAGAAGGGCGAAAAATTGATGTAGGAGATACCCAAGCCGGCGACCTCTTATTTTTCAGAAAAAGTAAGGCAGGGCAGGTTTTTCACGTAGCTTTGGTTGTGAAAAACACGAATGAGGGCATTACCGTGGTGCATAGTACTACTTCAAGGGGCGTGGTCATGGAAAATATTTCCCAGAGCAGTTACTGGAAAAACAAAATCACAACCGCTTGTGATGTTTTAAGAAGTAGATAAAACCCAGCAATATCTTTTTTGTACCTTCTGTAAAAAATGAAGTTACTTTGTTTTTTCTCATCTCTAAATAAGTTACTTTTGGTTATTGTAAGGGACGAAAAAATAAATTCAGAATCATCAAGCTAAAAGTGTTAAATAAGTAGTTCTTTATACGGTTTAACCCTTTTTGATTCTCCTTAAATGCTGAATCTATTTCCGTCAAATTACCAATGCAGTAAACACTGAAAGTGTGCCAACAAAACAACCCAACAAATCAGTAATGTCGTTAATGTACAGCGTGGTGACTAAGCTGTACGAAGTGGAAAACTTTAGGTACGCATTGCCTGAAGTGATGAAAATCGTGGGTGGTTTATTGCGAGCGGGACGTTGTATATTATTTGAAATGACCCCTGTTTCCATTGGCGAACAGCAGGTGACTTTTTCCAGAATGTTGGATATACTGGTTACGGGTGAACCTAAAGATCACGCCATTCCACGCGCACTTCAGCGAAAGGAAATTACGCCAGAAGTTTTTTGGGATTGGTATGAAGACTTAGCTGCATCCTGTCGTTCTTCTTCATTGGAAGGCGTTCAAGTGCTGGAGAGTAGCCAACGGGTAGTGGAAGCGTTGAAGCAACAACGGTTGGTAGGGCAAGTATTGATAGACCTTGAGCTGGATTTTTCTTCTGTTGTTTTTTTTCCACTTATATCGGGAGATAGCCTTCAAGGAATATTATTTTTTTCTTCCCTTACCATTATGGAATATGGGAAGGATGAATTGTATTTGGCGGCCACTACAGCGAAAACGATAACAGGTCTGCTTGCACAACAGTACAGAGAAAACGCTATCATTTTGCAGCAAGACTTTTTGCGCAAGACACCCGATTTACCCACACCAATAGAAGCACCACTACATTTTGGCGCATTATCGCTTGAAGAGCAACGATTGAACGAGTTGATTACCTCTACCATTCCAGATTTTATTTTTTTGGTGGACATTGAAAAAGGTCAGCTCGTTTTTGCCAACACGACTACTTTTCTAGGGTATAACATACTGGAAACGGATGATCCTTTAAATATCTTCATCACCCATATTCATCCAGATGATCAAGCAGAGGCAATTGGAGGCTTTTTATTACGATTGAAAACAGCCAAAGATGGGGAAATTATACATTCGGAATATCGCATGAGGCATGCCGAAGGGCATTGGCTATGGGTAAGGGAGCGGATCAAAGTTTTTTCCCGTTTTCCAGACGGGATGGTACGACAGTATCTTTCTGTCTTGCAGGATTTTACCTCTTACAAAGAAGCTCTTGATAAAATTGAAAGGAACAAGCGACGATACCGCAATTTTATCACCTATTCCACAGAGGGTATTTACTATGTAAACTGCGGGGAACCTGTACCGCTCAACGTATCCATTGAAGAGCAACAAGCTCGTTTTTTAAATCATGCCTACTTTCAGGAATGTAACCAAGAATTGGCACGCATATATGGTCTGGATAGTGAAGAAGAAATTATTGGCAAAGGCATCGAGGCTTTTCGCGGAGGACCTTCTTTTGTAAGCAGGGGGGAGTTTTTTAAGTTGTTCGCTTCCAATGGGTTTCACATAGTGGATACGGACACCCGTCAGGATTTATCGGATGGCATCTCTCTCTATTTTCGCAATCAGGTTATTGGTATCATAGAGGGCGGGTATTTGATAGGCATCTGGGGGGTACAGCGGGATATTACCGCTAAACGCAATGCAGAACGAGCTTTGCGAGAAAGTGAGTTGAAACTTTCTTCTATAGTTCACGATGCAAGGTTGGGTATCTGGGAATGGATGCCAAGAGATAGTAACCTGAAAATTAATAAAGAAGGTTGTGAACTTTTGGGTATTGCACCTTTTCATACTATTTTAAGTATTGCTGAATTTGAACAGTTAATTGCTCCCGAGGATTGGCAGTTACTTTTACAAGAAATGGAGTTTCATACCACCCACGAAACGGACAATTTCCAATTAGATATGAAGGTGGAATTGGCATCTGGCCGGCATAAATGGGTACAATTGCATGGCCGGATGGTAGAACATGAGAATGGCAGCCCCGTAAGACTGTCAGGTACTATGCTTGATATCCATGATTTGAAAATGACAGAATTGTTGCTGCAAGAAGGGGAAGAATTGTTGGAGGCTGTTGTTAATGCCATTCCAGATATCAAGATACGAGTAAATGTAGAAAACGGGATCATCTTGGCCTCCTACGGGCAAGAACAACAAGCGGAACACTCCCTACTGAATCGCGTTCATGTGACGGGGCGCAAGCTGGATGAAGTACTCCCTATCTTCATTGCAAAGGGGCTGCTTTTTAATGCGAGTAATGCATTGTTAAGCAAAGAGTTGACCACGTTTGAATTTTTGGACTCCGGCCAAGGGCAGATTTACCATTATGAAGCACGGATCAACCGGATCAACGACCAAGAAGTAATCATCATCATTAGGGATATCACCCAGCTTAAAATGGTAGAAAAAGCCCTGAATGACCAGATTACTAAGTTTGATCAGAAAAACAGGCAGTTGGAAAAGTATATCGAATCCAATCTGCAATTGGAGAATTTTGCTTACGTGGCCTCTCACGACCTACGCGAGCCGATACGCACCATGCGTACCTTTGCACAATTCCTTCAACGGCGAATAGGAGCTACCTTGGATACTGATAGTTCTCAGCATTTGGCATTCATTATTGCTAGTGCCAATCGCATGAATCAACTTATTGAGGATTTGCTTACTTTTTCAAAAGTAAATTCCGAAGCTCTTACACACGAGGCTATTGAAATAGAGGACTTGTTGCAAGCGATCATACAAAACCTACAAACAACCATTTCCGAAAATAAAGCAGAAATTATTGTGCGGGAAATGCCCGATAGGATATATGGAAGCCTTACTCGTATTCAACAACTTTTTCAAAATTTGATCGCTAATGCCATTAAATTTCGCCAAGAGGGAATACCTCCCAAAGTGATAATAGAAAGTGGCGAAACACCTACCCACTGGGTTTTCTCCGTAGCAGATAATGGCATCGGTATCGAAGAAGAATTTTTTGATCAGATATTTGTTATTTTCCAAAAACTCCATAGTCCACAAGCTTATGCTGGTACCGGTATTGGCTTGGCGTTAGTCAAACGAATTATTACCCAGCACGGTGGAGAAATAAGCGTTCAATCCCAGCCGGGGGTAGGGACTACCTTTCGCTTTACCATTCTTAAGTAGCAAAAATGACAAAGCCGCACAGTGGGTACTATGCGGCTTTGTACTTGGAGTTGCTAATGAATTAAGGGCGTTGGAAAACCAAATTGCCATCGGCATCAAAACCGAGTACAATGCGTTGGCCATCCTGTGTTAGCATCACAAGAGTGCCTCTTTCACCTGTACACGCACGGCGGAAAGTAGCGGCAGGATGATTAGCTGTTATATAGGCGGCTACTGCTTCGGGCAATTCTTCTTGCGTTAGGCTGTTGCAAGGACGAGAACAGTGCTCCAAAGGATTTATCTCGGCCAATACGTTGCCATCCGCATCAAAAGCCAGCACTACGGGTACATTCACCAGTGTCAAATAGCGGTCGTCGCGGAAAGCAGCTCTGACGATCTCATTATCCGGGTAGTTGGCTGCCACATAATCCGTAATAGCAGATGGAAGACTATCTACACTAAAAGCGAAAGGACCGTCGGGTTCGCCGTCTCCATTGCAATCGTGATGGCCGCCATGACCGCGTAAGAAACGGCGCAAACGGAAGCAAGGGCCATGCGGGTGTACCCCGCCAAAAGGACCGTTGGGGCGCAGCGTTTCACCGTATTCCAATACATCGCCTGTAGTATTGAAATAGAGGATTTCACCCAACCCTAACGTTACACGATAGCCTTTAGAAGGGGCTGATTCTGCCGTTTCAATATACGTGTCGAAGTAGTTGTCTTCGATGTATTTTTGACTGGCTTCGGGTAGGTTATCGGGAGTGATCGCTTGCAGGTCGGCAGCAGTGGCAATGTCGGTAATCAGTGCTTCGTCGGAGGTGTTCGTTTCTTTTTCACAAGACATAAGTCCCATCAACAATACGAACAAGGGTAGGAAAAATTTCAAGTTTTTCAACATGATTGAAATGTTTTGTAAGGATTAACAATAACTGTCCTATTGGTGGCAAAACATTCATTGGGTTGCCTGAAAGATGAAATTATTTTCCTAAAAAAATCAATTCCTGTTCTACTGGCTTGATAGTCAAGGGCTGTGTCCTAAAAATTCACCGTCGGCTTCTATGAATAGCGAGTTGTTGGCATCGGGTATTAACCGGATGAAGCTTGCTTCATGCAGCCTTGCTTCGGAATATTGAGCAATTCTACCTTTGTAAAAACGGTGGCTATTGAGCAGCACCTCTAAACGGCTGACTTTCCCTACATAGGTAACCGCCAGTTCGCGACGGGTAGGCTTAGCATGGGGTACGAGCTGCATGCCTCCTCCAGAGTATTGGCCGATTCCTGCATTGATTGTGTAAAAGGAAGTGTGGATATGCTTGTTGTCCAGTTGTAGCATCCCCGATTGGGGCGTGTAGGCAAATAAACAGCGAAAAGTAGCCCACAGGTAAAATAGTTTGGAAGGCAAAATAGAGGAGCGGTTTAATAAGAAACGAACCACAAAGGCATCATAGGCCATGCCTGCTACATTGATGAAATACCGTTCTTCAGGCCCTTGTTTGGTTTGGAAAGTAATCAGCCCCACGGTTTGCCGATGTAGCTTGTATTGTAAAAACAACTCCTTCCAGGCTGCCCATTTCTTAGGGATGTTGTGGGTTTTGACCCAGTCATTACCGGTGCCAAAAGGGTAGAGCGCAAAAACGATTTCGCTGGGAGGTACGACTGATTGCTGAAAAATGCCGTTTACCACATGATGAGCCGTACCATCGCCACCGACTGCCAAGATGTGGCGGATACCTGCTTCTAATGCCGAGGCGATGAGCGGCCGCACATCTTCAGTTTCCTTGCTTTCGCAAAAACGCGCAACAGGAATGAGCGCCGTTAATTCTGTTTGTAAACGAGGCCAATTTTTTTTCAACCTGCCACGCCCTGCGGAGAGGTTAAAGATGACTAACCAAGGAAAATCGCTACCTGTTATTGCAGTTTTTTGTATCATTGTGAACGAAATGGGCAATCATTCCCAAATGTAGTGATAAGTTGTGACAAATATTTTGGAAATAAGGGAGGTAAGTAAGCACTACGGGCAAAAGACCGTTGTGGACAGGGTAAGCATGCAGATCCCTGCTGGGTGCGTATTTGGCTTACTAGGCCCTAACGGGGCGGGAAAAACATCCCTCATTAGGATGATTACCACCATAACACGGCCTGATTCGGGAGAGATTTTCTTGCTAGGCGAGCGCTTGAACAGTCACCATCCTTCCATCATTGGTTACTTGCCAGAAGAACGCGGCCTTTACAAAAAGATGAAAGTGGGGGAGCAACTAATCTATCTGGCACAACTGAAAGGGGTGGAAAAGAAACGCGCTACCGATGCTGCCAAGCAATGGTTAGAAAAGTTGGACCTGGGGGATCGCTGGGCGCAGCCTGTGGAAACGTTGTCAAAAGGATTACAGCAGCAAGTGCAGTTTGTAGCCACTGTTCTTCACGAACCCCAGCTATTGATACTCGATGAACCTTTCTCGGGCTTAGACCCTGTGAATACCAATAAGCTCAAAACAGAGATAGCGGCGCTTCACGAATCGGGAGTGAGTATCATATTTTCTACCCACCGCATGGAGCAGGTGGAGGAAGTTTGTGAATATATCGCCCTCATTAACGCGGGTAAGAAAGTATTGGACGGGCCAGTTGAAGATATCCGGCAACGGTATAAACAGCACCATTTTTGCTTACAATATAGGGGGCAAATGCCGGAAGCACTGGCCCAAAAGTACGAGTGGGTGTCCGATGGTAAACAAAAGGTAGTCCTTGCTGCCCAACCTGGGGAAACGGCCAATTCGTTGTTGCCGGGCATCTTAGCCACAGGGGTGGAAATCCTTTCATTTGCAGAAGTGCTGCCCGATATGAACTCCATTTTTATCAAAGTGGTGAACGAAAGCACCCACACAACCTACCACCCTGCTAATTGATAATCATGCACCAACTTAAACTCATCATTCAACGGGAATACTGGACGCGAGTACGCAGGAGGTCGTTTCTGATTGCTACGTTTATTACCCCACTTGCCTTTGGTGTCTTTGCCGTTATCGTAAACTACATTCTACAATATAAAAGCGACGAGGCCATCCGTATTGCAGTAGTGGATGAAGGCGGCCTGTTCAAAGGCGGAATCGCCGATGAAGCCAATGTTTATTTTAAACCAACCGATCAGCCTTTGGCAACCTTGCGCGAAGGGTTTGCCGAAGCAGGCTACCACGGTATATTAGTGACACCCTCCGTGGGGGGGTTACAACAGAGCCATTACGTGGCACGCTACTACACCAATCAGAAATTGACATTAGAATTAGAGCCTATCCTTACGCAACGCATACGCGCTGCATTGCGCAAACACAAAGTAGCGTTGTTGCAAATTGATGAAGCTACCCTCAGCGCCCTCAACAGCACAGTCGATATAGAACCCGTGCCCGTGACGAAGGAGGCTATTGTTGGCACTTCTTTGGCAGGCAAAATTGCAGCGGTAATTGGTATGGTGATGGCTTTTTTTATGTACACCACGGTCTTTATATATGGTATGATGGTGATGCGGAGTGTGATGGAAGAGAAAACCAACCGCATAGTAGAGGTTATGGTTTCTTCGGTGAAACCTTTCCCGCTTATGTTGGGTAAAATCATTGGCGTAGGATTGGTGGGGCTGACACAAGTTTTGGCCTGGGTGATACTCCTACCGCTGATGCTGGTGGGTGTCAATTTGTTTTTTGGGATAGAAGTGGATCCCCATAATTTACCGGAAACACCCCCGGAGTTGGCTGATATAGACCCCGAAGTATTGGCAGTGCAGATAATGGCCGAGTTGGGGTCGTTTAATTGGTGGCTTATATTGCCTTTATTTCTACTATATTTTTTAGGAGGTTATTTCATGTATGCAGCACTTTTTGCCGCTGTGGGTTCTGCTATGGGCGATGATTTAGGGGAAGGGCAATCGCTAACTATCCCCATTACCATTCCGGTTATCTTAGCTTTTTACATCACCATAGCGGCCATACAGTCGCCCAACTCAGGGTTGGCAATAGGGGCTTCGTTGTTTCCATTATTTTCCCCCATCGTAATGCCTGCTCGCCTGCCCTTTGATCCACCTTGGTGGGAAGTAGCGGTTTCATTGTTGTTGTTGGCAGCAACTTGCGTGGCATTGGTTTGGTTGTCGGGGCGTATTTACAGGGTGGGTATTTTGCTATACGGCAAAAAAACGACCTTATTGGAAATGGGGCGATGGATTTTTAGAAAATAACCCTGCTCATGGCATCACCCCGTATTCCTTTTATGCATACGACCCACCGATGGGAAAATGGGAAGCAGGTATTGGCGGAGGAAGACCCCATTACGCCCGAAGTACCCCTATCTATGCGGCTTTTTGCTGGGCAGGAGGTATCCCCTGTAGAGTTGGCGATCGCAATGCGTACACCTGGGGAAGACGCTGCATTGGTGATGGGTTACCTGTTTTCAGAAGGTGTCATCCATCGGGCGGAGGATATAATGCGAACCGTCAGCAAGCAAGAGAATCAGATAGATGTTTACTTGGCACCTCATGTGCAGGTGGCTGCCTCGCTATTTGATAGGCAAGGAGTGTATGCATCCAGTTGTGGCCTTTGCGGCAAACGCAGATTGGAGCAGTTGGAGCAGCACAGTTGCTATTTCCCTATACGTAGTCAACCCGTTATTGATGCCGAATGGCTGGCGCAATGCTTCAAGCGATTGCAAAATCAGCAATTGATGTACAACCAAACAGGGGGCTTGCACGCCGCTGCTTTGTTGGACGCTCAGGGGCATTTATTGATGATTCAGGAAGATGTGGGCAGGCACAATGCCTTGGATAAACTCGTAGGCGTTGCGCTACAACAAGATATGCTTCCTTGGCGAAATCACGTATTATTACTTACCAGCCGTATCAGCTATGAGTTGGTACAAAAGGCAGCTATGACAGGCGTTCCTATTGTCGCTGCTTTGGGGGCACCTACTTCTATGGCACTGGAAGGTGCCGCACAAGCAGGTATCACACTCGTAGGTTTTTTGAAGGAAGATCGATTCAATTGTTACACTTGGCCAGAGCGTATTAATTTCTAAAAGGGAGGGAAATGAGCTTTCTTTACGGCGACTCGATTAACGAGGTAAAACCACCTCTTTCATTTCGCTTACCCCTTTTTATTTAAAACAACTATCTTTGTTCTTAACCAAATACAAGAGCGGGAGGACCACATTGGCCGACTCGTCATCAAAGCCGAACAATGATTTACAATTCCCTACTACAGGCCCACAAGCAAGGACACAAGCAATTGGCTGTATTAATTGATCCAGATAAGACCGATCGGGAGTCTATTTTAGCACTTTGCGAACTGGCAGCAGCAGGTGGTGTCCATTACTTTTTTTGGGGTGGAAGCTTGGTCAATGAAACACAAGCGGAATACTACATTTCATTGTTGAGAGCGCACACGAAACTTCCCATTGTCTTATTTCCAGGAAGCATTTACCAACTGTCTGCCCAAGCGGATGCTTTACTTTTTTTGAGCATGATTTCGGGGCGCAACCCAGATTTGCTCATTGGGCAACACGTGCAGGCAGCACCGCGTATCAAACGTATGAATTTGGAGGTTATTCCTACGAGTTACATGTACATAGACGGCGGGCGACCCAGCTCCGTAGGTTACATGAGCAATACCCAGCCTATTCCCGCCGATAAACCAGAGATCGCACGTGCCACTGCATTGGCGGGCAAATACTTAGGTCATAAAGTAACTTACCTCGATGCGGGCAGTGGTGCGTTGTATCCGGTGAGTGGTACAATGATAGCTGCGGTGCGCAAGGAAATCAACGAGATGCCTTTAGTGGTAGGCGGAGGAATTGCTTCTGCTGCCCAAGCAGAAATTGCTTTCACGCATGGGGCAGACTGCATTGTGGTGGGTAATAGTTTGGAAACGAACCCGCACCTGCTGCCAGAACTGGCCACCGTGGTGAAGGGGATAAAAGTGGCTTGATGGAACAAAGTACCATCGATGATGCACTCCTTCGCTGGCGGCTGATATTAGGTGCTAAAGCAGATCCCGATGGCGAAGCATCCCTCAGCGAACGTCTTCAGGGAATGAGCAACACCTTGGACGCGCTCTATGATAGCGAGAAAAAAGGAGGGTTGGGGGCTTCAATGCCCAATGTCAATCGCTGGTTAGGGGATATTCGCAACTACTTCCCCGCCTCGGTAGTGCAGATGATGCAACGAGATGCACTGGAAAGGCTAGGACTGAACAGAATGTTACTCGAACCGGAATTGTTGGAAACGGTGGTACCCGATGTACATTTGGTGGCCACATTGCTGGGGTTGTCTCAACTGCTGCCGGATAAAAGCAGAGAAACGGCTCGCCAATGGGTGCGCCAGCTTGTTAAAGAGCTTGAAGAAAGACTCAAACAACCCCTGGTACAAGCCATACGCGGTAGCTTGCAACGCAGTAGCCTCACAAATAACCCACGCCCGAACGATATTGACTGGCATAAAACCATCCGCAAAAATCTCGTTCACTATCAGCCGGACTACAAAACCATCATACCCGTGTCCGTGCGCGGTTATGCGCGTAAGCGACACCCGCTTCGACACTTCATCCTCTTGGTTGATCAAAGTGGGTTATGGCAACCAGCGTGGTATATGCGGGGGTGCTTGGTTGTATTATGGCTAGTATAAAGAGCTTGCGCACCCATCTTAGTGGCCTTTGATACCAGCGTGGTCGATCTCACTGAACACATCGATGACCCTGTGGATTTGCTTTTGCTACCCAATTAGGAGGCGGAACCGATATTAATCGCGCATTGGCTTACGCCGAACCTCTTGTTCAACAACCCCGCGATACGATCGTCATCTTGCTCAGTGATTTGTTTGAAGGTGGGAATGTGAAAGAGATGTTTCAGCGCATTACCTACCTGCACGCATCGGGAGTACAGTTCATCAGCTTATTGGCACTAAACGACGATGGAGCACCTGCCTACGACCATGCCCACGCCCAGCGTTTAGCGGATATGGGCATTCCTGCTTGCGTGTACGCCTGATCAGTTTCCTGCTGTGATGGCAGCGGCTATTGAGCAGAAAATGTGGGGAATGTGATAAAGGTGTATATGTGCGAAAGGTGTGTGTGGTGTAACCACGAAAGGCACGAAAAACACGAAAGGTAGGGGCTGTTAAAAGCACCTTGTGAAATCCTGCTGCTGACAAGGTGTGCTGCTGGCGAGCGGCAAGGTGGTCAAAAGTTTCGCGGCACTTCATGCGTGGGTTACTGCACAGCGAAAAGCCAATATTAGCGCGACGAGGCAGTATGAATGCTGCGGAACCATTGTCATAATTCTGAAAATTCTATCATGCTGAAAATCCGCCTTAAGACAATGTGCAAAAAGGTAGGGATGCTGATATATGAGCCATTTGTAGCCAATTGAGTAAATTTTAGACATACGCTTACATAACCTTTAATATACCTATATTGTAAGTGAAATCTAATATCTGACTCCAGCCAAACGCACTCCATAATACAAGGAGAAGGGTATAAATTGGTTTCATATAATACGGACGTTGAAAATTGTTCCAAAGGTATTAACCTCTAGCTAGATCATAGCAATTTGACGGAAATAACTGACCCCATTTTTCCTGAAGGCTTGTCTTTATGCACACGCTTTGTGGAAGTATTCCTACGCTTAGTGCATGAAGCCAAGCCAAAAATGAGATCACTTATTTTTTTTCCGTCAAATTACTAAAAACAACCTCCTCCCAAAAAGATCGCTCGACTTGTAGGATGTATTCGGTGATCTGTTCCTGCTCTGCCAGGGAAAGCTGGTTGAACAGGTCGTTGCCGCCTTGTAGTAATTCGTATCCAAAGCGCAGCGCCTGAACTTCTTCGGGTGCCCAGGTTTGGGGGCGTTCCTCCATTTTGGCGATCAGTGCTTTCATCAACGTTAGGATTTTTTGTACCAAAGGTTGATCGTGGAGGGTAGCAAACAAAGCTTCGTTGTGCGCCATGAAACGGTCGATGTCTTCCATCGAGAGCGTGCCCAAAAGGGTTAGGAGGTGCTCACGGCTGATGGGTAGCGGTATCTGCTGGCGGATGGCTTCTTGTATGATGTGTTCCTCAAAGCGGGTGGCTTGAAGGAACGATTGAAAAGTATGCAACCCTGACTGTACAACCCGTGGCAGGTGGCGACCTAATTGAAGCATCAACTTGCCTGAATCAATGACAATGCGGAGCAATTTGTCAGGGTGGCGGATGTAGTCTTGTAAATGAGCAAAAGAGGCATCCAACTCGGCTCGTTTTTCGGGAGTGGGATAGAACCACGTCAAGAAAAAAGTGCGGAAACGCTCAAGCCGTTCTCGATCGAAACTGGGGGGTAACGGGTGCTTGGCTTGGAGCGTGTCGTAGTCGTAACGCGCTTCCACCAACGAGCGATAAGCATAGATAAATGCCTCGCGGACAGCCTGTTCATGCATAGTTCTTTTTTTTCAACCCCTTACTCTTTTTCGGGTATTTCCCGCCAAGTGTAGCTTTTTTGTACAATCCTCCAGGCTCCTTCGTATTT
This sequence comes from Saprospiraceae bacterium, assembly GCA_041392765.1. Lineage (GTDB taxonomy): Bacteria > Bacteroidota > Bacteroidia > Chitinophagales > Saprospiraceae > Lewinella. The sequence goes on from JAWKLL010000006.1 coordinate 80,289, forward strand.
GAGAAGTAGGAAATAGTCCGTAAAAATCCTCCAGTTGGGAACGATGATCTCTACTTTAGCCGCAGCAGCATCTTTTTCGTAGTCGATGGCAATAATGCGTCCGATACGGTTGCTTTTTTGGCCTTCCTTAATATTGGCAATGTATTGCTCCCCTGACCTTATCATCAAACTGTCTTCCGTAGTGACAGTATATAAATTGAAGTCGGGATGAAAGGCTTGTTTTAATCTATCGGGTTGGCCATTAGCTGTTCCTTCAATGTAATCCATGAGGGTCGCAGTAATTTGCTCAATATCAGACTTTTCGGTTGCTGATTGAGCAAAAATACTCCAAGGGGTTAATAAGCAAAAGAAAAGCCCGAGCGTAATATTTTGAAGCAGCATAACTTTATCTGTTTTTTACATCAATTTTCAAAGAAAACCCACCTTCCGTCCAACCTTCCGGCCCGACGATACCGATAACGCACTGGTAGGGTTTATTGATGGCCAATATTTGATCTACTTGGCGTACATTTGTCGTGCGGGGTTTGCCTACCGATAAAGAGGTGGCGGGGTCTGCTTCGCAGCGTATGCAGCTATTCAGGTTGGGTACGAGATTGCTGGTGTCCAATTGGCCAACTTGGTAAGCATACAAGCCAAACGACGCATTTTTATCGTCGGGGGTAAGCGTGATAGTAAGTTCGGAATAGGTGGGAATATCGGCCATAAAAAGAACGTGATGACCTTGATAAAACCCGGAAGCCGTAGCCGGAAAACAAGCTACGGCACTATTCCAAGCCCACGAGATGTCTTCCATGGGTTTACCCTCGCTGAGGTCGCCCTTGAGCGCAACGGATTGTCCAGCAGCCAAGGGGATGTATGCGGAAGTTGCCCCTGAGCAGTGGCGGCGAGGCATATTGCTACCAATAGGAAGGCGGGGATGAATTTTTTCATAATGGGTGATTATTGGTGATTCAATGTATATTTATTCATTTTCCAAAGTTACGTGAATTATGGATAACAAATCGAGTAGCAAATATGCAAACAACTGATAATCAGCCAGATGTTTTTCGTGCGAGGGATAGCAGCGGACGTGCCGACCGCAAGGGAGGTACTGGAGCGGATAGCCCGACCCCTGTTTTGCAGGGGGCACACCCTAAAGTATTGGTTTTTAATTTCTTATCTTTGGTTGTTATACATAATTCACGTTAACGTAAAAAAGTAAAAAAGTATGCCCCTCCTCCCACTAAACACTATACCTACGGCGGCGGATATTCAAGAAAGCCATGCGCTGATACAGCCGTTGATACATCGCACGCCTGTATTAACGAATCAAACCCTGGATCGCATAACGGGGGCACAACTGTATTTCAAGTGCGAGAACTTCCAAAAAATTGGCGCCTTTAAAATGAGAGGTGCTGCCAATGCTGCCTTGCGTCTGCCAGCGGAGGAACGGCAGAGAGGGTTGGCCACCCACTCCTCGGGCAATCACGCACAAGCAGTAGCTCGCGCTGCGCAGGTGTTGGGCGTACCCGCATACATCGTGATGCCTGAAAATGCTCCTGCTGTAAAAGTTGAAGCGACTAAAGGCTATGGCGCGGAGGTGATTTTTGCAAAAGCACACCGCAGGCACGAGAAGCAACACTAGCAGCAGTGGTAGCCGAAAAAGCGGCCGTGTTCATACACCCCTACAATGACTATAACGTAATCGCTGGTCAGGCCACTGTTGCGCTCGAACTATTGGAGGATGCGGGTACCGAATTAGATATCGTCATGGCACCTGTGGGCGGCGGCGGATTGTTGAGTGGCACCGCTTTATCCACCCGTTACTTCGCGCCTAATGCACAAGTAATAGCTGGCGAACCCCTCCGGGTAGATGATGCATGGCGTTCGATGCAAAGCGGCCAAATTGAGCAAATGCTACCACTGATACGATTGCCGACGGGCTGCGAACGCCCTTAGGTGAAAAAACCTTCGGCATCATCCGTCACCATGTAGATGACATCATCCGTGTAGAAGAAGTTACTATCTTGCAGGCCATGCATGGGTGTGGGAGCGCATGAAAATCATCATTGAACCTAGTTGTGCCGTGCCATTAGCTGCCGTATTGACCGAACCCGCACGCTTTGAAGGCAAACGGGTCGGAATCATCCTCACTGGCGGCAACGTTGATTTGTCGCGCTTCGAGTTGTTTCGCAGAAATTAAAGGGAATGGCGGCAGTATATAAATTAGTCAACCGTATAAACTTTTCGTGAAAGAAAGAGTTAAGAGTAGGGTAGAAAAGTGTAAAAGACAGCGATCGCGTTTATTTTGAGGCGAAAGCTTTCCACTTTTCAACTTAGAGTATATCTAAAATTTCTCAATTGGCTGCAAGCGACCAATTTCGTACTGTTCTTCGTTGCATCCCGATAGCTATCTGGACGCCGATGCTTCCGGCATCGACTGCGCTTTTCGCCTTGAACAGAACAAAATTTAATCACTTTCGCTCAATCAGAGAAATTTAGACATACTCTTATAACTACGGAACAATTTCTTATCCAACCAATCTAAAATTATGCTAGAAATGAAAAAACTGTTCTTTTCCATGTTGGCGTTGATGCTGGTGACCACCACCTTCGCACAGATCAAGACTCCATCTGCTAGCCCTTCTGCCGAAGTAAAGCAGGGTGTAGGCTTGACCGACATCACCATCAACTACTCTCGCCCTAGTGCCAAAGGCCGCACTATCTTCGCTGCTGATGGCCTAGTACCTTTCGGTGAAGTATGGCGTACGGGAGCCAACTCTGTTACCAAAATCACTTTCGGCGACGATGCCAGCATTGGCGGTGAAATGGTCAAAGCAGGTGCTTACGGCTTATTGACAATTCCTGATGCCAAAGAATGGACATTCATGCTCTATCCTTACGAAAGCAGCAACTGGAGCAGCTATGTAGAGAAAGATGCAGTTGCTAAATTCATGGCACCTGTATCAATGGGGCCAGCTACCGAAACTTTCACCATCGCAGTGAACAACCTCACCGATAACAGTGCCACTATCGACTTTAGCTGGGAGAAAACACTGGTGAGCGTTCCTGTTAAGTTTGAAGTACACGACAAGGTGATGGAAAACATCAAGCGCGTCATGGCAGGGCCTTCTGCCAACGACTACTATGCTGCTGCTAACTACCTCCACACCAGCGGTGCCGACCTCAACCAAGCATTGGAATATGTGCAGAAAGCTACGGCTGGCGAAAAACCTGCTTTCTGGATGGTTCGCCGTGAGGCACTTATCCTCGCTGACTTGGGGCGCAAGCAGGAAGCGATCAAAGCGGCTCAACGCTCGTTGGAATTAGCCAAAGCGGCTGGCAACAACGACTACGTGCGCATGAACGAGAAATCTATCGCCGAATGGAGCGGTAAGTAATACGATAATTTTCTTTGACAAAGCCGTTCCGACACGTTTGGAGCGGCTTTGTTGTTTGTAAGCCGTTGCTTGATAACCTGTACTTATTATACTGCGATAATTGGCTCACACACCCATGCAAACCATCCCCAACAACGCCCGTCTGCGGCTCAGCCGAATCGGTGTAGCTTTGATTTTTGCCATCAGTGGATTCCTGCACGCCAACTGGGTAGGCAGGTTGCCGCGCTTGCAGGAGATGTACGACCTCAACCACGCCCAACTGGGGTTGGTATTGCTGGCGGGTAGCATTGGCTCCTTGGTCGCCATGCCCATCACAGGGCGCATCATCATTTTGGCGGGCAGCCACCGCATCACCCGCTTTAGCCTGTTGGTTTTTTGCCTGATGACACCCTTGGTGCCGCTTTTTCCTTCTGTGTGGCTCCTGGGGTTTGTGCTTTTTTTATTGGGCGGGATCACGGGTTCTATGGATGTTGCCATGAACGCCCAAGCACTCTTAGTAGAACGAGGGTTGAGCAAACCCGTTATGGCCTCCTTCCACGCTATTTTTAGTGCAGGCATGATGCTGGGTGCCGGCTGTAGTGCCCTGTTCAATCGTTTGGAGGTATCCCTGGTTTGGCATTTATTCATCGTCACCCTGCCCGCTTTGCTGGCAGCACTATGGGCCATCTCCCAACTCATACCCGAAGAAAGGACGGAACAACCCGTTTTGGTGAAAGGTGAACGCAATGTACTGGCGCACCCCCCGTTGGTCATGCTGGGGTTGATTGCTTTTTGTTGCATGCTCGGCGAAGGCGCTATGGCCGACTGGACAACGAACTACCTCGAAAAAGTTAGCGGTGGTGGGCGGTACTGGTCACCTTTTGGCTTGGTTGCCTTCGCGATGGCCATGATGACGGGGCGTTTCTTGGGCGATAAAGCACGCCAGCGCTTCGGCGACCCACAACTCCTCAAAGTAGGCGGTTGGGTAGCTGCTTTTGGCATGGCCTTGTCGCTGCTTATTCCCCACGTAGCGGTAGGCATCACTGGGTTTTTCATGGTGGGGTTGGGGCTTTCCACTATCGTACCCGTAGTGTATAGCACCGCAGGCAACATGCCCGGTTTGCCATCGGGAGTAGGTATCAGCATGGTCACTACCATTGGCTACGCGGGGTTTCTCATTGGCCCGCCCTTGATAGGATTTATCAGTGAATGGCTGGGGCTTCGCACGGGTATGGGAACCGTTCTCGCCCTGTTTTTAGTCATGATTGCCCTCAATGGCCTCAATAGCCGCCGTGTTGCCCCCCTAAAAGATAGCGCTCTCTGATGGTTTTTCGTTAGGGGCCACCCCTTCGCTGGCCAGTCCTCACGGGTTGCCCGTTGCCTCCTGCCTGCCTATCAGCCAGTTGCGCTGGCCAGCTTGGCGCCGGGTCATCTGTTCCCTTCCTTGCGTCAGGGAAACGCCTGCCCCTTGTCCTTGCGGCATCCTGCCCCCGTGCTTGCGCCTGCGGCGCGCACGCTTTGTCAGCAACAGAATTTTCAGGATTCTTTGGGGATGATTTTTTTAGGTTCTTGACCCACCTAACGGGCAAGGATACAAAAGTTCCCAATTAGCCTTTCTCTACTCAACACTAAAACAAAAAAAACTCATCAAAAATCGCGCCATTTTCTAAACAAAACTTGCAATTCGGCGTAAACTATCTTAGTTTTATTGTCTGAAAGTAAAATTTTCAGCGATCAGCTCTTTGTCATGGCTTTAATGAGTTCATCTACAAGGGGTTGAACATTTTATCAACAATCCAAGCAAGTACCCTCACATGCTCAGGCAGACGCTCAGCCAAAAAATGCTCCAGAAGTTGTCGCCCCAGCAGATTCAACTCATGAAACTGCTACAGGTGCCCACCGTAAATCTGGAACAACGCATCAAGGAAGAACTCGAAGCTAACCCGGCTTTGGAGGAAGGCTTGAACTATGACGACACCCCCTCCGAAAATTACGATGATGGTGATGACTCCCCCAAGGAGGAAACCTTTGAATTGGACGAATACCTCCAAGACTTCATTGACGAAGACCCTATTTCCTATCGCGAACGTGGTGAAAGCTATGCAGGAGAAGAGGAAGCGCGGGAAGTACCCTTTGCCACCCAAGATACCTTCCACGATTACTTGGAACAACAACTCGGCCTGCTGGCACTAAAAGATGAGCAGGAGGAAGCCATCGCCCACCAGATCATTGGCAGCATCGATGAAGACGGATACCTGCGAAGAACACCCGATGCCATCCTCGATGACCTCATGTTTTCCCAGAATATTTTCACCGATGAGGCTACTATTTTGAATATGCTGCGGCTTATTCAGCGATTCGAACCCCCGGGTACTGCTGCACGCGACCTGCAAGAGTGCTTGCTCATACAGTTGTCGCTGAAAATAGAAGATGCTTTCGGTTTGGATGATGAACAACTGGAAGCCTTAGAGATGGCACACCTTATTATCAAGGATCATTTTGATGCCTTCACCAAAAAACACTACGACAAGCTCCAAAAACAGCTTGATCTAGATCAGGAAGACCTCCGCGCAGCAATAGGCGAAATCCTGAAACTAAACCCCAAACCCGCCAGTGGGTATGCCCCCGCAGGTAAGAAGACTACCCAATATATCACCCCCGATTATTTTATCTTCAACCGCGATGGTGAACTCGTGCTGGAACTCAATGCCAAGAACGCTCCCGACCTTCGCGTAAGCGACCAGTACCGAGATATGCTGCGGTCATACCGCAACAACACCCGCAAAGGACATCACAATCGAGAACAAAAAGAAGCTGTCGTTTTCATCAAACAGAAAATCGACTCGGCCAAATGGTTTATTGATGCCATAAGGCAACGCCAAGAAACCATGTACGCCACCATGTACACCATCTTGCAATATCAATACGATTTTTTCTTAACTGGTGACATGAAGCGACTCAAGCCTATGATTCTCAAAGACATAGCAGATATTACCGGGCTTGATATTTCCACCGTTTCTAGGGTAGCCAATAGCAAATTTGTACAAACAGAATTTGGCACCTTCCGCCTCAAGGAATTCTTCTCAGAAAGCCTCAGCACTACCGATGGGGAAGACGTATCCACCACCGAAGTAAAAAATGTCCTCAAAGAAATGATCGACGCGGAAGACAAACGAAAACCGCTCAGCGACCAACACTTAATGGAAGTACTTCGGGAAAAAGGCTACGACATCGCCCGCAGAACAGTAGCCAAATACCGCGAGCAGATGGATATTCCAGTGGCCCGGCTTCGGAAAGAGTTTTAGCCTTTATGAAAGATTTGGATTTTTGACAGGCTTTCCTCAAGCCCGCTGTCTGGCACTTGCGCTGAACATAAGGTATAACCCCGCCAAAACAAACGGGATGCTCAACAACTGCCCTGTGTTCAAGGCATTGCCGAATGCAGTTTCTATGCCTCCTTGGCTTTCTTTGAAAAACTCATTGATGATGCGGCTACCAAACGCCAATACAAAAAATAGCCCCGAAATATACCCGAGTTGATGACGCTTGCTGGTGTACCAATAGACATAGTACAAAATACCAAATGAAATGAAGTAAGTAAACGCTTCGTATAACTGTGCCGGATGGCGGGGAACATCGTCGATACGAGTAAAGATAAACGCCCAGTCCGCATCGGAAGGCTTGCCGAGTATTTCAGAATTCATCAGGTTGCCTAATCGGATCAAACCGCCACCTAAGGCACCTGGCACTACTACTTTATCTAAAATCCAGAACATTGGTTTTTTAGAAACCTTACGGGAAAAAATCCAAAGCCCGAGCAAAATCCCAACGACACCGCCATGACTTGCCAGCCCACCTTCCCATATCTTGGGTATGTCCGACAAGTGCTGGCTGTAGTAATGCCAATCGTAAAAAAACACGTGCCCTAGTCTAGCGCCCAACACCGTGCCAACAACCATGTACATAAAAACCTTGTCCAACCATTCCTCCGGTGCCTGCTCTTCCTTGAACATACGCCGCACGATGAATAACCCCAGTAAGAAGGCCGATGCAAACAATAAACCATACCACCGCAAGGAAAAGGCACCGATCGTGGTGATTTCAGGCGATACATTCCATTCAATGGCTAACAACAATGGCTCCATGTTTTAGAAAATTGGTTGGCCGTAAAGGTCGAAAAAAATGACCGACTCGCTGTTTTTTTTTAGCAAAAAAAGCAAATGAGTCTCAGTGCAGGCGGGTAGCACTACCTGTTTGCAGGCTGTCGATATTGCCAATCCATACCTGTTCTACCCCATTTTGGATAGCTTCAAAGGCATTGTCTAACTTGGGCAGCATCCCACTATGGATAGCTCCTTCTTGTTTCAATTGTTGGTAATATACCCTATCCATATCGGCAATCACACTGTCGTCTCGGCTCACATCTAAAAGTACGCCAGGTTTCTCAAAACAATAGTGAAGTTGGACGCGATGAGTAGCAGCCATCCCTCTTGCAATAGAGGCTGCTATGGTGTCGGCATTGGTATTCAGCAACTGCCCGTTTTTATCATGGGTAATAGCACAACAAACGGGCCGCATTCCTGCCTCCAACAAGATCGCGAACCCTTCCGCATTGACCACATCCACATCGCCGGCAAAACCGTAATCGATATCGCCGCCCCTCCGCTTGTGAGCTTGTATCAGATTGGCATCAGCCCCGCTGACCCCTATGGCATTACAGCCGATCGCTTGTAATTGAGCCACCAATGTTTTGTTGATCAATCCGGCATAAACCATTGTCACAATTTCCAAAGTTGCCGCATCCGTGATACGCCTTCCGTTCACCATTTGTGCAGGAATACCCAGCACTTCCAACAACTCAGTGGCGCGTTTCCCGCCGCCGTGCACCAAGATGGCCGCTCCGGTGTATGTCTTGAACAACGCTAATGCCTGCCGTAATAAATCTGCATCAGCCAGTACATTGCCGCCAATCTTCAGGATGGTGAGGTGTGGTTGGGTTGTCATGTTGTAAAATGAATGGTTGGCACAAAAATAAAAGTAAAAATTGGCTATCGGGCTTTAAGAATCAGTAACATCGCAGCAACCAGCCAAAGCTATCCCCCCTCACAGATCGTAGAAAAAAAGGAATAGAAGTTTGGTACTTCTCAGCATATTACTATTTTTACGGCAGCAATCAGATTATTGCACTATGGAAACTGACCCGTATTCGTATCGTCGCCGGCTGCTTGGGCTTGTATTTACCCTTCTGCTAACGCCCTTTTTCAGCACTGCCGGCTCCTTTGATGTAAGAATGGAAACTGCCGTGGACTACATAGTAGAAATGGCGGATGAAGAAGTAAAAGAGCGGCTGCTGCTGCTGGATCAATCCTTGCTGGAACATCGATTTGATGCCAGCGTTCGCAACTTGATCGCCTACCATCTCCGCTATCCACGCCAAACAGCCACCAATATAGGGCGCGCCATCGCTTACTTCCCCATTTTTGAACAGGAATTGGAAGCAGCCGGGTTACCCGCCACGCTTAAATATCTTCCCATTGTGGAATCGGCGCTGCGTCCTCGTGCGCTTTCGCGTGTAGGTGCGGAGGGGCTATGGCAGTTCATGCCGGAAACGGCACCTGAATATGGGCTGCGCATCGACGATTGGGTGGACGAGCGTTTAGATGCCGTAAAAGCAACCCAAGCTGCCATCCGCTACTTACAAGATGCCTACGATTATTTAGGAGATTGGTCGCTGGCTATTGCGGCCTATAACGCGGGAAAAGGAGGTGTTGCGCGAGCCAAACGCCGCAGTGGTCGCAACAATTTTTGGGGTGTACAGAAGTTTCTACCTCGCGAAACCAAAAACTATGTACCTGCACTGATTGCCGCTATCTACCTCACCGAGTTCTACGCTGAACACGATATTGAACCTTTATTCCCATCCTTGGACGAGCAATTAGTAGCGCCTATTTTGGTAGAAGCCCCCTTGAGTTTTTATCGCATTGCGCAAATAACGGGGTTATCCATCGATTACATCCAGCGTTGGAATCCAGGATATAAAAAAGGCTACTTACCCGCCTACGAAGGCGGCCACTACCTTTTGTTACCCCAGCGGGTACTACCTGCTTTACAAACCTATCTGGCACAGTATGGAAAGGAATCGGAGGAGCCCCTTTTGCCGTGGTCTAAAGTAAGAGAGTTGCCGGCCTATACCCCTCAAGATGATGCCCACTATGCTCGATATTCCACTTTTGCTATAGCTGGCGATTCCTTGGCGGGCATCGCAGAAACCTTGCGGATTCCCGCCTCTCAGTTGGCAATATGGAATCAAATTTCGCCTTTGGATACCTTACAGGATGGCGCAGAAATCGCCTATTTCCGTCCAACGGTTTACACGGAGTTGCCCCAACGCACCTACCAAGTAGCTCAATGGGCAGCCCCAACGATGGCTCTTGAAGCTATTGGCAGGCCGCAACGAGAAGAAACCGCAGTATGCGTGCCGCATTTCATCCATATCCGCCCGGTTATTTCGCTTACGCAGCGAGCAAAACCCTCGGAAATAGCCGCGTGGTTTCCATCCGTAGCAACAGATGATATCCTCACACTGAACAGCCTAAGCGAGGACAAACCCTTAGCGGCAGGTAGCATCATCTATCTTCCGAAAGAATAAGATTTCAAAAAAAATCATCGTTTTACGACAATAGCACAGCCTATATGTCCGTTCTTTTACCTACAAACCATTGAGAGAGTAGTTTGAATCATCAGCGGCAGGGCATACCAACGTGTATGTACCTGCTGCCTTTTTTTTGGTACAAACAGGTCTTTTTAAGAAAATACCTATCTTTAGGCTGACTTTTTTAAGAATACCTCGTCTAAGGGTATGTCTAAACAAAAAACAATAATTTACAATGGATTTAACCAGCCTCATTCAAAGCCAACTATCAGATGGTCTGATTGATCAACTTTCACAACAATTAGGGGGTGTTGATAAGGAAAAAACTGTTGCAGCCAGCACAGGTATTCTTTCAACTCTTTTAGGTGCTATGGCGCGGAATGCATCAACGCCACAAGGTGCATCTGCGTTGAACAATGCACTAGATAGAGATCACGACGGTAGTATCCTCAACGATGTCATCGGTATGGTAACTGGGCAGTCTTCAGCCCCCAACCCTCGCGCTACTAATGGTTCTGGAATATTGGAACACATCCTCGGTTCTCGCCAGAGTGGTGCAGTGGATATGATCAGCAAAATGAGCGGTCTGGAAGCAGGCAAAACTGGCGACCTGATGGCGATGTTGGCACCTATGGTAATGGGTATGTTGGGCAAGGCCAAGCGCGAGAACAACTTAGATGCCAGCGGCATTTCCGATGTTTTGGGTGGTTTTGCCAAGCAGCAGCAAGGCAGCAATCCCGCCATGAGTTTGATCACCGGTTTCCTTGACGCAGACGGCGACGGTAGCATCATGGACGATGTAGCGGGTATGCTCGGAAAGAGCTTACTGGGAGGCTTGTTTAAACGCAAATAAACAACGCTTTTCAAAAACAAAAACCCCGGGTAACTTCATGTTATCTGGGGTTTTTGTTTTTCCTAAATAGGAAACTTTTTCACCTACCATTAAATGCCAACCTATAAATACAATCGGCAAAATCATCGGAAATTAACAGCGAGCCGTCAGGCATCCATTCCATATCAACGGGACGCCCCCATACTTCATCCGTTGTCTTATCCAACCACCCCGTGATAAAGGGTTTGTATGCAATAGATTGGTTATTTTCATCCAACACTACTTGCATAATGCGATAACCGGATTTCTCGGTGCGATTCCAACTTCCATGCTCCGCAATGAGTAAACGGCGATCCAATGCCTTGGGAAAATGAGAACTGGTGACAAATTCCACGCCCAAAGGTGCTACGTGCGGCCCCAAATTCTGCACAGGTGCTGTGTATTGCGAACAATCAGCCTGCGCCCCAAATTCAGGATCTCGCAAGTCCCCCTGATGGCAGTAGGGATAACCGAAGTGCATGCCGTCCTTGGGCGCGTAATTCAACTCACAAGCAGGAATATCATCGCCCATCATATCGCGGCCATTATCGGTAAACCAAAGCTCCTTACTATCTGGATGCCAAGTAAACCCTACGGTATTCCTGATCCCATGCTGGACAACTTCCATGCCTGTCCCATCTGGGTTCATCCGCGTAAGAGCAGCATACACCTCCTCCTCTGGGTCACAAATATTACAAGGAGCACCTACGGGTACATATAATTTTCCATCCGGCCCAAAGGCGATATACTTCCACCCATGATGCCGCTCTGTGGGGTATTGATCGAAGATGATTTCGCCATCCCCGGGGTTATCCAGGTGATTGGCAATATCCCTGAATACGCGAATTTGGTTTACTTCCGCTACGAAAAGGTCGCCGTCCCGAAAGGCTACACCATTGGGCATATTTAGGTCGGTAGCCAGCGTCCAAACACGATCCGCTTTGTAGTCGCCGTCGGTATCGCGCAAAGCATAGACAGCCCCCTGTCCTCTGGTGCCTACATATAACGTACCATCAGGTGCCAGCGACATAGACCGGGCATTGGTGAGGCTATCAGCAAAAATGGAGATAGAGAATCCTTCTGGCAAATCCAATGTTCCCAATGGCAAGGCTACCCTTTGCGTAAGTGTGTCTTTGTCCTGCCAATCAGCCTGCGCGTGTTGCTCATCCGCCTTGGAAGCGTTATCACAAGAAGAAAAACTAACAATTGCGCAGCAAGCAATTCCGAATATCCACTTTGTTTCCATAATAACCCTATTGAATACCCAACTTTTCTTTCACCTTAGGCATCAAATCCTCGGTTTCTTCGGCATACATAATGGCGTTGAAGATACTGGTATCAAACACCATAACATAGCCATTTTCACGCGCCACCGTTTCAATGGTTTCTTGGGCTTTATCGATGATAGGCTTCAACAGTTCGTTGCGTTTAGCCTCAATAGTAGCCATAATCTCCTCCTCGTAGGCAACGATTTCCTCTTGGCGTTTCCTCAAACTGGCTTCTTGATTTTGCTGATCGCGGGGAGGAAGGTCGCCAGCTTGTACTGCCTTTACAAAAGCAACATAGTCTTTTTCAAAGGATGCAGCCATTGCCTCGCCCTTAGCTACCATCGTCTTCTGTAAAGCCGCCAGCGTGTCATTGGCCGCTTTTGACTCTGGCATGATACTCAACAAGTTACCAAAATTCAAATGCCCATAACGCTGTGCAGATAACGAAAGCACACTAACTGCCAACAGGGCCAAAAGAAGCGTTAATTTTCTCATTTTTACAAACAAATTTCAATGTTGCGGATGCAACGTTTTTAATAAAATCAGACAAAGATAAGGAAATACCTTTGATGGTTACGCTGGCCCTGTTGCAAACTCAATCAGGTAGGCTTTCAAAGGAATGCTTTTTTCAGTTCTAAAATTGTTTGATATCAAAATTTGATATTGCTTATTCGGTTCCAATGTCACAGGAATTGTCCAAGAAAGGTTATCTTCTGACCAAAACCTTCCGTTTATCGTACCTTTCGGGAAAGCATCCTGACCCAATGGCCCTAAATCTACTCCCGTGTTCATTCCGTTTAGTGGTTGCGAAAACTGGACGGTTATTTCCTTGATGTGTGGGCTAACATTTTGACTTTTGTTTTCAAACTGCTTGATACTCGTAACATAGGGGCGGCTCTTTTCAAAATTTTCATAAATCACCTCCAACGGTGCGGAAAAGTAGTTGGACTGACGGACAAACTCCTCCACTTCCGCTTCATTGGCATAATCTAATTCAATCATAGTTTTGATGGCCGCCATTTTATCGCTGGCTTGGTTGTAGTAATGCTCGCAGATTTCGTAGCCGACACTATAGCCTAAATCCCGCATACCAAATTCATTGGGACTGTTGCCATGCAACCATTTGTACAAGTTGTTTGGGTAAAACATTTCTTGCTCAAAAACGGCCCTGATACGATCCGCATTTGCTTTACCAAATGCAATCTGTGGGTTTGGAGACGAAACGCCAAGGGCCTTTACCGCCACAAATTCTGCAACTCCTTCATAAATCACCAAGGATAGGATATTGTGTTCTATTGGCGTTTGTTGGGTATGTACATATTCGTGAATATTCAGAAATACGAGGTGTTTTTTAGGGTTGGTTGCAAAATGGGTAGGTAAATGAGAGAATTCTTCAGGAAACTCACTCGCATCGGTCAAACTGTCCGTCATTGAAATTTCCGCACCAATAAGCACCATACTGTCCATGGTAGTCCCACCTGTTCGCAAGGCACCGATGGTGAAATAGATTTTCGCAGGTCTTAAATCGGGATACAAGTTTCCCAACTTTTGTATTCCTTCATCAAATTCGGTGTTTAATACTTGGGCTTCCAACGTATTCGCTCGGATGGAATTCCAAAACTTAGGGTAGCTGTTGATGGCGTTTAAATATTCCTGTGGCGAATAGTTCCGCGCCTGCCTGATGCCTGCCAACCCCGGTGTTCCTTGTTGGAAATACAAACTATCTAGGTACTTCAACTGTAACACGGAATCATGGGTAGCAGTTATTTTGTCGTAGGCGGCCCAAAAATTGGTAATATCGGTTGTTTCCACATATTCATTCAGGGAGTGGGTACGGTGGCAATTGGTGACAATAGCCGTCGTAACAAGCAAAAGAAATTGTACACGCATGGGGTAAAACAAATTTTACACCTAACGACGATAGGAAGTCTCCTGTTATGCAAATAGCAAATTTAGAGGGGGGGGGATATGTAGTGTTTTACGTTAGGTCAGGCACAAGGATGTCGAATAACGAAAGCCCCCTCAACCCAAATCCGCTTGTTTGATGATTTCAGGGATAAAAAGCACGCTTTGCCAATTCAGCAGGTTTTCCGATTCAAAGCCAGCGAATTTTTTCTCGATATCCTTCGTGGAAAACACGGGAGTCGTTCGATATGCCTGAATTAGGTCAATAATTTTCATTTCCAAAAATCCTATTTTTTATGGATTTATGGAAACATGGTTAATGAAATTGCATAAACAAGGTGACTTATGGCCAGTTTGTTTATTACAATTTGGCCGTAAGTGGCAAAAAAAGATAGTTGTGGCCAATTTGCTTGTTACAATTTGGCCATAAGTGGCAAAATATCGTTAAAACGAGTTTACACACGGTATCCATCAGCATGCTAAATTGACAAATCCCGCCCAGTATAACATCATAATTCGCTGAAATTGACAATTTTTGTACGATTTCAGCGAATTATAAGATCCTTAGCATCGTGGATATTGAATGAAGCACTCGAAACGGGGCGGGCAGAATTCATTGCCATTTAAGGAAGAAGGCGTATCGGTAAAACTTTTTTGGTAAAAAATGCCTACGCGGGACACTTGGCATTTTGAATTTACGGGAACACAACGGGCATCGCTAAAAAACCAGCGATTTAAATTTTCTGAAAAAATCAAGGAGCACTTTGGTGAGCATTGGATTTCGGATACTCCCAACACCTGGTATGAGGCATTCCAAATATTAAAGACGTGCCTTGCCCAAAACCACAATAAGGGACGGGAAAAAATGGCTATAACGCTAACACAAAAAAACTTGCAACTCAGGCATCGTTCATTCCTCATCCATTAGGCGCAAGCCGTGTTCCCGAATTTGGTGTATCAACGGCATGATGTTTCGGCCTTTCTCGGTGAGGGAGTACTCTGTTTTGGGAGGCACTACAGCGAACACCTCTCTATGGATGTAACCGTCTGCTTCCAGTTCCCGCAATTGGGTGGTGAGCATCTTGTCTGATATGTGGGGTATTTTCTTTAATTCGCTGTAACGCATTGTCTTGTCCTGTAGTCGCCATAATATGGGCATTTTCCACACGCCCCCAATCTGCTCCATGATGAGTTGCACAGGGTTGTAATACACTTTTCCTTTATAGATAAAATCAGGCATGGCCAATTATTTATTATTTTCAACGCAAAGTTAATTGATTAACCATTTGGTTATCAGCATGCTTTCCAAAAAGTTAGTACCACACAAATAAGTCAGTATATTCCGGTAAGCGCATATCACCTATATCTTTGCCGTATCATTTTATAACCAACACATTTTCCAATATGACAACTAGGATATGCACACTGCTATCCCTGTCCTTTCTGTGCCTGTTTGGCTGCGGAGGGGTACAAACGCAACCACTTACCACTAATCAAACCAAATCTGACGAAAACATGAGTACAGTACACGAAGTTCAATCTTACGTTCATTTTCACGGTGCACCAGCAAGGGGCAAAATCCTGATGGTGGCCAGTTCCCCATCTGTTTCTAAACAAACAGGTTGGCTTCATTGGCTTTTGGGCGGCTGAACTGACGCACCCGCTGCGCGTATTCCAAGAAGCTGGCTACGACGTGGAATTGGTATCCACCGAAGGCGGCAAGTTGATGATGGACGGCTATTCCAACCCCACCGATGCCAGTGGCTACTCGGCTCACGATGTGATTTCTTTGGGCTATATGCAGCAGGAGTGGTTCAATCAAATGTTGGAAAACACAAAGAAATTGACCGAGGTCAACCCTAATGATTACGATGCCATTTTCTTAGTTGGCGGTCAAGGCCCCATGTACACCTATCGGGGCAATAAGGCTTTGGAAAAACTTTTCGCCCAATTCTATGAAGGCGGGAAGCCGAGTGCAGCCGTATGCCACTCCACTACCCTGCTATTGGAAGCCAAAAAATCAAATGGTGAACTGATTGTAGCAGGCAAAACTTGGACGGGCTTCGCCGATGCAGAAGAAGAGTTTGCCGACCAAGCCGTAGGGCAAAAAATTCAGCCTTACCGCATTGAAGACGAAGCACGTAAAATCGCAGGGACGACCTTCAAGGTAGCCGCACCATTCTCCTCCTACGCCATTGCCGATGGTAATTTGATTACCGGACAGCAGCAAAACAGCGGCGCAGCCGCAGCGGAGTTGTTGGTGAAAATGCTGGGTGAATAATATGAATGAAAAAATCGTGACAATAATACTGATTTTATTTTTCGGCATTATGCTAAATGCCCAATCCATCGAAACCTATTTTGGCCACGAGCGGGCGGGTGTGGACTTGCTTTGGTACAAATTCTTGAAGAATGAATCAGGCGCACAACTGCCGTTTTTGTTCTTTAGCCGCACCCGTGCGAGTACCGATTACGACCATTTGCCGACGGCGTTTGGTACCACGAATGCTGTGTCCTATAACTTCAAAAGTGGCTTGGGCATCGTGGCGGTGGGTTCATTTTTGAACAATGGCTTCATCCCCAAAGCGGGGGTGCAGTTGGTCAATGCCAAGGGTGATTTCCTCTTCTTTGGCTGGTTGGTGGCCGATTTGAAAAAAGAAGGCAACCTCGATTTGTTCGGGCTTTTCCGCTACACGCCTGTATTGAAAGCGGATTGGCGGCTATTTTCACAGGCGGAATTGTTCCCCGTTTACAACCCCAAAAATGAATTTTGGAGCCTCACGCAACGGCTGCGGCTGGGAGCGAAATATCACCATTGGGCGGCGGGTTTTATGGCGGATTTCAACCAAAGCGGGAAAGACGATTTTGTGAAAACAAACAATATCGGCGGTTTTTTGCGGCATGATTTCTAGTCTAAAGGCAGGGAGTACCAAGTGCCTTTGCCTTTGCCGTTCTGTTGTAAGTGCTTATGCTGAACGAGTTGCTCAATATTTTTACGCATAAGTACGCATAAAACGCCTTTTTGACAAAAAAATACGCATAAGTACGCATAAAATCATGGCTGATTTATGAAGCGATGGCCAATGGCACCCTCGGTGGTTTCGATAGTTTCCAGATGGAGGGGCAACTGCTGGCGCTGACCAATTACCATGGTGCTTGCGAACGCATCAAGAATACGCCCCTACTACGACAATACCACTTTTTCACCAAGTTATTCCTCCTCGTTTTTATGCTCATCCTGCCTTTTTCGCTCATTGGCGATTTTGCCAAGATGGGGCAGCCTGCCTTGATGGTTCCCGTGAGCATTCTCATCTCCTTTGTGTTTGGCGTGATGGGAAAGGTGGGCGAGGTGAACGAAGACCCCTTTGAAAACCGCATTACCGATGTGCCACTGACGGCTATGTGCAACACGATCGAACGGGATTTGAAGGAAATGTTGGGAGAGATGGATCTGCCTGCGAAATTGGAGCCAAAAGATGGGTTCTTGTTTTGAAAGCCGATATTCAAAGCACCTCCAAACTCCTACGGATATCACGATGGATGAACATTTTTAAGATATTTTGAATTCAAAATGCAAAATATCTCATTTTTTGAAACCACTCCGCAATTATTTAGCATCAAAGTACTAGACATTTTTTACCCCGCTGATTGACGCAGACGGTTATCCGCAAATTTCGCTAATAAATCTGCGGAAATCTGCGTATTCGTCTGCGTATATCTGCGGGAAATTTTCTCCGTTATGAATTATGTCTAATAGTTTGATTTAGTATCCATTCCCTGTGGAAGAACTGACGGACTGTACTTTCCTTCGCCGTTCTTTTTCTATACCCATGTATCGATTAATAACGACCTTTGCTACGACAACACGTTAGGTATGGAAAAACTCGCTTTCGAGCGCAATAAATACGGCAAGGAACTTCTAATAGATGCCTGCAATGAACAAGAACTGGAACTCGTGGCTGATGTCATGGTGCTGAATTTCTATACCATTGTTTTTCTGGAAAAATGCAGCGGTACTTATTTTATTGACACCGAAGAAATCCCCTTTCAGAACAATACCGTTCTCTTCATCAAGCCTGGCCAGATCAATAAAGTAGATAAGGCTGTTTTTGAAAAATGCCAATTCCTGTTCTTTGAGGGCGACTTCCTCGATGAATTTTTCAATGACAAGCACTTTATTTTCAAGTTCGGTTTCTTCCACAATCATGAAAGCCCATCTTTCCTACATTTTGAAGATGCGAGCGTTTTCAATGCGTTCAACCAAATCGCCTTTGAAATTTGGGAGGAAATAAAAAACCTCACACAGGACAGCCACCACATCCTCCGCTCACAAATTTATTATCTGCTTGTAAAACTGCACCGAGCATACAGCCAGCACTACGGACAATCCAGAGATACCATGAGCGACCCCGTGGTGCTGCAATTTTCCCGCCTGCTAGACAAAGAGGTGCGCAACAACCTTGCCGTTGAGCAATTTGCCGAACGCCTAAATGTCAGCAGGGTGCACCTGAACAACCTTTGTCAAAAATACTTTTCCAAGACTGCCCACCAAATCGTACGGGAACGCACCATTGCTGAAATAAAGAAGGAAATCCAGTATTCCGAAAAATCATTTTCAGAAATCGCCTACGAGTTCAACTTCTCTGCACCCTCGCATTTCGCCCGCTTTTTCAAGCAGATGACGGGGCTTTCGCCTCAGGAATGGCGGGGTTAGGGCAGCGTCGCAAGTGGTTTATTGGGACATATTAAAAAAAATTATCCCGACAAATTTAAAGGCGAATTTTAAATTTGTCGGGATTCACCGCTTATCATTATCGCTCCCGAAGCAGGTGATTACCCCATTGAAGAGAATATTCGCGTTTGCGATTTGGCGCATTGCTGGAAATATCTTCCCCACCTCTGAACCAATAAAGCCTATACCATCTGTTTATCAAATTGGTAAGCCTTTTTTCAAAAGGGTAAAAGCTCAGCACGCTCCTGCCCACACCTTTGCAGCATCAATTTTTAATAAAAATAATATGAACCACATTTTTGAACTCGCCATCAACAAGGCGAAGGATGGTCAGCATGATCGTTTTTTACAGACCCGGGCTCAATTTGTAGCGGTGCTGGGCAAAGAGGAAAACACCCTAAACGAGGGTAAATGGCAACCCTTTTTCACCGTCGGTGATATAGCACTGGATGATGTGTTGGTAGGTATGACCCATTGGAATTCCATGCAGGGCTTTGGCGAGACGGCGGCCAAGCTATTGCCTCAGTCCGAGGCTCACAACTATTTTGCCTCCTTTGACCCACTGGCTTACGTACTACTCGAAACCCTTGACGGCAGGGATTTCGATTTGGAAAGTGTTAAAACCGAAGGAAATGTAGTGGAATTTGCCATACGGAAAGGCAAAACGCCCGATGCTTTTGGGGCTGCACGGGATACTTTTTTCGATTCCTTGAAAAACTACAAGGGCTACAAATTTGCCCGTGAATTCAAAGTTTGGCAATTGGACAGCAACAGTATGCCTCAATTTCAGGAAGGCGTGCAAGCGGTTATTATCGTTTGGGACAATGTAGAGGATTTCCAAAAAGCAGCCAATCCAATTTTTGGTTCGACCGAATACCAGAACTTTGCTTCAAATCTGGAAGTGAGTGCTTATTTCGCTACTTTCCCTGTGATGGGATAATTCCATTAGTTCTTTGCCACACATTTTGTCAAAGAATGTCAATTTTTTAAATAAACTTCGATGAACAAATTTTCATTATTGCTGCTGCTCGTCGGCAGCCTGATGTTCGCTTGCGACAAAGACGACAATACGCCTACTGATAAAACCGACGACGTGGTAGAAATCGCTATCCGTCAGGTAAAAACCGGGCAACTCGCAGCCTTCGAGCAGGCTCGCACCAATTTCATCAACCTGCTGAAACAACAGGACGGCGTATCGAACGACCGGGAATACGCTTCCTTCTTCCACTTCAATCCGGCGCAGGATACCAGCCGCCAAGTGTATATCGGGATGACCCAATACGAAGACTTGGCTACCTTCCAAAAAGTAGGTGCTGACATTGGCACATCGGCGGAGGCGGGGGCTTTTTTCAGCACTTTCGACGCGCTCGTGTTTACGGCCATGAAGCCCAAAGTAGCGGGCACGGAGGTGGATTTGAGCAAGGTCGCCCAATCTGGCCAGATACTTGAAGTGGCCGTGCGCAACCTCTCGCTATATCCCAACTTCATTCAGGCGGATTACGAAGCCAAGCTCGATGCGTTTTTGGCGGTCTTAGCACAACAAACGGGCAGGGTGGCCGAGTACCAGTGGATTTCCGTACTCGATCCAAATATCGTAGTAGGCATGACGGTCTATGAAAGCCAGCAGGCATTTTTCAATATAGCCCTCAACCCCGATTTTGCCAATCACCCTGATGTAGTGGCGTTTTTTACCGCCTATCCCCCTAATATGGGCGGAGAAGTGAGTACGGTGGTCAAATAATCTAATCGAAAACTAGATGTGGGTACGCACTTAAAAGTAAGCAACTTACTTTTAGGTGCGTATCTTCCATTATTGGAAATGTATTTCGGATATTTGCTTTTCGAATACAAACTGCTTTTCAGCGGCAAAAAGTGAGAATTAATTACTGCCCGTAAAATCATGCGTCAGAAATCATGGCAAAATCTGGACACCTACCGCTATGAGTTCCTGCTCACAGCCTTGTTGCTGTTGATTTTTGACAAAATATTTTTCCCCAACGATGATTTTTACCTACGCTATGTATGGCCCGCCAATATGGTTATTATAGCCATTGCCAGCTTTGGAATTTTTATTGAAAAAAGCCCTCGTATCAAGGCATTGCGCAATGTGTTGAGTTCTATTGGCATCGGGATGCCTTTTGCCTTTTTGGCTTGGCAGGGGCAATATTGGTTCATGCGGACACTTACGCTCTTTTACATACTCTACTACAGCTTCATTTTCTGGGAGGTCATGCGCCAGATAACTTCAGCCCAAGAAGTACGACTGAACGTGGTCATCGGCTCGTTCTGCGGCTACTTGTTATTGAGCTTGGTAGCATTATTCAGCTTTATCTTTGTTGAATTGAACTACCCCCATTCCTTTGGCAACATAAGCTATGGTAACACCTCTAGCATTTATCAAGAACTCATGTATTTCAGTTTCATCACCCTCACAAGTATCGGCTATGGCGATATTGCCCCGCTTACCGATATGTCGAGGCTGACGGTGGCCTTTTTTGGCATGCTGGGACAGTTCTATATAGTGGCGGTGATTGGGATTGTTATTTCCAAATTCACTTCCAATGCAGCATAAAAAGATTATCCCACAGATAAACGCAGATTTTACCGCTGACCTAATCTGCGAAAATCAGCGTAAAAAATAAGGTTCTTTGACTTTTTAGTGGAGGCTACCCTTCGGGTCGCTACGTTTCGCAGCTCGCTATTCGCTCACCCGGCAAACCCGGGTCTGTCAGCTAAAAGCTGCCACTGCTGCACATCGCTAGCCCAGTACGACCGCTAAATTTATCAAAGAACCAAAAATACAAAGCATACAATATGAAAATCGCTATCATCGGCACAGGCAACGTAGGCGGCGCACTTGCAACCAGATGGGCAAAAGCAGGTCACCAAATCCTACTCGGCGTGCGGGACACGCAGCATTTCAAAGGGGCGGAACTGCTCCAGAATCCAAACACTAGCGCCCATACTATCGGAGAAGCGGTACAACAAGCGGAGACCATCCTCGTGGCCACGCCGCCCCAATATGCTGAAGAACTAACGCAAGCCTTCGGTGATGCAGCAGGAAAGGTCATCATTGACGCAACAAATTCCGTACGCACCCGTCCCGAAAACTACCCCACAGCCTTCCATACCTTCGCAGCGTTGACGGAGGCAGCAGTAGTCAAATGCTTCAACAGCACCAGCTTTGAAAACATGTTGAATCCCAACTACGGCGATGAAAAATTAGACATGTTCATGGCTGGCGACAGTGAAAAAGCCAAACAAACAGCCCGACAATTGGCGCTGGACGCTGGCTTTGGCACCTGCTGGGATTTTGGTAAAGCCGATAAAGTGGTATTATTGGAGCAGTTTGCCCTGTCGTGGATCAATCTGGCTATCATGCAAGGGCATGGGCGCGATATTGCTTTTCGCATCATAAGGAGAAACTGACGCTACACCCATATCAAAACTATTCACAACGGCGATAATACCTTTAGCCTGCCCCAAAACACACCTCCTGTACAAAATCCAAGGCGCGTTGCTCATGCCAATAAATGCCCGCTGGGTGACGGGTGTAGAACCCGCAATGCCCTCCGTGCGCAGGCGTTTCGAGGTAAAACCAAGGGTGCTTGGATGCTAAAG
Organism: Saprospiraceae bacterium; assembly: GCA_041392765.1. Lineage (GTDB taxonomy): Bacteria > Bacteroidota > Bacteroidia > Chitinophagales > Saprospiraceae > Lewinella. The sequence continues at coordinate 102,697 of JAWKLL010000006.1, forward strand.
CAACAGGAAAACAGGGGGGCTGCAGGAACGTATCATCCTGCGCATTGATGAGCAATACAGGTCGGTGAATATTGGGAAGAAAATGCACGCTGGAACAAGAATGCCAGTAGTCCTCGGCGTGTGCATACCCGTGCATGGGGCCTGTGAACTGGGCATCGAACTCACCAAAATTGCGGGGCATAGAAGCAGGTAGTACAAGATGACCGGGAAAATCGTGGTACTTATTACGTGCTTTTTCATTCAGCGTTCGCAAGAAACGATGTAGGTAAATAGCGTTGCGAGGCTGTGAAAAAGCAATATTAGCCGACGGAATGTCACAAGGAACCGAAAACGCCACGGCTCCTTTAACCTCCGAGGGCAGGATGCGACCACTTTCCCCCATATACTTGAGTACCACATTGCCACCAAGGCTAAACCCCGTGAGAATAATTTGCCCATATCCCATCCCAATGGCATGCTGAACCACCGTGCGTAAATCGCCCGATTCGCCCATATTGTACATCCTCAAACGCTCATTCATTCGCCCACTACAAGAACGAAAATTCATACCAACTACATCCCATCCCGCTCGGTGAAAAATCCGCAAAATACCCCGCATATAGGGACGGTTGGCATCCCCTTCTAAACCATGTAGCGCAATCATTAATCGAGAACTACCCTGGCGTACCCAATCCGTATCAATAAAATCGCCATCAGGAGTTGGGATGGTCAGGCGGGTAGTGGGCAAAGAAGCCACGCTGCGAAACACTGCCGGAAAAATAGTATTGAGGTGGGCATTGCGAAAAACACCCGGTGCGCGATAGTCGGAATGGGCTAAGTAAGGCATATCAGGGTCATTGTGAAGTAATGGGCAGCCACTCCATCACTTCTAACTTGCGCCAAGTAGAGTCCATCTTCAACTGGAGTGTGTCGCGTAGCTGGTAAGCTTGAAGGCTATCCGTGAGGAGGTCATCGAGAAAAATGAGAAATCCGCGCCCCGTGCCACCGAGGCATGGCGGCCATACGGCAGTGGCATTCACCCCAACATCATTCCACCGAGACATCGTTTCCTTTGCATCCGGCAGGGTCGTGAAAAGGGTATCAGCAACGAGAAAAAAACGCCGATGGATATTATTGAATCGTTCGCAGTTGTAATACGAAACCATCTCCTCACCTGCTGCCGATACTACAATTCGAGCCGTAGGCAGCGCAATACTGTCCGCATGTTCCGACCCATCGGTCTGAATGATTTCGGCGAATTGTTCTTCGTTTACCTTTTGCAACCAAGGTTGGTAGGTAGTATCAAAAAAGCCAGCGATGGGCGCATCAATGATGAAATACTCGGTTTCTACCCTTCTCCCCGAACTGGCTTGCAAGACTTGCTTTTTATAAAAATCCTCCTGCACAAAGCGAACGGGTATTTTTAGGTACTCAATGCGAATAAAAAAAACGGAAGCCAACAACCCCATACCCATTAAGAACCACTGGGCATAATAAGTGCGATTGAACCAGCGAAAATACTGGCTTCGCACTGGCATGAGTGCGTGGCTCAACGCATCTTTTACCCGTTGCCAAGGCCGTTGAGCCACAGCCATCGCTTTTTGCTGCCATTGCTGAAGCGTGACCCACTTTTGAAAGGGCTGGCGCGGTACGAAATTTTGTGCTTTCCCTGCCGCCATCACCAAGTGCGGCTTCCGCTGCGGAGTGATCTCCACCAAACCAATCCCAAAACGGGTGCATTGTCGGATGAGTTCGCGTCGATATTTGTCAGGTAGATTTTCAAACACATCATAACCATAAACGACCCAACGCTCATCGGCATGGTATTGCAAAAATTGCTCCACAGCATAAATATAGCGGTAACGAGGCAACCGATAAAACAACAAAAAATAAATACCTACCCACAACGGAATACAGCCCAACAGCAGCAAAAGGCGATAGAAAAAGTCCTCACCCACCAAAGGATACCACCCCGATAAATGACTGATTGCCAACACACAAGGCAGAAACAAACCTGCAAAAGCCATGCCGTCCATAACGGTGTATCGTTTGCGCGGCTTGTACAATATCTCATCGCGGGTTTGGAAAGAAGTAGCTTCAAAAGTGGCTGTAAAAACGCTGCCATCATCCCCTGTGAAACGCAAAAAACCGTCCTGCTTAATATCATTGGCACCCCGCATATCCAAGCCCGTCAACAGCGTACTGTTGAACGCCCGCGGCCTAAGGCGGTAGTAGCTCTTTAGATAGCCTAAAGCAAGCTGCTTAATCATGGATTCCGACAGTGCCGACATTGCTATGCTGGTTCTAATTGTTGCCACAAAAGTACAACTTCCCGTGCCTCCCGCACATCATGTACCCGTAAAATACGCGCTCCCTGTTGCAAAGCTACCATATTCAATGCCGTAGTACCATTCAGTGCCTTATCGGGAACGGTATCCAGCAACTTGTAAATCATCGACTTACGAGAAATACCCGCCAATAAAGGCACCCCCGGCACGCCTAACAGATGCAACTCCCGCAGCAGTTGGTAATTGTGGTCAAGGGTCTTCCCAAACCCAAAACCCGGGTCGATAACTATATCTTTGACACCTAACTGGCGCAATTGGTAGATTTCCTGAATAAAAAAATCCAAGACTTCCAACGTAACGTTTTCATAATGAGGCTGCTGTTGCATATTGCCTGGCACGCCTTGCATGTGCATGAGGATGTAGGGCACCTGTAAATCGGCTACCGTTGCATATAACTGGGGGTCGATACGGCCCGCAGAAATATCGTTTATAATAGAAGCCCCTGCAGCCACTGCTTGTGCGGCTGTTGTGCTATGCACCGTATCAATGGATAGGATACATGGTGAAAACCGCTGGTGGATAGCAGCTATCACAGGTATTACACGGGCACATTCTTCTTCGGGGGTGATGATGGTAGCACCTGGCCGGCTAGACATCCCACCAATATCCAGTATATCAGCACCCTCCGCCAGCATACGGTCGGCGATGCGCAGCGCAGCATCCACGGCTGATGCCCGGCTTGCCGCAAAAAACGAATCCGGCGTAACATTGATGATACCCATGATGCGCGGTGTCTCCAAATCCAATAAAATGCCGCCACAATTGAGTGTACGCTGAGGAAAAATCATGCCCTTGTTATTGTTGCGGGTTAAAGTTATTAAATTTGCTGCAAGTTGAACAGATCACTATGGCTATAAACGTACAAAAGGCAAATAAGATAGGAAAGGCACTGATCGTAGTATGCCTACTGGCACTTGCCGTCCTTATCGTAACTCGCTATTATAAAAGCAAGCCTTAGCAGCCTGTTGGCACCTCCTGCGGAGTACCAGTTGCAGTATATGCCCTCGGACTACGAACTGGATATTGATATTGACAACGCCGTGGCTATAGCTGCCAATCCTCAGCGATACCGGCGAGAGTTCGACCAGTTGGTACACGACCTCAACGTGAGTGTATTGCGCCACGTCAGCAAACGCATGGGGCTTAAAGACAGCCTACAATATGCCGTGATACGGGAATACGAACAAAATCACCACGACTATTTGAAAGGGCTGTATTACAACGATTTCACGAAGCTGCAAGATTCCACCTCCCAGCTTTACGAAACATGGTACGACAACCAAAACGGAGGCGCAGCCAAGGCATTTGAAGAAGTAACCTCCAAATATACCTGCTACCTCATCAACCAAATCATGGCTACCGTGCTGACAACCAAAGGCGGCATGGTATTGGCCAAAGGCCAGGTTTGGACACCCCTTGCGGCATTGCCATGACGGAAGCCTTGGGCCGCTGATTGCCCGCATGGAGGAGCGTGCCGCCATTGAAGACTTTGGCAAAGCACACGGCTTGCTACAAGAAAAGGTAGAGCGCGTCATTGCGGAACTTGCTACTATGGAAGTGCGCGATAAAAAAGGCATCAACAAACAGATGCAGACTAAAATTTGGGGTGTCAATGTATCCAGCTCCGATCTGGAGATTACGGCCATATCGATCCTCAAGGTAGGCTTTCGGTTGGATGATTATTTCGACGTCAACCTCAATTCTAAAGCAAAAATTGTGACCGTCACCCTACCCGAACCCGTAGTATTAAGCCACGAGGTATATCCCAAAATTGAAAAATTAGACATCGGTTGGCTGCGCGAAGTGGAATCGGTGAATTTCAACGAAAGTTTCAACGCCTTGCGCAAGGAGTTCCGTCGGGAAGCCGTAGAGAGTAATATCATGGATCGCTCCAAGCAGCAAGCGGTGGAACTGATGAATACGATGTTTGGCCCCTTGGTGAAATCAATCAGCAGCCGCTACGAACTCAAGGTAGTATTCAGAAATAATCCACAGCATGATACCTTAGAAGGAGCGGGTGTTCCTTTACAGGATTAGCCCAAGTTGCTGCTTAGTTATCTAACCGCCCGCTTGGCGATACTGAAAACCGTTCACAAAAGCCTGCCGATACCATGTCAGCGTTCAAGCGTTTTTTCCTTACGGAAACCAATATGTTGCTGGCGATCTTCCTCAACTCGATCGTCATTTTCGCACTCTATTTCCCTTCTTTAGAGAATGTGCGTTGGTTGGAAAACATCGACCACTTTTTCATTTTTCTGTTCACACTGGAGGCCATTGTCAAAATACGCCACTTAGGCTGGCAGGCTTATTGGGAAAGTCGTTGGAATCGCTTCGACTTGACCATTGTGCTGGGCAGTATGCCCACGCTGCTCACGGGTATTTTGCCAGTTCCCGACACCTCTCTACTCATCGTGCTGCGTTTGTTCAGGTTACTCCGTTTGGTGCGGTTTCTGCGGTTCATTCCCAATATGGCCAAGATCATGCAGGGGTTGGGTAGGGCATTGAAGTCATCGGTTTTCGTTATTTTAGCGTTGATGTTCCTCAATCTGCTACTGGCGTTGATCAGTTGCCAATTATATGGAAAAGTAGCACCCGAGTATTTTGGCAACCCCCTCGTCTCGGCCTATTCCATTTTTCAGTTGTTTACGATAGAAGGCTGGAACGACATTGCCCAAGCGGTAGCCATCCAAACGGACAATGATTTCCTGATGGGAATGACTCGCTTTTATTTCGGGTTGGTAGTGCTGCTGGGGGGCATCTTCGGTATGTCTTTGGCCAACGCCGTATTCGTGGACGAAATGACGATGGACAACAACAACGAATTAGAAGCCAAAATCGACAACCTACAGCTTGAAATCCGAGCATTGAAAGAGCTCCTTCAAAACCGCCAGCCATGAATTTCATCATATTCGATATTGAAGCCACTTGTTGGGAAGGCCGTCCCCCTTCCATGACACCAGAAACTATCGAGATAGGCGCGGTGAAAATGGATGCATACGGTGATGTACACGGCACTTTCCAGCGCTTTATCAAACCCGTGTTGCACCCGCAATTATCCTTGTTTTGCCGCCAACTCACCAACATCAGCCAAGTTGACATCAACCGCGCACGCACTTTTCCCGATGTAATCAATGAATTCCAAGACTGGATCGACATTTGGGAGGAAGATTACCTCCTTTGCTCTTGGGGGCAATTCGACCAACGCCTTTTCCGACAGGACTGCACCCTCCACCACCTCGATGATGAATGGACGGATCCCCACATCAATCTCAAACAGCAATACACCGAAATCAAAAAGCTCTCCAAAGCACGCGGACTCAAAAAAGCCGTAGAAATCGAAGGTTTTGAATGGCAAGGCGACCACCACCGCGCTTTAGATGATGCCCGCAATTTGGCAGCTATTTTCCGCAAATACTTGGATGTGTGGCGGTATTGATTTTTTTGACCGTCTCATTGTTATCAAGAACTATAAGCTTTTCCACCGCCACCTAGGTTTCTCGTATCCCCATAACGACGACGAGCCGCTCGGTGATGACCGAACGACTCGTCGTTTATACCTGCCTTATCGAGTTTTAGCAGGTTTTGGCACTGCTAAGGCAAAGTACTAGTTGCTGGTTGCTTCTTCAAAATATCAGAAGAAAGGGAGCAATGGGCAACTCTTCATAAAAAAGTTAAAAGGAAAACACATAACACAAAGTCTCCTCTGGACAATCTTGAAATGCAGGATCAGCAGAGGTTGAATAATCAATAGTTACACAAAGCTGATGTAAAACACCTGGATTAATATTACAAGGATCATTTATCAAAGAGTACTCCATTGTTGTACCATTCGGCCCATTTGAAGTATTTGTTCCATAATTACAAATACAATCTATTACCCAAGTGTTCGTAGAACCAAAAGGCGATCCAATAAGTTGTGGAATTATTGTTTCGGGAAATTCAACAACAACAGTTAAAAAAGGATCGGGACACCCTCCACCTGGAGTTGGAGGTTGAGGGCGGTTGGCACAAATATCAAAACAAGAAGCACACGCATAATTAGTTCCAAAAGCCGAAACATTGAGCTTTGCGGTTCCTGCACCATTGGCGACTATCGTAACTGTGTTGCCCACATTTGAACCTACAAAGCTAAAAGTACCAAGAGAGTTATTAGTCAGAGTCCAAACTACAGTGACACCACTAGGCACACTAACTGTAAACGTGCGTTGCTCTCCCACCTCAAAACAACTGGCATCAATTTTCCCTACAAACATACATTCTTCATTTCTGGGTCTTCGCCCATCCTTTGTTCCAACCTCCTCAGCTAGAACTAACTCTGATGACTCTTTGACATTTTCACAAGAAAGAAGAAAGAAGAAAGAAGAAAGAAGAAAGAAGAAAGAAGAAAGAAGCCTTCATAACAAAATTACTAATTTTCATAATATAAGGTATTTGGTTCAATGCAAACATAGTGATATATTCGGTATAATCCAATAATATCCAAAATTATTTTTCCAGCAGTATAAAAAGTGCATTTGATAACTTTAAACAGTGCTAACTCACTTTCAGCACGATATAATAAAACAACCCCGAATGGTATTAAATCTACCATCCGGGGTTGTATTAATATTTCACAACTTTTATAAAAAGACCTGCTTATTCGTTGACAGGAGTCGGTACGAACAGATCAACTAATCCAGGGAAATTAGCATTTGAAGACTCTTCACTGGATGGGTAGATAAAACGTTGTGCGATGCTATTTTCGGTACGATCCGTGCTAACACCCAAGAAGTTTTTGGTACGGTTTACATCGTAGAATGTAGGAAGACCAATAACACTCAAGTATTTTTCTTCCAATATCTCACGAAGCAATGCGTCTTCCTGCGATTCGCTCTGTGTGTTGGCGATTCCGCCAGTAGCAAAATCAGTCAACATATAATCTACATATAGACCTCCGCCAAGGCGGGCATCCCATGCAGCACGAACGTTGTTTAGGGCAGTAATAGCCTTATCTAAGTCACCTGCACGCACGGCGCACTCTGCAATGATCAACTGAACTTCCTCGAAAGAAATCAACGGGAAAGAAGCATCAATGGCAAATGCACCGGAAGAAGTATTAAGAAGATCGTCAGTGATGTAGTAAGCTTTACGAGCTGTTTCATCCGTCTTGCTATTACCTCTGTAAGCAGCGTTATCGGAAGACAGAATCTTAGACATATAGCTATCTCCGAAAGTAAGGTAGCCATCACGCTGTTCCACCGCAAATTGCCAGAAAAGGTTTTCTGAATAGTTAGAGGTAGAATGGGTAATGTTCACAGAAGACGCTGGTGTGTCAAAAGCAGCAGCCTCCGCAGCAGATAATGCCGCAGAATAATTACCAGTCAACAGATGGTATCTAGCAGACAAAGCCGAAGCGATGCTCTTCCAAGAAGAAGATGTTTCATAGATACCAAATCCGTTTTTGAAATCGATAACATTTCCAGCCCCTTTAGTAAGCAACTCCTGAACACCGGAGAAAACAGTGAGCTGGTTGTCGTACTTAGGATCAGGAAAACTGGTAAAGTCTCCTACTTCAGAAAAAGGTACATTTCCGAACAAGGCAGCAGCCTCCCCGAAGTAATAAGCCCGAATAATTTGGGCAACACCCGCGTATTCTGCATTACCGTCTGTAAGTGCTTTTTCCTCAGCAATTTTGGCCTGTGCAACCCCACTCTGATAAATATCTGCCCAAATGGCATCAAAATCAGAAGAGAGGATATTGTAGTTATCGTAAGAAATGTACTGGCGGTCAGAACCTGTCATTTGGTCTGCCCACATAGCAGTAATCCTAGCAGGATCAGCCTCGGCCACAGAGGCCGTGTTCAAAACGATGTGGTTGATCATCAACCCAACAGGTACGTCAGTCAGGTTGTTAGGATCATTGTTAAGGTCAGCTACAACCGACTCACAACTGTAAGTCAGGCTTAACACTAACCCTAGAACGAGCATATTTTTAATTTTACCCATATTCATTTTTTTGAGCTTGGGTGGAATAATAATCAATTCGATTATTAAAATCCAAAGCGCAGGTTAAACAATATTGAACGTGTTCCTGGGTTATTGAAATACTCCAAGCCACGCGCTTTACCTGATCCAGTCAAGCTAGTTTCAGGGTCAGTTCCTTCGAAGTCAGTCCAAAGGATAAGATTACGACCAGTAATACCGAACTCCAAGCTAGTAAATCCGGCTTTCTCAATCATTGATTTAGGAAGGCCATAACCAATGCTTAATTCACGCAAACGAGTCCAAGATGCATCTTTGACGAATTGCTCATCCACAGGCCCGAAGCCGCCGCCAAGATCGGTGTAGTAGTCTATATCCAAAGCAAATATGTAGCCAGCACCAAAATCGGTAATATTACCACGGAAAGTAGTTCCAGCCGGAATTACATTTCCATAATAAGTAACAAGGTCAGTAGAAGCAGTAGAAAGATTGGCTGTTTCAGGATGCACTCCGAAGTATCTCATTACACCAGCAGTACCGCCCCAAACGTCCATCTTTGGGCTGTTTCAAACAACATAGTCACCTTTACGCCCTTGTACTCAAACTCAGTACCTAAACCTCCACGCCACTTAGGTTAGGGTCGCCTATTACCCCTTGAGTAGGATCGGCTTGAGGGAATCCGTTTTCGTCCAACATCAAGTCTCCGTTATCATCACGCAAAAAGCGGCCACCAAAAATAGCAGCGAAAGGTGCTCCTTCAACAACAGCAGAAGACGTAGAGGTGAAACCGCCCAAAATGTAACGGCTTACCCCTGGCAAAGAAGTTACGACGTTCTTGTTGGAAGTGAAGTTACCAAACACCCTCCAATTCATATTGGAATTACTCAACACATTGTAGCCAAAATCAATTTCAACCCCTTTGTTAGAGATTTCTGCAGCATTCTGGTAAGAATCTGTAAAACCAGTACTAGCTGGTAACTCAACAGGAAGAATAGCATCTGTTGTAGTACGATCGTAGTAGGTCAACCCTAATGACAATCGGTTGGCAAAGAAACGGAAGTCACCACCAAATTCAAGTTCTGAAACCTTCTCAATAGTCAAATTAGGGTTACCGGCAGTCGAACCCAGTGCATAGGTACCTCCATAATTGACACCATCCAAGTAATCGCCCCAACCTTCTGAACCACTTGTAGTTGCGCCAAACAGGTTCTTATTCGCGTAAAGAGTAGGTTCAATACCTACTTGACCATAGGAAAGTCTCAATTTACCAAAGCTAAAACCAGCAGAAGGGTTCTCCGCGATCTTATAGCCGATGGATGCACTTGGATAGAAAAACAACTCATCAGGAACCGTCACAGTGCGCTCTGCACGGCCAGATAATTCCAAGAATAGCTTGTTGGCGTAATCGAAATTCAATACACTAAATACCCCATTCTTACGATTCTGAGACAAAAACTGACTGGGAGATTGGTTGTCAGCGGTAGAGTTTGCAAAAATTTCCTTGTCAGTATTCACCAAAAAATTATTCACTTCACCACTGTTACGGGCATAGGTATTATCATAAAGATTATACCCAAATGTATAACCAAGGTTCATCTTGTCAGACAATGTTGCCGCTCCGTCGGCAATAAGGAACAAATTTTGTGTCTTTTCACGAATAACATCGCGTCCGTAGTACCCCAAAGCAAAGTCGCCAGCAGAGTTGACGGGGAAGAACGTGATACGGTCGTCTGTGTAAAAGTCAACACCATAGCGAGCTGTCAAATTCAACCCAGGTAATGCCTTCCACGTGATTTCGGGTGTCAACATAACGCGGTCAACCTCACTTGGGTTTCTTTGGCGGTTGATTGTCCAACCTGGGTTATTATAGGTTGGAGCGGCATTTCCCAAGTATCTGCGGTATCCTCTGTGTCCCTCTCTTGACAAACCGCTTGCACTAGTGTAAATGCCATCGTAGTCAGTATTGTCAAAGTCTGGAGAAGTACGGATGTATCCCAAATAGAGACCTGCCAAGTTCGAACCCTTTTGAATAAACTGCGCCTCAGAGTTGGTATAAGCACCATTCAAACGTACAGACAAATTATCTAACAAATCAACACTGTGGTTGATACGGAAGTTGTTGCGATCATAGCTAGAGTTTCCTCTAATGATACCTTCCTGACTCAGCCTAGCAAAGCTAAAGAATGTTGTACTGTTATCCCCTGTGTAGGCAATACTAGCAGACATATCCAGTGTTTGGCCATCTTGGAATACCTGATCCCTGTTCTTGTCATTGTAAACTTCTCGTGAGTTTTTTGAAACAATCGGGTAATACACAGTTCCTGTTTGGTTACCCGTGAAGTATTCACCTGCAGTATTTACTTCATCAGCCCCACCGGAACGGTCGGCAATGCGGTCACCCCAGCTAAAACCCGTATTAGGTACAAACTGGCCATAATCCGTTGGATCGTATTCTCCTGTTGCAAAGTACGCGGGGAATCCTTGACCGAACTGATCCTGCTTCTCAAACTCTCTGTTGATTTGATCTACAGCGTAGCTGGTATTCACATTGATCTTGAAACGACGGCCAGCTGTTTTACCTGACTTTGTCTTGATCACGATTACACCATTGGCTGCACCTGTACCATACACTGCAGCAGCAGATGCACCCTTCAAGACTGTGATAGACTCGATGTCTTGAGGGTTAATGTCATTGAGTCGAGACATTGCGTTTACCCCTCCCACAGACGAACGCCCCGCAGTAGTGGATGTGTTCGACATAGGAACCCCATCGATGATAATCAAGGGTGAGGCATCTCCCAAAACGGTGTTTTGTCCACGTATCTGGATGTAAGCACCCGAACCGGGATCGCCACTGTTCCGAGTGATAGTAAGGCCAGAAGTCTTTCCAGACAACCCTTGAATCACACCGGTTTCACCAGAACGAGTCACGGCATCAGATTTGATAAGCGTAGCAGAACTAAGGTCGTTGTCCTTTTTCCTCTCTACGCCTATTGCGGTCACTACCACCTCGTCGAGAGCAATCCCTTCGCTCATGGAAATGTCCAGTACGTTTGAAGCTCCAACAACCACTTCACGTGTCTCAAAACCCGTGTAGCTCACGATCAAGGTGTTCGCACCGTCTGGAACAGTAATAGAATAGGTACCATCAATGTCGGTAACTGTACCCGAAGAGGTACCCTTAACTAGGATACTAGCACCGATCAGGGCTTCACCCCCGTCATCGGTCACTGTACCCGTCACTGTCCGCTGGGCAATCGCAAAGCCCACTGCAAACAGCACTAGCGATAGAACTAGTGAGAGTTTTTTCATACTAATGGTTTTTTTGTAAAAAAATGATACTAGTCAAAGAACCACCGATTTGTGGTGGTTACTTTTTCAAATTTTCCATTTTTCAGGAAAATCTATGTTTTTAACGGTTTCTTAGTGCCAACGTAAAATAGCTGTAAACTATTGATAATTAATGTTCTGGGATAATAATATACGCGCCTTTTTCAAAAGGCAGGGCTAAGTTGAGAAATATTTTCCAAACCAACCCACCTTTTGAACGTAAATTTTACCTGATGCGCTGCCTGCCCAGTGAAAATTCGCTCGTCACTGTCGCAATTGATGAAGGTACATTTGGATCGTATTTTTCAATCCATAGTATAAGGCATCGCATATTAGTGCATGGCCTATGGACACTTCCAGCACTTGAGGTACCTGCTGGCAGTAAAGCCCTAAATTGTCCAAATTCAAATCGTGTCCAGCATTGATACCTAGCCCCATTTCATTGGCCAACGCACCACATCGCACATGGGCAGCGACGGCGGCTTGAGGGTCAGTGAGAAAATCCTTGGCGTAATGCCCCGTATAAAACTCGATCCGGTCGGCACCTACGGCTTTGGCGCCTTCTACAAAGCGTTCCTCGGCATCTACGAAGATGGATACTCTTATGCCTGCCGCTTTGAGTTCTTGCACTACTTCTCGTAGGAGCGCAGCCTGCCCAATGGTATCCCACCCCTGATCGGAAGTAAGCACGCCTGGTGCATCTGGCACCAAGGTACACTGATCTGGGCGGTTATCTAATACCAACTGCATGAAATCTGGCGATGGATAACCTTCTATATTATACTCCGTAGTCACAACGGCTTTCAGCGCTGGCACATCATCATAGCGGATATGCCGCTGGTCGGGTCGAGGATGAATGGTGATGCCCTGAGCACCGTAGGCTTCACAATCTTTAGCCACTTGTATCAAATCGGGCAGATTACCGCCCCGCGCATTGCGCAACGTGGCCACTTTATTAATGTTGACACTCAGTTTTGTCATGGATTCGGATTAAAAAAATTGAAGGGTGAAAAGTGATCGTTCAGCTGCAATTTTCAATGTACAATGTACAATTTTTGGATCACCCCATTGATCATTAAACATTGGTCATTGGTCATTTTTTACACCCTTTCCAAAATAGTAGCATACCCCTGCCCTACCCCTACACACATAGCAGCTAGCGCAAAGCGTTTGCCTTGTTGGTGGAGTTCTAAAGCTGCGGTATGGAGGATACGAGCACCTGATACGCCTAATGGATGGCCGATAGCAATGGCACCTCCATTGGGGTTTATACGGGGGTCGTCATCCGCTATCCCCAAGGCACGTGTACAAGCTAGCACCTGTGCGGCAAAAGCCTCATTCAGCTCCAAAATATCCATTTGTGCTAAAGTGAGGCCGGCTTTAGCCAACGCTTTACGGGATGCCTCCACTGGGCCTATGCCCATGATGCGCGGCTCCACACCTACCACAGCGGAACTGACGATCCGTGCTAAGGGGGTAAGACCATACTGCTGCACCGCTGCCTCGGAAGCGATCAACAATGCTGCCGCCCCATCGTTCAGTCCAGATGCGTTGCCAGCTGTTACGGTACCGTTTCCTTTTTTGAAAGCAGGGCGTAAGTTGGCCAAACCTTCCAACGTTGTGTATGGCTTGATAAACTCATCCTGATCTACCACCACCGCTGCCCCTTTGCGCTGAGGTATTTCTACGGGAGTGATCTCTTTAGCTAAACGCCCGGCAGCTTGTGCACGAGCCGCCTTCTGCTGCGACCCGTATGCAAATTGGTCTTGATCTTCTCTACTTATATGGTATAGGGAAGCTAAGTTTTCAGCGGTTACCCCCATCGCATCTGTGCCGTAGCTGTCGTGCATTTTATTATTGATAAAACGCCAGCCAAAGCTGCTATCGTGCATAGCGGCATCATTGCCAAAAGGCGTAGAGGCTTTGGAAATAACCCAAGGGCCACGCGTCATGTGTTCCACGCCCCCGGCTATCACAAGATTGGCATCGCCAGCAAGGATAGCTCTTCGCGCCTGAACTACCGCCGACATACCAGAACTGCACAATCGGTTGGTCGTTTCGCCGGGTACCGACCAAGGTAGTCCAGCCAATAACAAAGCCATGCGCGCTACGTTGCGGTTGTCTTCGCCCGCTTGGTTGGCACAACCTAAAATAACATCGTCGTAAGCATCGGCAGGTATGCCTGGATGGCGGTTTACCAATGCCGAAATAGGAATAGCCGCCAAATCATCGGCACGAACAGCCGATAAGACCTTGAAGTTACCAAAAGGCGTGCGTACCCCATCCACTAAGTGTTGCTGCGTCATGATACGGTTTTCGGGGGCAAACATACTAATCTTTTACCTTTTTTGTACTGTCAAGTAAGTGGACAAACTAAATTGATGTTCATCTTGCCTCATCTTTTGACCACTTACTTAGAGTATGTTTTGAAATTTAAGTGTGTTTTATTAGCAAGATTGAAAAGATGGCAAAATATCCCACGGTGCTTCCTGCTTTTCAGCGATTTAGCGAACCGTGGCGTCGGAATAAAAACTTCATTTAGCCCGCTAATCTCAGCTTTGATTCCTTAGCCAGAACTCAAATCGTTGAAAATCAGTTCGTAAAATTTCAAAACATACTCTTAGTGATGTCCGGGTATCTGTTCAAAGAATTGAATGGCAATGTGTAAAGCACGCAATGCACCTTTTCGTTTATATTGGTGCGCTTCCATGCGGGTGAGTATATCGATGAGGGTGTGTAGTGTTTCCTTCATAAAAGGCCTTTATTGAGCATAACACACTCGGTACGCGAGGCCATGGCCGCATCCGTGACTTCCGCTCGGGTAGCCAACCCGCCTTGGCCAGAGATTCCAGCACTTGAGTAGCCCATATTATTGGGAATGTAAGCCGCCTCACAAAACCAAAGGATTTGTTCTTGTGCTTCAGCCAATCGTCTTAATCTACTTCCTACAGCCAAGTCTCCACGTGCTGTCATTACGCCTATATTGGGGCTTCTGTATGGCTTGAAAAAGTAGCGCCGGAAGATTGTTGAGCGCCTGCTCGTTTTCAATTTTCAAAACCATCCTGATTTCCGGGTCTGCCGAGTTGTTTTAGTAAGGTTTGCAATGCTTTCATCGGCTACCGTGCGTACGAAAGAATACCCTACGATATCGGCGTGCTGCACGATAAAAGGCAAGTTGGCGCGGTCTTCCTCTGTAAGAGATGGCAAACTCAGGCGCGTATCAGGTAGATTGATGCCTTTTTTCGGCTTTTAATTTACCAAAAGGTAACGGAGTACGGATAATCTCCAAGGAAGCGACACCCTCTAACAAACGAACTACTTTAGCCTCGATTTTGCCATCATCAAACCACACCCTATCGCCCACGCGTATATCCTGAAGAATGGATGGGATTGTACAAGCGATACGGGCAGGACGATTTTTCTTTTTCTTCTTGGCATTGCGTCCGGTAACACGACCCGCATGTAGTTCGAGTACATCCTTCTGCCGCTAATGCAATGTAGTTTTTATTTTTTCCTTTCTTTTGGCTTTATTCGCCACCATGCCCGTGCGCAGCTTTTTGCGTGCCTGCCATATCCATATATATAGCACATTGCCGCCCGGTATCTTCACGCGCTTTTTTTATATTTTCGATCATCTGTTCCCAAGCGGGTATATCGTCGTGGCTGCAATTGATGCGAGCCATGTCCATACCGCCAGTGAACAACTCTTTTACTACTTCGTACTCGGTAGCATCAGAGGGCAGTGTGACCATAACCCGTGTATTACGGCCATGGTTATGTACGGGAAATAAGCGGCGGGTATGCTCTTCCAAAGACTGTTGGCTGGTGGTGGCATTCACGGGGTGCATCCCGGGCAGAAATCGCGCAGCAGCAGGCACGCCTTGATAGAGACACAAGAAATGCAATATGTTTTCGATATTCGCTAATACATATCGCTCGGAATGACTGATAGAAGACAACCCCAACTCGCTGAGTTTTGCTTGCATCTTGCGTATATCAAAGGTACGCAGCCGTAGATAGCGCAACAAGTTGCGAGCCGAATAACTGTAATGAGGGTGGATATGTTGAGGGCTTCCGCGTAGTCTTGCTCCGTTTGCAAAATGGCCGCATATACCTTTTGCAGTTGTTTGATTAATTTGGGGGATATTCATTCGGCGAGGAGTTTATTTAGGAAAACAACTCACCTTGTAGAAAGATGAGAAGGTGTTGCATAAAGTGGGTAAAATTGCAATAAAAAAAATCCCGAATACCAGCACCAGCCAATATTCGGGATTACACACCCTATCAGGGTATTTATTAATAACGGTAGTACTCAGCTTGAATGCCTTGGGGTGCTACACCGATGTAAGCAGCCGGTTCATCGGTCAAGTTCTTCCAGCTCTACACCGATTTTAGCAAGGTGCAGTTTGGCAACCTGCTCATCCAGTGCTTGGGCAAGGTATAGACCTTGTTCTCGTAACTGATCTTTGTTGTTCCAAAGTTCCATTTGCGCTAATACTTGGTTGGTAAAACTGTTGGACATCACAAAGCTGGGGTGTCCTGTGGCGCAACCAAGGTTGACCAAACGGCCTTCAGCCAATACGATAATATCTTTGCCATCAATGGTGTATTTATCCACTTGAGGCTTGATCTCAATCTTGCTTACACCGTAGTTTTTATTGAGCCATGCCATGTCGATTTCATTGTCGAAGTGGCCGATATTGCACACGATGGCCTTATCGCGCATGAGGCGGAAGTGCTTCTCGGTGATGATGGACTTATTTCCGGTTGCCGTGATGATAATATCAGCGCGAGCATCGCATTTTCTGAGCGTAACCAAAACCGTCCATATAGCAGCCTGCAAAGCACAAATGGGATCCACTTCGAAACGATTACGCGGCAGCCTTGCGCCACGCAAGCTAGCAAAGCAGCATTCTTACCTACGTCTCCGTAACCTGCGACAAAAGCCACTTTACCAGCCATCATCACATCCGTAGCACGGCGGATAGCGTCCACAGCCGATTCTTTACAGCCGTATTTATTGTCAAATTTCGACTTGGTAACGGAGTCATTCACATTGATGGCAGGCATAGGAAGTGTGCCCTTCACCATGCGCTCGTACAAGCGATGTACGCCCGTGGTGGTTTCTTCGCTCAGGCCATTGATACCTGCTACCAATTCTGGGTAGTCGTCCAACACCATATTAGTGAGGTCGCCACCGTCGTCGAGAATCATATTCAATGGTTCTCCTTCGGGGAAAGCATGGAGGGTTTGCTCAATAGCCCAGGTTGAACTCTTCATTCATGCCTTTCCAAGCAAAAACAGGGAATACCCGCTGCCGCAATGGCTGCTGCTGCATGATCCTGTGTAGAGAAGATGTTGCAACTCGACCAGCTCACATCAGCACCAAGTTCCACAAGTGGCTTCGGATAAGAACAGCCGTTTGGATAGTCATGTGCAGGCAGCCCATGATACGAGCACCAGGGGTTTGCTTACGCCGTATTGTTCACGAAGCGCCATAAGCCCGCATCTAGCCTCTGCTAATTTAATTTCTTGTTACCAGTCGGCCAAATTGATATCTTTTTTACTTTGTACGTCAAGGTTTTGTTGCAGACATGCGGGAAGTTTTTTGTGGTAAAAATGTTTGAAGGATCAATAGCGTTCATTAAAGCGAGTTTTGTATAGGAGACGGAAAAAGATATTTTAGCCTCATACGAAATCCATTTTAATAAACGCTAATAATACTAAGAGTATGTCTAAAAATTTAATTTGGCTGAATTTAAAAAACAAGGTCTAAATTATTGGTGCTTCCGATTTCCACAAGGATTTTAGAACGTGGCGTCAGCATAAAAACTTTACTGTAGTCACAAAATCAGTTTTGATGCTTTAGCCACAACCTCAAATCGTTGAAAATCAGTTCGTAAAATTTTTAGACATACTCTAACAACTCAACAAACACTACTTCTAAAAAAGTTGGGAGTGTTATCTGTTTTGAGTATCCAATCAGGGCGCAAAAATATACAATTATACTCGTATCTTCCAGAAGGCAACTAAAAAGTGCGCTTCATTATTATGCAATCCTGAACCTTCTCCCTTTTTTTAAGTGTTTTCTATCCAACTCCAACTATGGACGGAAAAATAAGATTACCATGATCCGCTATCGTCAACCCCTCCTTATTAAGCCTTTGTCCGCTGGCTCTTGCCAGTGCATATTTTACGACCCAACTCAAGTTTAGCTTTGACTTCGAGCAATTCTTCCAAAGGCGATCCCGACTTAGCCTTTTTCCAGTGATTTTATCGAAAACTTTGAAGCCGACGATAATTTCATGCTCGTAGCTTTTAAGCGAGAAGCAGGCGTGTTCGATAGTGCTTTTCTCAATCAAGTACATGATTTTACGCTTCGTGCGCGAGAGCTGCCTTATGTGGAAGCCACTCAGTCGCTCACGCAGTTCAGTTATCCTTTAAAAACGCCTTTGCCATTACACAACCCTGCCATACACCTGCAACAACCGAGCCGATATGAGACCGACAAAGCCCGCATTCTTGCGGATGAGCGTTTTGTACACAACTTCATTAATGAAGATGCCACCACCCTATTGGTGTATATGAAAACAGCCAGCAGCATGACGCTGGATGCTTCCAAAGAGTATATCAACGCCTTAAATGCTTTGATAGCGGAATACGATTTACCCGAGGTACACAAGATGGGTCGTCCTTATTTTCAAAAGGAGTTGGTGCGAATGCAGCAGCGGGAAATCATTATGTCGGCCATTGTTTCAGGCTTGTTGGTGAGTTTGGTCATGTGGTTGCTTTTCCGACGTACGTGGGGTATCATTATCTCCTTAGTATCTATCGGGTTGGGGATGCTACTGTTCATGGAAAATTTTGGGAGCAACAGGACGGGAACTCAACGCCATTTCAGCCCTTCACTCTGTTTGAATGATCATTAGGCACGTCGGATGTGATCCATATCATGAGCAAATACATAGACGAACTGCGAAAAGGGCACGAAAAAGAGGAGGCTATACGCATCACGATGTGGAAATAGACTGGCTATTGCCATCACTTTCACGACTGCTGTGGGCTTCGCTACCTTACTCACCTCTCGCATTACTCCTATTCGCGACTTTGGCATCAACGCCGCCGTTGGGGTTATTATCGCTTACTTGACCGTATTGCTTTTTACTACCTCCCTGCTGTCTTGGTTCAAGGTCGATCAAATTATCAAATTGGGGCGCGGCAGGCTGTATGGGATCGTTTATTAGAACGTATTTACCAATTCACCTTATCACACAAGCGCATATTTTCTGGCCCACTGTACTAACCATCGCTAGTGTTTGGGGTATTAGCCGCATTACCACCAACTACAACATCATCAACAATATGCCCCGAGGCGAGCAAATCACCGCCGACTTCCATTTTTTCGAAAGGGAACTCACTGGATTTCGTCCTTTGGCTTGCGATATTTACCCAAGGTGATCACAAAGCCACGGACTATCCGGTTTTGAAAGAAATGGCAAAAATTGAAGATTACCTACATCAAAACCCGAACGTCAAAGCGATTGGTTCAGTAACGGCTGTGTATAAAAGCCTGAACCAAATGCACAACAACAACCGCCCAGATGCTTACCAACTGCCAGCAACCGAAGCAACGTACTTGCGTTACCGCCAACTGGCTGAAAAAATACCAGAAACCCAACTGAACATCCTCGTCAATGCAGCCGGAGATAAAGCTCGTATCACCAGCCGAATCTTCGACATTGGTGCCGATTCCATCAAGGCTTTCGGCCAGCGCACCGACGACTGGGTAGCTAAAAATGTAGATACGTCCCTCATCAAGGTCGTACGCACAGGCACAGGGCTTATTATCGACAAAAATGCGGAGTACGTGCGCCAAAGCCTCTTGTCGGGCTTGGTGATTGCCATTCTAATTGTGAGCCTGCTGATGGCGTTCTTGTTTAAAAATGTACGTATGCTGTTCATTGCCATGATCCCCAACCTGATTCCTCTTTTGCAGGCGGGTGCCATGCTCGGGTTTCTCGGTATCGAGTTGGAAGCAGGCGTGAGTATTGTCTTTGCGGTCATCTTTGGTATAGCTGTGGACGACAGCATCCATTTTCTCAGCAAATACAAATTAGCGCGCCTCAAAGGGTTAGACGTAGAAGCGGCTATTCATCTTACTTTTCAAGAAACAGGCAAAGCGATTGTACTCACTACCATCCTTTTATTCTTCGGGTTCTTGGTGATGTTATTCAGTGTACACCCTCCCAGTGTTACCATTGGATTGCTTATCAGCCTCACGCTGGTGGGTGCTTTAATTGCCGACCTGCTACTCTTGCCCTTGCTCATCCGGTGGTTGATGAAAAAGGAGGGATAGACACGGAACATCTCTAAGGTTTATTTTTATCCAGTTGTCGCAACTTATCCATTGTAAGCTGGCTACTGCTGCGCTGCTCCAACACCGTAGCGGGCCGAACCCGGGCTTCGCAATCAGCTATGCTACAACGCTCGCAGGTGGTGTTGACAACCCGCGATGGTAGTGCTGGATCATTCAGAAAGCGAAAGCGGCTGCGCAAAGCTTCATTTACGAGTAAGCCCAGCGTCACACTGCTGAGGTGGGTGTTTTGTGTGCCAGGCACAGCCATGGATATACACAAATAAGTATCGCCCGAATCTTTGTAAGTACTCATTTGTGCTTGAATCAATACATCGTCCGTAGTGGCTTGTCGGGCTTGCTTGATGATATTGACCGAAACCCAGCGGCGGCAGTAGTGTTCGTTTAAAGCGTTGGCATAAGGGTTCTGTGGGCGATCCAAGTGCAATTCCTTCGTCATGCGGTAGTGCTGCAATTCTCCCGTTGCTTGCAGACGGATGAAAAATAAATCGGACAACCCTAAGTGATGTGGTAACAGGTTGCTCAGTCGTTGCATTAGCATTTCAGGTGTTACCCCATATTTATCCAACCAATCTACCATATCAGCAGGATGCCACGTCAACTGGTCGGCCCAATTTTGAATATCTTTCACCAAGGCTGCCTCTTCCATCAATAGCGCGGAGGCAAAATAACTAGCCAAGAAGTTATTGTACAATACCTCAAAATTGAGAACCTCTAAAATTCTCGTCTCATAAGGCCGGGGGGTAAGCTCCATAAAGCGAAAAGCCAGTTCCCTACCCATCAAAAAACGCTCTTGGGCTACCGACAACCCCGGACGAATATACAACACGCGGGTAGCGTCGGCCATATAAGATCGTGTACCCGATGCTGGCAATGCCATTTGACCAAGTATATTCCGGTTTACCGTTACCCCATAGCGCACCGCTAACAATTCCTCCATCCAGTCCACACCTTCGGGCATGACGCTTGGCAACCCTGCCCATTCCCTGAACTGGCGCACCTGCTCTTCAACTTCCTCAAAATAATTGTTTTTCAAATTTTGGAACGAACGCAAAGCAGTAAAATACAAGTGTTCGCGCTCCACTTGAAAATGCCGGATGATATGGGTAATCGTGCTGATAAAAGCCGTGACTCGCTCTGGTGTATTGACCAACAACTCCATTAGCTTGGTGGTGGAAACCCCAAAATCTTCCAGCGGAAACTCCCGCAAGACATCCGAGGTTAGCAGATCAATGACTGGCTGAATTTTTTTATCTGCTCGGCGCGACACCAAATAATCGTAGTCCACCTGAAGGGCGCGAGCCAACACGTGTATCTTATCTGGCTTGGGGTACTTCTTCCCTTTTTCCAAGTCGTGTATATAGGATTTGGACAAACCTGATGCCTCTGCCAATTCCTCCAAACCCAGCCCCTGCTCCAAGCGCAGATACTTGACTTTAAAGGCAAAAAGCAGTTTCACCACATCCGTTTCGCTTAACATAAGTAGCTGTTTAGCAGATTAGCCATCGGTTGAGTGTTTAAAACAAAAACACATAAAACATTGACTATCTGTTTTTTACATGAAAAAATCAACACACAACGCTCTTTTTACTTGCGGAATAAGCAATAAAAAGCGGATATTATTTATTTAGCGGAATTTCCGCTTTTCATTAAAAACCCGCAATATTGCGTAAAGAAAACAAAAATATATGATCATGCCAAATGCAACCCAACTGGCCCGTATTGAGATACTGGCTCCCGTTGATCGGGAATACCAAAAGCGCGTACTAACACCGGATGCATTAGCCTTCTTAGAAGCATTGCATCGGGAGTTTAACGACCGTCGATTAGCACTATTAGCCACGCGTCAGGAACGCCAGCAATATATCAATCAAGGCAAATGGCCTGACTTTCTACCTGAAACCGCCGATATCCGCCGTGGTACTTGGGCTGTGGCACCTGTTCCCGAAGACCTACAAGATAGGAGGGTAGAAATAACCGGCCCGGTTGATAGAAAAATGATTATCAACGCACTCAATTCCGGTGCCAAGGTATTCATGGCCGATTTCGAAGACAGCCATACGCCCAGTTGGAATAATACACTTCAGGGCCAAATCAACCTACAAGATGCCATCCTAGGTAATATCACTTGGGAAAACCCCGACAACGGCAAACAATACCAACTAAACGACAACCCGGCTACCCTCATGGTGCGCCCACGTGGGTGGCACTTGGTGGAGAAAAATTTAGTCTGTGAAGGCCAACCTTTGAGCGGTGGGTTGGTGGATTTTGGTCTGTATTTTTTCCACAATGCACACGCACTGTTAACCAAGGGTAGCGGCCCCTATTTTTACCTTCCCAAATTAGAAGGCCACTTAGAAGCACGACTGTGGAACGATGTTTTTGTCTTCGCACAATCTTATTTGGGGTTACCACAAGGCACCATAAAAGCTACTGTCCTGATTGAAACCATACTCGCCGCCTTTGAAATGGACGAGATATTATATGAACTGCGCCACCACTCCGCAGGGCTGAATTGTGGCCGTTGGGACTACATTTTTTCTTTTATCAAAAAGTTCCGCCAGTTTCCCGATCGCATCATGCCCGACCGTGCCCAAGTGACCATGACCGTTCCCTTCATGAAGGCTTATGTGGATTTGCTCATCCATACTTGCCACCGCAGAGGGGCACACGCTATGGGAGGAATGGCCGCTCAGATTCCCATCAAAAATGACCCCCAAGCCAATGAAATCGCCATTGAAAAAGTTCGTCAAGATAAGCTACGCGAAGTAAAAGCCACGACGGCACATGGGTAGCCCACCCTGGGTTGGTACAAGTTGCTATGGACGTATTCAATGCCCACATGCCCACACCTAACCAACTCAAGCAACCGCTGCCCAATGTGACAGTGACTGCCACCGACCTGCTAGCAGTACCCCACCGGCACTATCACGGAGGAAGGGATGCGGGAAAACATAAGCGTCGGTATCCTGTACTTGGAAAGCTGGTTTGCGCGGCAACTTTGCTGCTGCCCTCTTCTACAAAATGGAGAGATGCTGCCACTGCCCGTCAGCCGTACTCCAGATTTGGCAATGGATTCGTCACGGTGCCCACCTCGACGATGGTCGCCATATTGATTACCCTCTCTTCCGCCAACTTTTGGAAGAAGAACTCCAAAAAATGCCCGCCTACCTACCTGCACAAAACAGGTTAGCAGAAGCCGTAGCACTTTTTGATAATCTCGTACAAGCGACCACTACTGAGGATTTCCTCACCCTTAATCTTACGCATTAGTTTGATAACTACACTGTACTAATCCCTAATAACCATTAAAATATCCAAACCATGTACAACGAACAGCAAGCCGAACAACTCCCCAAGACTGGGCTACTAATCCTCGCTGGGAAGGCATCGCCGCCCTACACTGCCGAAGACGTATTGAAACTGCGCGGCACCGTACAAATCGAACACACTTTAGCTCGCTTAAGTCGAAAAGCTCTGGGCAAAGCTCAACCCGCCAACGCTACGTAGCAGGACTAGGGGCGCTGACTGGCAACCAAGCTATACAGGAAGTTACGGCTGGGTTGGATGCTATCTACCTCAGTGGCTGGCAGGTAGCCGCCGACAACAACCTCTCTGGCACCATGTACCCCGACCAGTCGCTCTACCCCGTCAATTCTGTTCAGAAGTGGTAAGCCGCATCAACAATGCCCTGCTGCGCCGCGATCCAGATTCAGTCCGTCAGTGGCCAAGGCGACATTGACTACCTCGCTCCTATCATTGCCGATGCGGAAGCAGGATTTGGTGGCAACCTCAACGCTTTTGAACTCATGAAAAGCATGATTGAGGCGGTGCCGCAGGTGTACACTACGAAGACCAGTTGTCCAGTGCCAAAAAGTGTGGCCACCTTGGCGGTAAAGTGCTCGTACCCACCACAGAAGCCGTCAACAAACTCATCGCCGCCCGTTTGGCTGCCGACGTTTGCGGCGTGCCTACCGTACTTTGCCCGCACCGATGCGAAGCCGCCAACCTGCTCACCAACTACATGGATAGCCCCCGGCAGTGTCACGGGAGCGGCATGGGTGATGAAAGGGATATTATTATTGGCCGATGTAGCCGCTGTTTTTTTCCTTTATCGACTACTACTACATTGGAAGCAACCCGTAGCAAACGTCTTGTGGTACGCACTGAATCCGCTTTGCATCATAGAGTGTGTGGGCAACCTTCATTTTGAGGGATTGATGGTCGCGTGCTTGCTGGCTGCCCTGTACGCGCTGGTACGTGGGTACTATTTTGGGGCTGCGGTGGCTTTTGCGTTATCTATTGCCACCAAATTATTACCCCTCCTATTTTTACCGTTTTGTATCCGCAGAATGGGCATCGCGAAGAGTTTTGTCTGGTTGGGATGGATAGGCATCATTTCCGTTGCATTATGGTGGCCAATCGTATCAGGTGCATTCTTGGAAAACTTCACCCAAAGCATCGCATTATACGTTCGCCAATTCGAGTTCAATGCTTCTTTTTACTACGTGATTCGCGAGATAGGTTATAGCTGGAAGGGCTACAATATCATCCGTTTAGTAGGGCCTTGGCTTTGGGGAACGGTGACCATCATTATTTTCCTTCGCGCACTGCTCGAACGCAGCCGCCGCTGGGAGGATATCCCCGAGGTGTGGCTCTTTGCTATCAGCACTTTTCTATTCTTCGCTACCACCGTACACCCTTGGTACGCGCTGTTGCCTTTGGTGTTAAGTACGCTCACCCCCTGGCGTTGGCCCGTTCTTTGGACGGCGCTCATCCCGCTTTCCTATCTCACGTATGCCCATCCTTCTTTTCAAGAAAACTTAGGGTGGACGGCAGTAGAATATGGAGCCGTACTATTATTTGGTGGGTGGGAATGGCAGCAACGAAGGTTGAAAAAAATAGCGGTTCTTTGACAAATCTCGTGGTCGTACTGGGCTAGCGATCTCGGCAAAAGGCCGAGACAAGTTGTGCAGCAGTGGCAGCTTTTAGCTGACAGACCCGGGTTTGCCGGGGCCGAGCGAATAGCGAGCTGTCCCGATGTTTTATCGGGATAGCGACCCGAAGGGTAGCCTCCACTAAAAAAGTCAAAGAACCGAAATTTTCTTACCAATGTCAACTAATAACCGCCCAGCTATGTGGAAAGAACTTGAAAACAGCCTAACGCGCGAATTTGTATTCCTCGATTTTCAGGAGGCATTCTCATTTATGACAGCGGTAGCTTTTGTAGCGGAGGCGCAAGCGCATCACCCCGATTGGTGCAATGTTTACAACAGGGTGACGATTCGCCTAAACACCCACGATGCCGGAGGCATTATTACTGAAAAAGACCATCAATTGGCCAATGCCATTAACAAGATAGCCGAACGTTATCAGCATTAGAAAGTAGAGCCATTAGTTGCAAAGAAACCACCATCTGTATAAAAGCCAGGAATCAGGGCAACTAATTGGTAGTTTTTAGCGTATATTTGGCGTGCAATTGTAAAAGCGAGTGTTATGGAGGCCAGAGATAATTATGGTTTATTGGTAGAGAAGTTGGATCAGTTCATCCGCAAGTATTACGTTAACCAATTGATTCGGGGGGGATTGTATTTCATCGGTGCCGCCCTGCTCCTATTTTTGGCGGTAAGCTTAGCAGAATACTACTTCAATTTTGATACCACAGGTAGGAAAATCCTTTTCTTCGGGTTTATTGGCACTAGCTTAATCATGCTGGCAGCTTGGGTGTTCCGCCCCCTACTGTCCTACTTCAAATTGGGTAGTATCATCTCCCACGAGCAGGCAGCCCAAATCATTGGCGACCACTTCAGCAATGTAAAAGACAAACTGCTGAATGTGCTACAGCTTCGCTCCCAAGCCGACAGCGCCGAAAACAAAGCACTTATCTTAGCAAGCATCAACCAAAAATCGGAAGAAATAAAACCCGTCCCCTTCCAGTCTGCTATCGACCTGCAAAAAAACCGCCAGTATCTCAAATATGCCTTACCGCCACTGTTGGTGCTATTGGTGTTGCTGCTGGCTGCCCCCACCGTTATCAAGGATCCGACTCGCCGATTGATTCGCAACAACCAAGCATTCACGCCCCCAGCACCTTTCCACTTCAAAGTGGTCGCTGACGACCTCTCCGTAGTGCAGTTTGGCGATTTCAAACTAGAGGTAGAAATAGATGGCGATCAATTGCCCAACGAAGTATATATCGATGTGGACAATTACCAATACCGACTAACCAAGGATGCCGCCAACCGCTTCTCACACCAGTTTAGCAATGTACAAAAAGATACTCGCTTCTCCTTATTTGCCAGTGGGGTAAACTCGGAGGAATACACCCTGGAAGTGTTGAAAAAACCCAACATTGCCACTTTTGAGGTATCATTGGATTACCCCGCTTATCTAGGTCGCAAAGACGAAACGCTCGACAATATCGGCGATATCACCGTACCCGTAGGCACGCAAATCAAATGGGTGTTCAATGCGCTGCAAACCGACGAACTGCAAATCGTCTTTTCCGATGAAAAGGAAATACGGGCTGCTAAAAGATTCGACGACGACTTCTTCAGTATGGAAAAGCGGGCGATGCGCGATATGACCTACAAGCTTTTTGTTTCTAATGCGCAATTACCCCTAGCGGATTCTATCGGTTACTCCCTAAGTGTCATTCCCGATCTGTATCCAGAAATTAACGTGGAGGTATTCCAAGATAGCAGCATTCAACGACTTGTTTATTTCATTGGCGATGCTTCCGACGATTATGGCCTGAGTAGTCTCCAATTTCACTACCGCATCACGAGCGAAGATGGCAAGGAGCAAAAGCCCGTATCCATACCCGTGGAAATTGCCGTGGGTAAAGCCACTAAATACGATTACACTTTTGATATCAACGAGCTGAATTTAGCGCCAGGCGATAATGTCACCTACTACTTTGAGGTGTTCGACAATGATGGCGTAAACGGACGCAAGTCTTCCCGTACCTCCCTCATGACTTATGCCATGCCCACCAAAGAGGAATTGGCTGAAAAAATTGAGCAAAACGAGGAAAAAATAAAGGAAAACTTGGAAGCCGCCTTGAAAGAAACCAAGGAAATTCAAGATCGGATGAAGGAAATGCGCGAGCAATTGCTTCAAGAAAAAGAATTAGATTGGCAAGACCGAAAAGAACTGGAGCGCATGCTGGAACGCCAAAAAGAACTGCAACAGCAGATTGAAGAGGCGCAACAACAGTTTGAAGAAAACATCCAAAATCAGGAACAACTATCGCCACAAGAGCAACGCATTCAGGAAAAGCAGCAGCAGTTGCAGAAAATGTTCGAAGAGTCTATCAGCGAGGAGATGCAGGAACTGATGAAGCAAATTGAGGAACTCCTACAGGAACTGAACAAGGATGAAGCGTTGGAAAAATTGGAGGAAATGGAACTCAGCGACGAGGAGTTGGAGATGGAGTTGGATCGCATGATGGAGATGTACAAGCAGTTGGAACTGGAGCAAGACATGCAGGAAACCATCGAACAGTTGGAGGAACTGGCCGAAAAACAGGAAGAACTGGCCGAGCAAACCAAAGACAATGAACTCCCTCAGGAAGAACTGCAAGAAAAACAAGAAGAAATCAACAAGGAGTTCGAGGAGATTCAAGAGAAAATGGAGGAGATGAAAGAAAAGAACGAGGAGTTGGAAAACCCTATGGAAATGGGAGACTTTGAGGAGCAATCCGAGTCCATTGAAGAAGAACTGAACGACAGCGAGGAACAATTAGAGCAACAGAACAACAGCGGGGCAAGCCAATCTCAGAAAAAAGCAGGCGCCAAGATGAAAAGCATGGCAGGCATGATGTCGATGCAGATGCAGAGCCAGGAGATGGAGCAAATGGAAGAAGACATGCAAGCACTGCGCCAATTGCTAGAGAATTTGGTAACACTGTCCTTCGACCAAGAAAACCTCATCGCCGACTTCGACGAGGTAAACATCAATACGCCCCGATACGTGGGCTTGGTTCAGCAACAGTTTAAACTCAAGGACGATTTCAAACTCATACAGGACAGCTTACATGCCCTTAGCAAGCGGGTGTACCAAATCGAATCCTTTGTAACGGAAAAAGTAACGGAAATTCGCAGCAATATGCGCGAAAGCGTAGAAGAGTTGGAGGAAAGGCGAGTGCCACAGGCTTCAGAACACCAGCAACGCACCATGACCAATGTCAACGATCTGGCATTGATGTTGAGTGAAGTACTGAACCAGATGCAGCAGCAGATGTCGGGAATGATGTCTGGCAACCAGATGTGCAACAACCCGGGAGACAGCCCCGGCAACAAACCCGGCAGTAAACCCGGCGACAAAATGAGCCCCGGCCAACAGTCGCTGAACGAAAGCCTGCAACAAATGAAAAAAGCTATGCAGGATGGGAAAGGCCCCACCAGCAAAGAATTTGCCCAAATGGCCGCTCGACAAGCTGCTTTGCGGCAAGCTTTATCAAAAAAGCAGGCCGAACGCCAACAACAAGGCAAAGGAGCCGACGGCAAGCTCCAAGAGTTGATCGATGAGATGAACAAATCAGAAGAGGACTTGGTCAACAAACGCCTTACCAACGAAATGCTGGAACGTCAGCAAGACATCCTCAACCGCCTACTCGAACACGAAAAGGCAGAACGACAACAGGATCAGGACGAACGCAGAAAATCGGACACCGCTCGCCAACGCGAACGCGAACTGCCGCCCTCCCTCCAAGAATACCTCAAGCAACGAGAAGCCGAAATTGACATGTTCAAAACCGTTTCTCCTGCCTTGAAACCGTACTATAAATACCTCGTGGACGAGTATTTTAACACCCTTCGTGTCAATTAAACAATAAAAGGGATGTCTGCCTCTTGACAAATTGGTAAACATCCCTTACTTTTGTATTCCAACCGACCACCCATACAGCCAAATCAGGCTTCGCATCCCAAAACATATACTTCAACGCCAGGCTGTTTAGCCTTACTGTTTTATTTCATCATTACCATTGCTTATGACGAAGACAAGTACACAACCTTTTCTGCTTAGGCTTGCCTCCGATCCCGCCAACATCGCACAAGTAGAGCAATTTGTGACACACATCGTCCAGCGTTACCGCCTCAATGCCGATCAGCATGGTAACCTGCTCATCAGCCTCACCGAAGCCGTCAACAACGCCATCATACACGGCAACTGCCAAGACAAACGCAAAAAGGTTTCCATCAGCCTACAGGAACGCAAAAACAGCTTAGCCATTCAAGTATCCGACGAAGGATGCGGCTTTGACTACCAAAGTGTACCCGACCCCACCAAAGAAGAAAACCTCTGCAAATGCGGTGGTAGAGGGGTTTTCCTGATGCACCATCTATCCGATGCCATCGCCTTCCGCAACGGTGGCCGCACCGTTGAAATGCGGTTCAATATCTGAGTAACATGACTAGCCATTTTTTCCCGGCTCTCCCCGATGAAGCGCCGGAAACGGGTGTTTTTTTTCACGCGGAAGACGTTCCTATGCCCTCACTCGATGAAGAGGCCATCCACCAATGGATCAATCGCGTGATTGCCCTTCATCAATCCGTACTCGGAGAACTCAACTACATCTTCTGTAGCGACAACTACCTCCACCAATTGAATGTGGAATACCTCGACCACGATACCCTTACCGACATTATCACTTTCCCTTACTCCCCTCCCCCACTCGTTCACGGCGACCTCTACATCAGCACCGAGCGCGTTGCCGACAATGCCCAAGATCGCAACTTACCCACAGAACAAGAACTCCTCCGCGTGATGATACACGGCGTACTCCACCTTTGCGGCTATGGAGACAAAACCCCGGAAGAAGCCCAACAAATGCGCCAATGGGAAGAGGAGGCACTGCGTATTTATCCGTCAGTAATGTAATTTTTTGCAGCTATTGATTAACCGTAAACACGCGACTTACATTGAATCCGAAATGAATACCGCCATCACCCCAGTTGCCCGACGTTTCGGTGATGTACCCTTTTTCAATCATAGAAGTACTATTAGTAAAGTGGAGTTGAAACACATGTCCTCCCGTTTCTATATCGAACCCAATACTGAGCGCGTTTCGGTATCCATGAGCCAACTGATCGGGTAGTAAAAAAGTATATTCCGCATTGAGTGCCAACCGTCGATTGATGCGAATACGCCCAGCAGTAGAAAGCGCATAAACATCATTGGCCTCGGCTTGGGTACGAACTAAATTTCGGTGTACCACCGTAGGAGAAAGTTGCCAAGAAACGGCATCGCTAAATTTACGCCCCAGTATGAGCTGGAAAGTATAATACAAGCGTGAAGAAAAGTAGTTATCTCTATCAGGGTTAGCCCAGCGGAGGGTTTGTATAGCTGTACTGGCAAATAGGGCTGCTGTAACAGGCATCACCCGTTTTCCAGTGCTTTGACGAAGCCATTTGAGTTTTGCAAAAGCATCGTACGTTTTCTCATAACTACTGCGCCCCAACCCAATAGTCAGCCGGTCGGAAATACCGTAATCAGCTCCAATCCGAATACTAGCGTTATCCAACCCAAATAAATCATAGGCACCTTGGTTGAGCATACCAAACCGATGCGATATTTTAACATCAAGTACACCACCAGCCGTACTTTCTAATGAATGATGATTGATAACTCTATTCGTTTTAAAGGCGGCAGTCACGTATTCCACTACGGGTTCATCTTCTCCTAACAAAGAAAGAAGATCATCTTCCTGAGCATGGAGCGAGAAAAGGTTCAGAAATAGCAGACAAAGCCCTATATATCGCATCGGCAGGTAGGTAATCATCATTGCATTACTTATTAAAAATCTGATAGTTGGCTTGTACTTTGATGTTTATTTCTTTGGCGATATTATCCCGAACGACGGCAGGTATTTCAATACCATAATCAGCAACCGCCACTTGGAAAGAAGAAGAACCTTGTATCGCACCGCTTTTGATGGTAAACGTAGCAGGAAGGGTAACTTGTTGGGTTTTTCCATGTATAGAGAGACTACCTGCAACCTTAACCTGATAGACACCATCGGCTTTCCAGTTCACTTGGCTATCAGGCGTTAATTGGCCTTTGAAGGAAGCTTTAGGGAATTGATCGCTCTCCATGTAGTTTTCATTGAAATGTTCTTGCATTAGTGCTTTTTCAAACTGAAAACCTTTGATGAGTACGGCAAATTCCAGCCGGTTAGTTTCGGTATCTAATACCGTGGTAGCCGTATTGTTGTGAGCTTCAATTTTTTCGACGACTGCATCGGAGAAGAAGGAAATTTTCCCTTCACGGGTAAAGAATTTCTGGGCAGATAGCGCACCCACCATCAACAAGGCTACTGCCGATAAAAAGATTGTTTTTTTCATTATCAGGTTGTTTTAAGAAATGTTATGTCCATTAAAAAATGGACGACTGGGCACTCCAGAAAGTGGCACTGCCTTTGTACATTACGCGAAGATTGATTTCAAATTTCCACGCACCGCACCAACACTACGTCCATAAGCTTGCCTGTGCATTTACCTTTTAGGGTAATACTTTCACCTGGAGTAAAATCGGTTCTTTTATGGGAGGAATGGGTGTCTAATTCACAGATAACCCCAAACATAGGGTCGCCACTTTCTAGCATTATTTTGACTTGGCCATTGTCGTCTTTACTGGAAGACACGACTGTACCTGTGATAAGGATGACCTTATCTAGATAGGCGGTATTAGCAGTAAGTTCGTCTGTGTCAAATTCAGAAAACAGCTTAGTTGCCTCAAAGGCAATATCGGAATTAGCAAGAAGCATATCTTCATGCGGCTTATTCCACAACTTATATCCCAAAAAAACTCCAGCTAAAACCAGTAGGAGGAGATAGGGAAGATACTTTTTCATAAAAAGGGATTTGTGTGTCATCCATACGGATCGGATAACGCAGTTAATTATTAGGGGCACCATCTTGAATCCAAGCTTCAATTTTTTGGATGGTACACTCCACCAATGGAGGTTGGTTCTGAGGCATTGGAGAAAACCCAGACACATGCCGAATCGCCCCTAAGAGACGGCCATTGTCCACATAATTTTTCAGATTTTCATAGCCTTCCAGCGTTACATTACCAAAATTAGCAGCTGCGCTATGACAGGCATTGCAATTTTGTTGAATGATTGAGGCCACAACGCCTGAGTAGGTAACATTGTCGGTAGCACAATCAAGGGTGGGGTATAGTTCTTCTTCCACATCATAATAGCACCCCGAAAAGGCGAGTACAAGAAAAAAAACTATACTCTTACAGATTTTCGACATAACTGGTTAATTATTTAGGGCACCTGCATTAATCCAAGCAACGATTTGACCAATGTAACAATCTGAGAGCTGGTTTCCTCCTTGCGGCATTGGCTGATAGCCATTGTCGTGCCGGATGGAACCCGCCAATCGACCATTGGCGGCTACCGTTTGCACCCCACCATAATTGGAAAGGTTGATCCCACCAGAAGGGGGATTGCCGCTATGGCATCCCACGCAGTAGGTTTGTAAAATAGGTAGCACGGTATTACTAAAACTAACAGATGTAGTATCACAACCCGTAGCAGCAGGGTCACAATTCAAATCCTGAGCACCTTGTAGAATCCATCGTTCAATCAGGCTGATTTGTTCTGCTGACAAACGGCTGCTGGGCGGTGGAGGCATTACTTTGTCGGGGTCAGATTCTGTGATGACTTCGTATAATTCACTATCGCCCAAATCAAAAGGCCGTACCTGTGCAGTGTTGATCACACTAGTATAAGATGTGAGCACTACACCATCTTGATGTGAAGCCGCATCATGACAACCACTAAAAGCACAGTTAGATTGCAGGATAGGTAATATCTGCAAAGAAAAATAAACCGAGTCGGGGTCACAGATGTGCCCCATACCACCCGTACCAGGGAAAGTATCTACCGGATTGTGAGTAGTATCCACAGGGTTCATATCTCCAGGGTCGGGAATATAAGGAGCATGCTGGCAGGTAGCAAAAAACACCAGAAGCCCCCCCAAGCAAAGTATCCAAAAAATGGTTGGTTGTATTTTTCTCAAGGCGGTTGTATTAAGATGAAGCAAACATAAGCCCATTGCCATTGGATGACAACTTATTCTTACTGAACAGGAAAAATGAATAGCTGAACGGGATATTTAGTAATTTGACGGAAATAAGTGATCCCATTTTTGGCTTGGTTTTATGCACTAAGCGTAGGAATACTTGCACAAAGCGTGTGTATAAAGACAAGCCTTCAGAAAAAATGGAATCACTTATTTTTTCCCGTCCCTTAATTGGATTCTAACCATTTTTTAAAGAAAGGAGATCGTTCTGTGCTGACGATGGTATCAAAACCAACAGTAGGTGACAGTATCAGTTTTACCCTAGATTTGCTATAAGCATGCATTTCTTGGATGGCGTGAATGCCAATAATAAATTGACGATTGATACGAAAAAAGATAGCGGAAGGCAACATCTCTTCCAATTTTTCTAGCGAATGATCCAGTGGGTATCTACGTCCTTCTTTAGTGACGATGAAAGTGATTTTACTTTCTGTATAGGCATACGCCAATTCGTGTGTTGCTACTAGTTTAATTTGTTGCCCCAACCGGATTAGAAAACGTTTCTCCTGACTTTCCACTTGCATTGCTCTAGCCAATGACTTATAATCTACCGTAGGCATTCTATGCTGCTGGTATTTGGTTAAAGCCGCCTGTAGTTCCTCTTTTTTTATAGGTTTCAAGAGGTAATCCACTGCATTTACTTTGAAAGCTTGGAGTGCATACTGGTCGTAGGCTGTAGTAAAAATAATAGGTGTATTTACCTCACAATGCTGGAAAATTTCAAAACTAGCACCATCGGCTAGGTGAATATCGAGTAATATCAAATCGGGCGCATTGTTATTACTCAACCAAGCAATACTTTCGGCAATACTTTCCAGTTGGCCTACGATCTCTGCTGCTGGAAGAAGTTCTTCTGTCATTTTTTGAATGCGGCGAGCTGCTGCGGGCTCATCTTCAATAATTAAGATTCTCATAACGAATGTGTTTTCAACAAGGGGATGCCTACCTTGAAAAAAGCAGGCGTTTTATCAACGAGAATAGGCGTATTAGTTAGCAAACTATATCTTTTACGAATACTAGCAATACCAAACCCCGTAGAAGTTTCCTGTGTGAGTTTGGGTTGAATAGGGTTGGCTACCCAGATATAATCATCTTCATCCACACTTATTTGTACAGACAACGGTTGGGTCTTACTAATAACATTGTGCTTGACAGCATTCTCCACTAGTATTTGCAAAGCAAAAGGAACAATCATCCATCCTTTGGTAGGAGTGGAGGGATAGATGATGCGTAAATTATTGCCATATCGGTGTTCAAGCAAATAACAAAAATCTTGTACCAGTTGCATTTCTGTTTGCAATTCGACCAGATCGCTTTCGCGATACTGAAGGATATTTCGATAGAAGTCCGAAAGTTTTTCAACATATTTCACCGCATCTGTAGGCTTGTCCTCAATAAGGGACACTAGGGTATTAAAGGAATTGAATAAAAAATGCGGATTGATCTGGCTCTTGAGGGCTTGAAATTGACTTTCAATTTTTTCTTTCACCAATGAAGCCTCTCTTTGCATGCGTTGTTCTCTGCGTTTGAGTAATTGCCAAACAATTGCCAATGCCATACTCCCTATTAGAAATACAAACCAAAAACGTTGCCACAAGGGCTTTGCGATTGTAAATGTGTATTCATCGGTGGAGGCATTTTCAAAAAATCCGTTGGAAGCAGATTGGACTTGAAAATGATACGTGCCTGGAGGTAGGTTAGAATAAACTACTTGCTGGTCTTCTGTATAGATCCAATCGCGGTCGAAACCTTCGAGAATATAACGGTAAGAGATATCGTCGGGGTCGGTAAACCAAAAACCGGTAAAACTGATTACAAGGTTATTCTCATTATGCCGAAATTTATTTTGTTGACGAAAAGCGATTGGTTGCATAAATATGGAAACCCCTGTGATAGTGGTAATTGATGATTGCCGGAAGTTCCCATTTAATGAGTGGTAACGCACCAACTGTTTTTCGCTGAGTATCCAATTTTCTTGATTCAGCGGTTGGCTGATACCGTTCAATGGCGGTTTGAACCCATCCAATCCGACAGCTCCGTTAAAGTGGATGATTTCTTTATTTTCGCTATCCCAAAAATCTATACCACGGGCGTGAATCATTAATAAATATCCAGACGCATCCGTTGCCAAACTGATAAAAGATCCTGCATGGTGGCTGGATGTAAATGGTGCCGAATGAAACACACCGTCTTGAAGAAAAAGCACTTCACCAGCATCCGTGCTCGCCCAAATAGTACCGGAATGGTCGGAGGCGATGGAGTAAACCGTCTTCACAATGCTGCTATCCACCCTGTGCATAAACTGTTCGGCTTGCCCATTGGGGTATAAGACAGAGAGCCCTTTTCCATCTGAGCCAAACCAAGTACGTTGGTAGTCATCCGTAAGGGTGCAATAAATAAAAGATTGCCCCAATGACGGAATATGGCTCAAATGCTTGAAAACAGGCTTGCTATGTGCATGGTCATTATTTGAAATTGAAGTCTGATAAACACCTCCAAGTGTAGCCAACCAAATATCTTTGCCATTAGAAGTAATACTCAAGATATTTCCATTTGAAAGCCCCTCGGATTCCCCCAATCGGGCGACGGATAAGGTGGAAGGATCAAACAAAAGACAGCCTTGCCCAAAGGTACCCAACCACAACCTTCCTGCTGCATCATTATACATACTAATGATATTGGCATCTTTCACCAAATGCTGGATCGTCTCGTACTGGGGTTCGTAGCGAAAAAGCCCTTCGGTGGTGCCAATCCATACCCATTGGTCACTCGCTGAAATACACTGAGGAGACGGTATGTCGATTGACTGTAGCGTGATCCGCCTGTTGGCACTGGCTATGCCCTTATTTCTGCACAGTATCCAAAAATTACCTTCTGCATCCGCTGAAAAGTGTTGGATATGCGTATTACTCCAGTTAGTTACTTCATTGGTATCCCAAGCTTGAATATCTGATCGCCAATGCAACAGCCCTTTATTGGTGGTAGCAACCCATAGATCAGCCTGGCCAAAGTCCACCATGCCTACTACCGTTCCTCCTGGCCATGATGCAGGAAGTAGAGAAGCTTGTTGTTTGTCGGGGTGAAAATACGCAACCCCACCTTCATACCCCCCTACCCAACAACCTCCATCGCCGCCAGGTAGTAAGGTTCGAATGATGTCGTCTGGCAACCCGTTTGCTTTAGTAAAATGTCGAAGATCCTTTTTTTGGCCATTTTTCCACCCCAGGTAACTGATCCCTTTATCATGTGCTACGACAATGCGGTGCAAAGCATCGCTTTTAATTGTGTAAATATCCTTTGCAGGCAACCCGTCGTCGATACCGAATTGGTAAACATAACCACCTTTACTACAATACACGCCTTCGCCGTAAGTTGACCACCAGAGGTTCTGCTCTTTATCAAGGGCAAACCCAGTAATAGATGCCGCAGGCCAACCCTCCTCTGGCAGCCAAGGTGTTGGCAAACTGCCTGGAACTCGTTGGTAAATAGCACCGTGGGCATACCCTATCCATAAACGCCCCATCCGATCTTCCATCAGTGCAGTAACCCTTCTGCCCACCAAACTATCCGATACAGCCTGAAAAACAAATTGCTGGCCATCGAAGTACCAAAGCCCTTGCTCATCGCCTATCCAAATGGCACCATCGCTGGTTTGCAATAGACAGGAAGGCTCTTGCAACCGATCGGCACCGTCATTTTCGTAAGTACGAAAAAAAAGATGCTGGGATAAAACGCTGCCGCTGTATATGCTCCACAGCAATAACAAAAGGAACCACCGTATCCACCTCATGGCACTTGTTTAAAAACAGCTGATACTTTCACGTTTATTTCTTCCGCTATTTTTTGGTGGACAATATGCGGAATGCTAATGTGGTGATCGGCCAAAGGAACCGTAAACGCAGATGTAAGCCGCAGTTCGTTTTGCGTAAGCACCACCTCGCTCCTGATAATACGTTCATGCTCTATTCCATGCACGGTCAGTACTCCTTTAGCGCGTATGGTATAAGTGCCTGGTCGCGAAAAATCAACATCTTCAATAATGCGCCCCGCAAAAGTCGCCTTGGGGTATCTATGACTTTCTAGGTAATTCTCGTTGAAATGCTCCCTTTGTAATGCACTGTTAAACCCTTGAAAAGAACTGATTTCTACCGCAAATGCAAAACTGCCATCACTAGGCTTTAGTATGCCTTTGAGTTCATTGGATTGTGCCTCAATCAGCTCCAAAGGCGCATCTGAAGTAAAATGTATGCTTCCTGCAACACTACGCCACACA
The DNA here is from genome assembly GCA_041392765.1 of Saprospiraceae bacterium. GTDB lineage: Bacteria > Bacteroidota > Bacteroidia > Chitinophagales > Saprospiraceae > Lewinella. The sequence goes on from JAWKLL010000006.1 coordinate 140,062, forward strand.
ACCTGACTATATGCTTGTTGAGCAATAAACAGTATCCACAGGGGTATGCACCAAAATAGTTTATATCGCATAAGCAGCGGGTAGTTATATAGGGTCGAAAGATGATAAACAATTGTAGAACCGTAAAGATAACGTTGCTGAATGGGAATTTTTATAACCCGAATGGGATAAACATCGAAAAATAAACTTTTCCGACTGGTAAAACCCACCCTACAAGCCATAACAGCTCACTGGTAATAATAGCTACTACCAGGCCGTAAAGAGGTTTTTAAGCCAGAACTTAGTACACCCTAAATAATTACACCCACCCACCATTTTCGCCTGCTTGAGCATCTCTCCAACGTAAACTACCAGCCGAACGATTACTCATCAAAAACGGCTACCATGTTCCAAAAAACAACCCGCCGAGGGGCCCCCGAAGTCAATGCAGGCAGTATGGCTGACATCGCCTTCTTGCTACTCATCTTTTTCCTGGTCACAACCAAAATATTATCAGAAAACGGCATCATGGTCATGCTCCCACACTGGGATGACGCCCCCGTCGCGCGCCCGGCCAACGAGCGCAACGTCCTGCGCATTGCCATCAACCAATGGGATCAATTGATGATAGAAGGAGTTTCTCGCCAACTCACCGACGTACGCCCCTTTGCACAGCAGTTTATTCTCAACCCCGAAGGGCGCTCCGACATGGCCGCAGCACCCAACAAAGTGGTCGTCTCTCTGGCGCATCACCGAGGCACGAGCTACGCCACCTACCTGCACGTTTACAGTGAATTGAGAGCCGCATGGCATGACATCTGGCAAGAGGCCGCCCTCGTCCAATACCAAATTGACTACGACCTCCTCCCCCCTGAAAAACAAGCACAGATCCGCAACCGCTACCCGATGGTGATCTCTGAAGCCGAGCCAGCAGGCTGAAAGCCATCCCATTTATCGTGCAACCTTCCTTTTTTGTAGGGCGCTCCCCCGCACAACCTGCTCCCGTTCCGTCTTACAGATGGGGCGGGGTCAGGTGCTTCCGGGCTTCGCTATTCGCTCGTCCCTCCCTACGGTCGGGAGTAACCCCTCCAGCCCCTTAGCGCGGGTATATATCGTTGTGTGCAAAACAAATTGCACCATTCAGCGCGTTGCCAAACTGCAGCCACCTTTTATTAGAGGCTATGTAGGAGAATTTTGTATGCGCTTTAAATATCTTGAGTGTGCAACAAATTAATGGCACCTATATATATTCTTTGGAGAAAACCCCTCATTTACCCCTTGCAAGAAGGAGTGGATACTTGAGAATTACCGAAGGTCATATTAGCTCGCCATTAATTTGTTACACACTCAAATAAATTTATATCTTTAAACCCAAACGTCAATTGTCAGTTATCGGACAACTTCGAGTTGTCCGATAACTGACAAACGTTTTCACCGCGATTACGCATACGAATCCCGAAAAGCTTCGTACGCGTTTTTTTGCAGACGGTGCAGATTTTGTTATTTAGCTTATCTCCATCATCCTCGTCATATCAACTCAATTACTACAACATGACCCTCCAAGCTGCCCAAGAAACAGTTGACCAATGGATACGCACCATCGGCATCCGGTATTACCACGAACTCACCAATACCGCCATCCTCATGGAAGAAGTGGGGGAAGTAGCGCGCTATATGTCGCGTCTATACGGCGAGCAATCATTCAAAAATCCCGCAGATGCAGCAACAGCCCCCGAAAAATTAGCCGATGAAATGGCCGATGTGTTGTTTGTTCTTATCTGTTTGGCCAACCAAACAGGTGTCAACCTAACCCAGGCCTTGGAACGCAACCTCGAGAAAAAAACCACCCGCGACCGGGAACGGCATGCAGGAAATGAGAAGTTGCGATAAGCCCAAAGCCGCTACAATTTGCCTCAAAAAACAGATTCCGCCCCGAAAAATCATTGTTTCCGGGCGGAATCTTTATTAAAAAACAACATTCCGCCGAGAATTTAATTATTTTTGAGGCGATACAGCGGCATCCCCTTTTGAATCCCGTCATAAAATCCAATAACCAAAATGAACCAGCCATTTATCGGTCGAGAACAGGAACAATCCATACTGATGAAAGCCTTTCATTCGGGCGAACCGGAAATGGTGGCTGTTTTAGGTCGCAGGCGGGTAGGTAAGACATTCTTGGTGCGCAAGGTATATGCTGGCCTTATCGACTTTGAAATGACTGGCATCCAACACGGGGAAACCTCCGAGCAGTTACAGCACTTTTCAGACCGATTGAACTACCACGCCAAACCGCTGCTACCCTTCAAAGTTCCAGTCAATTGGCAGGAAGCCTTCCAAATGCTTATCACCTACCTGGAAAAACAAGCCGACACCAAAAAGGCAATCGTTTTCTTAGACGAATTCCCTTGGATAGCTGGGCAACAATCAGATTTTTTAAAAGCATTTGGCCTATTTTGGAATAGCTGGGCCTCTCAAAACAACATCGTTGTAGTGATATGTGGCTCTGCCGCCTCTTGGATGATAACCCATGTGGTGCGCGACAAGGGAGGGCTGCACAACCGAATTACACGAAGAATTCACCTCCAACCCTTCTCACTTTGGGAAACAGAACTATTCCTTCAAAGTCGGGGTGTACAACTGGATCGCTACCATATCCTACAGCTCTATATGGCCTTGGGGGGTGTCCCACAGTATCTAAAAGAGGTGGAAGGAGGTAAAACCGCTACACAAAACATAGATCAAATATGTTTTTCTGCCAACGGGTTGCTTAAAGAGGAATTCTCCCAACTTTATCCAGCCCTTTTCGACCATGCCGATAATCATCTGCGGGTAATAAGGGCACTGGCTTCCTCTTGGAAAGGGTTGTCACGGCAGGAAATCCTGCAACTAACTAGTATGGGGGATGGCGGCAATGCTACCCGTGTGTTGGAAGAATTGGTAAACTCAGGTTTCATTACCCCCTATTACCCGTTCGGGAAAAAGAAAAAAGGCCTTATTTATCGGTTAACCGATGAATACTCTCTCTTCTACTTGAAATTCATAGAAGATAAACGGTCAGAAGGCAACGGAACTTGGGAACGGCTTTCGCAAACGCAAACTTGGAAAAGCTGGAGCGGGTACGCTTTTGAAAGTATTTGCCTCAAACATATCCCCCAGATTAAAAAAGCATTGGGTATTTCAGGTATTTATTCAGAATCTTCCGCTTATTACTTACAACACAGCGAATTCGGGCAGGGCATTCAAATAGACCTCCTCATCGACCGAGCCGACCACGCCATCAATCTGGTAGAGATCAAATTCTATCAAGGCCCTTATGTGATACATAAATCACAAGCAGACAGTCTTCGTATGAAAGCGACCATTTTCAAAGCAGCTACAGGTACTACCAAACAGTTATTTATCACCCTGCTGACAACCTTTCCGCTACACCCCAACGAGCATAGCCTCAGCGTAGTCGATCGCGCCTTGGATATGGATTGCTTGTTTGCCCCACTCGATGTCTATTGACAATAAAATTCAATACTGAACCCTTATTTCCCTGCAAAAACGCGATGGAGCAACTGCTCCAAATAATGCTGATCGACAGCATCGAACGAACCGACAAGGGTACTATCGACATCAAAAACAGCGATCAGTTCACCAGACGAATCGAATACAGGCACCACAATTTCAGACCGCGAATGAGGGTCGCAGGCAATATGGGCAGTGCCTTGCTCCAGCGCATGGGTATCCGCCACAACCTGCGTTTGTCGGGTGGTAGCAGCTTTGCCACAAACACCCCGGCTGAAATCGATATGCAAGCACCCAAGCGTGCCCTGATACGGCCTACGGATAGGCGACCGTTCCGTACCACATAAAAGCCTACCCAGTAGTAATAAGGAAGCCATGTTTTAAGCAGGCAGTTGATGGTAGCCATTTGGAGGACAGAGTCTGTTTCACCCGCCAGATTGGCATAAATAGCCTCCAAGGCTTGCTGGTAAGCCGTGTGCTTGGCAGCCGTGTCGAGTGCCAAAGAGGGGCGTATAAAATAAGGCATTTCAGCAGATGCAGCCATAGTGAAGTAGGATAGCTTTGGAAGATGGTTGAAATACAACATCCCAAACCCGGGCAAGCCTGAATTTGGGATGTTTTGAAATCATCAATAGCACCCAATTGAATCAATCAATCGGTTTGTGGTGCTACTGCATACGGAACTGAGCAGAACCGAGGAAGCCAATATCGGTATAAATGGCCGCCCTGTAATAGCCTTCGTCTAATTTGTTTTCCAACTCATGCGTAAAGGTAATGCGCTGGTCTGCCCCAAGGTTTTCCTCACGAGCTTCCACCGCCATAATATCCTGACGCTGACCGTTTACCACGATACTGGTATTGATATATTTGGTACGTGGTATGGGAGTACCCTTATCATCAGTGATAGTGAGGTACAGCGGGCGAACACCCTGAAACTCGGCAGGCACATTGGCTACATCGAAACTCACTACTACCCGCCTTGCACGCCCTGACTTAGAAGTAGGGTTGCCACGGTTGACCTCAGGTGTTACCTGAAAACCAGAAGCTTTGAAATTGTCATACGTCAACTTCTTGATTTCACCTTCCATAGAGGTGGCAAGATTCGTAAGTTGCTCGTTCTGCTGGCGAGAAGAAGCCAAGTCGGTTTCCAAAATTCCCATTTGCTCACGCAAGGAAGCGTTTTCGGTTTCCAGCGCTGAGATAGATGATTGGAGATCGCCTCTTGCACTTTGCAAGGCTTCAATCTGAGCACGCAGATCATTAATTTCCGCAGCTGAGTTGCGCTTAGCCTTGCTAAGAGCAGCCTGCACGTTGGCCAACTCATCGCGAGAACCCGCCAACTGGCCGTTCAATTCTACGTTTTCAGAAGCCAGCAGGTCATATTCACCGGCAAGGCTATCTACTTCACGTGCTAATTGATCGCGCAACTGTGTCATCGCATCCAATGCTTCTTTAACTTCTGCATTGTCTGTTTCCAATGTGTTGGCTTCGGAGTTTTTGTTGAAACCCCAGATGAGCGATCCTAATAATGCTAATGCCAGCACTACGACCGCTATCGTTAATCCTTTTTTCTGATCCATAATGAAAATGGTGTTAAGCAGTTTGACTCGGGATGGTCACACCCCGGCCCGTTGTGTCAGCAACGGGAGTTGGTTATGATGATGTATGTGTAATTATTGACGAGCCTAACGCCGCGTCAAGTTCAGTTCACAAAACGATAGGAGCAAACCGTAATTGTATGAAATGTTAATTTTTTTTGTCCACCTACAAAAAAGATGCCTGCCCCCGGGAAAGGAACAGGCACATCAAAACAAAACGAAAAACCAACTTTAAACAAGTATGTCATGAACAGCTCAATCCTGTTAAAAACGAGCCGCCGAGAACATTCAAAGGGACGGAGAAAAAATAAATCTATTATCTCTCGATTTCGCTTTTTGTGCTAAGACCAGAATACTTGGACTAGACGTGCACAAAAAGGTAAATCGCTATAGGTTTATTTCCGTCAAATTTAGAAGTATAATAAAAACTGTAAAGACTCGCAAAATGTTGCTACCACAAGTGTTAAGGATGTCTTAACAGCGTCATGGAATCGTCATCATTTTTGCGCAATCATCTTGACGGGCAACTCAACCTCCTCGCCATCGCGAAGTACAGTCAGTTGCAGTCGGTCGCCTACTTTAGAACGCCCCACCAACTCCGTTAGTTCCGGCACGTTGCGAACAGGACGTCCGTTCACACTTACGATAATGTCTTTGGGCTTCACCCCCGCATTGTCCGCAGAGCCTCCTTCTACCAAATCTTCCACTACCACACCCTGGCTGACGTTGACACCTAATTCCTTGGCAGCCTCATCATCTAGTGGATAAATACTCACGCCGAGGAAAGCGCGCTGGTAACTACCGTATTCGATAATATCATCAGCAATACGGGTCACTAGGTTAACAGGGATGGCAAAGGAATACCCTTGGTACATGCCCGTGCGGGTGGCAATAGCCGTATTGATGCCCAACAAACGCCCCTGCGTGTCCACCAATGCCCCTCCGCTGTTGCCAGGATTGACGGCAGCGTCGGTCTGCAAAAAGGACTCTATGGCATCGCGCCCAGGAATCAGTTCTAAACTACGCCCCTTGGCACTGATAATGCCCGCCGTGACAGTGCTCGTCAAATCTAATGGATTACCCACCGCCAAGACCCATTCTCCAATCTGGGCTTCATCGGAATTGGCATTCTGTAATACAGGGAGGTTATTCGCCTCAATCTTGATGACGGCCATATCGGATTTTTCATCACGACCAACGACTTTAGCCTCAAATTTACGATTGTCACTAAGGGTAACTGTCAGCTTGTCGGCATCTTCCACTACGTGGTTATTGGTAACTATATACCCATCCGAACTATAAATAACCCCAGAACCCGTTGCTTGTCCACCAAAAGGAGCGCCTTCATCAAAGAAAAAACCAAAAGGATGCCCTGAACGGCCTGCACTTTCGCTACTGGCTTCAATATGCACAACAGAAGGAGTGGCCAGTCGCGCCGCCTCGGTGAAGTCGAATGCCAGAACAGTTGTAGCACCGCCGGATGTGGGCGACATATTCACCTGTTTAACGGGCAATGGATTGTCCGAAACCGCTGAACGTGTGTGTGCGTTAAATGCGTACGTACCCACCAGCACGATGGCACCGCCCAAGACGCCTGCCAGAATTGTTTTCCACCATTGTTCCATTTCCTAAGATTTTTTAGTTGTTTGACACGTTGATTAAAATTACAAACTCAACGGAGCGTAATGCTTCGCTTCAATGAACGTTTATAGAATAAAAAAAAACGCCAAAAAGTTGGTTAAGAAATTGTTAAAGGGAACCATGAATTAAAAATGAAGGGAAATGTTTTAATATATCTAAATTTTCCTGTTTGAGTGAAAGCGAGCCAATTTTGTTCTGTTCTCGGCATCACGATAGCCATAGAGAGCACCGATTGAGCTCATTTTTCAACAACTTTAGGAAATACTATATATAGCATCTCTCTCTAAAGGTAACAAGCGTACTTTGCTGGCTATATGCAGAATATTACGCTGTACACACTTTACGCTTCCAACGCCCTCACCTCTTCTTCCGACAACCCCGTTTCAAGCACTACGTCTTTGACAGACATACCCGTGCGCAACAGCAGACGAGCCAATTTGACCCGTGCTTCATGCGCTTGCGCTAGGGCTTGTTTTGTTTGCGCTCTTCTTCTTTCTGCCTGCGTTCTTCTTCTTTTTGCCTGCGTTCTTCTTGCGCTGCTCGCTTATAGTAAGCTTTCTCTGCCTCCTGCTGCGCGAATAAGTTTTCCACTTCCTCCTCCGCGCGTAGTTTGGCCCTTATCTCTTCTTCTTGCAGCGGACGCTGAAGGTATTCCGCTATATCTTCAAAGCCTTTGGGGACTTCTTGCAGGTCGAGGATGTATTTTTCTTCCATGATCCAGGCTTGGTTGAAAAGGGTGAGAAACTGTTCAATGCGGCTGCGGCGCTCGTCAGGCAGGCGGCGCACTTGGAGGATGCACGTCGTGTGGGTGAGCAGGTCAACAAAATCGCTCTGCAGATCAATTTCCTGCTGGCTCGACATATCAATAGTCCTGCGGTTCACTTTGATGGCGACGTGTGGGATGTCCTCCACGTTGTACCCTAAAATGTAGATGGATATGATGGGCAATGCACTATCCTGCTCCGTTTGGGTTTCGGGGTTTTTGGTTTTTGTCTTTTGCGTATAAGCCAAGCCCACATAGTTGCGAAAACGCAGCACGTTGGTTGGCAGTTTTGATTTTTGTAGCTCTATGAGTACCGTTTCCTTTTTACCACTTTCGTCCACTATAACCGCCTTGAAATCTAGGCGATACAGCGTGAAGCGGCGTTCTTCATCTTCTACGACCAACTCCTGTTGGGAGAGTTCCAATTCCAAGACCTCCTTTTCCAATATGACAGATAGCACCTTCCGCGCCAGCTTGTCGTTGGACATCAGGTACTTGAAAGCATGGTCATAGAGTGGGTTGGCAATCTTCATGCTACAAATTTACGGGTTTTAAGACAAAAAGCAATGTGGCAAGTGGATAAGATAAATATTTTTACCAAAAAAAATGTTGCCACCTTGATAAAAACCTTATATTTGTATCAAAACATCCCTTGCATCGGCAAAGGTAAGCGGCGCGATGAATTAGAGGCACTCCTCAGCATATTCGACCAAGACAACCGAACAGCAGACCACCATATTATGAACGTAAGCGAAATAGACTTTCCGGAAAAATTCCGTTCCATCATCCGCCGCCTACAGGCTGCCGTCCAAGAAAAAGAAGATCGCGACACGATGACCATCGAAGATGACTTCATCGCCGAAATCAACGACTACGAGCACCGCATCGCCGAATCGGAAAAGCAGCGGGAGGAAGCCCTCCAACAAAAAGCATTGGAGCAGAGTTTGAAGGAAGAGGCACTGCGTAAACAGGAGGCGGAACGAAAAGAAAAAGAAGATGCTTTGCGCCTACAAGAGGAAGAACGCAAGCAAAAAGAGGAAGCTATACGCAAAGAAGAAGAAGCTTTGCGCAAACAAGAGGAGGAACGCCAACAAAAAGAAAATGCCGTCAAACTATTGCTCAGCATGGGCATACCCGCTTCGGAAGTGGCTGGAAAACTGGGACTGGAATTGGCGTATGTGGAGCGGCTGGGGAAGGAGGGAGTATAGGAGAAAGCGAATGGATAAACAGTCCTTACCAGTACCAAGGATGGTTGCTCAATGCTCGCACGCCGGGCATATTGGGTAGCATCCGCCTCGCATGTAGGAGTGCCGCTCTGCGGTGGGGAGCAAAACCCTCGCGATCAGGTAGCAGGTTTTGTATAGCATTGGCTCCATTATCCGAGCCACTGTGAATGAAATCGCCTTCTCCAAGATAAATACCTACGTGAGTGATTTTTTCCGAACCATCTTCCCTGAAACCACCGAAAAAGAGGAAGTCACCAGGCAGTATGCCGTTGAGTTGGGCATCAAAAATCACTTCTTCGCCCGCATGCACCTGCTGAGAAGCATCGCGTGGCAATATCAAGCCTTGCTGCCAATATACTGTTTTAGTAAAACCGCTGCAATCCATGCCTTTAGGACTGGTGCCACCCCAAAGGTAAGGCCGGCCAAGGTATTGGAAAGCGGTTTGGCGCACCCGATCAAAAGAAAAAGTGATACCCTCCAGCCATTCCCCCACGGGTTGCAGGTAGGAAGTCGGAAGGTAGGCCAACCTGCCATCAGGATAGACCACCCTCGTATAAGTCCCCTCTACGCCATCGCGCACAAACCATCCCCCTTTTACCACATCCCCCACAGGTAGAGAAGCTGGATCGGGACGAGATTGGGCAGTAGCCACATCCACCACTACCACTACCCTATCGGACTGCTGCCATTGGGTGAGGTCGGCATGGGTGATGCGGGCTATCTCTCCTTCGTGTATCCACGCGATATAGTCATCGGGGCATTGTACCATGAACCATTCCCCTTGACGTTTTAGCAACTGAATCGGCGTGCCCAACAACACTTGGGTAGCAAGTTCCTGAGAGTGTCCTTTTTCAGAGCGCAAGTTAGCCACCGCATGCCGTGTAAGGGCGAAAGTACTATCACCCAAGGCCACATCCGGCAATACGAGGATGCTATCGGTAAATACCCAACCTTGCTCATTCAGCCACTGTACGAGGCTATCGCGCAACGCAGGATGTGTGGTTTCCCCTTTCAGTACAAGGTGTTCCCTCCCCGTGGCATCCACATCAAAACGAGCTACCCGCCTATCTGGGATGTGTTGCTGCTGTAGCTGCCCAATGTAACTGTTGGCACTTTCAGCCCGATCTACAAGCTGCCCCTCCGAACGGCAAGCCATCATGTACAACAATCCACAAAGGGTACAAAAAACAAAAAACGAAGTGCGATAAAGCTTTCTCAACATAGCAAGCGTAGTTGGTTAGGGACGAATGTACGGAAATATTGGCTGTTTTGTTTTAATATCTTTCACGTAGAAAAACAATCAAAAAACTCCTTTCTCCAGCCGAAGTTTCACATACTCTTAGATGGCCTTGTATGCGTAAAAACATTACTTCGAATGGTCAAAGCGATTACAACCCCTCCTGAAATTTTCGGATCGCCTCTTCCAGACTAGTTTGTGCTTCATCTAGCAGTTTGCCATCCACCATGACATGGTGAAAAGAAGGTAGGCCAAAAGAGACCACTACTTTTCCACCAATACGGGGCAGGTTTTCTTCGTAATAGCTCCGGCTGCTCAACGCACCCCGCCTACCAGGAGAAGTACTCAACAATAGTACAGGCTTGTCTTCCATCACCTTTTCAGCGCGACGGGAAAGCCAGTCGGTTATGTTTTTAAAAAATGCAGTAGGCCCTGCATTGTGCTCGGGCGAAGAGATGATAAAAGCATCATGTTCTCTTATCATCTCTATCAACACATTGATTTCTCCAGGCGTGAAATTGTCTTCGTCCATATCTTCGGAATAAATGGGAATTACCCACTTCCAGAATATCCAAGACTTTCACCTCTTGCCCTTCAATCAACGGTGCTATGTAGTTGATCAATTTGAAGTTGATTGATTTGGAACTGTTGCTGCCTGCTAAGGCAAGTATTTTTTTCATATACTTAGTAATTTGACGGAAATAAACTGTTCAATTTTTTTAGGCGATTCGCAAATATTTTCACATAATTTCTCCCGATATTTATCGTCCCGATAGCTATCAGGATCAATTATTTAGAAAATTTTTCCGAATCAAAAATTGAACAGTTTATTTTTATCCCGTCCCTTAAAATAAAAATCGCAATGAAAACTGAAACTGCCGAGGTGGTGCCACATTGCGGTTCACGATGCCACTACCGGCAGAGCCTGTCTGTATCTGGTTGCTTTGGGTCGCGTTGTTGGCATAACCACTCAGGTTTTTCGCATTGAGTAGATTAAAAACCTGTGCCCCTATTTCTAAGCGGTTGGTCGCTATAGGCAATTGATACCAAGTACTCAGATCGAAAGTTGTGGCCCAAGGCAGGCGGTCGCTGTTGCGGCTTTCACCCGGGTGGCGGTCGCTGTTGCCTACATACGCATCGCCAAAGGCACGCCCATCGCCATTGAGGTCGGTGGTGCCAAAAATGGTAGCGTCAGGAATACGGTTGATGGGTTGCCCGCTTTGCAGTAAACCTGCCAACGTCAACGTCAAACCATCGGTGGGGAAATAGCTAAAAATGCCGTTAATCAAGTGGCGGCGGTCGTTGATGGAAGGCCCCCATTCTGCCTCAAAGTCGTTGCCGTCCATGGCGCGGAAGTTGATGTCCTCGGTATTGTTTTCCAAGTAGGAAAGAGTGTACATCAGTCGATAGGCATAACGGTCGTCGGCCTGGTCTTTTTGCAGTGTCACATTCATAGCGTAGTAGTTCGAGCGGCCCGCGCTTTCGGTCATGACCACGTTGCGAGCTATGCCGGTGAGGGTTTCTCCATTGATGACAGCATAGCTGCCTGCATCGTTGAAGATGGGAATGGGGCGGCTCAGGTCGGCATCGGTAGTGCTTCGGGGAGCGGTGTTGACGTTGACCACCGGGTAGGGAGCTGGGGCGTTCAAGTTGCGCAGACGGAACAAGTTGTACGACCGATTATGCATCACATCCACGTAGAAACTGGCTTTTTCACTCACTTTTCGCTGGTAGCCCACCGTAAACTGGTGGCTGTAAGGGTTGTCGTAACCATTAGGGTTCAAGATGCGCAGCTCGTTCTGAAACACGCTTTCGCGTTGGCCTTGTAGTTGGGCGGGGTCAATGCCTTGCAGATAGGCAGCACTGTTGTCGTTGGCACCGAGGTTGCCTTCATTGGTTACCGCATCCACATCCGTTTCTTTTGGCAATAGGCCCAAGTCCACCAATGCCTGTATCTGTTTTTTATAATCAGCCGAAGTAGAATTGAACTGCAACGCATCACTATAAATGGCGTACAGCACCTTGTCGTAATACACCCCATACCCAACACGCAGCGCAGCGCGGTCGCTCAGGCGGTAGTTGGCACTCAGGCGAGGCGCTAGGTTATTGAGGTCACCTTGGTCGCTGCCGCCTTTGGAAAGATTGTCATAATCATATCGCAAACCCACATTCACATTGAGGCGAGAACTCACCGTCCACTGGTCTTCGGCATACAAGCTGATGATGTTTTGCCGATGCGTGAAAGCATTAGGGCGCAATTCAATATTGTAGTTGAGTACCTGCACATCGGTGGGTAAATCGGTAGGCGATAAGTCGCTGCCAATGCCGCTATTGTTCAAGGCATCGAGCTGTGCTTGCGAAAGCTGTACCAACCAACTGCCGTTGGGGTTGCCACCGCCAAAGAGCTGGTAGCCAGAACTTTTCAACTGCCCCCCCAACTTGATGCGGTGATCTTTTTTGTACAGCGTCAGCTTTTGCTGCCATACATGCGTATGCTCCAACTCGTCGAATACATAGCCCGGATGCCCAATAGATGCCATGTTTTGGCCGCTGGGGTCAAGGATGGATACGCTGGGGCTATCATCGTCCACAGGATTGGCGTAGTTCCAACGGAATCGGCCAAAAAGGTAGTTGCCTTCCCATGTTTTGCCTTCACCCACCCAAGTGTTTTTCAGGGCTATATTTAGAGAATTTCTATCTTGCTGGTTGCCAGCAGAGGGGAAGGTAGAACCGCCCTCTAAACCGCCACCTTGGCGTTCTATATTCACCAACCCGGTGTTGATGCGCAGGCTGGAACGAAAGGCTTTGTTCCAGTTTTGGTCTATTTTCGCCGATAGGTAGGAGAAGCGGTTGGTGCCCCGCACGGTTTCGTTGATACCCATTTGAGGCACATTCAGCAGGTTGTCTTTCAAGTCGGTAGTGTGCTCCACATTCAAGAAGTAAAAGGTTTTATCCTTGCGAATGGGGCCGCCTACGGCAAAACCTGATTGGTAACGCTGAAAACCATCTTTGACCTGATTGCCCGAGAGGTCGCGCTGGGCATAGGCCGATGGCGCATCAATGACCGGCCCGGGGCGGGTGATGAAGAATGCCTCTCCTTTCACCTCATTGGTGCCCGACTGGGTGGTGATGTTGATAATACCATTGGAGGTAAGGCCGTGCTCTGCGCTGAAGTTGTTGGTCAGCGCGGTGATGTTTTTGGTAAAACCTACAGGCATGGCAAACCGCTGCCCTCCAAGGAAGTTCTCGTTGTTGTCCAACCCATCAATCTGGTAATTGGTGTAGAGGCTATTGGCGCCATTGATAGCCACATTGGGCGCTTCGGGGAAGAACCCTGTAGCCTGTGTGATATTGGGCAGGCGATACAGCACCCGGGTGATGTCGCGTCCCTCCACGGGCAGTTGCGCTATTTCGCGGGCATTCAATTCCGAGGCCACCTCCGCATTGATGGTATTGATGGTACGGAACTCACGAGCAGTTACGGTCACCGCATCCAAAGCGGTAACGTTGTCCTGTAACACGAGGTTCACACTGGTAACTCGGTCGGAGATGAGGGAAATGCCTTGAATGGATTGCGCCTCGTAGAAACTGCCTGCCATCGCCTCCACATTGTACGCTCCGGAAGTAGAAAGGCCGTCGAGTTGCACCTTGCCCTTTTCGTTCGCCTGCGTCGTGCGGATAAAGCCGATGGCTGGATTGGAAACGGTAATAACTTGCCCTGTTACAGGTTGGCCATCCTTATCTAATACGTTGATTTCCAACGAAGCTTGTGCCAGCAGTTGAGTACCCAATAGCACCAGCATCATAAAAATGGTAAATGGTTTCATATTATCTTTTAGTGGAAGCATTCCGGATGGTAATGGGATGCTATTCCGATTAAATGGTTGAAAAATAGTATGTGGGCGTGCCCCTGTGGCCACCCTCCGGGCTTGGCTACAGGGTCGCTCCCTTTCAGGCTCGGTGCTACGCACTGCCCGCTTTGGCGGTCACCTTACAGGCAGCTCACGCAGGGCGTCCCATGTACAAGGCATCACCCTAAATGAGCAAAATACCCAATCGAACAGGATGCGTGTTATTGGATGGGTTTAACAGCTTTTGCAAACTTCGCAGCTTATTTTTTCCGTTCCTAAATCTTCCTTTTTCGTTCTTTGCGAATGTACAAACGACACCTTTGTATGGGGAAAAAAATAAATTCAGAATTTCCTGAGTCAAAGAAATCGGATAAAACGCTTTAAATGAACCGCTTATTCATCCGATTGTCTTTGACAAATTCTGAATTTATTTTTTTCTTATCCCTTTGTGGCTTGCGACCATGATGAATAGCAATGACCGATAACGGACCAGGGGGCGACGCATGAGACGCGACCTTTGGGAGCGGCTACGCAAAGCACCCGGCCTCGACTCTGCCGAGGCGCATACAAGGAAGGAAAAACGGGTTTTATAGTAATCAGGAACTACGCAAAAGCGCTTTTCAATCAGCCAATCGGAAGGGGAGGTGCCCTTAGCCCACAAGGGATAAAAGGGGTAGGATGCGTAAAAAACGCGGGATGAACAGGACAAGGAGGGGATAGCGGGTGCAAAATGCGCCAAAGCGTGCGCCACAGCGGGTCGGTGTGGTGGTTGGCCTTGATGTAAGCTATCAGCTCTGCCTTGGAATTGATGTCGGCTAAGGGGGCAAGTAAAGCAGGTTCGAGGGTAGTATCCCTACAGTAGTCCTGCAGACGGCTGAGGAGTTGTCGGCTTTGCCAAGGTAATTGCTGGAAACGCTGAGGGCAAAAGCGTGTGGCCGTGATGCCAATCAGATACGCCCCACCTCGGTGCGAAGGGCCAATAACGCACCGCCCCGAGGCAAGTTGGGTGGCTACCTGCTGCCAGTTGACGACTTCGGCCAACTGGGGGCTGTCGTTGCCAATACAGATGACGGCCTGATACCCTATGCGCAAACACCTCGCTAAAAGCCTGGTAATGCGTTCGCCAAACGTGCGCCCTTGTTGGTTGCCTCGTGGAAATGAAACACAGGAAACCCCGATGCCTGCACCGCCTGCGAGGATTGGAGAATAAGAGATGAAGCGATGGCTCGGGCACTTTCCGGATCATTCCACCAGTGTTTGGCACGGCTTTCAGCGCGTGGCCTCCGACTGAAAAACAACAAGGCGACAGATTGTTGATGCTTCATTCGGGGCAAATATAAGCAGCGTCGCCTAAGTTGTAGCGTCTTTTAGAGGACAATTGTAAACATCTGTTTGCTTCACCCAACACCTTGCTGGTTGCAAAATATATGTTTTCTCACAACCGTCTCATTGTTGTGTCGTTGTATGATTGCAAAATTCTCCTACATAACCTCTAATATTCCACCCTATGAAAAACATAATACTGGCCGCCAGCCTATTGCTGGCCTTGCAGTCGGGTTCTTGCCAGCAGCACAGCAATGCCAATGATGTCGTGGTGTTTGCGCTGCCCCTGACGGACTCGCTGCCTTATCCGGTAGTAGCTACCTTCGATGAGTTGGCTCCCTTGTTTGAGCAGTATAATGATACGGTGCACGTAGTCAACTTTTGGGCTACGTGGTGCGGCCCCTGTGTGGAAGAATTGCCTTGGTTTGAACAATTGGCTCGTGAGGTGGAAGGCAAGCCCGTCAAAATATATCTTGTCAGCTTAGATTTCAAGAAGGATATACGCACCAAGCTATTGCGGTTTGTGGAGTCGCGGCCCGGATTGCCTCCGGTCATTGCGCTTACAGATAGCAAAACCAACGTATGGATTGATCGGGTAGAACCCACGTGGGGGGGCGCTATCCCCATTACTATCTTGTACAAAAACGATCACCGTGTCTTTGTGGATACCCAGTTCGAAAGCTACGAAGAACTGCGCAACGGCGTGGAAGCCTTGCTCTTGAAGTAGTTGTCGGAACTGATTTTAGATGGTTAAATAGTAAGTCATCTAATAGCGTTTATTAATCATTACTCAACTAATTATCAGTATCTCATTACTTATAAAAACCGTTTACTATGAAAATGATGTATTTGTTTTTTGCCTTGCTTCCCATAGTGGCTTCTTGCCAGCCCAGTGCGCCTGAGGCAGCAGTGGATGCCCAAGCTCAGTTGGTACACCAAGCGGAAATCTTGCCCGACCCCGGCGTAAAAATAGGGGATAAGGCGCCTGCCTTTGAGTTGTTGGCAACGGATGGCAAACGGTATTCCTTTGACAATATCACGGATGCGAATGGCAATGCGCCTAAAGGGTATATCGTCACCTTTACGTGCAATACTTGCCCTTATGCTATCATGTACGAGGATCGTTTAATTGCCTTGCACCAAAAAATGGCACCGATGGGCTATCCGGTGGTGGCTATACAGCCCAACGACCCCGCAGTAAAGGAGGGCGATAGCTATGAAAACATGCAGCAACGCGCCAAAGAAAAGGAATTTCCGTTCCTTTACTTGATGGATGAAGGCCAACAGGTCTATCCTCAATACGGTGCTTCGCGTACGCCCGAGGTTTATTTGGTGGACGGAGAACGGACGGTGCGCTACCACGGTGCTATCGACGATAATGCCCAAGAACCAGCAGCCGTGACCGTGAACTATGTGGAAAAAGCCATTGAAGCATTGGAAAACGGCCTACAACCTGACCCTGCCGAGGTCAAGGCCATCGGATGCACTATCAAGACAAAGAAGATGTAATAAGTGACGGAAAAAATAAACTTGACCATAGTAATTTGACGGAAATAACTGATCCCATTTTTTCTGAAGGCTTGTCTTTATACACACGCTTTGTGCAAGTATTCCTACGCTTAGTGCATAAAGCCAAGCCAAAAATGGGATCAGTTATTTTTTTCCCGTCCCATAGTTATCGGGCAACTCAAAAGTTGTCCGATAACTCAAGACCAAGTAACATGAAATGGATAGAGAGGTATTGCTCTACCAAGCAGCACGCTCTTTAGGGCCAGGCAAAAAGATGGCTGGTAGGTTCTTATCGGAATACAGTTGGTTGAAGGCAGCCATTTCTGTGAAGATGATAAAATCCCTTTTTTCAGCTAGTACCTGCCATGTTGCGAGGAGGTCTTGCAAACGGAGTTTGGCACCGGCGGTTAGCAGGGGATTAGGGGTGCTGCACCGCTTGTGCAAATCCATCAATTCCGCATTGAGTTGGTTGGGAAAATTGATGACATCCTGAAAAGTTTGTTGTTTAGCTTGTACCAACTGCGCCTCCCAATCAGCGGCTTGCTTTTTGATGGAGGTTGCTTTTTCCAATAAGTCTTGCTGGTCGTTGAGTTGTTTTATTTTGTTTGACACGAAATCCATTTGCTTTTGCAAATCCCGCATGACTTCTACGGAGTGGTGGATGTCGCTCACGGTGTTTTCAATCGTATGCAGAAACTCGTCCTGTTCGGCATAGGCTGCTGCTTCATTTTCGATTTTAATGCGCGGATCAGGCAACACCTGGACGGTTTCTTCTGCCACCTGATTACCTACTCGCAGGCGAATGGTGTAGTCGCCAGGTGGTACCATCGCTCCTTGATAATCACCCAGCATGAAGACACTATCTAAGTGGCGGACGGCGTCCCTTCTTAGATCCCAACTGAAACGATGAATACCGTAGCCTTTGGGTAGAGTGGGTTCTGCTTCTGGGCCTCCTACATACGGTTTGGTAGTAGTTTTTTCACTGGAAAAAGTTCTCATCACCTGATTGGACACATCTAATATGTCAAGCCATACAGGCTGGTCTTCGGTTTGTTCTGGCAGGAAATAGTCAATAATCATGCCCTCCGGAGGGTTTTGCCCTTCCCAAACGGACAGGTTGCTACTGCCGCTGATGATTCGGTAAGCCGGACGGGGTTGAAATATCTGCGGTGTTTTGGTCAGTAAGTAGCCAGCACTTTGTTGGAGAAAACCGAGGTCGTCGAGTATCCAGAACCCGCGCCCAGCAGTAGCTGCGATAAGATCGTTATTGGCGATGGCAAGGTCTGTTATTGGGCATTTGGGCAGATTGAGGCGGAAAGGTGCCCACTGATTGCCCCCGTTGTAGGAGATGTACAGCCCTGTTTCCGTGCCTGCGTAGAGCATATCTTTGCGCAGTGGATCCTCCCTGACGACGCGCACAAAATCATCTGGCCCTATGTATCGAGTGACGAGTGTCCATGTTTTTCCGAAATCCCGTGTTCGATAAATTAAAGGGGTGAAATCATTGAATTTGTAACGGGTAGCGACTACGTAAGCCGTGGCAGGGTCGTGAGGCGATACTTCGATGCAGTTGATGAGTGCTTCGCCTAAGTCAGGTGGGGTGACATTTTGCCAAGAATATCCCTCGTCTTGGGTGAGGTGTACCAATCCGTCGTCGGTGCCGACCCAAATCACCCATGATTCATGAGGCGAGCATGCTAAGTAGCTGATGGTATTGTAGTTCTCGCCGCCGGCTCCTTCATTGATAAAGGGTATGCCACCTGGGCCTTGTTTTTCAGGCTCGTTGCGGGTGAGGTCGGGGCTTATTTCTTGCCAAGACAGGCCCCTGTCACGGGAACGGAGCACTTTTTGGGCAGCGTGATACAGCACCCGAGGGTCTTGGGGGCTGGCCACAATAGGAGCGTTCCAATTGAATCGGTATTTCATGTCGCGGGGCAACGTCGCTAATCCTACGATAGGGTAGGCCATGATGTCTTTGGTTTCGCCCGTCTGGTGGATGTACTCCTCAATATTTCCCTGATAACTGCCACCATAAATAAATTGTGGATCATTAGGATCGAGTGCTACAAAGGCGCTTTCGCCACCAGCTACGCCATACCAGTTATCAACCCCTATACCATTGTCTTGGGTTCGGCTGGCAATCGCAATGGCATTATGGTCTTGCTGGCCGCCGTAGATATGGTAGAAGGGAAATTGTTTGTCTGCTAATACGCGGTAAAATTGCCCGGTAGGCTGGTTCATCTGACTCGACCAAGTAATGCCTCCATTGAAGGTTACACAAGCACCGCCGTCATTACCCAAAATCATATTGGAGGGATCTTGTGGATTTATCCAAAGTGCATGCTGGTCAGAATGTGGGTTTTTGATAGGTGTAAAGGTAGTCCCTCCGTCATTGGAGTACAGCAAGGGTGCATTTAGTACATACAAGGAAAAGGGATCAGTGGGGTCGGGAACAATTTCCATGTAATACCAGGCTCGCGCAAATGTAACGCGCTCTTTGTTGACTTGCGTCCATGACTCGCCCGCATCCATGGAGCGGAAAACGCCACCTTGCTCTGCTTCAATATTGGCATAAACGATTTTAGGGTTGGCAGGAGATACGGCTATACCCGCCTTGCCCATTTCTGCGGGTAAGCCCTGATACATTTTTTGCCAATTAAGCCCGCCATCGATAGACTTATACAAGCCACTCCCTTCTCCTCCACTTCTTATTTGCCAAGGTTGCCGATGGTGATCCCATAGTGCCGCATAAAGGATACGCGGATTAGAAGGATCCATGCTCAAGTCGGCTGCCCCTGTGAAGTCGTTGATGAAAAAGAGGTGATCCCATGTTTTGCCACCATCCGAGGTTTTGTAAATGCCCCTGTGGCCAGATGCTGCGTAGGGAGTGCCCTGCACGGCCACATATACAACATCTGGATTGTCGGGGTGGATGCTGATGGCTGCAATGTGTTTGCTTTCTTCTAAACCTATTTTGACCCAGGTCTTACCAGCATCGGTAGATTTGTAAACGCCATCACCATGAGAAGTCATAACTCCGCGCACGGGATGTTCGCCTGTACCTACGTAGAGAATGTTAGGGTCGGAAGGTGCTACTGCTATGGCACCAATAGACCCCGTTTGGAAATAAGTATCCGAAATATTCAACCAAGTGAGGCCCGCATCGGTGGTTTTCCAAACACCGCCTCCAGTCGTCCCCATGAAATAAACAAGTGGTTGATCCGGAATGCCGGCAACTGCTACACACCTGCCACCTCTATGAGGGCCAATGTTTCGCCATTTCGCCCCTTGGTAAAGGGACGCGTTGAATGGAAAATTTCGGGGAGCTTCTGCTTGCGTGAATAGCACTAGTGGAAATGCAATGCAACAGCATATTGCAAGCAGGCTAACAATTGGTAAGTGTCTCATTCTCATAATAATGGGCTTAGTCATCAACGGGTGTTTTTCATTTCTTGCAAAATGTAAAACAAGTGATTGCTGCTTTGCCCTTGTTGTTCTTGCCCGGCACAAAATTCCGAACACACAGGGATGAAGCGGCAAATTTACTAATAAATTGTCACTCAGTGAACAACCTTTTCAGAAGGATTTATCCCGAAGAAGCTCAAATATAGACGAGACCGTAGTCTGTGCCTATTGGTTGGGTCAATTACATACAATAAATCCCTTATACGAGTACATAACAAAAATGTTACAGGGTTTATTTTGAAGTTTATTTTTTAAACCATAACCTTTACCACCATTGCATCAGTGCCAGCAATAAGAAGGTCTGTACCAAAAAGATAACGACACCAAAACCCAACGCGATACGCCCTGTTTCAAACAACTTTCCTATACTAATTTTGAGACCTATGGCCGCCATCGCGGCAGTAAGTAGGGTTTTGCCAATGGTTTTGCCCCATTGCAATACGCTAGCGGGTACGGGCAACACGGAAATAAGGATGACGATAGCCAAGAAACCCCAGACGTAGTAAGGCAATTTGAAGGCCTGCCAACCGGCAGCCTTGCGGTGTACCAACCAATTGAAGAATATCAACCCTGGTGCTAGCATAGCCACCCGCCCCAGCTTGATGGTTATAGCCAACTGCCCAGCTTCATCGCTCACGGCATACCCAGCTCCCGCTACATTGCCTACCGCATGCAACGTTCCCCCTATGAGCATACCCGACCAGTCATCGGGGCGATCCAGCAATGGCAACAACGCTGGCCAAGCCAACATACCCGCCAGACCTAGCAAGTTGACTACCGCTAGTGCTATACCCACATCTTCTTTATCGGAACTAACACTACCACTCAAAGCCGCAATAGCCGATGAACCACAAATAGCGGTGCCAAACCCCACAAGCCAACCCGTAGAGGTACGGCATTTGAACAACCTAGCTAATGCGTATGTGATCGCCAACACGGTGATGACCATTGCCAAAATACTCCCCAAAACGCCCCAACCCAAGTCGCTGATCTGACGAGCACTTACGTCAAAAGCTAAGAAAATGATGGCCCAGTTTAGTATATCTTTACTCGCAAAATCCACCCCTGGCTTTATCTCCGCAGGCAACCGCAGCAGATTGCCCAATGCTACCCCCAACAACAATGCCCATAAAACAGCATTGAACGTAGAAAACCAACTCCCCAATACATTACTACCTATTGTAATGATGGCGACCGCCACTAATCCATACCCGTATTGCCTCATGTTTAATTTTTGACGCAAAACTATGATTCGCCCCACATCCCCGTTGTGACCCCTATCACACTTTCGGCTAATAGCCTCATATTCCAAAATTCGCATATAAGAATCCCCTCCGAGTCCCTTGTTATGTTTAAATTTCAAAATTATTTTTACATTTGCTATTGTTTTAGACAAACGCTTAGCACTACTTTATCCATTGTATCATCCATGGTGCTCCCTTTTTTATCTTGACAATGGAAATGGGTGGTGTTAATTTTTTTCAACCTAATGGGAGGCTATTTACAAGGTTTTTGTATCGATTTCACAATCACTGTGTAGCAACGAGTTATATGGTAAGAAGCTCATACGGACGAATGTCGATTTACCAAAGCTTAGTATCAATACCAATCTTGTCCACGGCAGTACCCAGCATCAACATTTACTGATGGCAAATTCAAAATTAAACAGCACGGATGTAATCCAGCTTATTAGCAACTACGAAAGCAAGTTGCGCCAATTGCGATTCGAGGTGGCACACACCCAGCAAACACTTGAGGATCTGAAGGCTATGCTAGCTACTACAGAAACCGAGGAAAAACAGACAGGGCTAACTGCATCTCACAAGGAAACGGCTAAGAAATCAGGAGCCAAAGCTGATAAGCCCGCTAAAAAAAGCAAAAAGAACAAAAAAGAAGATGCGACCAAAGACCACAGCCCTGTTGTGTCGGCAGTAGCCCCCGCAAAGGAGGAGTTGGCTGCTGCGGAAAAGCCGGTAAAAGCTCCTTCGGCTTCTCCCAAAACAAAAACAGCCAACACCACGAAGACAGCTAAACCAGCCAAAGCAGCTCCTACTGCTAAGCCTAAAAAAGTAGCCGCCAAGCCTGCGCCCGCCAAAAAAACTACGGCGCGGCGTCCTCGCGTTTATAAGCTATCAGAATATGATAACTACCTACTCACTGCTTTGGAGCAGCGAGGAAAAGCTTCATTAGTATCGGAAATCAACGAGACCATAGCCGCACTGCAAACCGGAGCAGGAAAAATCCCCAATGAACAGGAAATAACAAAGATGGTAGTGCGTAGTCTTCAAAAATTAGCCAATAAGCACAACAAGGTGGTTAAGATGCCTTATGAGGGCAAAGGCTTTCAGTATGCATTGCCGAATTGGGTAGGCCCCAATAAAGCACTCAAGAAAAAGCACCAACGATCGTAACTAAGTAGTTGGATGAATTTAATGTATTATTTCCATCTGGTAGATTTTGGTTTCAGACAAGGCAAAAAACGCAGTCGCAGTGGTGCTGCGGCGTCCCGATAGCTATCGGGATTAACGATGGCTGAGGCCAAAAGATGCCGAGGAAAATGGTACGATTAATTTTGTTCAACTACTTATACACACGCTTTGCGCAAGTATTCCTACGCTTAGTGCATAAAGCCAAGCCAAAAATGGGATCATTTATTTTTTTTCCGTCCCTAAGACAACATGAGCCGAATACTGTATTATTTATTGTTGGCCCCGCTATCCCGATTGCCACTTTCGGTGTTGCAAGGGGTGTCCACGGGTGTTTTTTATTTGCTGTACTACGTGGTAGGCTACCGGAAAAAGGTGGTAAGGGGCAATTTGGAACGTTCTTTTCCAGAGAAAAGCGCGGAGGAGCTACGGGGCATAGAGCGGGATTTTTACCGCCATCTGTGCGACATCATCGTGGAGAGCGTGCGGATGTTTGCGATGGGTGAGGCTGAATACCGCCAGCGGGTGACGGTGGTGAACCCCGAGTTTTTGCGCGAATTGGAGGCTTCGGGTAAGAGTGCCATCTTATCAGGCGGACACTATAACAACTGGGAGATGATTGCTACAGCCATACCCCTGCACACAAATATGCGGGTGACGGCCTTGTATAGCCCTATCAAGGATGCTTTTGTAGAGCAGTTGATATCCGGTTCTCGCGGGAAATTTGGCTTGGGATTGATGCCTAAACACGAAGCCAAGCGGTTGTTTGAAGAAAGCCGTGACAAGCCCACTATCTTCATTTTTGGTTCTGACCAGTCGCCTACTTCGTCAAAAAATAGTTTTTGGACAGAATTCCTGAACCAAGACACGTCCATTGCTTTTGGAACGGAAAAATATGCCAAGGAGTACGACTGTGCGGTGATATTTGGCGATATGCAGAAGCGGTCGCGGGGGATGTACTCCATTGAGTTTACGATGATAACAGATACGCCTCTTGATACCGCACACGGCTACATCTCTACTGCTCACACCCGTTTGTTGGAGGTGGCTATCCGCCAAGAGCCGCGCTACTGGCTTTGGACGCATAAGCGCTGGAAGCGCAAGCGGGAGGCGGCTGAATAATAGCATATTGGGTGTGGTGAACATTTCGCCCACAGGCTGGTTTAGAAGCCGTAACTAATGATCGGCGAATGCAAATAAAAATAGTAGGTGCAGGCATAGGCGGCTTGGCCACTGCGGTGAGATTGGCTGTGCAAGGCCATGAGGTGGAAGTGCTGGAGATGGCGGATGGGCCTGGCGGTAAGCTGACGGAGTTTTCATTGGGGGCGTATCGTTTTGATTTAGGCCCCTCGCTCTTTACTATGCCGCAGTATGTGGATGAGTTGTTTGAATTAGCAGGAGAGCATCCAGTAGATTATTTCCAGTATCAACGCCTGCCAATCGTGTGTCGATACTTTTGGGAGGACGGCACTCAAGTGAGAGGATTTGCCCATCCCGATGATTTTGCCCAGGAAGTAGCGCAGCAACTGCAAGTGCCTGCTGATTATGTGCGGAATATGCTGTCCGATGCACAGCGCAAATACGAAATAACAGGCCGCACTTTTTTGGAGAAAAGCCTACACAAATGGCAAACTTGGGCCAACTGGACAGTACTGAAAGCGATGTTGAAAATACCGGGCTTGGATTTGTTTACTACCATGCATCGAGTACACGAACGGGTCGCTAAGCATCCAAAATTGGTGCAACTATTCGATCGCTTCGCCACCTACAACGGCTCCAACCCTTACAAAGCACCCGGATTATTAACGATTATTCCCCACTTTGAACATCATCACGGTGCTTACATGCCGGAAGGTGGAATGTACAGCATTGCAAAGGCTGTGTATGAATTGGCCTTGCGCACAGGGGTGACG
>JAWKLL010000060.1:0-18368 GCA_041392765.1 Saprospiraceae bacterium
TGAACAGTAAATATGCTACAACCAATGTGTATAAAATAGTTATCGTGGATAATGTTGAATTAAATTTCATGGAATTTAATCATTACAGTTAGTACATTCCCAATCTTTTCCATTCCACTTATACGTACCTTCTTTCAGTTGACTGATATTATTAATAAATGTGGAGATGCTATGACTTGATTCGTCTTCATCATCATTCTGCTCGTCCGCTCCTTGTTGTCTTTGATTTGCAAGCCAAGGAGCATCCATAATGCCACCTTCAAACATTCCTCCTTCTTGAGTAAATTGTTGTGTAAAAATACCAGGCTCAGCTTGTAATCCCTCTGCTTGGAACGGATCAAAATCAGCTACTAAGGTTATTGGAACACCTTTCACTCCTCTTCGTTTGGCCGCTTTTAATAGTGCCTTTACAAATCCTTTCCCAAAAGCTCCACCCATACTATGGGTCATAACTTTAATCGTTTCTGTTACATATCCATTCTCATCTACTATCATATCCAGAATCTGATTCGCATATTCAGCCCCAGTCATAAAACCGTTTGCTAACCTTGACCCTCTTGATAATTCATTTCCACCATGCACGAATAAAGATCTACTTGGATCTTCACCAAAGTGCCTTTCAACCCCATTTGCAAATGAACCCCAATAAGATCGACTTCCTTGATCACTCTTGTTAGGAGTGAAACCATTTATAAAAATGACCAGCCTGCCATCAGGATCAACTGCATTCATCGGTCGATTAAGCACATAGCTATAAGGGGAATGAGGAGCATACAATTCCGCCAGCGGATCCACAGAAGTCCACCTCCCCACCGCCGGATCATAATACCTCGCCCCATAATCATACAACCCCGTAGCCTCATCTTTCTCCTTACCGTTATAGCGATAACACTGCGATGCCGTTCAACGCTCAAGCCACATTGGTGCTTCTTTAAGCACCCTCCAAAGCTACACTTTTTTTAGTTAAAATCTTTCCATAGAGGTTAAGTACGGGGAATTTGTATAGGGATTCAAATAAGATTTTTACGTTAGGCAAGGAAAAGGTTCTTTTGCTTAGCCTTAGCTAAGGAAAATGGTTCTTTGACGCAGCATGGCGTAAAAAGATATTTGAAGCGCATACAAAATTCTCCTACGTAACCTCTAATAAAAAGAAAAAAAGGAATACGTCCTGTTCGCTGCTCCGTTGGGGCAGGTGTTAGGGGGCGGTTGTACTTTCGCTTCTTGCTGTTATCAGGAAAACCGGGCTGCAAGCCCTACAAGCATCGTCCGTCGTAGCGAGGACGCTACGACGAACTGGGTACAGTTTTACTGAGGTGTTCTAGGTTTACTAACAAGGCTTTCATCGCAAAAGGGATATCCCTTAGTCCTGAAAATTTCCTGTGCATAATACTTTCACCACAATACAACGTTAATTCATATTCGGTGTAGTCGCCTCCAACTGTTTGAATGCTTTGCATTACCTCTTCCATATTTATCAAATTTACTAATGTGCTAATGCGCTTCTGTGTATATAGGTTTAACATTTGATGGACACTGTCAGTTTTGACACCGTTTCTCTTCAAAAAAATATTTCCATCCGACAAGATCGAAAGGTCATGTGTGTAATATTCTGATGTAATAGTTAGTTCAAGAGAATAATTTTGACATTTATCGACGTTACCAACTTTTGTGAAACAAACGACTTCAACCTCACCATTTAGTAGACAAAATACTTCTTCCGTTATGAATTTTAAACCGAATGACTGCTCACTGTTGCAGTTGATAAGCGTTAACTGGTTGTCATCTGATAGAGAATATTTGTAGGCTTTACTCGAATAGTCTGCCCCGATTCCCAAAGCATATTCAATGCTATCTTCCATTATTTGGATTTGAGGAACAAACTGGGGCGAGTTGTAAAATTCAAAATCGTTGAAAAAAAACTCGAGGTTAGCAGTAGCATCGTTATTAAAAAAAACGGCCTGCCAACGCCCTTCAATATTTGAGGTTTCGCGGCACGACCATACAAAAATGCAAATTCCCAAAATGAAAAACAGTGGAGATTTTTTCATGTTTTTAATTTTGCTTGATTCGCCTTTCAGTCTTAGCCTTATAGGAAGATGAAGCTATATTGATTGCAGGGTTCTTTTCTGGGTCAAGTACGATGGGATCAATGATCGAATGATTCGAGTTCCCTGGATACTTTCGGTGTAATGGCTCGTGAACACCAAGAATGTTTATAGCATCACCAGAATTACCTAGGAAGTGGAGACTTTGTGTTCCGGTGAAAAAACCGTCCATCATTTCGCTATAAGATACAGCATGAACAACGGCAGTTATTTGATCTTTTCCTTCCACTTGATAATAATGCGCAGCTCCAGTTCCATCGTTTGATATCCTAAATTTGCCCCCTTTTAACTGGGTGGAACTATAGTCAATTAGACCCTCTGCATTTGCCGCGTCAATCAAATTCGTGAATACATTAGACAAGAAACCTTTATCCTTGCTATTGGAAAGATTAAAATCATTGGCAACATAATTATCTAAGGTTTGTACAGTAAAAGCATCGCCCTCAGCCATAGCCATGACTAAACTGTGGGGAAGCGGTTCGCCTTTATTAATTGTTGAAAGTGTTTTGTAAAGATTTGCATTCATTATGATTATGTCTCCTCTGAATCCTTCCGAATCGGTTCCTAAGAATTTGCCATTTTCATCAAAAATAGGGCTCTGGCCTACTCGCATCCCATCGGGATCAATAAGTTTAATCGGATTATTCAGCACATAATTATACGGCGAGTACGGCGCATACTGATCCGCAAGAGGGTCTATCTGCCCCCACCTAGCAATAGCCGGATCATAATACCTTGCTCCATAATCATACAACCCCGTCGCCTCATCCTTCTCCTTACCGTTATAGCGATAACACTGCGATGCCGTTCAACGCTCAAGTCACATTTGTGCTTCTTTAAGCACCCTCCAAAGCTACACTTTTTTCAGTTAAAATCTTGGTTCTACGCCAAATTTAGTGGATTTTAAAATCTAATCCACCAAGGTGGAAATAGATCATAATGGAGAAGTTGTGTAGGTTACGATAACCTTTAGCACTTCGCTTGATCTCTTGTATTTTCAAATTTACACGCTCGGCAAAAGCGTTTGTAGCCAATTGCTTGAAATATGATTTAACACCGTACCAATGCTTGTCTAATATCTCTACAAACTTAATGATAGGTTTGAGGTTGCTTTTACGTGCCTGTTTCATCCATGCCCTCAATGGGGCGATACGCCAGTCTGTTTGTGCATTGTTGAAAATAGCATGGAGCTGCTCTTTTAAACGATATGCTGTACCTACATTAGGGTGTGAAGCCGCTAAACACTCCACATATAGCTGTTGCTCTTCACTAAGCTTGTTTTTGTTTCGTAGCCACAGATAGCGCGTGGAGGTTAGCGTCTTGTATTCTCGCTGATCTTTACGCCTTATTTCATCTACCGCCTCGTTCATTTTCTTGGCAATATGGAAGCGGTCAAACACGATGCTGGCCTGTGGTAAATCTTTTGTCGCCCCCTTGATCTTAGGAAGGAGACATATCCATGGTAACGGTTCGCACCTCTTCGCGGCAAGCACCTCGTATCACCAGGTCTATCAAGGCATGAGCAAAGCCTTCATAATCTTTACCAACTGCTACGCCTACCACTTTTTTGCGTTCACGATCTGCCAGAATAGTCACGTAATCATGACCTTTCTTGGCACTCGTTTCGTCAACCGACAGCTCTTTCACAGTATCCAGAGGCTGGGTACTCAAAGCCTCACTTACGTGCCGCCTGATGATCCCAAAAACTCGTTTTGAGCCAATCGATAACCGCTCTGCAATCTTGCTGTTACTCATCCCGCCTTTTGCTAATTTTAGTACATCGTACTCCTATAATAACGTAAAAGAACTTCCTGGTTTAGCCCAAGGTACTTCTACTAGTTTCACCTGGCCATCTTCCGTCTTTATTCGCGGAATCGCTGCGTGAACCTGACAGCGATGCTGGAAAAACTTCAGATGTTCCCAACTCCTTTGTTGATGATCGTAAATGCTATACGATTTACCTTCGTATTCAAATTTAACCCGACGCTTATGCTTCAGGTAAATGTGTAATACTCGATCCATTTCGGTATCTTCAAATTCAACTTTGTCGATCATCCATGGCCACGGTAGATCAAGGGCTTGTGCAAATAGTTCGTGATCTTTCATCATGCAAGATAACAATACCCACTAAATTTGGCGTAGAACCAAAATCTTTTCAATTTAAAAAAAAGAATACGTCTTGTTCGCTGCTCCGTTTGGGAAGGTGCTAGGGGGCGGTTGTACTTTCGCTTCTTGCTGTTATCAGGAAAATCTGGCTGCAAGCACTACAAGCATCGTCCGTCGTAGCGAGGACGCTACGACGAGCTGGTTTTTTAGAACTAAATAAAGTATCAAAATGGCCTTTGGGGAAAGATTGCTGGCACTCAGAAAAGCAAAGGGATTATCCCAGACAGACCTCGCTGGAAAAATCGGTGTACATAAAAATGTTTTGGGTAAGTATGAGCGCGAAGAAGTAAAACCTTCTATTGATATTGCAGTAAAGACTGCTGAGTTTTTTGACGTTTCTCTCGATTATTTGGTAGGTAAGACAAATCAGGAAATTGCACCCGATATTGCTGAACGCATCAATACAATCCAAAGTCTGCCAGATAAAGACAAGGATTATATCCTTTTTTCTATTGATGCCATGATTCGTGATGCTAAAGCTCGTTTTGCTTACGCCTCCTAAACACAACCATCCCGCAGTTTGCACTAGGGGCGGTTGTACTTTCGCTTCTTGCTGTTATTAGGAAAACCGGGCTGCAAGCCCTACATGCATAGTCCGTCGTAGCGAGGACGCTACGACGAGCAGGGTTGTGTTTTCGCTTCTTGCTGTTATCTGGAAAATCGGGCTGCAAGCCCTACAAGCATAGTCCATCGTAGCGAGGACGCTATGACGAGCAGGTTGGGGCAGGTGTTAGGGGACGGTTGTGTTTTCGCTTCTTGCTGTTATCAGGAAAACCGGGCTGCAAGCCCTACAGGCATAGTCCGTCGTAGCGAGGACGCTACGACGAGCTGGGTTCAGTACCAATTGAATAAACCTTAAATGAGATACAAAAAATTGCTATTAATAAAGTTATTTTATTTTTCATCTTCCAGTTTTACTGCGGGTAAGAGTACAAAATCGTTTATAAAATCATCCAAATTCTTGTAGCCAGAATCTTTGTAAACTTTTGACTTCCCGTTTAGTGTATCTACAAGCAAAATCCACTCAGCATAATTTGAAGTAACTTTAAGAGCCATATCACTAATAAACCCTTGTGAGTTTAAGTATTCAAAAATGTTACTCTTGTCTCCTTTCGGAATCAAAGAATAAATCAATACTACATTTTTTTCAACTATTCTAATTGAGTCAGGAACTCGCGAACTCAATACGTACGGTGGTTGTGCGTACATTCTGTAAGCCATAATATTTGGTTTTCCCGCATCCACTTCAGTTAATCTGAAGATAACTTCTTCTTTTGGGTGGATTGATTGATGAACGTTAATATAATTAACACAAAATTCACCAATATCATCAATAGTCTTGCCATTGTAGCAGTTCCATAAAAACATACATAATAGAATGCTATAACTTAATTTTCTCCACATAGCTTAGTCTTTTACCCCTGTAGGATAGTACCTCACAGTGCCTTCTGATTGAGACATAATATAATGAGGGAAGCGAGTTCTGAAATTAGTAGTCTCCATATCTTGTGTCGAAGGGTTAGCATGCCCCGTACCCGGTCTGTTACGAGCATCAGGATGAGTATGTATCTTATATATTCTTTCTCCCAAGTAATCGCCTGTGAAGTTGACATCTTTGATTTCATAAGAGCGAAGATCTGTGTCATCAAAGCTTTTATAATTTGTATTTCGATCCCAACTATTTATATACATACCATCAATGCCACCGTCGCTATCACCATCAAAAGACCAACCAGCAATCTCTGTACTAGATTCAAAGGAAATGAATCGCATAACTGCTTCTCCTTCGGCATACGCTTCGTGACTCCCAGAAAAGACTAAACCTCCAAATTGCGCATCACCAAACTCATTGACGACTTCTTCAATATTGCTTATGCCAGCATCAAAAGTTATAGACTTTACGAAGCCATCTTTATCTCCTTTTAAAAAGTCACCACTACCATTCTTGGTTCCTGTATATATCGTGTGAGTATCATCGTCAGTCTTTCTTAGTAAAGTTAACTCCCCCGTTTTAATATCTAATCCATAATCATTATCAACTTGCATTCCATCGGGATCAATATTAGAAATAGGATTCCCCAGCACATAATTATACGGCGACCAAGCCGCATACTGATCCGCCAGCGGATCCACAGATGTCCACCTCCCCACCGCTGGATCATAATACCTCGCCCCATAATCATACAACCCTGTCGCTTCATCCTTCTCCTTACCGTTATAGCGATACGCATTCTCTGGGTGCACTGTGGCAAACCAAGGCACTGTGTGTGATAAGCCGAAAGGGTAATAATGTTGTTCCATTACTACCTCATTGTCAGGGGCGTAGATGTCTCCTACGGTGATGGCACCATCGCCGTTGATGTCACTGAAGGCGAGGCGCACGTTGCCGAGGTGGTCGGTGTGGTAATATTCGATGCGGGAGTTAGTTTCGCCCGTCGCTTCATTTATCGACCATGCCACCCGTCCGTAGGGGCTGGCATTGATACAATCTAATTGGGAGGCTTGGCCACCGTCGCCTTCTCCTACCCACTCCATGCCCTTCATATAAATTC
The DNA here is from genome assembly GCA_041392765.1 of Saprospiraceae bacterium. Taxonomy (GTDB): domain Bacteria; phylum Bacteroidota; class Bacteroidia; order Chitinophagales; family Saprospiraceae; genus Lewinella. The sequence continues at coordinate 6,824 of JAWKLL010000060.1, forward strand.
GGGTCTCTGTATGTGTGTTGCCAGTAGTCTGGTTGTATTCATCCAACTCTTCTACCGTACGAATGGCTCTCCATTTTCTGCCCGTCGCATCATACACGACCGATAATCTGTTCATGCCCCCTTTTGTGATACGTTTGGGTAAATTTAAGAAGTTATAGGTGAATGTCAAGTTTTTGTGGGAATCGAGTGTTAATCACAATATAAAAAATTAAAGGTTCTTCTTTCTGATGCCTGTATATTTCTGGCAGTTGTAGATGCCACTGCTGGCTCTTATGGTGTTTAATTGCAACCCTTTCCCCATTTTCAATTATCTTTGCGTGAGCTGCCTAGAGGGAGCTGCTGACGCCTCCAGCGGCAGCGGCTGACCCGACCTTCGGGAGGGGCCGTAGCCAGGAAGGGAGCGACCCCGTGGCTGTGTGCTCAGGCTTTTGACAGGGCAGGAAGTGTGGACAGACAGTTTTGTTTTGTTGACCGAATGGATATTCCACAACCTCATACGGCTGCCCCTCACACCCTTTTTGCACAGCCACGGGGGCACGCCCTTATAAATCATAAAATGACTCGCTGTCAATGGATGTATCGATTGTTATTCCTTTGCTGAATGAAGCGGAATCGCTGCCAGAATTGGCTGCCTGGATTGAACGGGTAGCCCGCGAACACGCTTTCGACTACGAGGTGTTGATGATTGACGATGGTAGTACCGATGCGTCTTGGCATGTGATTCAGCAATTGCACCGCGCCAATCCGCGTATCAAAGGCATTAAGTTTCAACGCAATTACGGCAAATCTGCAGGCTTGTTCGTCGGTTTTGAGGCGGCTCAAGGCGATGTGGTCATCACGATGGATGCTGACTTGCAGGATAGCCCCGAAGAGATTCCTGAACTCATACGCATGATTCGTGTGGATGGGTTCGACTTGGTGTCGGGTTGGAAAAAAAAGCGCTACGACCCTGTGCTGACCAAAAATTTGCCCAGCAAATTCTACAATTGGACGGTGCGTCGCATGACGGGCATCCCGCTTCACGACTTCAACTGCGGCCTCAAAGCTTACCGCAAACAGGTGGTGAAAAGCATAGAGGTGTACGGCGAAATGCACCGCTATATTCCTGTGCTGGCTAAGTGGGCGGGCTTCAAGAAAATCACGGAAAAAGTAGTCCAACACCAAGAACGAAAGTACGGGGTGACGAAATTCGGTATCGAACGCTTCATCCGTGGGCCGTTAGACCTGCTCTCGGTTATCTTTATTTCGCAGTTCCGCAAGCGCCCCATGCACTTTTTTGGCACTATTGGCGCGGTGGTTTTCGTGGCAGGGTTTTTCATATTGGCTTACCTCAGTTTTGCTAAGCTTTTCTATCAGCATTATGGCATAACGGAGCGCCCACTTTTTTACCTTGGCCTGATGTGTGCGGTCATTGGCACGCAGTTGTTTCTGACGGGTTTTTTGGCGGAACTGACCGTGCGCAGTGCTACCGACCGCAATCATTACCTCATCGAACAACGCACCACCGACCATGCTAACGGATAAGCCCCGCCGCATACTGCTCATCGGCCCAGCCTACCCGTTTCGGGGCGGTTTGGCGGCCTTCAACGAACGCTTGGCTATGGCGCTACAAGCGCGGGGGCACGAGGTAGAAATCATTACCTTCACGGTGCAGTATCCGGGTTTTCTGTTTCCGGGTAAGACGCAGTTTTCCAACGATCCCCCTCCGTCGGGGCTGAAGATCACTCGACTGGTGCACACGTTCAATCCCTTCAACTGGCTTCGCGCCGCTTGGATCATGCGCCGCCGGCAGGCCGATGTCTGGATCGTCGCTTTCTGGCTGCCCCTGCTGGGGCCTTGTTTAGGGTCGTTGCTGCGGTTGTCGGAAAAAGCAAAAGTCAAACGTATTGGCTTGATACACAATATTATTCCCCACGAAAAACGGCCCGGTGACCTCCCGTTTGCGCACTATTTTGCCCGCGCCTGCGACGGGTTTATGACGCTTTCCGATTCGGTGCGGGATGCATTAGCTACATTCAGTCAGGCACCTGTGGCGGTCGCGCCTCACCCCATCTACGACTCTTATGGGGCACTGTTGAGCAAGGCGGAAGCGCGTACCCACCTTCGCTTAGATGCCACAGCTAAGTACCTGCTTTTTTTTGGCTTCATACGCGCTTACAAGGGCTTGGATTGGCTACTACAGGCTATGGCCGATGAACGGGTGCGCCAACTTGGTGTAAAACTCATCGTGGCTGGCGAATACTACGGCAATCAATTAGAATACGAACGCCTGATTCAAACCTATGGCGTAGCCGACCAATTGGTGATGCACACCGAGTTCATTGCTAATGAGGAAGTACGCTACTACTTCTGTGCTGCCGACGTGGTGGTGCAACCTTACAAAACGGCCACCCAAAGCGGCATTTCTCAGTTGGCCTATCACTTTGAAAAACCCATGATCGTCACCGCAGTAGGGGGATTGCCCGAGATTGTGCCAGATGGCGAAGCAGGCTTGGTCGTCGAATCATCGCCCACTGCCATCGCTGATGCCATCGTGGATTTCTACACCAACCAACGGGAGTCATCGCTGCAAAAAGGCGTTCAAACACGCAAGCAACAGTATTCCTGGCAGGGCTTCGTAGCGGAAATGGAGCGGCTGTTTTAAGGGGTGTTTTTTTTTGGGGAATACAAAGGGATAAGCGTATAGGTGCAAGGCAAACGCATCAGGACAATCCTAATATGTTTTGATGGTAGGACGCAGTTTTTTTAAGGTCGCGCACTTCTTTTTCTTGGACGGCAGCCTGTAGGCGGCGGATGATGGACCGGAATTTCTCCGGAAAGTCTATTTCGCTTATGTTCATGATGTGATGGTCTGTATATTCTCATAATCCTATACTCCTTCAGCCCCTAGCCACTCCACATACGCCAATTCCAGCCCCAGCTTTCCAGCCACTTCCGAAGCGGGTATGCCCATGCTGAGCAATAGTTTGACAGCGTCCTCCTGTTTGCGTAGTGCTTCTTCTTCTTTGCGTAGTGCTTCTTCTTTTTGCTTGCGTTCCTCCTCTTTTTGCTTGCGTTCCTCCTCTTGTTTGCGCAACGCCTCCTCCTGCCTACGCAACGCCTCCTCCTTCAAACTCTGCTCCAATGCTTTTTGTTGGAGGGCTTCCTCCCGCTGCTTTTCCGATTCGGCGATGCGGTGCTCGTAGTCGTTGATTTCGGCGATGAAGTCATCTTCGATGGTCATCGTGTCGCGGACTTCTTTTTCTTGGACGGCAGCCTGTAGGCGGCGGATGATGGAACGGAATTTCTCCGGAAAGTCTATTTCACTCACGTTCATGATGTGATGGTCTGTATGCTTCTATATCCCATATTTCCCCCCTTTCCTCCCCCAGCCGCTCCACATACGCCAATTCCAGCCCCAGCTTTCCAGCCACTTCTGAAGCGGGTATGCCCATGCTGAGCAATAGTTTGACAGCGTCCTCCTGTTTGCGTAGTGCTTCTTCTTTTGTTTACGTTCCTCCTCCTGCCTACGCAACGCCTCCTCCTTCAAACTCTGCTCCAATGCTTTTTGTTGGAGGGCTTCCTCCCGCTGCTTTTCCGATTCAGCGATGCGGTGCTCGTAGTCGTTGATTTCGGCAATGAAGTCATCTTCGATGGTCATCGTGTCGCGGACTTCTTTTTCTTGGACGGCAGCCTGTAGGCGGCGGATGATGGAACGGAAGTTTTCCGGAAAGTCTATTTCGCTTACGTTCATGATGTGATGGTCTGTATATTCCCATAATCCTATACTCCCTCAGCCCCTAGTCGCTCCACATACGCCAATTCCAGCCCCAGCTTTCCAGCCACTTCCGAAGCGGGTATGCCCATGCTGAGTAGGAGTTTAACGGCATTTTCTTTTTGTTGGCGTTCCTCCTCTTGTTTGCGTAACGCCTCCTCCTGCCTACGCAACGCCTCCTCTTGCCTACGCAACGCCTCCTCCTTCAAACTCTGCTCTAATGCCTTTTGTTGGAGAGCTTCCTCCCGCTGCTTTTCCGATTCGGCGATGCGGTGCTCGTAGTCGTTGATTTCGGCGATGAAGTCATCTTCGATGGTCATCGTGTCGCGGACTTCTTTCTTGGACGGCGGCCTGTAGGCGGCGGATGATGGACCGGAATTTCTCCGGAAAGTCTATTTCGCTTACGTTCATAATATGGTGGTCTGCTGTTCGGTTGTCTTGGTCGAATATGCTGAGGAGGGACTCTAATTCATCGCGCCGCTTACCTTTGCCGATGCCAGGGATGTGTACGATGATGCCCTCATGAAACAACGATTCTATAAAATGGTGGCTTTCCGCAAGGATTTCCGCGTATGGCGGTCGCGGCACGCAGCGATTGACGAGCAATACGGGGATATCCTCAAACCGCATGGGTTCACCAAGGAAATAAATGGGCAGAATGGGAATACCCGATTTGACAGTCCTACCTGTGGCCTCCTGCACCCAGCGGAAGAAGCTACCGTTCATATATTGCTTGCCGAGGTACTTACGGAAACGCATCCCTTCGTTAGAAAACTTCGACTTCTGTATCTCGATGATGATGACGGTCTCTGTTCCATTTGCTTCCCGCACACGGGCAGAGAAATCGAGGCGATAGATGGATAAATCCAAGGCACTGATGATGGGGCGATTGGCTTTTTACCTCCTTTGGTGGCCTTGCCTTCCTTTTTTCGCTGCTAAGCTCCTGTGGTAGGAAGTCCAACTTACAATCTCCAACCCTGTTATGGCAGACAGAAATAGCTTCGCCACCCGATTGTCCTCCATCAGGTACTTAAATACCACGTCGTAAATGGGGTTGGCTATTTCCACAGTAGTTTATTTTGATACAAATATAAGGTTTTTATCAATATGGCAACATTTTTTGGTGATAATATTTACCTTGGTGTAAATGACTGTGAATGCCTAAAACAGCTTGACAAATATTAAAAAATCAAAAATCAAAAATCACAAATCAAAAATCACAAATCAAAAATCACAAATCAAAAATCACAAATCAAAAATCACAAATCAAAAATCACAAATCAAAAATCACAAATCAAAAATCAATAGAGTAACCCTTTCGCCAGCCAGTTCTCACAGGGAAGTAGCAGCCTTCGTTTGCACAGTATCAATTCGAGCTGGCAGGCTGGGGGCCGGGTCATCTGTTCCCTCCTTACGTCGGAAACGCCTGCCCCTTGTCCTTGCGGCATCCTGCCGCCAGGCTTGCGCCTGCGGCGCGCGCACTCGGTAGCGACGGTGTATCAGCAGTGGCAAAATGTTTTTACTTCCTTGGATATATCGGGAAAGAAGCGGCTGAAATGTGCAGAAAGCGCAGCTTCATGTTCCTGCAAGCTCGCTACCGCATTGTCGAACCATTGGGGTTGGGAGGCTCTTTTGCGCATCCGTTCGAAAGTGTAGTCAATGCCTTCCCATGTGCCGTAGCGCACCAACCAATTATCAGCCACCATGAGCGGCACAAAGCGCTGTACGCGCTCAGGCATCACTGGCAGATGGCGTAGGAGTATTTCGTAAACGGTATTGGCAAAGTCTTGAAGCGAGCCAGACCCGTAATGTTGCCATTCACGAGCCAGTATAAAGTCGTACAACACGTCCACCACTACGCCCGCATATTTGCCATGTTTGGGTTGTAGTAGCCGAATGCTGTTTCGCACTTCTGGGTGGTTGTCGGTGTAGCTGTCGATGAATCGGTGCAGCCGTACTCCCTGCTGAATCGCCTCCGGAAAAGCAGCAAGCTCTTTATTATGCAAGTGGTCACCCAGAAAGTTGCCTACCAGCAACGCCTCGTCTTCACACGACAGTAGTATGTGTGCCAGATAATTCATGCCAACAAGGTAGGCATTTTTTCTGCGTTGCGAATCAAAAGTGAATTATGGATAAATACCCTACTTGAGTAGTGTCCCTGTAAGCTAAAAAATACAAAATGTTCGTTTGAGAAACCTATCCGTTTAAGAAGCCTACCCAAAGGATTCGTAAACGTAATAACGGAGGTACGCCTACGAATCCCGAAAGGTTTCGCAGGCGTGTCATTTAGCTTATTTATCAGCTCCGTAGAAAGCGAGAATTTTATCGGCCAATTCCAAACCGATATTCGCCTGTGCTTGTAGCGTGGATGCACCAATATGGGGCGTAACAGAAACATTGGGGTGCTGCAACAAATCCAAGCGAGGCGTAGGTTCGTTGTCAAAAACATCCAATCCTGCACCTGCTAATTTCCCCGAATTCAGGGCATCCAACAAGGCTTGTTCTTCTGCGATACCGCCTCTTGCTGTGTTGATGATGAAAGCACCGTCTTTCATACGTGCAATCTCTTCCGCTCCGATCAAAGAACGGCCAATTCCGGGTACGTGGAAAGTAATGAAATCCGACTTGGTCAGCACGGTTTCAAAATCCGTCGTTTCTACATTGACGGCCAAACGAACACCTTTAGTGCTGTATAAGTTGATTTCAATATCAGCCTCATCCACCATGGGGTCGGTAGCCAATACATTCATACCCATAGCCAAACCTATACGGGCTACTTCCTGGCCGATGCGCCCGAAACCTACGATGCCTAAAGTACGGCCTCGAACTTGCACCCCTTTAGAATAGGCTTTCTTGAGTGTTTTGAAGTTAGCTCCCTCTGCTACCATCTCGCGGTTGGAACGGTTCACAAAACGCGCTAAGTTGAAGATATGTGTAAAGACCAACTCCGCAACCGCTTGAGAAGAAGCTGCGGGGGTATTATAAACCTCAATGCCTTTTTCACGGGCGTAGGCAACGTCGATATTGTCGGTACCTACACCACCGCGCGCAATGACTTTAAGATTGGGGCAAGCATCGATCAAGTCTTTACGGACTTTAGTTTCGCTTCGCACGATGATCACATCATAGCCCGGCAAAACATTGATGAGGTCTTCCTGGGCTACTTTTTCAGTATCAACCTGGAAGTTGGCTTCCTCCAGCAGGGTTTTACCGTCTGGATGAATGCCGTCGTTGGCAAGAATTTTAATCATGGCCTTTTTAATTGAGGTATCTGTTGATTGTTTTCATACGAATGTCTTTTGGGTAGGACATTCGCTATTTGGTAAGGCTGCGCAAAGGTACTCAATTATCGCTCTTTCGCAAACGATAGTCTTGCCTTATATTGATATAAATACGACTTTCACCCTATGGGATTTCTCCTCAATAGTGCTATTGACAGTATGCGAGGAGTTGCCAGCCCTACTCCTAGATAATACCGTTTTTCCAATGTGCGGCATGCCATCGGGAAGTTTCGAGGTTTTCCAACAGTTGAATAAATTGAGTGCGGGGAATACTCTCGGCACCCAAGCTGCGCAGGTGGTGGGTAGCTTGTTGACAATCAATGAGTTGAAAGCCAGCCGCTTCGAGGTCTTTTACTAAAGTGATGAAACCGTATTTTGAGGCGTTGCTTACGTTGGCAAACATGGATTCGCCAAAAAAAACTTTACCTAATGCAATGCCATACAACCCACCTACGAGTATATCGTCTTCCCAAACTTCTACAGAATGGGCAAAACCCAACTGATGCAACCCAATGTAAGCATGTTTCATTTCTTCCGTAATCCAAGTGCCTTGTTGCCCGTGGCGATCTGCCGTAGCGCAGGCCGTCATAACTGCGGGGAAATCGTGGTCGTAGGTGACGCGAAAATGTTGGCGATTAAAATACGGGCGCATACTCTTGTGCACCTTTAATTTATGAGGAAAAAGGACAAATCGAGGATCGGGATGCCACCAGAGGATGGGTTCGCCAGGGTTGTACCACGGGAAAATACCTTGGGTATAGGCTGTCAATAGACGTTCGGTACTCAAATCACCACCAAGTGCCAACATACCGAATCGATCGGCTGTTTCAGGAGGCGGAAAATAGAGGGAGGCAGGTTCGAGCCAGAAATAAGACATGGTGTGTTGGCTAAAGTTCCTCGATTACAGCAGACAAGCCCCGCTCCGTTAAGGCATCTTTATGGGGACGTAAATTTTTGACGGTACCGTTTTTGACGGATGCTTTTCCTTTGGTGTGGATAATGAGTGCTAATTGTTCGGCCTGCGAGGAGGCATGTCCCAATACCTCTACAAAGCACTGGATGACCCAATCAAAAGTATTGTGATCGTCATTGTAAACAATCAATTGGGCAGGCTCGCCAGTAGAAGTGTCATCCACTTCGATTTCCTCCTCTACTAGAACTTCCTCCATTTCATCAAAATCAAAAGCAGCCATACGGTTTGTTGTCATCTTGCACGGAAAATACCTGCCCGTTATAATAGTATTGTTTGGATGTAAAGCAGATGAATACCTGCTGGACATCCAAACAGTTGATCAGGGCATCAAAACTTCACAGTTGTGAAAAACCGCCCCTCGAGGCTATAACGCAGCCAGGGTTTCTTTAACCGCTGCAAAATTAGGCAAATCTCCGGCGGAATCCAACACCTCGGCATAACGGATGACACCTTCTTTGTCAATAACAAAAGCAGAACGGCGAGAAACGCCTTTCATACCCATGACAAATTCTTCATAAAGGCTACCATAATTTCTGGAAACTTCCTTATTGAAATCCGACAGCAGCGGGAAATTGAGTTGCTGATCCGCTTTGAAACGACCCAATGTGAAGGGCGAGTCCACTGAAACACCGATGATTTGTGCATTCAAGCCGCTGTAATCGGCAATGCTGTCGCGCATGGTACACATTTCCTGCGTACACACCCCGTGAAAGCAAGCGGGAAAAACAACAAAACCACATTTTGCCCGGCATAATCGCTCAAGGAAACAGGTTTAGCTTCATCGGAATGGAGGGTGAAAGCAGGAGCTTTATCGCCAACTTTTAGTGACATAACGGTTACGATTTGATTTACCAGACAAACATACGAAGCTGGTTTGAATTAGGGACGGAAAAAATAAGTGACCCCGTTTTTGCCTTGTCTGAAACCAAAATCTACCAGATGGAAATGATACATTAAATTCATCCAACTACTTAAAGACAAGCCTTCAGAAAAAATGGGGTCAGTTATTTTCGTCAAATTACTTAGCATAAAAAACAACCATAAGGCAAAATGTTTCACAATCCTAAAAAAAGTATGCAAATTTCGCCCACAAAAAGCACACGCTACGATGCAATCAGCTGAAAAACGGGCATACATAGAGGTACATATTGCCGTACTACTGTTTGGCTTCACCGCTATTCTAGGCGACCTTATCCAACTCACTGCCTTGGTGCTGGTTTGGTGGCGGGTACTACTCACGGCGGGCAGTTTGGTACCGCTTATTCGTATCAAGCAGTTTTTCAAGAATTGGATGCCCGCGATTTTTGGCGTTATGCTGGTATAGGTGTGTTGGTGGGGCTGCATTGGGTGGCGTTTTACGGTGCTATCAAATTGGCCAATGCATCGGTAGCACTAATATGTATGGCTACCACCGCCTTATTCACCGCTTTACTGGAGCCATTTATCGTCCGCACACCTTTTCGGGTCTATGAGTTGTTGCTGGGATTGTTGATCATACCGGGGATGGCGCTCATCGTCACTACCATTGATGCAAGCCTTCATTTGGGGCTGGTGGTGGGGTTAGTGTCGGCTTTTTTAGCGGCACTGTTTGCAACGCTCAACAAGCGTTACATTGGCAAGGCCAACCCTATGCGCATTACTTTTTTAGAATTGGGTAGTGCTTGGGTATTTTTGAGCATCGTATTGGCTGTTATGCACTTTAGTGGAAGCAATACAGGCATTTGGTGGCCGCCTTCTTCCAGCGATTGGGTATATTTAGCACTGCTGGCCTTTCTTTGTACTACGGTAGCTTATACCCTCAATATTAAAGCGTTGCAGCACATATCAGCTTTCGCCTCCAACTTGATTATCAATTTAGAGCCTGTCTATGGCATCGCATTAGCTTGGATCATCCTCGGCGACCAAAAGGAATTGAGTCCCGGGTTCTACTACGGGGTCGTCATTATTTTGCTGGCGGTATTCAGCTACCCGTTCCTGCGCCGAAAATTGAGACACAAAGAAGCGATGTAAAAGGGGCGCGCATATTGCCAGCAGCATTGAGAGGTTTTTTGGTGGGGATGAAGGCAAATGTCCAATACTTCCCACCCATACAATCCCTTTAGTTATCGGGATTGCACCTTTATTACATTTTGCACATTAAATTGTCTGAAGCAGGATTTGCAGGATTTCAGGATTTTCAGAATTATACCCATCAAACAACACCAAACAACATCAAACCATTTCGCACCTATACACTCCCGATTGCTATCGGGACGATAGCTATCGGGATAGCACATAGGCTAACGAGATCAAACCTTTCCCACCTTCTCCTCCTCACGCGTACTACCGTGGCCACCAGCAACGATTCGCAGGATTTTTACGTTGAGTACCAAGAAGCGAAAAAATTGTATAACAGGGTTCATCATGAACCGTTTTTGAGCGTTGGTTATCTTTTGTGCCATAACAATTGTAGTTTAATTATTCAGGAATCAGCCACCAAAAAGGGCGCATTTTCGCTTTCCAAAGGAAAGCAAAGTGGAGTAAATGTTTGACCCAGTGCCCGGCAAGCCCTATTTCACCAAAGGTCTTTTGTACATCTCGACCACCGGTGGCGGCATACTTTTCGTAGTCAGGCACTATGGGGTAGGTTGTAATGCTGATAGCTGACCCTTTTGTGAGGCCAAACCCAGCAGAAGCAATGCAAGCAGCTCCCATGTTGCCCATAGAGCCTTTATGGTGCAGGTGAGGATCGCCCGTTTTAATATGGTGGATGATATTGTCCGCTACCAATTTGGCCGTTATACCAGAGGGCATTCCTGTACGGGGAGGTGCCGGAAATATTTCTGTACCATTGGTGCTTTTTCGCGGCCTAGAAATAGTGTGAGGAGGCGCAAAAGCAATGCCTGGGGCGAAAATATTCGGATAGCTGGGGTTTTGGTAGGTTTCTGGCCAGTCTTGCACTTTCCATTCTTCGTAGGGTTTGGGCGTATAGTCTGCATCCACAATCATAAACCCTTTGAAGAGTTTGTCTGTAATATCCATTCCTTGTGAATCAAATGCTTTGAACCCATGGCCGGAAAAAGCGGGGATCAACATACCAAAATCGAAGGTCTCGGTAAGCTGTTTGCCGTCTAATGTTTCATAGTGGACAACCCCATCCTCCACTTGGTTGACACCTGCTTTGAGTATCCATTCGATGCCTCTGTCTTCAAAAATCATTTCCACCATTTCCGCCGAGGGCATGACTTTGTTACCATAGGAAAGGGTCATGCCGTCCATGCCAAAATCACCGAGTTCATACTCATTGGATATCCACTTAATATCGGCCTTGTCGCGCAGCCCTGCACGGCGAATTTCATTCTCTACATTGAGGATATATTCAAATGCAGCACCTTGGCAAGTAGCTTTAGGATGCCCCGTGCCAATGAGGATTTTCACATGCTCGCCAGCGCGCATACGCTTTTTGAGTGCCTCCAAAGCATGAGCTGCTTCCTCTGCATGCCCGTAAGTACATACCGAATAGCAGTGGTGCTGCCCGGGTATAAGCCCCGGTGTTTG
>JAWKLL010000061.1:0-16438 GCA_041392765.1 Saprospiraceae bacterium
GTTAGCGGGCTTTATTGTCACTTTAGCAGTAAGTAATTCATTCCTATACTAAACCCCGCACTCATGAACCTTTGGCTGAAACTCCCACTTCGCACCATATCTAGCGAATATACATTATAGGGCTTACTCGTCTCCATAACTACTTTATCAGAATACATTAGATTCACACCAACTCTAGCTTCTATCCTTCGGGATATTTTCCTAACATAATCTACCCCAAGCCTAACCCCAAATGTGAAATTATTGTCCTCATTTACAAGAATGTCATTTACGTCAAATAAAGTTACAACTGTGCCATTACCAAGGCTATTATGATAACCTAAACTTATCGACCAAGGTATGTGATATACGGCTAAAAGTCCTCCATAAATTCCCAATCTACTCTTGTACTCATTTTTTTTAAATGGAATCTTTAATTCTCCATCAACATGGAATCCAAAGTAAGACATATCATAACCGCTAATATCATCAAAAATGAACTTATCCGGATCATTAGCATCAAAATTCGTGGAGTACAAAGTCAAACCATAGGGTTGTACTCCCATTATTATCCCTCCTCTCACAAGTACTTGCTCACTTATATTCGTTGCATAAAATGCATTGGCCTCAATGCCAAATAAAGATTTAGTGAAAATTGCACTTGACCGAGCTAATAGGGGTTGGTCATACACAATATCTAATTGAGGGAATGAATTTATATGGAATGTTATCCCCAAGGCATTCACATCTGTTTGACAATAGCAAAAATTGAGGCATGAAAACAGGCCTGTCCAAAGTATAAAACGATTCATGTTTCGCATATTTGATTTGTTTTAAAAAACTTGCCCAACTAAACTACCTTCTGTCTTACTTAATGATGGTAATCGTGAAGAACAAAAAAGATGAAATTTAGCCGGACAAGTTGTTAAAAGTCATGGATTCAGGTGTTAAATACAGCTGGTATTTTAAATAGTCTGCTTGTTAAATCAGGTAAAACTGAATAACACCAAACAAGATATTTGTTCACAACGTATATCAATCATCAATTAGCTTGGTTAACTTGATGTATAATAAATTGATGGCACATCAATATTCCCTATGAGTAAACACCTGTGTTGATGTTTCCCGTTAAGAGTGGACAAATTCCTAACTTTTCTATAATCATATTAATCCACCATCAATTTATTACTCACGTAATCCTGCTTTTCAATGATTTTACCAGCTTAATACGATTGTATTACTTATACCATAGTCTGGTAAGTCACAGAAACCAAAAATTTCACGACTCTTATATTTCGCTCTTGTAGGAGGATCCCAGTTCACCCTCTTAGCCTTTAGCTCAGCTCTACGATGCACCCCTTTGACTGCACCTGTTGCTAGTGGGAAATTACAGTCAAAATCCCTAACAAAACCACCTACTTGCACAAACAAATTAGTCCGATACCGTTTCCAGCCTCGACCGTTTCTTTGTTTAATCACCTTCACCTTCGCTTTTTGTTTGATTTTCATCGGCAAGCTTACCGCAACTACTTTAAGTTTGAATTTTTTTCGATTATTATCGAAATTAGTCCAATTCTTGTCTTTTTTGTATAATCGACAATTATCAGTTTTAGTATCATCGATTTCACTCAAGAAGTTTATGGTTTTCCCACCTATTACGACCTCTCCTTTAACTGACAGCAGAGTTCTTAATTCTACAGAAAAATCATCAAGATCATCAGGGTCATTTTCAAGGTCAAGATTATCGGTATCTAGCCATGCTTGTATTTTTTCTTCGATAAATTCTCTTCTCGAAGAAAAATTAAGAGATTGTTCAAACTCTTCTAAAGGTAAGAAATCATTGAATCCAATATTCTCTGCAAAAGCATTGTATTCATCGTCACTGAGATGAGCATACTGGTTTTCAAAATTTTGATTGTGTTCCTCAAGTTCAAGTTCTAAACACTCTAGTGTCGCAACAAAATGCTCCATATCTTTAAACACTAATTTATCGCCCATCCTTGATATACCCTCTATTGAACACCCTTGCCTACTCCCTTTTTTTAAAATATCTTCTTGCAAATTGGCATTGGCATCATGCTGTAAGGAGTCCTTTTCACAAGATATGAACACTGAAAAAATCATACTCATAAAGAGTACTAACAAAAAATTAAACTTTTTCATAAGTAAAAAAATTTCTAATAAACAATCACCGCCAGTTTCTCCACACTGGCTATGGCTCGGTTTTCCTCATTCAAGGCGGAAGGTTTCAGAGTTTATCCCCCGCCAGCGGCTACTCTACTCTCAGAAAGACCCTCTTTTCTCCTTTCGGAACGCTGTCAGATGCGCTGGTCTTGGTCTTCTTTTGGTTTTATACCCGCTAACTCATGTATTAACGCAACTCCGACTAAGTGAAACCCGCATTGCGCCTTTTACTTAGTCGGAGTTGCGTCTAAATCTATAAGTGCGTGATGGGGACTACATCCCCTCATGTTGCAAATATAGTGATACCTCTTCAGATATACAATAGAGCCACACAAAAATGTTACACATCTAGCCGATCAAAAGGGCTTTGTACCCGGCCCCAGCCTACGCGGGTAATATGTGTGTAAATCTCTGTGGTCTTGCTGCTTTCATGGCCCAACAAATCCTGTATGTAACGCAAATCAACACCCGACTCCAGCAAATGGGTGGCGAAAGAGTGCCGTAGGGTATGTACGGTGGCGTAAGGATTGATACCAGCACCAGCTTTAGCTTTCATGAACAGTGCCTGTACACTGCGCTCACTATACGCACCTCCGTCTTGCCCCTCAAATACCCATTCCACAGGTCGGTAAATGGACAGGTAGTCTTGGAGAACTTCCCATGCTTTCGGAGACAGGAGCGTACACCTATCTTTTTTTCCTTTCCCTCCATACACAAACATTCGCCCCGCTTCTGGCTCCAGATCTTGAAGGCGCAAGCGTACAAGCTCGCCAAGCCGCAGGCCGCCTGAATAAATAAGCATCAGGATACATCGGTGCTTTATGTTTTGTGCAGCCTTTAGCAGGCGTACAATCTCGTTTTCTGTGAGTACGTGTGGTAATTTTTGGGAACGTTTCGGGCGTATCATATTTCTCACTTCACGTTCCTTGTCCACCACTTCGGTGTAGAACAGTTTGATGGCGCTCAGTATTTGGTTCTGATGAGATTCAGAGATATGTTTGGTCTTAATCTGGTGTAGGATGAAAGCATCAATATGCGAACGGGTTAGCTGACTAGGCGGTAGGTCGTTGTAAAACATAATGAACTGTCGGAATGCAGCTAGATAAGTCTTTATCGTCCGCCAGCTATACCGCTTCAACATCAGCACCTGCTCCAGTTCTACGACGGCCGCTTCGTAGCGGGCTGACACGGTCTGCGTGGCCTTACGTTGCGGTCGGGGTGCGTCCAACCGCTCCGGCAAGTCGGCAGCGGGCGTGAACGTCCATTGCACCACATCGGGCAGATACTGCCGAATGAAGCGGAGGCTCACCTGCGTGAGCGGCAACTCCCACGCCAAGGCATCGGGATTCCAACGTCGCCCGTGTATATTTTTGACGGTCGTGAGGTAAGTCGGTGTCAGGCACTTGGGCAGGTACAGCCGCATGTACCGCCCGTCGCTGGGGTGGGGCGACAGCGTTATCACCTCGTCCGCAACGGCTGGGGGCGGAGTGGGCTGCACGGTTACGATACCTTCTGCTGGGGGAATAAAACCAGCTTCGAAATGGAAGTTGGCCTCCAGGAAATGGTGCTTGAGCAGATTCCAGTTGGTGAAAGTATAGGGCAGCAGCCAGTATTTAGCCTCCGCCGACCAGTACGCACCGCCCATTTGTCGCATACGCTGCGGGAACGACGCATCATAAGTTTTGGTATTTACACCGATGTACGGGTCTTCTTTGATGGACAACATAGCTATAGACAAGTTCATTAGTTGGTCATTTTCCAACAAAGATGTGCCTGCATAGCGCCAAGAGTCGTATCATAGACGTTTAATGTCGTTTGTAAACGTTTGTAAACACTTAGCATTCTCCCCGCGCAACCCGAAGGGCGAAGCGCGGTGCCGGGACGGCGCAACGCACAAGGGGCGTCGGGAGGAACGACCAAAGCACCCAGCGCCAGGACGAAGGACGATGGCGGGGGCGCACCCGTAAGAATGACCAATGTTCAATGGAGATGCTGGAAACGCTTTCGGTTTCGATATTTTTGCATATTCAACGCGAGTTGTTCTATATTTGTGACAAACCAATCCACGCCATGAGAAACATAATATTATTAGTGAGCCTACTGGCACTGTCTGGCTGGTTAAAAAGCCAAGACACGGTCAAGCCGCCCAAAACCATCGCCAGCATCACCGTTTCATGCGAAGCACATGAGGGCTATTTCACCTTTTACTGGCAAGCCACTACGGGCAAAGTTTATCTATTGGTAAATCGCTGGGAGGAAGAGTTCCTCTACGTCAATAGCCTTACTGGAGGCGTGGGTTCCAACGATATAGGCTTGGATCGCAACCAATTAGGCGCAGATCGCATTGTCAAGTTTGTGAAATCCGGCCCCAATGTACTCCTTATACAACCCAACTATCAATACCGTGCCATGAGCGATAACGCCGAAGAACGGCAATCGGTCTCAGATGCCTTCGCACAGTCGGTAATTTGGGGCTTCAAAGCCGAAGCCGTGGAAGGCGACCGGGTGTTGATCGATTTGACACCGTTCCTCCTGCGCGATGCCCACGGCATTGCAGATCGGCTCAAAAACAGCAAACAAGGCACCTATAAAGTAGATGCCAGCCGCTGTATGATCAACATGGATCGTTGCCGCGCTTTTCCAAAAAACACGGAATTTGATGCATTGGTCACCCTCACGGGCGAAGCACAAGGCAGCCACATCCGCAGCGTCACCCCCGACCCCTCGGCGGTAACGGTCAGCCAACACCACAGCTTTGTACAACTGCCCGACGACGGCTACACCCCCAGGGTGTTCGATCCTCGTTCGGGGTATTTTCCTTTCAGCTATTACGACTACGCCACCCCCATCGACCAGCCGTTGGTCAAGCGGTTTATCACACGGCACCGACTGCAAAAGAAAAATCCGGCAGCAGCTATCAGCGAGGCCGTTGAGCCTATCGTCTATTACTTGGACAGGGGCACGCCAGAACCTATCCGCTCGGCGCTACTGGAAGGTGGCCGCTGGTGGAACGAGGCTTTTGAAGCAGCCGGCTACCGCAACGCCTTCCGCGTGGAAGTACTCCCCGAGGATGCCGACCCGATGGATGTGCGCTACAATGTCATCAACTGGACACACCGCAGCACCCGTGGCTGGAGCTATGGCAGTTCGGTAGTGGACCCTCGCACGGGCGAGATCATCAAAGGTCACGTGCTTTTAGGCAGCCTTAGGGTGCGGCAAGACTTCCTCATCGCCGCTGGCGTGGTGGATGCCTACCAAAACGGCAGCGATGCCGATCCCCGGCTATTGGAAATGGCACTGGCGCGGCTTCGGCAACTATCCGCCCACGAGATTGGGCATACCTTGGGGCTGGCCCACAACTTTGCCGCCAGCTACAACGATCGCGCTTCCGTAATGGACTACCCTCATCCCTACTTCCGCATCGACACCAATGGAGATATCGACTTTAGCCAAGCTTATGATACGGGAATGGGCGCTTGGGACAAACGCACCATCCTGTATGGATACCAAGATTTTCCCGCAGGCACGGATGAAGCGAAAGCATTAGCCGACATCTTGGCGGAAAATGAAAAAATGGGCTTAATCTATCTGTCCGACCCCGATGCCCGTGCGCCGGGTGGTGCTCATCCCCACGGCCATCTGTGGGACAACGGCCAATCTGTCAGCGATGAGTTGAGGCGGCTGGGGTTGTTGCGCAGAAAAGCCCTGCTAAATTTCAGCGAACAACAAATACCCGTAGGAAGTCCTCTATCCACTTTGGAAGATGTGTTGGTGCCGGTTTATTTCATGCACCGCTATCAGGTAGAGGCTGCCGCCAAAGTAGTGGGCGGAGTGGACTACGCATACAGTGTACGCGATGCGGGGGCTGCACCCAAAACTGATTTTTTGGCCAATGACGTGCAACGCAACGCCTTGAAAGCTATTCTGGAAACACTGTCGCCGTCCTACTTGGCCATACCGCCCCATCTGTTGGAACTCATTCCACCACCTGCTTATGGCTACGAACGCGGGCGCGAGCAATTCAAGGTTCATACAGGCGTAACTTTAGACCCCTTGGCTGCTGCCGAGACGGCTACGGACTACACCTTGGATTTCCTCCTGCACCCACAACGATTGGCGCGTTTGGTGGAACAAGCCGCCAGAAAACCCTATTACCTTTCGGCTACGGAACTGCTGACTACGTTGCGCAAGCAATTTCAAGAACAAGTGCAAACCGGTGCCGATGATTACCACCATGCCATAGCACGTGTCACAGAACAGCGATTTGTTTACCACTTGATGACCTTGGCGGCTCGGCAAGATATACAGCAGCAAGTAGCAGCCGCTGCCTTATCTTCCCTTATTGATATGCAGGGCGTACTGCCCGAACGCATTGCCAACAGCCCTGCCAATAGTGCCGACAAAGCGCACGCCCGCTATTTGTTGGAACAAATCGAGCAATTCCGAAGAAATCCCTCCACCTTCAAGGTGCCGGAAGCACCCACTATGCCAGATGGGTCGCCCATAGGGTGTGAGTAAAAGGGTGCTTTGACTTTTTTAGTGGAGGCTACCCTACTCGCAAAAAACTTCGTCACAATCCCCAAAATGCATTATTTTTGAACCAAACCATAAAAAACAAAAATGAGATCGATTACCACTATTGGAATAGGACTGGTTTTACTCCTCCTCCTTTTCATGGGCGGATGCAGCAGCTACAATGGCTTTGTGAATGCTGAAGAAGATGTAGCTAAGGAATGGTCGAACGTACAAACCCAGTACCAGCGCCGTTCCGACTTGATTACCAACTTGGTAAATACCGTAAAAGGAGCTGCTGATTTTGAGCGTGGCACATTAGAAGCCGTCACCAATGCCCGTGCGAATGCGACGAGCGTGAAGATAGACCCTACCAACCTTACACAGGAGTCTATGCAGCAATTTCAGGAGGCACAGTCGCAGTTGTCGCAATCTTTGGGCTGCTTATTGGTGACGGTAGAAAGCTACCCAGAGCTGAAAGCCAACGCCAACTTCCGCGACCTACAGGTACAGATTGAAGGCACGGAAAACCGCATTGCGGTAGCTCGGCAAAACTTCAACGAAGTAGTAACAGGGTACAACAAAAAGGTGCGCCGTTTCCCTGCCAGCTTCTTCGCCAACATTTTTGGGTTTGACCAAAAAGCCCAGTTCGAAGCACAGGAAGGTGCAGATAAGGCTCCGACTGTGAATTTTGAGTAAGGGACGGGATAAAAATAAACTGTTCTATTTTTTTCTGAAAAATTGAACAGTTTATTTTATCCGTCAATTTACTATCTAACGTGAATCATGGATTACAGCCCAAGGTAAGAAGTTGAAAATCAAACCTTTGGGGTGTGCCCCCTGCAAAACAGGGGTCAGGCTATCCGCTCCAGTATCGGCTGAGCCGATACGTCCGCTTCTATCCTTCACACGGAAAATATCTGACTGTCTATCAATTGTTTATATCTTTAGTGTTCGATTTATTATCCATAATTTACGTTATCTAGTAAAAAAAGAAAAGCAGCCCCGATTGTAAACTAGTGAGTATAAAGCTGGGGGCTGCTTCTCCATGATAATTTCAACGCCTATATCATCAAACTATCCATAAAACGAAGGAAGGTGGCTGGCCGCTGCCTGTTTATTATTTTTTTCTTTCCTAATCTAAGTTATAGTAATTTCGCAGGGCAAAGCTGTAAGGGTCGTCCAATGCGTCAGCGAGGACGGCGGAACGCAGTGGAGCTGGGCAAGGGGGCGAACGGAACCCCGCCCGTGGGGCTTAGCCACGGGTGGGATGGAGGTAGCACCCGACCGCCTCGGTGCAACCGAGGGGGATGCCCCATCACAACATCCGTCCACCACCGGATATTAGCTATTATTATTACCCCTAACCATCTATGGAGCGACTGAGTATTTTCGATATTTACAAAATCGGCGTGGGGCCTTCCAGCTCGCATACGCTGGGGCCTTGGAAAGCGGCATTGCGGTTTGCGCAGGAAATAGCCGCCCTCGAGCCAGACGGCATAGAGATACACCTGTTTGGCTCGCTTTCTAAAACAGGCGTGGGGCATGCCACCGACGTAGCCGTGCAGCTAGGCTTGGAGGGGTTTGCGCCTGAGACGATGCCCACGGAGCTGATTCCTGCCAGCGTGGCACGTATCAAAGAAAGCCACATCCTGCGGGTGAATGGGCGCGAGGTATCGTTTTTTCCGTCTAAAGACATTGTTTTTCACCGACACGAGAAACCGCAACACCCCAACACGCTCACCTTTTTTGCTTTCCGCAAAGGAAAGATTATGCACGAGGCTACGTTTTTTTCCGTGGGGGGCGGTTTTATTGAGAAGGAAGGGGAGTCGAAGGAAGGAGTATCCCAGGTGGATTTGCCTTACCCCATCGACTCGGGGCAGGAACTGCTGCAACACACCGAGGAAACAGGTTGGCCTATCTCGGAGGTGGTGCACCAAAATGAATTGCGTTTTCGGGAGGAAGCGGAAATCAACCGCCGCATACAGGCCATTTTTGAGACGATGCTGGACTGTGTGTTCACGGGTTGCCAAAGAGAGGGTATATTGCCCGGCGGGCTACAAGTAAAACGCAGAGCCAAGGCGCTGAAGGAGCGGTTGATGGGAACATCGATGGCCTTTGACAATGCACGCGAATGGCTGCAATGGATACGGCAACAGCCCCAGACGTTCAGTACCATCAATAAATGGGTATCGTGTTTTGCGCTGTCCGTCAATGAGCAAAATGCGTCGCTGGGGCGCGTAGTGACCTAGCCCACCAATGGGGCTGCGGGCGTAATACCAGCGGTGCTGCTCTACTACTACTGCTTCTGTGATTATGAGGGTGTGGCCGATGTGCGCCGTTTTTTCTATACCTCTGGGGAGATTGGCTGCATATTCAAGAAAAAAGCTACCATTTCGGCGGCGATGGGAGGATGTCAGGCAGAGATAGGCGTTTCTTCCGCTATGGCGGCTGGGGCGTTGACGGAATTATTGGGTGGGTCGCCGAGACAGGTGTTGATGGCGGCAGAAATAGCCATGGAACACCATCTGGGGCTGACTTGCGACCCCATAGGCGGGTTAGTACAGATACCGTGTATAGAACGCAACACAATGGGGGCTATCAAGGCCATCACTGCCAGCAATTTGGCGTTGGATGGCGACCCAGATTCCGCCATCGTGAACTTCGATACCGTGGTAAAAACGATGTGGGATACTGCCTTGGATATGAACGGGCGCTACAAGGAAACATCGGAAGGCGGGCTGGCGTACAACCTGCCGGTGGTCATTGCGGATTGTTGATACCGATGGCGTGATGTCGTTTTTCCTGCCTTGTTTTGCTCAAAATTACTCATTTTCGCTCGTGCAGGAATTTTTTAGGCAAGTTCTTAGTTACTTTGCAGTCGGTTACAAAACAACTATTGTGGAAAAAGCAGCCCCATAGTGGCTACAAGATTCCCCAACATAGGATAAGATAATACCAGATGGAAACCAAGAGACAACGACAGGTGGCGGAGACGGTGAAGCGTCACTTCAGCATGGTGCTACAAGAGCAGGGCACCTATATTTACGGCGCAGAACCCTTAGTGACAGTGACCGAGGTAAAAATGTCGCCTGACCTAACGCTGGCTAAAATCTACCTGAGCATCTGGAATACAGAGAACAAACAGGGGGTAATGCTGCATTTGGAGGAAGAACATACACGACTGCGGCAAGCGTTGGCACAAAGACTGCGCAAACAACTGCGCCGAATGCCCGACATAGCCTTATATGAGGATGACACCTTGGACGAAATGTATCGGGTGGATACGCTCTTCCAACGCCTGCATGCCGACAACCAGATGGGGCAGGAAGAAGAATAGACTTATTCCATCAGTGCCTCAAGCGTCTGTCCCCGTATAGCTGAACAAGTATAAGGGTTTAGAAAACTTTGCTGAATCAAAAGCAAAGTATTAGTGACGGATTAAAAATAACTGCCCCCATTTTTGATTCGCTAAAATTTTCTAAGCAAGCGACTAAAAGGAGCTTGCGTGAAAATATTCGCGAATCGGCAGAAAAAATGGGGGTGGTTATTTCCGTCTTTTCACTTAGGCATTTTTTCCCGCTGATTGACGCAGATTTTTCCGCAAAATCCGCTGATATGTCTGCGAAAATCCGCGTATTCATCGGCGAGTATCTGCGGGAAGATTTGTCCACTTTGAATCAATAGTTGAATAGTTTCCTCCGTCACTTACATACTACATCGATGACCCCGTCGAACCAGCGCATGAGTGCGATGCGGCGGGCAACGGAGGTCTTCGCAAGCTTCCGATAGCTGGTTTTGGCTCAGATACACCTGTCCGCGTAAAGAGCGTAGTTGGGCATCGTCGGGAAAGGCTGCTACGGCAGCTGATATTTTCGCTAAGCCCTCCTCTACCCTTCCTTCATTTACCATGTCAACGCCTTCGTTTGCGGCGTTGTGTGCAGCTACAAAGGCATCGGCAGCGGCGGCGCACCCGGGGTCAACGGGGGTAAAAGAAAGGCTGAGGTCAAAAGCGGAGTTCACCGCCCTACCTTGAAAACGGGCAGGATTCCATTGCCCATAGGTGGAAGTAGCGGCATCGATAGCCGCATACCAGAAATCGAAGCCCAGGTCGTTGTAGTCCGTCACATCTAAGATGCGGACATTGCCGTCGGATTCTACGAGTACTTGGATATCAATTTGCCCCATACGGCAATCCTCATTGCCCGAAGCCGGATAGGTCAGTGCATCAGCTAAGAAAGTCTGAAGGGCTTCCACCCCTCCTTTGAAGGAAAGTGCCTCATCGAATTGGGTATAAACCGTATCGCGCCCTACGAGTACGAAGGGGTCGGGGTCTTCCAATTTAAAGCGGATAGGCAAATTGAACTGCACCCTAACGGGTTGTCCATTCATCTGGCCTGGCACCCAACGAATCCCGTCCTCCTGCATGCGCAGTACCACGCTCAGGGCAGCGGGGCCTGTACCTCCGCCCAAATCGCGTGCTATCTGCGTACCGCTTATGCTACCATCTTTTTCCACGACAAAAGTGATGACGGCGGTACCCTCGATTCCTTGTTGTATGGCCGCTTGTGGATACACGACGCGTTCATACACGTATTGCAGCATGATTTGGTTGGCGCATTGCTGCTTGGCCGCCATCGTTGTGTCCAGTGTTTCGCAGGGGGTGAGCAGACGCGGCATCTCCGTCACGGCCTTATAAATGGTGGTATCAGATTGGCTAAGTGCCGCCCATGCCAGCAAGAGGGCGACCCCAGTAAGAAAAAAATGCTTCATTCGACTGTTGACTATCCGAAGATTATTTTTGCAAATGTACAAAATTGCGCACCACAAAATTGGGCGATAAGGACGAAAGCTGTGGCTTGAACCGCTTGCTAATGACCAATCGTTCTTGAGGTGACAAGAGGAAAATCATGGGTTGCTCATCATATACGATGCGTTGAAACGATTTGTAAAGTTTATCGCGCTGGGCAACATCCATCGTGGTTTGTATTTTTTCAATCAAGGCATCCGTTTCGGGGGTACCGAACTGGGTGCGATTTTGTCCGCGAGCCGTATTGCTAGCCGTATGCAAAACGGGGAAAAAGTCGTCGGGGAGTTGGTAGCTGGCAGCAGCCCCTGCGTATAGCTGATACTCACGGCGGGCTACTTCTTCCCCCAACATGGCGCGAAACTCGCGGGGGGTGATGCGCACATTGATACCCACCTGCGCTGCATTGTCTTTGAGTATTTCTGCCACAGTATTGGCAAAACGACTACCAGGGGTGGCTAAATATTCCAAATCCATTTCGACCTGTTCTCCATTGATATTTTTATCCACGATGCCATTTTGGTTGGTGTCTTTCCAGCCTGCATCGGCCAATAATTGCTTGGCCGCTTCCAAATTGAAGCCAATAGGCTGAAGGGAGGAATCGTAGTACGATTTGGAAGGCAAAACAGGCCTGTGATAGGAACGCCATACCCAGCGTAGGCATTTTGGATAAGTAAATCTACATCGAGCAAATGAGCCAATGCCCGGCGTACCCGCTTGTCATTGAGACGGATATCCTTGTTGTTAATAGCTACAAAAGTATAGATAAAGGTGGAGGGTGTGTAAAAATTGAAATGCGTTTTGGCAAACTCATTGGCTTTGAGTTCATCGAAAGCTTGAGCATCCACTTGCATGACTACGTCCACCAATTCGTCTTTGAGGGCATTGACGGCTGTGATTTGATCTGGGATGAATCGGAATACTAAGCTGTCAGGGCGGGCAATGAAGTGGGGATGAGCTTTGACATGCTTATCGGCCCACCAATCTTTATCGCGTGCCATGGTGATATACTGGCCATCTTCCCATTGGCGCAACACATAAGCGTAGCACCAATAAGTTTAGCGGGATCGCGAGAAAAAGGTGCACTGAGGTACATGTCGGCATGTGCTTTCAAATCCTCGTTGGCGGCGAGGGTTTCGCCATTAGCGATGAGGTCGGCTAAAGTGTATTTGTCCAACAAGCCATTAGGATCGAAGATGTGGCGTGGATAGACATTGACACCCGCCAGCGCATCCTCTCCATGGATGTGTTTGTCGTTGGTAAGGAGGGTGAATTTGCGCTTATTGGAAGGGTCGATCTGCGCATCGGCTAAGGTCGCAAAAGAAGCGCGGTGGGGCGTGGATTCCTGAACGTTGTAGTTGAAGAGCAACTTCAGGGAAAACACCACATCTTCCGCTGTCACGGGATGACCATCGCTGAAAGTAGCATCTTCAAAAAGTTCAAACGTATAAGCCATCCCACCTGCATAGGGATCTCGGAAACCTCGGCAACAGCGGGGCGGGCTTTAGCTAATGCAGGTCGCAGCTCGAAAGTCTCAGGGTCGTACTCCAGTAAAGGGATGAATATCTGCTCATATATGGGTCGGGCATACCCGCTGGTTGTGAGGAAGGGGCTTACGCGATCAGGTTCGGCGGCTAAGCGTATAGAGACGGTGTTATCTGTGTGCTTGAAGGCAATACCGCTGATGTCCTCGGTTGCTTCTGTATCGGAGCTATTCGTTTTGGGGTCACTCACGCAGCTGCCCAGCCCCACAATAAGTACCATTAAAAAGAAAGTGTGCCAAAGTGTCTTACGGTTCATGTTGTATTGTTGTGATTCGCGACGAAATTACAACTTTTTCGGCGTTGAGAGGTGTGTCATGTTTTTTTTAGACAGGATTTTTTGAATGTGTTGAATGTGTATATGTGTTAAATGTGTATATGTGTATGGGGGTATGTGTGTAAAATGTGTATTTGTTTGATGTGTAAAATTCTGTAAATTCTGCCATCCTGTAAATTCTGATTCAGATGATGTGTGGGGGAACCACGAAAGGCACGAAAAGCACGAAAGGTGGGCGGGGGGGTAACCACGAAAGGCACGAAAGGCACGAAAAGTGGGGGGGGTAACCACGAAAGGCACGAAAAGCACGAAAGGTGGGCGGGGGTAACCACGAAAGGCACGAAAACACGAAAGGTGGGCGGGGGGGAACCACGAAAGGCACGAAAGATACGAAAGGTGGCGGGGGAAAGGCATGAACCACGAAAGGCACGAAAAACACGAAAGGTGGGCGGGGGAACCGCACGAAAGGCACGAAAGGTAGAAGCCACATTTTATTACTATTTTAGGTATATTTGCGACGTTTGAAAAAAAAATGTCTATGAAAACGATACAGGGGCCTGGTATTTTTTTGGCTCAATTTATGGGAGATGAAGCTCCGTTCAACAGTTTGGAAAATATCTGCTTGTGGGCGGCTCAACTCGGCTATAAAGGCATACAGATACCTACATGGGAAAGCCGCTTGATCGACTTAGAAAAGGCCGCCACTAGCACCACTTATGCCGATGAGCTAAAAGGCAAAATTGCCGGCTATGGACTAACCATAACAGAACTAAGCACCCACCTACAGGGGCAATTGGTGGCAGTACATCCTGCTTACAACAGTTTGTTCGATGCTTTTGCGCCGGCACACGTACACGGTAATGCACAAGCTCGCACCGAATGGGCTGTGCAACAACTGAAGTGGGCAGCTCAAGCGAGCAAAAATCTTGGGCTGCGTTCTCATGTCAGCTTCAGTGGTGCGTTGCTGTGGCCTTATGTTTATCCTTGGCCACAACGCCCTGCTGGTTTGGTAGAAGAAGGTTTTGGTGAACTAGCTCGGCGCTGGATGCCCATTCTGGATACTTTTGAAGATGCTGGCGTAAACATTGGTTTTGAACTCCACCCTGGTGAAGACTTGCACGATGGCGTATCTTTTGAATTGTTCCTCGATGCGGTGGGGCAGCATCCACGCGCGGGTATCAACTACGACCCCAGCCATTTTATATTGCAACACTTGGACTATCTCACCTTCATAGACCATTATCACGATCGCATTTTTGCTTTCCATGTCAAGGATGCAGAATTCAATCCTACGGGCAAGCAGGGTGTGTATGGCGGTTTCCAAAGCTGGGTGAACCGCGCCGGAAGATTCCGTTCCTTGGGCGACGGGCAGGTGGATTTCAAAGGCATCTTTAGCAAACTGTCGCAGTATGGATACGATGGCTGGGCCGTGTTAGAGTGGGAATGTTGTATAAAAAGCCCAGAACAAGGTGCACGCGAAGGCGCTCCCTTCATACAAGAACACATCATAGACGTGACAACCAAAGCTTTCGACGACTTTGCTGATGCAGGCATGGACAAAGCTGCTAATAGACGCCTATTGGGGCTATAGGCCTTACTACATTATTTCAGCCTTCCAATCGGCGATGTTCTTGGTTTCGGATGAGAAATTGATGCCTACTCCTACAACGGGTTTGCCAAGTTGCCAGAATGCCTGGTAGTATTGTTTGCGTCGTATCTGCTCCAAGGCAGCCGCTGCGCTTTCGTCGAGTTTATATTCGAGGATATAAACGTGGGAGTCGGTTTCCACTACGCTGTCCACGCGACCGTCGGAGGTACACACCTCGCTGCGGATACGGACGTTGAGGAGGGAGAACAGCAGATGGATAGCGGCATGGAAAAATTTTTCGGGGTAGCGTTCATGCAAGAAATAAGGCAGCCCCTTGAATACGCCTTGAAGAATGCGAACGAATGCCTCCAAATTATTATCGCGGAAGGCGTTTCGAATCTTGATAATAAGTGCTGACGAAAACTCTGCATCCACCCCTACGAAGCCTTCGATGAGGACTTCCAACATGGAATCCCTTACCTCTTTGTTCGGATAGTCGAGCAAAACCAAGCCGTCTTCATCTTTGCTTTGTATGGTGAGGTAGCCCGTTTGGAAGAGGATAGATACGGGTTTGAGCCGCTCTAAATCGAAGCTTTCGAACCCGTTGAGATTCATAGCGGGGAAGTGTAGATCGAACATCCCTTCCTGCTTGAGTATTTGCACTAAGAAGGTGGGAGTGCCAGTGGCAAACCAGAAATTATAAAATCTCTTCTGACTCAGGAAAAGGTTGCAGGATACGGGATTATAGACACGCTGTGCATCCGCTTCGAAGCGGTATCCGTTGTACCAAAGGCGCATCTGTTCCAACACCTGCTCTTTGCTGAGTTTAAGCTGTGTAGCCGTTTGTTCCAGCTCTTCGGCGAAGTTATCCTCTAGTTCTTGCTGTGTATAACCCAGCATAGTTGCAAAGGACGGATGGAGGGTTAAATCTTCAAGGTTGTTCAGCCCCGAAAAGATACCCACCTTAGAAAACTTGCTCACTCCTGTGATGAAGACGAGTTCGAGCAAGTTGTCGTTGTTTTTCAGTATCCCATAAAACTCCCTAAGCGTTTCGCGTGCCTCTATTGCTTTGGCAGTGTCCTTGCCGAGGTGGTGTATGATAGGGGCATCGTATTCGTCGATGAGGACAACCACTCTACCCTGTGTTGATAGTTGCGTGATGAGGGATTCAAACCGATTGCCTGGAGTGCCTTCCACGGGGGGCAAGCCTGCTTCCGAAAAAGCCATGCCAATCTTGTAATTGAGTGCCTCCGTAAGGGTAAGCTGTGGATACCCCGACCCCGTCAAGGTGATGTGTATAACCGGATGCTTTTTATTCCAATCCCATTTGTCTTCAATCCATAGCCCGTGGAAGAGTTCGCGGCAGCCTGTATATAGTTCGTGTAGTGTGGACAAGGTAATGGACTTACCAAATCGACGCGGGCGAGATAGAAAGTAATATTTTCCGTTGGTAGCAATGCGGTGAATGTATTGGGTTTTATCAATGTATTTATACCCATCTTCTCGTATGGTACGAAAACCTTGTATGCCGATAGGAAGTGGCGGAGTGG